>NZ_BATQ01000153.1 GCF_000739635.1 Verrucomicrobium sp. BvORR034 | reverse complement strand
GGCAATGACGGTTTCACCACCAAATTTCTTGATGCCGAGACGCTTGCTCTGGCTGTCGCGTCCGTTCTTAACACTACCTTGACCTTTTTTATGAGCCATATCGGTTCCTTTCTCTCGTGAACTGGGGTGGGGTGAGCTCGGTCGCGATTAGGCGTTGATCGAGGTGATCTGCACGCGGGTGATCAGCTGGCGATGACCCTTGGTGCGGTGATAGCCTTTGCGGCGGCGGAATTTGAACGCAGTCACTTTCTCGGCGCGGTGCTGCTTGAGCACTTTGGCTTCGACGGTAGCGCCGCTGATGAAGGGAGCACCGAAGCTGATCGCTTCGCCTTCGCCGGCTGCGAGCACTTCCGTGAAGGTGACCACGTCGCCTTCACCGGCCACGAGCTTTTCGACGTCGAACTTGTCGCCGACGTTGACGCGGTACTGTTTGCCGCCGGTTTTGATGACTGCGTATGACATAAGCCTGGGAAACACTAATTAGAACCTCCAAAGGGTACGCGGAGGGCCGGGAGATTGGCACAGGGTGGGGTGAAGGGCAAGGAATTTTTGCAATTCACTGCTCATGCCCCGGGGAAAACGAAGCCCATGTCGTCCAGTTTCGCACCGGGAAGCACCACGCGCGCCTCGGTGGGGCTGCCGGGCAGGATGGCGCCGAAAACGAGGTCGCCCCCCTCAGTGCGCATGGCCAGGCTGGGCAGGAAGTGGCCGGCGCTGCCGGTCTTGTACCCGACCTGGAGGCCTTCTTCGCCCACGGGCATGTCGGGATGGGGCACGCTCAGGGTCAGCAGGGCCCCAGTGGCGGCGTCGTAGAGAGCCTTGGGCACCTCGGGGAGGGTGTCGACCCCACCAGGGAAGTCCGCTGTCTCAAGGACATGCACCACAAAGGCCCCAGCTGGTGCGGTGTAGCCGGTGAGGCTGGAGGTATCGCCGATGACGACGAGCTTTTTCCCCTCCTGCACTTTCACGTCCTGGGCGCGGGTGAAGACGGTCACGTCCTGGTGATCGGGCAGACCGATGGTGAAGGACGCGTGGAGCGGGTGGCTGGCTGGCAGCAGGCACAGGAGGCTGTCATCCTTCCAGATGAGGGCCGTGTGCAGCACCCGCAGGGTGTTCAGCTGGGTGATGCGGGCTTCCGCCTCGGTGAGCGTCCGGCCCTCCGCCGTGGTGTAGCCGGGGCGTTTTTGGACCATGGCCCGGGCGGCAAAGGCTTCCGCCGCCAGCGCCAGGAGTTCCTGCCGCATGCGCTCCACCGTGGCCTCCCTGGCCGGGAGGGGATGGCCGTACCAGGTGCTCACCGCGTACCGGAAGGTGCGGGGGCGCTTGGTGAAGAAGCGGCCCTGGTCAAAGCTGAAGACGCTGCCCCAGAGACCATCGATCCACACCGGCTGTACCTTCACATCTCCGCCCATGCGGGCCATGAGCTCGTAGCCCTTGTTGATCTGGTTCAGGTAACCGTTGCGAGTGAGTTGCCCCTCGGGGAAGAGCACCACCGCCTGCTCGGCCTTCAGCGCCTCCGCCACAGTGCGGATGGCATCTTTCGCCTTCACTGGGGAGATGGGCACGGTGCCAAAGACTTTCAGCGCCCACTGGATCGCCTTGATCTCGTAGAGGGATTCCAGAATGACAAACCGGAACTTCCGCTCACACGTGGCCCCGATCATCAGCGCGTCCGTGTAGCTGGTGTGATTGGGCAGGAGGAGGAGGGAGCCCTTGTCTGGCGTGCGCTCCTCATGGTGGGAGCGCAGGCGGTACATGGCGACCACGATGGCGCGGCCGATGATCATGAGCAGGCTGCGGGGCAGCAGCTTGGTAATAAAGACGGCGGCGGCCAGTGCAATGGGCACCAGGATGAGAATCTGGACGCCTGCCTTAAACCCGAGAGAAACCAGGGTGCTTACCACCACCAGATTGGCGATCACCCCGCCGATGCTGTCCATGAGGTTCATGGCGGAGAGAATGCGGGCGCGCTCTTCTGGGCGGGAGCGATCCTGCACGAAGGCGTAGAGCGGGGACATGAATGCGCCGCCTGCCATGCCGACGCCTACCATGGCCAGGTGAAGCCATGGGCTGACCGGCATGATGCCACCCCAGAACAAGGCGATGGCCATGGCAAATCCAGCGATAGGCACCAGCCCCAGTTCCAGTCGTCTCCGGCAGATGATGGATGCCAGGAAGCTGCCCGGGATGACACCCGCGCCGAGCATCAGTGAGAGGGTGGAGAGGGCGCGGCTTGCGTCAGCCTTGTCCGGAAACGTTTCATGACACCACACGACCAGGATGGCGCTGATGGTATAGGTGATGAACCAGAAGTAGGTGACCCCAATCGCAGCCAGCATCAGCGGACGCTGGGAGAAAAGCAGTTTGAGGTGGCTGAAGTGTTCCAGCCAGATCTTCCGGTGGAAGACGATCTCCGCATGTACCGGAGTTCGCATGATGAGCAGCGAGCCAAAGACCTGCGCCACGGCAAGGATGGTGACGCACACCATCGGGAACCACACGGCCTGCCAGGGGTTAAGCCCGGCATCCAGCCTCTGGCCAAACCACCACCCGGCCAGCGCCATGCCGCTCAGGATGCCGGCAAAGTTTGAGAGCTGGAGAATGCCACTCGCGGACCCAAGGCGCTTGGAGCCCACCAGTTCCTTGGCGATGCCCAACTTGGCCGGGCTGAAGAATGCCGCTTGTGTCGCCAGGAGGAAAAAGCAAACCAGCGAGAGAATCAGGCTGGTTTGTGCCTGATGAAGCGCCAGAGAACCGAGGAAACACCCAAAAACCCCCACCTGCGCCACCTGCATCCAAAAAATGACCTGCTGCTTGGAATAGCGATCACTGAGCCATCCGGCCACGGGCGCGAAAAAGATGTAGGGAAGGCAGAAGCAGGCTCCCAGAAGCAACTGCATATTCTCCCCCAGAAAAGTTTTCTCTGCCACAGAGAGGGCAAACGCGATCAGCAGGATCTTGACGAAGTTGTCGTTGAACGCGTTGAGCGCCTGCACCGCGATCATCGCGGAAAACGAGCGGCTGTTGGCGGCAGGCAGCTTGGCAACCCCGTCCAGCTCCGGGGTGGCAGCGGCATCAATGGCGGAAACCGGAGAAGAAGACATGGGGAGAGGGAAGAGGGATAAGGGGAAAGGGATAAGCCGCTCAGCAGGATGGCAAAATCGCAGAATTAACGAGACGCTCTAAGGGCTGTTCTTCAGGTCTTTTGTCTTTTGTCTTCGAGTCTTGTATCTCCGGCGTAGCCGTGAAGCAATTGTGCCGCCAGCTCCAGATCCGCAGGGTAGGTGATTTTCAAGTTCGGCGAGGGATTGTCCTGCACCTGCACAGGCACTCCCAGGTGCTGCACGGCGGAGACCTCATCCGTGACCAGCAGGCCGTCCAGGATGACGCGCTCATACGCGGTGCAGAGCAGTTCACGGTCAAACACCTGCGGTGTTTCCATGATCCAGGCCCCCTCGCGCGGGATGCTGCCCTCGATCACCCCCTGGGCGTTCACCCGCTTCAGCGTCTCCACCACCGGGCGGGCGCAGGCCACGGCCTGCACCTCGCGGGCCCTGGCGATGCAGGCGGAAATCTGTGCCCGGGTGATGAGGGGGCGGGCCCCGTCATGCACGGCCACGATGGTGGTGTCCGCCTGTAGTTTCCTGAGGCCTTCATGCACGCTCAGGTGCCGCTCCGCCCCGCCCTCGCTCAGCGTGACCGGCTTGGTGAAGGCACCCTCCGCGATCCACGCGGTGACCAGGGGGCGGGTGGCATCGCCCACCACCACCAGCAGATCATCCACGTCCGGACACGCATCGAACGCCGCCAGCGTCCACCGCAGCACCGGCTGGCCCAGCAGCTCCGCCGTCAGCTTGTTAAACCCCATGCGCCGACTGCTCCCCGCCGCGACGATGATGGCGGTGGTCTTGGATGGTGCGACGGAGTGGGGGCTGGCGGGCATGGATATCTGGACGGGGAGCGGAGAGGGTTGGAGTACCGTCCCGCATGCGGGACGGAATCAGGGATGTTGGAAGCTGAAGGCTTGACTCGGTTCGAGGAGCCCCTGGCCATGGCCGGAACTCCAGCCAAAGCACCAAGAACTAAGCACCCGCTATGCGAGCCTCTTCGACACCTCGGTGCTGATCGCCTTGTTGTCGGCGCGGCCTTCGCTGCGCTCCTGGACGAGCTTCATGACCTTGCCCATGTCTTTCTTGGAGGCGGCACCGGTTTCGGCGATCGCGTCTTCCACGAGCTTGATGAGATCCGCGTCGCTCATGGCGGCAGGAAGGTATTTTTCCAGCACCGCCACTTCAGCCTTCTCGTTGTCGGCCAGATCGGTGCGGCCGGCGGTTTCAAACTGGGAGATGGAGTCCTGGCGCTTCTTGATCTCCCGGCGGACCACCACCAGGGCCTCGGCGTCGTCCAGATCGCCATCGGCACCGTGTTTTTCGATCGCGGCGTACTTGATGGCGGATTTGAGGGCGCGGACCACATTCAGGGCCACGGTGTCCTTCGCCCTCATGGCGGTCTTCATGTCTTCGGTGATGCGTGCAGAGATCTGGCTCATAGAGGGGATGTGTTCGACCGGAAAGGTGAAGGAGGCAAATGGGAAGAAGGGTTCTTGGTGCGTCGTGCTTGGTTCTTAGTTGGGGTGGCTCAGTGCATTGTAGAAGAGCCGTTCTGGCTCTTGTTCCGGGGGTGCTGCTAGATCGGGGCACCCAGGAAGTTCAGGTAGAGCTCGTACAGGCGGTTCACGAACGGGAACTCCTGGCAGGCCCAGGCAATGGGGATCAGGACGTAGTTCAGCCATTGCGGAGGAGTTGCGCCGAAATGGTGGAATGCGACGAAGAGTCCCGGGCTCAGGAGGTAGAGGACGAAAACTCCCATGATTCCCAGGAGCCAAGTTGCACCCGAGCCGGAGGAGGCAGATGGGCCAGGAGCGTCTGGAACGGACATGACGGGAAAGGGTTAAGGGTGCCCGGACAGGGCCTTGAAATAGGCATCGTAGGCGACCTTCACGGGCCCGAAATTCTCATAGCACCACTCCAAGGGATAGAGCGCCTTGCGAACCCACTCAGGAGGCGGCGGGCTGCCGGAACGCTGGTAGTACACCAAGACTCCCGGGCTGAGGATGTACAACACCAGAGCCGCCAGGATGCTGCACACCCAGAAGGTGGCGGCAGAGGACTCGCGCTCATGGGACAAGTCCGGGCCACTTTCAACGTGGCTGTCTTCAGGTCGGGGCTGCATGGCAGAACTGGGTGGAGTGGGGTGGCGGTGGACAGCTGGTCAACGGGGACGCCAGAGTTCGAGATACTTTCCGTAGTACTTCTCGATCGGCTTGGAGTGTTTGCAGCACCAGGCAATCGGGGTGATGTACGCAATCACCCAAGCGGGTGGCATGGTGGACTTTCCATATACCGCGACCAGGGGACCGGGACTCAGGAGGTAGAATATCAGCACTCCCACCACACCCAACAACCATCCGGTGCCCCCTGAGCCAGACCGGGAGTTGGAATCAGCGTCGTGTTCAGTCATGGCAGGATCCTCCCCATATGGCTCGTCACCTTCCAGTTAGCACCTTTTCAGGTCTCAGTCCCACCGTTTTTTCCAAGGAGTTCCGCCACAATCTGGCCACCGCACAGCATGGGCAGGGAGTAGTGGCCCTCCTCCGGCAGGATGGTGAGGGTGGCGTGAGGCAGGCGTTTCACAAACCGTTCCACCAGGGCGGGTGGGATGTTGTTGTCCCGCGCCCCATGCCAGTAGCGCAGCGGAAAGTGCACGTCGGCGAGGTCGATCCCCCAGTCGGAGGAGTAGATGTTGCCATCCGTGCTCACCGCTCTCGCGCCGGAGAGCAAAGACTCCCGGCCGGCGCTAGTCATGATGCGGAAGAGCTCCGCGTCGCTCATGGCCAGACGGTCGCGCTCGCACTGCTGCTTGAGGAACAACCGCGTGGCACTGTGGTCCCGCGGCAGCCCCAGAAACCGGGCGGCCACCGCCAGACCCGGGCCTAGCAGCAGGGGCGTGTGCCGCTGCCCCCAGAGCGCCAGCTTGTAGGTCCACATCAACTCCTGCGTGCCCACCAGCTTTAAGGGCGGCGCTCCGCAGATGACCCCCGCGCTCAGCAGCCGCTCTGGCATGGCGTGGGCCATGGCCAGCACATACGGCCCGCCACCAGACACGCCCAGCACGTGAAACTTCTCCGCCTGCAGGTGGTCCGCCAGTTCTGTCATCAGCGGCGGCCAGTCCAGCAGCTGGCGTCCGGGCTGAAAGTCCGATTTGCCCAGCCCCGGCCGGTCACACGCGATGATGCGCAGCCGATGCTTCACACCGGAAGGATGAAACAACTCCCCCTGAAGACGCGAGCCCGGCCAGCCGTGAAAGTAGAACAATGGCACACCGGCCGGGTCCCCGTATTCTTCATAGGCAAGCTTCCGTCCAGACTGGAGCGTGAGAAAAGGCATTTCGGTAATTCAGTAACTCGGGGGTTCAGTAAACCAGTGGTCGATGGATGAGGAATTGTACGGAGGACAGGCTTCAGCCTGTGGAAGCTAACTTGGGGTTCGATGTAAGCAGGGGTACTTTGCAATCATTGCGTCCAGAGAGTGCTTAAGTGCCCAAGTGTTGAAGTTTGAAGTTTATTCTCGGTCTTGAAGTCTCGTGTCACCCGCGTAGCGGGCCCTGAGCCAAGCATGCGCCGGCAGGTAGCAAACCACAAGAAGCGTGACCATCCAGGCGATGAGATAGAGGCCAGGAGCCATCCAGGTCTGCGCCTTGGTTTCGGAGATGCCATACACGTAGTTTACATTCACTGCATCATTGCTTCCCGCCGGCACTTCGCCTGGAGCTGGCAGGAGGAAGAAGCCCACCAGGCAGAGAACTGCCGCCACCGCCGTCCAGGCCTTGAGCGCCCGTCGATCATACCCCAGCCGCGCCACGATGAAAAGCAACATAAACGGCAGCCAGCCGTGGAAGAGGGACAGCAGCCGCAGGTAGAGCGGCTTGTTCGCATCGAACATATAGTTCGTCATCCCCGTGTACTCGAAGCCCACCAGATGCAGCACCAGATCCACGCACCACAACAGTTGCGGCACCAGCACCCCTACTGTCGCCATGGAGGCGTAGATCGGCCGCTCCGTCCACACTGCCGCCAGGGCCAGGAACAACGCCACATCACAGAAGTAGAGAAAGTTAGCGGGTCCGTAGTGCACCCAGTAGATCGGCACCAGCACGGCCATGAACGCCGTGAATCCCCACTTGAGCGCGGGCGGGAGTTTCCGGGACGGCGCAGAAACGAGCGCTGCGACGGGATCTGAGGTGGTGTCGATGAATCTGGCTTTCATGAGGCGGAAGTAGCCCCCGGACCCGTTCACTGGCGAATTGATAAAAACCCGTTCTATATTGATCGCGTCAATGATGCCCGCTGCGCGGGGGAGACAGAAGACGGGAAGACCAAAGACATGAGGCGGGGTACGGGGCCGTGGGCTTCAGCATACGTGAGTCGCATGACGAAAACGTTTGCACGATTCGATCGCGAACCGGCGGGACGCCGGTAGCACGCACAACCGGGACGGTTGTGTCACCGCTAGCTGTGCCCGCTTTGCGGCGTTTGCCTTGCCAATTTCACCGAGGGATGTCAGTTTTATGTGTATCACATCATGAATCCCAATCCTGCTCCAACGACCGACATTCAAGTTCCATTCCCGGCGGGGATCGTTCGTGCGAACAGTTTTCTTCGTTTTCTCTATCTCATGGCAATCCTTGCTGGCGCGGCTCTGGCATGCTGGCATGACGATGTTGAGCCTGATTTGCGGTTCATGGCATACTTGGTGCAAATCGCAGTTTTGACGGTCCTGGGCAGACATGCCGGAGTGTGGCCGCGACGGATGCTCTCGGAGAGAGGTGCATGGTGTTTCGTTGGGCTGTTGGTGACTGCATTGGTCTTCAAAGTGTTTTTCCTTAATCATAGGTATGTATTTCTAGCCCAAGATCATCCTTGGCTGCCTGACAAGCCCATGATGCTGCTATTTTGGGCGGGAGCAGGGCTTTGGTGGCGTTGGAGTTGCAATTTGGATCAAGAGAAGTCTATCGTGGACAAGGAAGGATGAATTCCGTGCCGATACTCGCCATGATCGAGGATCCGACGCTGCCCCTGCCGCCGGGGCCTCACGACTTTTGGAATGCATCGGTCTGGTCTGTTGCGTATCTCGCCCTGTTTATCATCGCCATGGCAACGATCACCTGGATCTCCTGGTGGGGTGTGCGGGCAAGACGTCGAGCATCGATGAAATGAACGGAACGTTGTCCGAGCTTGAGGATGGTGAAATTCGTTCTCGTAGGTCAGACCTGCATCGGGCAGGGGATTACGCAGGGGCGATCATTTTTCAGAAGGAATTCCTACGACGGATTGAAGAAAGAGCAGGAGGCACGCTGAATGGCGTCGCGAATCTGGCTGCTGCTCACAACTACCTCTCTGTACTGTATATGAAGAACGGGGACCTTGAGTTGGCGGAGGTTCACTGTCGTCGCGTGTTGAACCTCCCGTCACTGGGACGAACAGTCGCTTCGTTGGAGAATCATGCCACTTACTGCATGGTGTTGGCTTGGGTGCTGTACCTTCAGGGGCGCACCCTCGAAGCCATCGCTTCCGCTGAGGAAGCGATGGCGGAGTGGGAGACAGTGCGATCCAGTTCTGACTCGTTCCTTGATTCAAGGCGGGATGAGCTTGCGTCCATGAAAGACGGCACATGGATTCTGCATCGCTTGAACTATGGCTGGTAAGCAGAGCGTTGCGGCAGCGTGACGATTCAAAGCAGGCACGTGAACACTATTTGAGCAAGCTCCCACTCACTGAACCGGCGGGACGCCGGTGACACGCACAGCCGGGACGGCTGTGTCACTTCTTCACCATGGCGGGAGCGGAGCGGGTTGGAGTACCGACTTCAATCGGCCGGAGCTAACCGACTGGTAGTGAGAAGTTGATTCCTCTGCCGTGTCGTGGAGCCCAGCGCACGCTCTCGCGCCGATCGGCGCTGGCTGACTGCAAACTCTGGCCGTTCCACGGCGTTGGAGTTCCGTCCCGCATGCGGGATGGCCCGAGCGCCTGACGACTGGTGTCGTCGCGAGTTTGCACGCTGCGCTTCGCCCCAAACCACGCAGTCCAGGCTGGTGTCGCCGTCTGAAATGTGTGAGGATGGCGCAAAACCAGCCCCCCCTCCGCCATGAGTGCTCCACCATCGTCGTCACCTGCCAAAGACCCCCGGGATGTGATCAATGAAATCCGGAGGCACAATGGGTGGAGGTTGGTGGGGTCGATGGCGGTGATCGTCCCGCTTTTCTGCTGGCTGGCCAGCGGTGACAGAATAGCGGCTGCCTCAATGTTTCCGTGGCTGGCCATTGGTGCCATCCCGTTGGTTGCGATCTTGCGCCGCCGCGAATCCTGCCCGTCCTGCGATCAGAATCTCTCGTTCCTCCCAGGAGAAGCGCGGCATTTCGGACTTCCAGAGCTTTCACGGCAGATCCGCTGCTGCCCGTACTGCGGTGTGAGCCTGATTTGGCAGGGCAAGTCGGAAGTCAAATTCGCGGGGCTGGCCAAAGAAGGGCGTCCAGAGTGAGCATCCTTCAGGCGATCCCCTGCAGAGGTCGTTTTGCATGATTTTGAAAGCGCGTTATTTTCTTTGCTTCCCGAGTGCCGTTGTGGCGGTGACGTGGGCCATGCTGGCGACGACGCTGCATGGGTTCACTTACAGCACCCCTGAACAGTCGTCGGCGCGTGTGATTGCCTCATGGGTGAATTCGTACAGCAGAAGTCATGGCGGAGGTTTGCCACGTTCGTGGCAAGACCTGCAGAACGTCGTGGAGGTGCCCGTGGACGATGCGTTGAGGCACACTGTCCCCTCACGAAGATACGCCTTCATCTCACCGCCGCTGAAATTGGCGGCCCCTTTGCATGGGGAGTTGGTGGCCATCAACCGGAGAGATATTTTCGACTCCACGCTCTCCATGAGCATTATTGGCTTCACTCGCGGCGTCCAGGGGCCTGGCAGATACATGATCTATCGGACCAAGGAAGGTGACTTCTCGGTCAGTTGGGTTGCTGCTGACTATGTTCAGGATCTCTTCGACCAGGCAAAGGTGGCTCTGCCGGTGCCCGACGGCGAACCTGAGCGGATCTGGGTGAAAGAAGCGCGGCGTGCGCACCTGATTTGGAACATCGTGTGGGGGATCGTGATCGCGGGGCTGGCGTGGTGGTTGTGGCGATTCTTCAGGAGGGAAACTTCGTGGGGTATGATGCTGGGCTTTTGGTATGATGAATTGAGAAAGAGGAAACGCGGATAAGTGTTCCGGTGGCGCTGACAGTCTGTGAGTGAGTGAAGCCGCCACAGATGCTGCTGAACCAGCTGAAAACGGCCGCCTCCGCCAAAAAAGAATGACTGACGAGCCGTTCTCGTGCAGCTTTTCGGCAAGGTCCAGATATGAGCATCGAAAAACCCAAGTCACGCCGATCAAACCGGGATCAGCTGAATGCCATCCGGAAGAGCAATGCCCTCATGCAAGGAGCGATCTTGCTCTTGTTTGGAGCGGTTTTAGTAGGAATGGCTTTGGCTGGGACGAGATCGGTGGTCTTCCTGCTGGTGCTGTTTGTCATGATTCACGCTTTGCGGTTGGTGGGGTATCAGGAGAAATGTCCCGCCTGTGAGGAGGATCTCTCGGCATTGCCCAACGAAGGACGTCTGCGGATCCCGGAGTTGTCTCGCGCCGTCCGGCAGTGTCCCTATTGCGGAGCGGACTTCGCGTATCGGGAAGATGGGGGTGGGGCCCGCGGCGGTCCGAGTGCGCGCGACACTTGAACGGAGCAGGCGGGACGCCGTGGGTAAGAACAGCCGGGCGGACTTGATGCTGCGGTGGTGCTTGCGGCTGGCGCTTGTCTATGGACTCCGTTTTCTCCATCGTGTCTGGCTTGTCCCTGGCCTGCGTCCTCACGGTTCGAGTCCAAGAGGGCCCCGGTCCCGGAGGGACCACGGAATCTAGCCGGTGGTGACAACCACCGGATCCACGTCACGCCACCGCTCTGCGTCCCGGAGGGACGCCGGATCTGGAGCGTCTTCGTGGGAAGTATCACCAAGGGACGGGGAGCGGCCATTCCGGCGGGATCACGCCGCGTACTCCGGCGGGTTGCCATGAAAAGGAGCAGGGGTTTCCAACCCCGTTCAGCCGCGCGTCCCCTGAGGTCATCTCGCCTCTCAACCTACCACTATGGCTCTGCCACACATTTCCTCCGGCAACCTGCCCGCGGGGTTGGAAACCCCGCCTCCTATGACTGACTCCGCCCCACGCCGCCTACTGACGCACCGACCCCGGCCAAGACCTTGCGCCGATCGCAACTCCGGGCTACCAGCACGGATGCCATCTTCCTCGAAGCATCGTGACCTTCTCATCATCAGCGGCTTTGTGCTGCTGGTGCTGCTGCTGGGTGCCCTGCTCACGCCCGCATTGTTTTTCCCGGCCCAGGCCGTCATCTCCGCCGACCCGCAGGGCGGGGTGGCCCAGTTTTTGGGGGAGAAGGAGTTCCCCAGCTATTTCAATCGCGCCGCACTGCTGGCAGCCCTGATCGGGCTGCCCTTCTTGCTCAAGGCGCTGCACATGCCCTTCCGCGAGATCGTGGGGAATGTGCCCTTTGCCCGCGGCTTGCGACAATTGGGCACCACCTTCCTGGTCGCGCTCCTTTCCGTGGGAGTGCTGGCCTGGGTGTGCCTCACGTTTGGCGTCTCCCGGCTCAAGCCAGCACCGGATTATCTGGACTTCGGCTCTGCCCTCGCCTCGGGGTTGACGGTCAGCATCTTGGAGGAGTTCCTCTTCCGCGGGGTCATCCTCGTCATCCTCTGCCGATCTTTGGGGAACCGCTCCGGCCTGTTCTGGACCACCGCCTTCTTTTCCATCCTGCACTTCCTGAAACCCCCGCTGGATGGAGCGCTGCCCAATGATCAGGTCACCTGGTTCAGCGGCTTCTGGGTCATCACCCAGCTTTTCCGGGGCTTTGGCCTCTGGCAGAATGTCGTGGGCGAGTTTCTGGTGCTGGCCGCCGTGGGCTGGGCGCTGGGGCGCGCCCGACTGGGCAGTGGCGGACTGTGGTACAGCATCGGCCTTCACGCCGGCTGGGTCTTTGGCATGAAGTACTTCAGCAGTCTGGTCTTCACCACCCGGGTCCTGCGCAACGGGGAACTCGACCCCTGGCTGGTGCGGAACACCTGCCGCGCCATCGTCAGCCCCGTAGTGGGCATCGTTCCGCTCCTCATCATCTTCTCCACCGGCATGGTCGCCGTCTGGATCGCATCCAGGAAAAAGGAGGAGAAGGTGCTTGGTGCCTAGTGCTCGGTTCTTCGAGGTTCAGGCCGGTGGCGGAACTGCAAGCCACTGGCGGATCAGGTCTTGTGTCTTTCGTCTTGCAGTCTTGTGTCTCCCGCGCAGCGGCCAAAAGATCCACAAAAACCCGTTGCCACACCCGCAGGTAGCCCCTTAAATCGCCGCTCCTTTCTCTTCGGAGGATCGAATTCGACATATTCCCGTACGCCAGAGTGGCGGAATTGGTAGACGCGCCAGACTTAGGATCTGGTTTCGCAAGAAGTGCAGGTTCGAGTCCTGTCTCTGGTACGGGGTGGTTCGGTTTCTTGAGGGTGGTTCGGGCTGGAAATCCGGTAGGACAGGGCTTTCCATTCGGTTCTTCCAGATGGTCCCGAGTTCCGAGGGCAGTTGAGAAGCCACTCTCCTGCAACTTTCAATGCTCCCCTACGGCGGCCGCGGCATGTTCCGTCCGACAGTGGGTGGCGGCCTCTACAATCTCGTCGATCTGATCAATCCCAAAGGGCTTGGGGAGATGGTGGCAACCTTCCGTGAGAGCCAATTCGATATCGCGATCCGTGGCGGCACCGCTCATGGCGACACGATACGGTAACGCATCTGCTCCGGGGTCTTCGAGAAGAAGTTCCCATCCGTCTCCGTCAGGGAGATGTTTGTCGCAGATCAGCAGGTCCCATTTGCCTTCGGGGAAGGTCCTTCGGGCATTCCCCATATCGCTGGCCGCGACCACCGTATGGCCCCTGGCCCTCAGGTAGACGGACAACAGCCTGAGGATGGCTTCCTGGTCCTCCACAATAAAAATGCGAAGGCTATCCTTGGGGGTGACAGGCTTCATGTGGCTCCACCGTAGGCCCCTGATGGATCTGCACAACCCCTTCATTGACACCCAATTGAGGGGGTGCTCCACCTGCTGCGAAACTTGCTGAATCTCCCCGACCAGTATGAATCCTCGGGCAAAGATATGAAGCCTCGTGAGCGGTCAGCTTGCGAGGCAGGGTAAGCAAAATGCTAAGGGCAGTCGATGGTTTCAACGGAAGGGACTTGGGTGAATCTCGCGTTCACAATCCGGCCCGTTGACCCCAGCTTGCGCTTTCGCTGAAGTACTAGTTAGCTCATTGTATGCTAATGCAGGCATATAAAGTCGGTGTCGAGATTCTCGTGACCGTCTCCCAATATCAGCGGGGCAACGCGGGGAGGATTCCACATTGCATTTGTCTGGGGCCCGAGGAGATGTCGGCCCTGGCAGACTATCTGGGGCGAGAGGTCTCAGGGGATGGTATCCGGTTTCGCGGCATCCCGGTGCAGCGCATGCCCCAGCCGGGGATTCGGGTGATCGGGGAGGGGGAGAAAGTGCTTGGGGCTTAGTGATTGGTGCCTGGTGGGGCAGAGGGACGCGGAGTTGTGCGAATGTGGCTCCCGCCTGCAAACAGCTTCTCTGAGCCGACTAAAGTCGGTACTCCAACCTGCTTCGTTGGCTCCTGACGATGGTCAGGGCCAAGCACCATGCACTAAGAACCACCCACCCTCACCACCACCACGATCTCATCGTTTAGTCGCACCACGATGGGGCTTCCCGCGGTGGGGAGGTGCTCTTCTTTAGTGATGACCTGAAAGATGGGGCGTTGCACCGAGACGGCGGTGCGTTTGGTGGTTTCCTCTTCCTGCCAGGGGAACTCGTAGCGCACATCCTGGAAGGTGTCGGTCACTACCTGGGGAGGGGCGAGATCGCGGGTGAGCGTCCACTTTTCCTCGGTCACTTCGAGGCGGGTGCCCACGATGCGGTTCTGCAGGTTGATCTGATCGTCGTACTCGGAGTCCGGTGGCATCACGGCTGGGGCGTTGATGAGGGCGGCTTGATCTTCTGTGTAGGGATGGGTGCGGCCGTTGGTGAAGTAGTAGTCTGTCCCTGCGTGGATCGCCCCGGTGTAGTCCCGGGTGCCCAGTCGCAGCACGGTGGAGACATCCAGCACGGCACGGCTGCCAGCGGCGGCCTCAGCCAGCAGCCTCTCCGCCAGGGCCTGGCTGTCGCTGGGAATGGTTTCCGACTTGGGCAGGGGCAGGATTACGGCCTGGACCAGGGAGCTGCGGGCGGGGGCTGGAGTGTCGGAGGGCCGCGCTGGGGGAGCGTGATTCTCAAAGTTGACTCCTATGACCCACCAGCGCAGACGGGATCGCGTTGCGCCTGGGGTGGTGGCATCGGGTGCCGAGGTCACGGCCACCACCTGCGGCTGCCCGGGCGGGAGCTTGGCGCTCAGGTGGAGCAGGCCGGTGGGGAAGGCGGGCCGGTTGATGCCGGAGTTGCTGACGTTGGTTCCTGAAACCGAAGGCTGCCAGATGCCCCAATGCCGCCAGCTGGGCGTCCCGATGGCGATCAGTTCAGCATTCACCACTGCCAGACCTGACTGCGCATCCACGGTGACATCCAGCCGTTCTTTCGCCCCGGCCGCCACCTGCTCCAGGTGGCGCATGTTGAAGTAGATGCCCTTGGCATGCGGGGCAGTGTTCACATAGGGGCCGCCGTAGAAGTTCACTGGCTGCGTTGCATTCCACCGAGACGGAGCTGCATTGTCTGAGATCTGGCGGCGCGTGTTCATTGCCACCACCGTGGCTTTGCCCTGTTGGGTGGCGTCCAGGAGTTGGGTGGCGTCCAGGAGTTGGGTGGCCAGGCTACCCGCCTGATCGGGGCCAAGGGCGAGCGCTTTCGCCATCCAGTCCAGCGGCGTGTCGATCTGCCAGATCGTGGTGTGGAGATGAGGCGGGGCCTCTGCGGGGCCGCTATCGGGACTAAAGGGATCGCGAACTGCGGGTGCCTGCGGCGGCTCTGTTGTGGGCGGTTGGGGTGCCTGGCCGGGCGGAGTGCCTTCCATCACCCGCGCAAAGGTAGCCAGCATCCGCTCCCCCTTTTGGGTGGTGCTGAGCAGCACCGCTTTGCCAGGCGGGAATGCCGACAGCGTCTCCAGCGAGAAGCCCTCCTCCTCGCGGTAGGGGGCATCGGCCAGCTCCAGGTTGCCTTCGTCCTGCTCCGTGCCCTCCATCGCGTGCTTCCACCGCCTCCACACCAGCGGAGCGGAGGGCTGGGAGTGGCCCACCAGGGCGAGTTGCCAAGGGGTGCCGCCACCTGGCGGGAGGACCATGCCGGAGGTTTGCAATTTCAGCTCGTACCGACGGCTGAACTCGTCGTCCTCCGCCACACAGGGGCGGAAGATGCGGTCGTTGTGTGTGGGCTCGAACCCGGTGGAGTCATTCCATTTCACCACGCTCCGGATAAAGAGGTCATTGTTCTTGGTGAGGCGGCTGGACTTGCCCAGAGCGGAGGACCCACTCATCACGGATCGGAGCCGGATCTCGCCCCCCGGCTGTGCCTTCGCCAGCCACTGCCGCAGCCTCGGGCCATCGTCCGCATCAGAACGGCGGGCCCGCAGCCAGGCTTGGGCGGCCTGTGCTGGCAGGTCCAAGGACCAGGCTTGCCAGGCTCCTGCCACAGTTTCCAGCGGAGGGGCGTCTCCAGTCCGCTCTGCCACATCCGGTGACAGGGTCAATTTGCCAAACAATACCCACACATGCGCGGGGCTCGTCTCGTTATCAGTCTCACCTGCAGTGGCGAGCGGCTCCATCTGGGCACCCACCAGAAAGGGCTCGCTCAACGGTGCCAGCAGGTGGCCCTGAAACTCCCACGTGGGAAAGAGCAGTTTGGGCGCGGGGAAGTGAGGGTGCACCCAGGCTGGTGACGGTCGCTTCACGGGCAGGGCGGCGCAGTTGACGTTGAGTTTGATCTCTACGCCGCCTTGATCCGGCTCCAATGTCATTTCGCCGGTGGCGATTGAGCCCACAGGTGACTGGTCCAGATTGTCCAGCATCCTGTCCCAGATCTCGGGATTGAGCTGGGGGGCATTCTCCTGCATGATCCGCGACCAGAGTTGAGAGGACTCTCCCTGTCGAATGTAGTGCTGCGGTCGCTGATAGCCGGACTTGAAGGCTTCATGCGGCTCGGCCTCCGCCCTGAAGCCCTCCACGAGCACGAGTTTTCCGGCGGCATTGGCCTGGAGCAGCCAGCGATGCCACGAGAGACTGCCAGCCTCATGATCCTGCTCCAGCGCTTTGGCGAAGTCCACCGCCGGCACGCGCAGCATCGCCAGGCTCAGGCGCATCTTCTTTTCTTGCACCGGGTTTCCAGGCTGAAGAAATTCCAACGGATCTGGTACCCGTGCTCCGGGGTAAGAACGGGACAGCAAATGTCCCTGGGCCTGGGCTCTGGTCACCCCGGGGGAAAGCGGGGTGGCCAGGCACGCCGCCAGGGTCACGGGGATGGTCCAGCTGGGCAGATGCGAAAGCAGAAAGCGGGCAGCGTGAGCCGGATGAGGGGTCATGCTGGCTAAGCGTATGGATTTATTCGATGGGTGTCAAGGGGAGTGAGTTCGTGGGATGCGGGGAGGCACCTAGGGGTTAGATGTAACTACTTTGCTGGGGCGGATGTCTTGGGCGGTTGGCCAGTGAGCCGACTGAAGCCGGTACTCCAACCCGCTTCGTTGGCGTTCAGAGACAGGAGATGATCTCTAGGGGGGAGGGGGCTTCCCCCTTGTGGTTGCTTTGAGCCGGGTCCCACTTGCCATTTTACGACCTTTCCATCGAACCAAGCACCAAGCACTCAACTCCCCCTCGTTACCAGCTTCTGCACATGCTCCCTCACGCCCTCCGGCCAGGCAGCCATGAGTTCCGTCATGCGGGAGATGTCGCCAGCATGGAAGGCGCGTGTGACTTCCTCGAACTGGGGCAGGTCGCCTGCCAGAGCATGGAGGAAGCGGTGTACGGACTCAGTGGCCTGGCGTTTCCGGTCGCGGTCAGCGTGGGTTTTGCGGGCATCTTCCACCAGTTTACGCAGGGCCACGGAGGCTCCACCGGACTGTTGATTGAGCCATTCCCAGTGGCGGGGCAGGAGGGTCACCTCGCGGGCCACGACCCCCATCTTGGGCCGGCCGGGGCCGCGTTTCTCAGCGGTGCTTTCCTCTCCCGCAACTTCGGAGGGAGTTTCGGGGGATGCACTGGCGGGGAGGAGACGGTTGGCGGCATCCGTAGCACTGCCGCGGAAGTCCACCTCCACGAGCTGGCTTGTGACGTCGTCGAACACCAAAACAGGGCCGACGTCAAGTCGCGAGGTCCAGGGATGAGCTTCCAGGACGACTTCGGAAAGCGGTCCGGCGGCGATGCGCTGATGGCCTGCAAAGGCGATCACGGGTGATTGGGAGTGGAATCGGGGATCCATGAGTCTATTTAACCCGGATGAAATGGGTGTCAATAATTTATCCGGGTAAAATTACAAGACTTCGAAACCTGACCCTGCATCCCTCCATTGCGGGGCGCTTCCTCACTTGCCTTTGTGCCCCCATCTCTTAAGCTCCCAAACATGCCGATGGATAGCGCGATGGATGAAGCCCTCAACAGCACGGCTTTTGCAGAGTTGGTGTTGGGTGGCTTTGACGAAAAAGCCGTCCAAGCCGCGGCGGAGCGCGGCCGGGAGCGACTGGGTGGGAACGCCACGCTCGCCTTTATCTTTTGCACCTGTGACTACGCAGGTTCGCTGAAGGACCTGATCGAGCTCGTCCAGATCCATGCGCGCTGCCCCCATGTCGTGGGCATGTCCGCCAGTGGACTGGTGGGAGTGGGCCGGGAGGAGGAAGGGGAGCAGGGTTTCTCCCTGCTGCTGCTGCGTCTGCCCCATGCAGAGGTCATGACCGCGGCTCTGGGTTCAGACGAGGGCTCCAACGGTGAGTGGGCGAGGACCCGGGAGTGGAATGACGGGGGCTGCACCGGCTGGGTGGTCCTGGGAAACCCGCTGAGCCTGGGTGAGGACTGGATGGGCGAGTGGAATACGCACGTGGGCCGCACCGCGACGTACGGCGGGCTGGCCAGCGGCAGCTTCCGTGCGGAAGATCTCTTTGTGTTCAACGAGCACGGCATTCAGAATGCGACCGCCGTGGCCGTGGGGTTTCGAGGAAACGTACGCCTCAGCGGGCTCGTCAGCCAGGGCTGCCGCCCCATCGGGGAGCCGCTCACCATCACGCGGGCCGAGCAGAACCTCATTCATCAACTGGCGTCCAAGAGTGCGTATGACCAGCTCCAGGCCGCCTTTCACAGCCTGCCGGAGACGGATCGTGAGCATGCCCAGGGCAACATTCTCGTCGGCCTGGCCATGACCGAGTACCGCGAGGATTTTCATACTGGTGATTTCCTCGTTCGCTCCATCCTCGGTGGTGATCCCAAGCTGGGCATCCTCGCCGTGGGGGCCAGCCCCCGCACCGGGCAGACGTTGCAGTTTCAGCTGCGCGATCACGAGGCCGCAGACTCCGAACTACGCGAACTCTTGCTGCTCAAGCGGCGCGAACTGGCCCACTCCCCCTTTGCCGGCCTGCTTTTCACCTGCGGCGGTCGCGGCGAGCAGCTCTTTGGCAAACCACATCACGATGCCGGCCTCTTCCGCGACGCCTTTGGTTCGGTCCCCATGGCCGGGCTCTTCTGCAACGGTGAAATCGGCACCGTCGGTGAACGTGCGTATCTGCATGGCTTCACCGCGGCGGGCGTGATGTTGGTGGAGGGTGCTTAGTGGAGGGGGTGTGGGTTCTAAGGATTAACCACAGAGGCACAAAGAACACAGAGGGATGACTTTTAGACGGGGTTTTCAGAATTGGGATTCGCGCCTTGAGCCTTCCTTGAAGTTTGGCGTTTGATATTTGAAGTTTTGGATCCCTCGGTGGCACTACTGGGCCTTGGCGTGGCGGACTTTGAGTTTGGAGAGTTCTTCGGGAGTCAATGCTGGCGCGATCGCTTCCACCGTTTCCCATTGCAAAATTTCCGACGGCTGCTTGCCATATCTCACCTGTGGCCAGGGGCGGCCGTGTCTGTTTTCTACTGCTCCGGTGATGCCGTTGACGAAGGGCCCGGCGATGAAGGATTCAGGTTCGTCCCATGAGGTATCGCCGAAATCATACCAGTCACCGATCACGGACTGAACTCTTTCGCCCCGTTGGCCAAGGCGCTTCAGGCGTCTTTCTGCCTGCTCGGGCGTCAGGCGGAAGTGGGAGATGCGGTCCTCGTAGGCCGGAGTTCCTTTCCAGGCAACTTGAGGGGGGACGGCAAGGCGTGCTTTGTACCGGGTGAGTTCTGCTGGGGTCATAGGGGGAGCGATGGTTTTCACCTTTTCCCAGCGCATCTCTTCCAGCGGTTGCGTGCCATACCTGAGGGGCGGCCCGGGATAGTCGCGGTGTTCCGCAGCTCCCGTGACCCCGTTCACATAGTAGCCGCTGAGGGGGAGCGTAGGGTCTTTGGACAACGTGACTCTGAGGAAGTACCAGTCGCCGATGGCTGCGTGCACTCTGAAAGCCCATATGCCCCGGCTGTCGAGGATTTCATAGGCCTCGTGTTCGGTCAGCCGGAATTGCGAGGTGTGGGATTCATAAGTCTTCGTCCACTTCCAATAGATTTGCGGAGCACCGGGAGGGCGTGGCTTGAGCCGGGCGAGTTCCGCCGGGGTCATGGGGGGAGCGAGCTTTTCCACCTTTTCCCAGCGCAATTCCTCTTGGGGCTGCTTGCGTCGCGGCACGGCTTCGCCCCGATAGACTCTGCTTTCCACGGCTCCTGTGAAGCCGTTTACGAACTCGCCGCCAAAGGAGTACTGAGGGTCCTTCGGCAGAGGTCGCGCGCCATTCAGGTACCAGTCGCCCACCACCAGAAAAGGAGAGGGGTAGTCGTGGCGTCCCAGGCTTTTGAGCCGTTGCCTGGCCTCATCTTCGTCCAATCGGAAGTAGGAGGTGTATTTCTCGTAGGCCTTGGTTCCCGGCCAGTAGAGCTGCGGGGCCCTCGCCCGGGTGAGATTGTCGTTGTATTGACAGGCCATGCCTGTCATTGCCAGAAGGGGGATCAGGAGCCTGAAGATTTTTTTGTTCATGCTCCTGTTGTATAGGAGATTCTCGAAAAAGGCGAGGGAGGTTCTTGGTTCTTCGGGTTCGAGGTAACTTGACTGTGCTGGGTTTCTCCGGCTGATTCGCCTAAAGGCGGTACTCCAACCTCGGCGCGGATCTCTACATGAGGCTAGGACAACCTGTTGACCTGCTCACAGTAGACAGACCGAGAAACAGCGCGATCTCCCGTCCAATTTCCCAAAAGACGTCCGCAGCAGGGTTGGAGTACCGCCTTTAGGCGGAATCAGTCGCGCTACCGAGCCGCCAATCAGGCAAACTCAGCTTGTACGACGAACCGCTTCCAAAGCCTTCCTGCATGGCACGCCCATCCCACATTCACCACCCCACCAAGAATTACGAACCAAGCACCAAAAAAACCATCGGCAACGCCACGGCCACATCCGCCAGGACGTGGCTGAGCTCGGGGGAAAACTTCCTTGCCAGGTAGTGCACGAGGCCCAGCAGGGCGAGGCTGGTGAGGACGGCCAGGATGTAGGGCAGCATGCCCTGGGGAGCGTCGCGGGAGACGACGAGAGCGAGGGCGACGAAGAACCCGACGAGCACGGCGGGATAGAGTTGCACCATCACAGGCCAGGTGTGGGTGATCGCGTTTTTGTCCCCCAGGCGGTCAGGTTCTTTCTCATACGAGGCGATGGCCACGCAGTTCAGCATGCAGAGCAACCCGAGCAGCAGCGTCTCCATGGAGAGCGGCCCCGCCAGACGGTCCAGACTGTAGAAGTGGACGCTGAGGGACACCCCCAGCGCAAAGAGGTAGCCGCAGATGGCCTCCTTGGGCAGGAGTCGCAGCCCTTGGTTCGAGCGACCCACCACGGTGAGCACCGCCAGCCCCACCAGCAGAACGGTGAAGAAGAAGCGGAACAACGGAGGGATCGGCAGAGTCCAGATGAAGAAGCTGCCCACGGCGCTGGCGATGAGGTTTCCCACCAGGTAGATCGTGGAGTGCCCACGTGCCGCATAGTGCAGCAGATACATGCCCACAATGAAGGCCAGCCCCACCCCGCGCCACAAGATGCCCTCCGGCACGGCGGTGAGCGCCGTCCAGCCAAGCGCGGCCGTTGCGGCGGGGATCACCCCCACCAGAAAGAGCACCCGATGCCGACGGTAGAAGGCGTGCCGCACCGTGGTCACAGATTGCGCGGCGTTGGAGAAGCTGTCCAGCACCCGGTCCAGCATGTAGATGATCCAGACTGCCAGCCCCAGTGCCCAGTAACAGCCCTCGGGCAGGATGAGCCGACACACCCGTGCCAGAGCTGCCTGCCACAGCACCGCCACCAGGGGAGCGTCCAGGCTCAGGACATTGAGCCACAACCACCAGGGGATGCGGGGAGAGGTCGAAGGAGGCGGCTGCGGCATCGGGGAATCAACCCTACCTAAGACGTCACCCCCCCTTCCTGTCCAGCGCTTTGCGTCATTGGACGCCGCCACCCAGAGCCAGTCGCCCGATGTGCCCTTGGGGAACGGATTCACGCTAGTTTGTTTGACCTGGGCACGCTGGGTGCTTAAATCGCGCGCGAATTTTAATCTCCGGAAATCTGCGGGCCAAATCCTCCGAGCTGTCTCCACGCGTCTCTTCTGAGCCAAGAATGATGAAGTATCTCACCCTGATCCGTCACGCCAAGTCCAGCTGGGACCAGGCCGGTCTCGCAGATCATGACCGCCCGCTGAACGAGCGTGGGGTGCGCAATGCTCCCATGGTGGCGCGGTTTCTGGCGCGGACGTATCTGGGGGCCAATGGCATCCCGGCCATCATCCCGCAGCCGGATCGTCTGGTCAGCAGCACCGCCTTGCGGGCCCGCTCCACTGCCGAGCTGATGCAGCCGGACTTGGGAGTAGGGGCAGATCGCACCCTGCTGGACGGCCGGGTGTACCATGCCGAGCCCCGGGCGTTGCTTCAGGTGGTGCGCGAGTTCGACGACTCCTGGAATCACGTTATCATGTTCGGTCACAATCCGGGGATGAGTGACTTCGCTGACCTGCTTCTGCGGCGTCGGGCCATCGATGAGATGCCCACCTGTGCCGCCGCTGTCATCGAGCTGCCCTGGGAAACTTGGGGAGCCGCCTCGTGGAATCAGGCCCGCCTCATCGGTTACGTCACCCCCAAGCTCATTGAGAAGCGCTTCCCAGATGGCCACGAGCCCCGACCCATGGATCCGCCGCCGGATTTTCGCGCCAACGATCCCCGGGAGGGACTGTAGCCAGTGCGTCAGAGGGCAGTGCGTCAGTGGTCAAGGTGTTGGGGCTGAAGCTGTAAGGAGTACAGTCTTCAGCCTGAGGAAGTTTGGGTGGAAATCACGGTAAGGCACAGATTCATGTCTGGAGTCTGGAGTCTGGAGTCTTAAAGTCTTGTGTCTGCGGCGAAGCCGCTAGCATTTTCGTTTGACGCTTGCGCCAATGGGACTAAGTTGCCTGCTCGTTTTCCAGAAATCCGTAATCCCCGCAATCCCAAACCAAGTCAGAGTCCCATGCCAGAAATTCAGGTCAAAAAAGGTGAACCCGTTGATCGCGCCCTGAAGCGCCTCAAGACCAAGCTCGAATCTGAAGGGATTCTGGACGAAGTGCGCCGCCTTCGCGCTTTCGAAACGCCGAAGGAAAAGACCCGCCGCAAAGCTCGCGCCGCCGCGAAGCGTGGAAAGATCCGTTTCCGGTTCTCCATGCACAAGCCTGCTGACAAGGCCGCTGCTGCCGCAGCCGCCGCTGAAGCTTCGGCTCCTGCTGCTTAAGGATTAGAAGATTTCGGCTCCTTCAAAAGGACTGAAGCTTTCCATTTTTGAGACCTCTCTGCATCCTGCGGAGAGGTCTTTTTTTGTAGTTGGCCGATAAGTGGAGGGAGGGATCCTGGTGGGCCTGCGAGAGGCGGCGGTTACCTGTCGTTAAGTCCTCCCATCCATCATGTCTGATTCTGATACTGATTCCAATCCAGAGACTCCTGCAATGTCCACCTCTGTACCTGACATGCCGGCCCGCCTCCGGTCGGCAGTGCGCGGGGATGAGGCCGACGTGCAGACGCTGGTGTTTGGCATTCTGCGATCCTATGGTCTGAGTCCCGATCCTGAACTGACGGACGCGGACCTGACTGATCTGGAGGAGGCCTATGCCCGCCAGGGAGGGCGGTTTACGGTGCTGGAGGCAGCGGTGGAGGGGAGAGGCCGCCATGGCTGGCAGATCATTGGCACCGTGGGGCTGCTGCCCCTGCCAGGCCATCCTTCAGTGGGAGAGCTTCGCAAAATGTACCTGCACCCCGACTGGCGGGGACGTGGGCTGGGCAAGCGACTGCTGGAGCAGGCCCTGGCGGATGCGCCGGTGCTCGGGTTTCAGGAAATTGTTTTGGAGACCGCCTCCGTCCTGGCTGAGGCCGTGGCATTGTACCGGCGCTATGGGTTTGAGCCCCGTGATGTCTTGCCTGGCCATGCCCCGGCCGCTCGCTGTGACATGGTGATGGGGAGGAAGGTTTAGGGGGCTGGAGTGGCTGGTGCTTGGCGCTTCGAGTCGAACAACTACAGCAAACTAAAGTTTGAGCTGGACGTTCTGGGCATCCCTTACCGTCCCGCATGCGGGACCAATGCCATCAGGGAAAACGCATCGTCTTGCTGTTTTGCCTTGGCGCGCCTCGGAGCCGCGATGGTGCGACCGCCACGACTGTAACTGGTGAGCCCCTTTCAGAAGGGCCGGAGGTCCGGGTTCATACCAGCCTGGGGCAACGGCCCCAGGGATAGATGGCCAAACTA
>NZ_BATQ01000154.1 GCF_000739635.1 Verrucomicrobium sp. BvORR034 | reverse complement strand
TCCGGCAAGTCCGTCTGCCGGGACCGCTGGATCGCCATCCGCGCGGGTGACCGCGTGTGCTACGCCCAGTGGAGCGACTGCGGCCCCTTCCTGACCGACGACGTGGACTACGTCTTCGGCGATGGCCGGCCCACCAACCCCAAGAACAACGGGGCGGGCATCGACGTCTCCCCGGCGGTCCGGGATTACCTCGGCTTCAAGACCAATACAAAGATCGACTGGCGTTTTGTCGAGGTGGACGAGGTCCCCAACGGGCCTTGGCGCGCCTATGGCAGCAACAACCACTTTGTCCAGCAGGCTGGACGCGACAAAGACCTCGTGGCCTCTCGGCTGGAGGAGCTCCGTCGTCAGCGGGATGACTGGTTCCGCGGCAACGGCAGCGGCCGCCAGCTGCGCTGATACCCTGGATTATTTCCTGATGAACTCCTGCCCGAGGCTGCTGGCAAAGACCACTCCTCCGGCAGGAGTTTTTGTGTCTGCGTGGCACTGCACCTGTTGCTCCACACGTCTTCCTTCCTTCTGCTTGACTGAAAAGACGGCCGCCCTGACCGTGTAGAGTTCCATCGGTCATGAGCAACTACGCCACCAGCCATTCCCGGCGCTCCTCGCCCAAATCGCAGTCCATGTCGGGCTGCCTCAAGGCGTTTTTGATCATTTTCATCACGCTCGTGGTGATGGGGGGGATTCTGGTCTTCGTCGTCGGCGGTGCAGCCCGGGATATGGTGGACAAGTGGTCCGGCGGCTTTGTGAGCCGCGTGACCACCGTCAAGGCCAGCAGTGTGCTGGTGGATATTGGCCGCACTCATGGCGATGTGCTGGAAGTAGCCTCCCCGCTGAAGACGATGGAGCTCTTCAGCAAGAGCGATGCCCGCTTCGCCGCCTGGGGCAAGGTGTACCTCGGCACTTCCACCAGCGAGATCAAGGTGCCCGCCTCCTACCGCTTTCATGTGAAGCTCTCCGAACTGAAGGGTGCACAGATCAAAGACAAGGTGCTCGTGGTGAAAGTGCCAGCCATCTATCCCAGCCTGCCCGTCGCGTTCGACACCGCTGGCGTGGAGAAGCGATCTGAGGACGGTTGGTTCCGCTTCGATGGAGCCCAGCTCCTGGCGGAACTCGAGAAGAATCTGACCCCTGAACTGGAGCGCCGCGCCAAGCAGCATGTTCCCGTGGTCAAGGAAACCGCTCGCAAAGACATCGAGCAGTTCGTGCAGAAGTGGATCGTGGAGTCCCACCCTGAGCACCGCGAGAAAATCAGCAGCGTGCGCGTGGTGTTTGAAGGCGAGAACGAGGAGAAGATCCTGGAGCGTCCTGTGGTGGTCCCTTAGCCCCGCGATGCGGGGAGACAAAAGACTTCAAGACGAAAGACAGAAGACTGGAGGCAGGGGTATTTGGGACTGGAAGCTCGAAGCTGTACGGAGTCCCGTCCCGCATGCGGGCCTTTCTGAACTGAGGCAGACTAAAGTCTGTATTCCATACAGTGTCTCCGAAGCGGCGTTTCGGTGACACCAGCTTCCAGCCGGTGCGTGCGACCGGCGTCCCGCCGGTTCACGCCCCAAGCTACCCATCGTCCGCCCCCCTTGCGGCCGCATTGTTGGAGTACCGACTTCGGTCAGCTCAGTTTGCGACAGACCTTCTGAGGCAGACTAAAATTTGAACTACAAACCACTCCCGCCACACCTTCATCGCAACGAGGTTTATGAAATAAACGTTTCGCCTCCACCCTGCCGTCCCCTCTACATCTCCCCCGGACCCTGCCGCGATCTCCGCCTCCGCTGTTGATGAGCGAATTCAGATCCGCACGATATCCCGGTGAGGATCAGCAGCGCCAGCATCACTGGTGCGGAGCTCACGGCGGTTATTTCCGGGATGTCAGAAAGACTGATAAAGAACAGGGTGTACCCAAATCCCGCCGCCACGCAGAGCAGCCGGACAAACCGCTTCACCCGGCGGGGGCTGGGGCTGCCTGCAATCAGGAGCGCTGAGGTGTAGAGATGCCCTCCCCAAAACGGGAGCAGTATCTGGAGGGGGGCCTCAAGCAGCAGGCTGCCCATGAGGCCAACGCCGTGCCCGGCTCCCAGCACGATGGCCTGGGCGCTGGCGAAGATGAGAATCGCCATCAGGACATCCACCCACCAAGCATCCCACTTTGACTTGCGCACTGATGTAAGCATGAGACGGAACTTGGAGAGCGAAATGAGGTTTGATGTCTTGATGTGAAACCGGGTGAACTCGTGAAAGCGTCGCGCGTGATTCGCCCGCTTCGCGAAGATTGGCGGTATGAAGATGTGTATTTGCGCTCCCAGTGGTCAGATGGATTGTATCACGCGTACTTTTCCAAACAATCAGGCCATAAAAAAAGCGCGGGGACATCACGCCCCGCGCTTCATCAAGTCGTTGGTCTTCTGTCTTCTGCGTAGCAGGATCAGTGGGCCAGATAGCGCTCAGCCTCGAGCGCAGCGGCGCAACCCTGGCCGGCAGCGGTGATGGCCTGACGGTACACGTGGTCGGCCACGTCGCCGGCGGCGAAGAGGCCGGGGATGTTCGTCCGGGTGCCTTCGCTCTGGACGATGTAGCCATTTTCATCCGTGGTCACGGAACCATTAAGGAACTGGGTATTGGGCACGTGGCCGATGGCGACGAACACGCACTTCAGTTCCAGCTCGTTCTCCTCGCCGGTGACGAGGTTTTTGAGCGTCACGGCGCGCATTTCACCTTTTTCATCGGTGAGGTACTCGCTGACGGTGCTGTTCCAGATGGGTTTCACCTTCGGGTTGGCCAGCACGCGGTCGGCCATGATCTTGGAGGCGCGGAGTTCCTCGCGGCGGTGGATGAGGTACACCGTGCTGGCGAAGCGGGTCAGGAAGTTGGCTTCCTCCGCGGCAGAATCGCCGCCGCCGATGACGGCGACCGGGACGTTGCGGTAGAAGGCACCGTCGCAGGTGGCGCAGCTCGTGAGGCCGCGGCCGATGAGGGATTTCTCATTGGGCAGGCCCAGGTGGCGGGGGGAGGCACCAGTGGCCACGATCACCGTCTTGGACTGGATGACTTTGCCGTCGCCCATGGTGAGATCGAAGTGCCCTTCAGGGGTCTTTTCCACCTTCTCCACCTGGGAGTACTCAATGCGGGCGCCGAATTTCTCGGCCTGGGCCTGCATTTTCATCATCAGATCCGGACCCATAATGCCCTCGGGGAAGCCGGGGAAGTTCTCGACGTCGGTCGTGGTCGTGAGCTGGC
Organism: Verrucomicrobium sp. BvORR034; assembly: GCF_000739635.1. Lineage (GTDB taxonomy): Bacteria > Verrucomicrobiota > Verrucomicrobiia > Verrucomicrobiales > Verrucomicrobiaceae > Verrucomicrobium. The sequence goes on along the minus strand of NZ_BATQ01000154.1, from coordinate 41,118 downwards.
CTCCGGGCTGGCTGCCAGAGAGGAGCAGCGGGGTCAGATTGGCGCGTGCGGTGTAGATGGCTGCGGTATAGCCAGCGCAGCCGGTGCCGATGATGATGACGTTTTCCATGGTGGGCAATAGGATACGATTCTACCTAGCGCAGGGGTGAAGGGGTGCAACGGGTTTCGCACCCTTCCGGGCCGACTTTGGTTGACGGTGGGAGGGCAGGGCGCTCCTGTTATTCCATGAGAAACCCATCCCTCTCTCTGATGCGTCCGTTCGGGAAGTGGACCACCATCGTCCTGTTCCTTTTCGCATTTCTGGGCACCGGATGGGCGGAGGAGGAGGGGGCCCCGGTCTATGAAGGGCACCCGCAGTTCTCCCACTTCCCCAAGCCGCTGTCCCTGTACGAGCATGCAGAGGGTGCAGGCGCATGGCAGATGATCAAGGAGCGGGCGGCCCAGGAGCCGTTCAACGTGGCCGCCACCATCATCTTCGTCCTGGCGGTCATGCACACCTTTGTGGCCGGGATTTTCCGGGAGTGGGCGCATGATCTGGAAAAGCGGCATCTGGCCAAACACGGCGAGGACACGGAGAGAGTCTCTTTCTGGGCGGTCACGCTGCATTTCTTTGGCGAGGTGGAGGCCGTCTTCGGCCTCTGGATCGTGGCCCTCGCCGGGACGGCCCTGTACTTCCACGGGTGGGCGGATCTACGGAACTACCTCGGCCACGATGTGAATTTCACGGAGCCGCTCTTCGTGATCGTGATCATGGCCATTGCCGCCTCCCGTCCGGTGGTGAAGTTCGCCGAGGCCTGTATCGGCCGGGTCGCGGCCCTGAGGCAGAGCACGCCTGCAGCGTGGTGGCTGGCCATCCTGACGGTGGCACCCCTCATGGGCTCCCTCATCACCGAGCCCGCCGCGATGACTCTGGCCGCCCTGCTGCTCTCCCAGCGTCTGTATTCCCTGGCACCAAGCCGCAAGCTCGCCTACGGCACCCTCGGACTGCTCTTCGTAAACATCAGCGTGGGGGGCACTCTCACGCACTTTGCCGCGCCGCCCATCCTCATGGTGGCGGCCCCGTGGAAGTGGGACACCGCCATCGTCTTCGGCAACATTGGCTGGAAGATGGTCGTGGCCATCCTCATCAACAACGCCGCGTATTTCCTCGTGTTCCGCAAGGAACTGCGGTCGCTCGCCTCAGCCAGTGCCCGGGCCAGGGTGGATGACAGGGTGGAGGAACCCGTGCCGCGGGAGGTGACGGCCGTGCACCTGTTCTTCCTGGCCTGGACGGTTTTTACCAATCACTACCCGGCCCTCTTCATCGGCGGATTCCTGTTCTTCCTCGGGTTCGTGGAAGCCACACGTCACCACCAGAGCCCCGTCTCCCTGCGGTCCCCGCTGCTGGTGGGCTTCTTCCTGGGGGCGCTCATCGTGCATGGGCGGTGCCAGTCCTGGTGGATTGAGCCGCTCCTCACCAGCGCCAATCTGCCGGAGTGGGGCCTGCTGCTGGGCGCGGCCGTGCTCACGATGTTTAACGACAATGCCGCCATCACCTACCTGGCCGCGCAGGCTCCTGGATTGGGGGACTTCGCCAAATACGCCGTGGTGGCCGGAGCGGTGGCCGCCGGGGGCATGACGGTGATTGCCAACGCGCCCAACCCGGCCGGGCAGAGTCTTTTGGGCCATCACTTTGCGGGAAATGTCCAGCCGGGGAAACTTGCCCTGGCCGCCCTGCTGCCCACGGTCGTATGCATCCTCATCCTGCTGATCCTGCGCAGCCCGCTCATGGGTTAGGTGGAGGGTTCAGGAAAGTTCGTCTTCCTCATCCCCGTTGTTGTCGTAGTTCCGTTTGTTTATGTTTACAGGCATTGTTGAAATCGTTGGTACTGTTCAGAGCATCGTCTTCCGTGAAGGCGGGGCGCGTCTGGTGTTGCAGGTGGGGCCGATGGCGGCCGAGCTCACCCTCGGGGAAAGTGTGGCGGTGAACGGCTGCTGCCTGACTGTGACGGAGTTCGACGGGGCGGCCCAGACGGCGGCGTTTGACCTGCTGATCGAGACCTTGAAGGTCACCAGCCTGGGTGAGCTCAAGGAAGGCAGCCTCGTGAATCTGGAACGGGCGCTGCGCCTGGGTGACCGGCTCAGCGGCCACTTTGTGCAGGGGCATGTGGATACCACCGCGCCCATCCTCACGTTGAAAAAAGTGGGCATGGATCATCAGTTCACCGTGGGCCTCGCCCTGGAGTGGGCCCACCTCGTGGTGCACAAGGGCTCCATCTGTGTGGACGGCATCAGCCTCACCATTGCGGATCTGCAGCCTGATCGCATGACTTTCTGGATCACACCGCACACCCATGCCGTCACCCACCTGCCTGATAAACAGGAAGGCCATCGGGTGAACCTGGAGTTCGACATGCTGGCAAAGCACCTCGAGCGTCTGGTGCAGGTGAAACCGACGGTGGGCGCCTGACGACATCACACCGCCATGGCTGGAGATCCGCCCGCCCGTGCCCCGCATCGTTCGCGCTTCTGGCTGCTGGCCGTGGTGTTGCTGGTGTTGATCATCCTGCCCTTCTGCATCTGGGGTCAGTGGTTTGAGGAAACGTTTTCCCTGGAAGGTGCCCGCCGTTGGATGGAATCTCTGGGCCCCTGGGCCTGGGTGGGTGGCGTCGTCCTGCTGGTGGGGGATCTTGTTTTGCCCGTGCCCGGCACCGTGGTGATGTCTGCCCTGGGCCTGGTGTACGGCTGGTTCTGGGGCGGTGTCGCCAGCATTGCCGGGTCCGCGCTTTCCGGGATCGTGGCCTACTGGCTCTGCCGCCTCTTCGGCCATCGCGCCGCCCTCTGGCTGGCGGGCGACGACGGGCTGAAGAAAGGCGAGAAGGTGTTTCAAGGAAATAAGGGGGGCTGGATTGTCGCCTTGTCCCGCTGGATGCCCGTGTTGCCAGAAGCAGTGGCCTGCCTGGCCGGTCTCACCGGCATGTCCTGGCGCAGATTCTGGGTGAGCCTACTGTGCGGCACCGTGCCCCTGGGATTCACCTTCGCCGCCATCGGTGACTTGGGGCATGATCGTCCAGGTTTGGCCGTGGCGTTAAGCGCACTCGCTCCCGTGGTGTTGTATGGCCTGGCAGCCGGGAAGCTGAAGAAGCTCAGGTCTTAGCCAGTGCGTCAGTGGGCGGGAACCAGTGCGTCAGTGGGCAGTGCGTCAGTAGTCAAGGTGTTGCGGCTGGATGGGAAGTGGGAACGCATTGAGGCTTGCGGGAGCTTGGGGAAGCTCGGGGAGCGCACGCTTCCAGCATCCTGCCGGGAACTTCCGTCGGGCGTTCCTCCGGCGTCTCAGGCCAATACGACGTGCCCCCCACTCCTAACCCCCAACACCTGGCCATCTGTCGGCGTCCCATCTCCCATGTACCGTGCGCTAGCAGGATTGACTTCCCACCTGCTTTTCGATTTACATCAGCAGGATGAAACCCCATGGCGCAACCCGTTGGCCGATTCTGCTCGCCGTCATCTTCGCGCTCCAGTGCGTCACGGGTTCATTCGCCCAAAAGCCTTCGCTTCCAGACCCTGAAATCATCCATGGTAGCGACGGTGGCGTCATGATCTATCCAGATGTCCGGTTGTTCCGCGAGCATCGTCGGCTCCAACTGGAGGCGCTAAAGGAGGCTTCTTACCGCTCGAAACAGGTTGAGTACACCGCGTGGAAGCGTTCACAGACCGTAGGCTGTGAACTGGCTTCCAAGCTGGCGATGCTGATTCGCCGCGACCTTGCTTCTCCCGGCGAACGCGCGATCACCCACCTGATGGGATTCGAAGAACCCCTGCGCGAAGGCGTGGAACGCACGTGGTATCTGGTCCCCGCAAAGGACAGTCTGATGGGTGACTGGGTAGTGCAGCTTGTCTCTGAGCCTCCTTTCCCAGAGCAGGTGGTGATTCGGTTTTGGGAAACGGGAGGTGCAGCCGCGATGAGACTGGCAGAAGCCAAAGAACCGCTGCCCGAGAAATCCTCCGATGAATGCCGGCGATGGCTGCTCCGGAGCTATGCGCGAACGGTGCAACAGGATCGGCAGCAGTATCTTGATCTGCTGGGGGAACTGTCCCATTTCGAGGACAAGAAAGCGATGACGTTCTTTGCCGGGCAGATCGCTGAGCTCTTTGAATCGCTGGAGACCAGCCAGGTGACCCATTTGATCAAGCTGATGAATGCCGGGATTCTGCTCAAGGGCGAGCGCTTCGCGCCGATCCGGGAGGCGTTCCGCATCGAAAGCGGAAAGAACGGCTGGGGAATCTCATCGTGGGGAGAAGGTCAGATGAGGTATGTTCTGAAACTGGCATGGGAGCCCGTTTTTCAGTTCACCGGCTGGCAGTTCGAGGTGGTAACGCGAATCCCTGGAGATGGTCAGGAGGAGGTGGTGGAGAGCTGCCGGCTGTTTTATGAGTGGGGACCTGCAAGGTAGTGGCTAGGCAGATTGGGGAGCGCACGCATCTTGCGTGCTGTTTCCGGCATCTTGCCGGGAACGTCAGTCGCACGTCCCCCAGACATCTCAGGCCGACTATGCAGGCTTCCCACCCCTGATCTTCAACACTTGGCCCCGCAAGCGGGGCCAGGTGTTGCACCTCAACAGCCAGCAGCCTCCAACCTCTCCCTCATCGCGCTTCTGAATCACCGATCCACCGAACCTACAGTCTCCCACTCGTCGCCAGCACCACAAACAACACGCCGAACAACAGCGCCAGGGCATACTTCACCTTGGCCGTATGGCGATGTTGGAAGCGGATCAGCGCATCGCTGCGCAGACCTCCCCAGGCCAGGCCGAAGACGGTGGCAAGCGGGACAATGAACGCGAGGTTGTACAGGAGCAGGAATCCGGTCGCGTTGGACGCTCCGGACTTCATGGCATAGACAATCGTGGGCAGATAGACCTGGCCGGTGCAGGCCAGTTCCAGGACGCTGATGACCGCTCCAGCACCGAAGGCGGCGATGACAAATCGGTTCACGCGGGTGCCGGTGCGGATGACACCGCGGATGCGTTCTTTCAAAAACCCAGGGAGCTGGAGCGACATGTCTTGCAGACGCCCCTGGCTCGCGAGGCGGGCATCCCGCCAGCTCAGCACAGCCACCACGAGACAGCCCAGCGCGAGGATCCAGTTCACAATAGTACCAATGGTCTGCAGAGCGGTGAGGCGGCTCACCACCTCCACCAGGCCGAGGCCGAGCACGAAGTAGGTGATGAACACTCCGCAGATGAAGGCCATGCCCACCAGGAGGATCTCCCGAGAGGTGCGCTTGGCCACCTGAAGATAGGAGAGCAGGAAGATAATGGTGGCAAAGGCACAGGGGTTCACCCCATCCAGCAGCCCGGCAAAGAAGATCACGGCCGGCTGCAGGGTGTGCACGCGCTGCTGCACCTCTTCTTTGGCCAGGGCTAGATCCTGAGTTTGGGTCTGGTGCCACACGTCGGTCTCACCCGTCTCCGCCACATCGCGAATCGCACTGGCCAGGGTGGGGCGGTTGATCTGCTCGGTGATGAACACCCCGTTCTGGAGGAAAACAGCGGGCGTCTTCAGGCGGTCGGCCGGGGGCACGTTGAAGCGCTGGGAGAGCACCTCATAGAGGATCACCGCCTCCGTCTCGCGGATGTTGTGTTCTTGAACCTTCAGGCCGGTGTACTGCCTGCCCAGGGAGGCGAGCTCCTTGCGCACCTTCTCGCACTCGTGACAACCGGGGTTGTGGAAGAACAGCACGGTCACCGGGGCCTTCTCAAAATCCACGGAGGGGGATTCGTCCGTGGCGTCACTGCTTTCCGGGGTGAACTGGGGTTGGCCGGCATTCGCCAGGAGTGTGCCCGCCTTTCCAGCTTCGGCTACGTACGCGGTGAACTCGGTAAGCGTGTCCTTGCCCAGGGTGCCGAAGTGCTTCTGGATGGCTTCCACCTGCGTCTCGTTCACATGCTTCCAGTCCATGCGCTCCAGCAACGGGGCGAGACCCTTGCCCAGCTTGGTGTAGTTCCTCTCCACGAAGGAGGTGAGCATCTTCGCGAGCTCCTTGCGGTTGGCCGCATGGTCAAAGAGGTCCAGGTAGGTGGGCAGATGAATCTCCTCACGGCTCACCAGCAGGCCCGAGAGCGCTGCGAGCCGCACACGCTCCTCCCTGTCCTTGGCCAGCTCCCGCAGGGCCGCCTGGGCGGGCTCTGAGAGACGACGGCTGGAAGAGGAGTCGGTGAAATAACTGTTCCCCTCATCTTCCACTGCGGTGTTGTCATCAAAGTGGTGCTCCCAGGGCCAGGTGCCGTCACCAAGGGCGGAGGCGGTGGCCTCCCGCACCCATGCGGAGGGGTCCTTGGTCAAGACGGGAAGGTGGGCCTCCAGCGTGCGTTTGCCCCCTTGGCCGAGGCTTCGCACAGCGGCGCGGCGCACCCAGAAGTGGGGGGAGGCGGAGGTGCGCTCCAGGAGCTCCGTGTCCGCGGCCTTGGTGCGCTCGCGCAGCATGATGGCGGCCAGAACCTGGCGGTCCACGCGGGAGTCATTGATCAACACCCGGGCCTGCTCGGAGACCATGCCGCGGGACTCGCGGTCTGAGACCATGCTCTCCAGGCGGGACTGGTAGACATCCGCGGCCTCCAGCACGGCATCGCGCCGCATGAGTTCGAGGAAAACGAGCTTGATGGGGGAGGGGACCTTCTCCTCGTAAAAGGCGCTCTCAACGGCCTTGCGCCGGATCTCCCGGGAGGGATCCCGCAGGAGACGCTGCCAGATATCGAGCGAACCCGGCTGGGGATTGCGACTGAGCAAGTCTGCCAGACCGGCCCGGTGCTGGACGTTGAGGTGCGGCCACCAGCGGAGGAAGTGGGCGGCCCCTTTTGAGCTGCCGCCTTCCACCAGCTTGTACGCTGCCATCAGCGGCAGGTCGGGCGTTTCTCCAGACGGCTTGTCCGCGGATGCGGCCAGGCGGTCCATCGCCTCGATGGTGCTCTTGGGCGGCCCGGTGGCGGCAGCAGGCGTGACGGGCCCGGTGGCCGGCTTCCCGGTGGTGGCAGGGGGCTCTGCACCAGGCGTCGGAGGCGGAGGCTGTGTCGCAGCAGGTGCCGTCGTGTCAGGGCCGGAACCAAGGAATGCAGCGTGCAGACGATCCACCAGCTTGTCCGGGCTTGCGGCTGCATTTGCCTCTGCACCTGTAGCAGGAGCGGGACCCGAGGGGGTAGCCGGAGTGCCGGGGGACGAGTTCGAGGTGTCACTGCTCGCAAAGGCGGCGTACAACCGGCTCATCGGGTCGGCCGCGGGGACCGAAGAGGACTGGGAGTTCCCCGGAGTCGGGGCCGGCGCGGGTGCGACTGGCAGGGTGACGTCTGCCGTGATTTCCTGAAGCCTCTTTTCCAGCACCTGGCGTGGCGCGGTGAGCGCCTTGTATGGGGTGTTGAGCTGGTCCAGCACCGCCTCTTGACGGGCGCGGTCGGTGCCGCTCAGCACTTCAATGAGGATCGGCTGAGCGCTGGGAGTGTCATTGCAGTGTTTCGCCAGTACACGCAGGGCGGCGCAGGCGATGTCCGGGTTGGGATCCCGGCCGTAGCGCAACAGGAGTTCGATCTCCTTGTCCCCACGAGGGTTCACACTCGTCAGGCCGAAGGCGAGGAGTTCCGGAGAGAGCTTGGGGAACTGTTCCAGGATCTTGTCCGGCACCGGCCTCTGCATGGTCGCAAAGGCCTTCAGCACCACGCCCTTGAGCTCGTCATCTGCGGCAAAAGCCTCGCTCAGAGCGGTGGTTGCATCTCTCTTTTCCCCGCCCGTGGCCTTGCGCACCATGCCCAGCAAGCCGGAGGAGCCAAAGGAATCACTGGCGCTCTCGCGGGCACTCGCAGCGATGGCGATGACGGCGGCCTGACGCACGAAGCTGTCGCTGTCCTTGAGCAAGTTCAGGGCATCGTCCCCCAGATTGCCGAGGCTGGCCTTCGTCGCGCATTGCAACGCTGCAGCCCGCACCCGCCAGCTGGGGTGCTTGAGGCAGGCCACGATTTGAGGCTTGGCATTGCGGGCAGCCCCGCTCTGGAGGCTGAGGGACAGCAATGCTGCCGAGACGAGGTCTTCGTTCTCGTGGTTCAGGAAACCCACGAGCAGTCGTGTGGAGATGGCGGACTCCACCTTGCCAAAGCCGCGGATGGCGGCATGGATCACGTTTGCATCCTTCTCGGTCTTCAGATGCGTCTCGATGATGGCCAGGGCGGGCTTGTGATTCGTCTGGAAAAGCAGGTCCACGGCGCGCTCCCGCACCAGGGCTTCGCGGTCGCCCAGCATCTCCCGTACGATCGGCAGCACGCGCTTGCCAGCACCGGAGATGCCCTCCATGCCTTCCACCCGTTCGTCCCGATTGCCAAAGATCAGCATGCGGGCCAGGCGCGGCGCATCGGGCACGGCGCTGCTTTCCAGCAGCAGGCGGTATTGCGCCTCCTTCAAGCGGCCTTTGGCTCCCTCCTGGAGGGACTTCTGGGAGGCGAGGAAATTTTCAATGGCTCCGATGGCCTGTGGGGCATAGGGGTGCAGGCGGCTCATGGCGCGCTCCACCTTGCTGGCATCGCCACCCAGGATGTCCTGGAGATAGTCTTGAAGCTGCTCCGGTTGGAGGTTGGCCGCGGCAGCCACATTCGTGCCCTTGCCTGCGCCGGTGGAGGCCCAGGTGCGCCAACGCTGGAGCGACTCGGCCCGCTCAGCGGGGTCGGTCTGCCAGGCATCATAGCCCTGGTCATTGCCGGCCAGATCTTCCAAAACCTCCAGGGCACCCAGCCTTACGGCGAGGTCAGCGTGGTCCAGGAGGGCGACCCAGGCAGCAGCGGGAAAGGGCTGTACGGTGCGCAGCTCATCCAGCGTGGCCGTGCGGGTCTCCATCTTGCCCAGACCGCGGGCCATGGCGGCCCAGTCCAGATCCTCCGTGGGCTGGGGAGTGGCAGTGGCGGCCGTGCCGCCGGATCCTGCAGGGGGCGGCTTCACGGGCGCAGTCACGCCGGTGCCCGGCCACAGCATCAAAGCGGCGGCAAGCAGGAGAGGAGGCCACGCGGGGCGGATGCTGTCAGTGCAGCAGGGCATAGGCAAGGATGTTCACATTAAGCTGAAGGCTGTTCGCGATCTCGTTGCCGCCACAGCAGCAACAGCCGGGGGCATTGGCCGTGTTGTTCAGACCATCGGGCGAGTACACCACCACGAGACGGCCTTCGTGCTCAAAGCCCTCCAGTGCGGAGTGGCCGTCGCTCTTCTTCAGCCCCAGATCGTTCACAGGAAACACCGTGTTGAAGACCGGGTGCTTCATCTCCAGCTTGTTGAAGACCTCTTTGCCGAAAATCGTCTTCATCTCCCGGCGGAAGGAGGCGTTCCACTCCGCATTCGAGCAGCCGGCTGAGGCCAGCAGAAAGCCGCCATTGGTGAGGAAGCGTTTCAGGTTCTCCCGCTCCTTTGGCGTCAGGCTGAAGTCACCCTCACCCGTCATGACCACAAAGGGGAACTCAAAGAGCTCGTCGCCCGCCAGTTTCACCGGGCGGAAACGCCGGTCCGTGGCGATGCTCGTCTCCTTCTGCACGGAGCTCAGGAATTCATCGCTGAAGCAGGTGGAGGTCTTCCCTCCGCCATAGATAAGATTGCCGCACTGCACGATGCCTTCTTTGGCGGAACTGGAGACGGCCAGTGTCAGCGTGAGGGTTAAGATGGATAGGAGAGTTTTCATGGGACCAGGCAGGGGATTGAGTTCTTGGTTCGTCGTTCTTAGTTTTTGGTTGGTCCTGGGAGATGAGATGTGCTGGGTGGGGCGGACGGAGCCGTCCCGCATGCGGGATCGGAACTCCAACACTGAGGTCTGAGATGGAAGGTTCGAGGAGTCATGGCTGCATTCCACTTTTCACTTTTGACTCGTAACTTTTTACTTCTTTCCGCTCCCGCCTTCCCCCTGACTTCCACCCGCCTCGCTACCACCTTCTCGCGAAAAGTAATTCTTCACCGCCTCCCGGTACTTCATGGGCACTTCGTCCAGGCTGGGGCCGGAGCCTTTGGCGTTGGGCACGGTGGCGCCCGGGAGGGTGTTGGACGCGGTTTCTGGCTGGCTCGTGGCACTGCCGCTGGCTCGCCCGTCGCCAGATTTGTCCCCGGTGCTGCCGAGTGATTTGGGACCGTTGAGCTGGAGCCTGGGCGGACCGATCAAGGGCACGGGAAGCTGGGTGCCAGCCATGCTGGAGCCGCTGCCGCCCTTGGCACCGAAACCCTGGCCGCCTTCGCCGATGCCGCCTTTGGAGTTGGGCCCCTGGCCCTGGCCTTCGCCCTGCGCACGGCGTTTCAGAGCCCCCATCATCTGAGCCAGCGCTTCCTGCTGACCGGCACCGCCGCTGCCCATGCCGCCGGGCATGTTGCCCTGGCACATGTCACAGAAAGGATTGTCCGGCTGGCTCAGGATCTGGTCCAGATTGCCGCGGGCGAGCAGGGAGTCGTTGCTGGCACCGAGCAGGTCCCCTTTGCCGATCTTGGTCACGGCGTCGCCCATCTGCTTGGCCACGTCGAAGTTCTTGAGCCCCTCCAGCACTTTCTCCGCGCCTTCCTTGAGCTTGGCGGCGGATTCCGGGAGCTGGGCGAGGCGCTCGGGCAGTTTTTCCTCGACCTCGCGGAGCCGTTCCTCATTGCGCAGCTGCCGCTGGCGCAGCTCACCCACCTTGTGGCGGTTGTTAGTCATGCCGACGGCGATCTCCTCCGCGATGCGAGCCAGGGTTTCTGAAACCTCCCGCTGCTCCTGGTGGATGGCCTGGAGCTCGGCAGCCATCTCCGCGACGGAGGCGATCTTGGCAAACTCGTCTGCCATTTCCTTTTGCTCATCGAGCTTGTCAGAGCCGGCCTGGAGGCGCTCCCGCATCTGTTTGGCCAGTTCCTCGGCCTTGGCGGGGTTGTCCCAGCCAGACTGGCCTTCCAGATCCTTGGCATTCTTCTCCAGTTCCTCCTGCAGATCACCGGAGAGTTCGGACAGCTCCTTGTCCGTGGCGAAGGCCGGGAAGTCATCGGCAAAGTCGCCAAACCACTCCGCAGCCTGCTTCTGCTTGTTGAGAGCACGTTGGCGGGCGGCCTCGATCTTGGTGCGATCGCCAGAGCGGGCGGCCTCGGCCAGTTCATCCAGCGCCTTGGCTGCCGCATCCAGCGTATCGCGGAGGACCTGATAGCGGGCGGCGAACTCCTCGATGCTGGTGCGCACGCGGATCTGCTCGGCGTATTCCTCCTCGGAGATGATCTTCACCTTCACCGGGGTCGAGGAGCTTACACCCATGAGGCTGGGGTTGCGGTCGCGGGCCTCCAGGAGGAACTCCAGAGTCTGCCCGGGGCTCACGCCCAGGTTCGTGAGCTGGATTTCGCGCTGCACCTCCACGGAACGCTCCCCACCCACCCCGGGCAGGGCGGTGGCGCGATCGCGGAAGCCATCCGCCGTACGCACCCAGGAGGCGCGGTCTAGGCCGATGTCATCCGACACCTGCCATTGCAGCTTGACCGCGCTGGAGGGGGTGGCCATGGCAAAGGGGCCGGGGGCGAGGAGATCGATGGCGGGCTTCTCATCTGGCACCAGACGCTGGACGAAGCGGACCGGCTCCGCCATACGGGTGCCGCGGATGTCCCGCAGATCCACCGTCCAGCGGCAGTCGCGGCTGATGGTCCAGCGGAACTCGACCGTGCGGGGATCTCCCCGCAGCGGGGTGCCGTCCACCTTCTCCACCACTTCGTTGTTTCCTTCAACTCTGGCTTCCAGGAGGCCGCCGGAGAGCGGGCGGTTGCTGCTCAGGCGCAGGTGCACCTCTGAGCCCCGCAGTCCCTGGATTTCCCCCGTGAGGGTGCCGGGCACTGTCTTGCGACCGGCATAGCGCGGCGGGGTGATGGTCACCTCAGAGCGCTCCAGCTGCGGCTGCCAGAGGATCTCCACCGGCACCCAGGCGGAGCGGGCACGGCCGATGGCAAAGGCCACCTCCAGCGGGGTGGTCACCCCTTCCAGCTTCTGGGCAAATCGTTGCCCTGCCTCGCGGTAGACTGGCAGGCGGTCCACCTGGGAGCTTCTTGCACTGCGGGTGAGCAGTTGCACCTCCACGCCCTCCACCGGGGCGCCGGTGATCTCCGCGGCCAGCGAGAGGGCCTTCCCATAAATGACGCGGGGCTGGGAGGGATCGAGGTCAAACACATAGCGGCTGTAGGGCGGCAGCTCACGACCGGGCTGAAGCAGGCGCTGGGCGATGAGCGAGGTCGCCCGGGGCTGCCAGATGGCCAGCGCGATGACCACCGCCAGAGCCGCGCCCAGCAGTGCCCAGACAGGCCGCAGCCGGATGCGGGAGGTCAACGTCTCCTCCGGCAGGGCTCGCAGGCGGGAGAGGGCCTCCGCCAGGGCCCGGCGGGTGAGAAAGCCCTCCAGAGTGGGCAGAGCAGGCGGAGCAGTGGGGGACGAGCTTTCGCGTTTTTCCGCGACTTTCGTGAGCGAAGAGAGGTCGGAGCCAATGCTGGCGAGACCACGCGGATCACCGGTGACGGCATCGAGCCTTTGAGCGGCATCCTGAAGTGTGAACCGTCGGCTGCGCCAGAAGACTGTCAGCAGTCCCACCACAGCCGCGCCTCCCAGCAGTGCGGCCAGAACGGTGCGGCCCTGGGTTTCAAAGCTGAGCCAGGCATCCAGCAGGCCCAGGAGGATGGCCAGCCCGACCCAGGCAGCGATCAGTGCCAGGGTGCCGCGGAGTCGCAGCCGGGCGCGCACCTGGTCCCGGAAGTGGGCCAGTGTCTCGCGAAGTTCCTGTGGGACGTCCATGGATTGGAGAAGGAGAAAGGGTTCAAGGATACAAAAGACTCATCACGAAAGGCCGAGCCGGCGGCGCAGGCCCCACTCGGTGCCGAGGAGGAGAACGGCGATGGCAAGGATCCACCAGCGGCTCCAGAGCGGATCCCAGCGGGCGTCATCGAGCTGCAGCGGCACGTGATCGGGCTCCAGAGATTGCAGGGCCGTGCGCCACTGCGTCAGGGGCAGGGCCTGACCGCCGGTCTCCGACGAGAGCTTCTGAAGGTAGGCGGGATCAGCACTGAGTTCGTCCGATTCCTGGGGCGGGGCCAGCACCGTGAGGGGGGCGCTGGGCGCGGAGGCTCCCTCAGGCACCTGGATGCGGACGGTGTAAGCTCCTGGATCCCGCATGGCAATGAGCGCGCCCCACTGGACACCGCCAGTCTCATCGCCGCCCAGATTGGTCGCCTGCACGCGGTGCTTTACCTCGCTGCCTGCCACCAATTCCAGCAGAGGCGGGGTGCCGCCTGCCGCGCCGCGCTGGCCGATGCGGGCGCGCACGGTGGCACCAGCGGCAACGGAGGAGGTGCTGAGTTTCAGGGAATAATCCTCGCCCGGGAGGAACTCCGAGTAGGTGGCGGCCCACTGCAGGAGCTGGAGCCAGAACTCCTTCTGCCGCTCCGGCGCATCCGGTTTGCCGGGCTGGAAGGACCAGCGCCAGAGGCCGTCGCCATTGAGGGTGGCGGCCATGCCGCGTCCATAGCGGCGGGCCAGGAGCAGAGGCACTCCGTTCCCACCCCCGCGGCGCTCGCCCATGGCCAGCACCCGGGTGAAGGGCTTCAGCTCGCTAAGGGAGCGCACGTCATTGAGCGGCGGCAGCTTCTGCCAGAGCTCGTCCTTGGGCTGGGGCAGACGCTCGCCGAAGAGGCCCACCTCCTCCCCCTCCAGGGTGGGCAGGAAGCCATACTCCGCCCCGGCCTCCTCACCCCAGCGTCCGGGTTCGAGGAAGGAGAGTTCCTGGTAGTCGCCCGCCCATGGCTTGCCGCGGGAGAAGAGCACCGCCCCGCCCTGGTCCCGCACAAAGGCACGCAGCATCTCCACCCGCTGCGGGGTGAGGAAGCACTCCGCGCTCTTGCCAAAGACCACCAGATCATACTGCCCCAGCTCGGCCTGGTTGGCGGGGAAGATCTTGCTCGTCTCCTCCAGCTTCCGGTCATCGGAGCTGACCACGCGGTAGAATCGATCCGGGCGCAGGCGGTACACGGCCTCGACCTCCATGAGGCCCTGGCCACGCAGGAGCTGCGCGAGGAACTTCGTGTCCCAATAAGGCGCGCCCTCCACCAGGAAGACGCGGGAGCGGCTGGTAAGACGGCGCAGGCGGCAGCGGTCGGTGTTGTTGGCGGGAACCTCATCGCCCTCCCACAGGTCCATCTTCACTGCGTACTCGCCTTCAGTCGCTGCTTCGGGCAGGGCCAGGGTGAGGGCGGCCGTGGCATTGGCCTTGAGCGTGGCGGTGGCGCGGGCCACCTCGGCACCCGCGGCGTCCAGCACGCGCACGACCGGCTTCACTGCGCCGAAGCCGCGGTTCGAGACATTGACCTGCACAGAGGCCGCCTGTCCCGGATAGGCCACGATCTGGCGACGCACGACCTGCAGGGCCAGATCCTTCCGGAAGACAGGGCCGCCCACCGCCAGCGTGTGTACCTTGATGCCCAGGGCCCGGGCCCGGCCCACGGCGTCCTGGTAGGCGGTGTCCACAGCGGCGGTTTCGCGTCCGTCAGAGAGCAGCACCACGCCCTCCCAGCGCTGATTTTCAGAAGCGGCGCGTTCCAGCAGGCGGGCCAGGGATCGGGCGATCTCGCTGCCAGCGCCATCGGGTTTGATGGCATTGGGGCCGCCCAGGGTTTTGGAGTCAACCGCGGGCTCCAGATCGACCGCAAAGGGGTGCAGCTCCACCCTCTCCGGGTGTTTGGAGGCCTTGATCCACTCTTGCGCCGCCCCGGATGCAACCTCCCAGCGGGTCTTGCCGTTGTTCTGCTCTGGCTGGCCATCCGCCACCGCCATGCTCGCGCTGCGATCCAGCAGCAGAGCATACCCCGGCGTCTCTTGCTCGCCTTCGGTAAGCCATCGGCCCGGATTGGCCGCCACCAACAGAAGCACCAGCAGCCCCAGCACCCGCAGGACGGTCAGCCCCAGTCTCACCCGCGGACTGCAAGTGCCTGCCCCCCTCCATGCCAGCCAGGCCGCAGCCGCCAGCAGCAGCAAGCCGCCTACGAGCAGCACAGGAAGAGGGAGTGTCGGGAGGAAGGTCATTTCGGGGTGGATCAGTGATTCAGTGATTCGGTAATTCAGTGGGACTGCGCGGGGTGGGCAGGGGTCAGGCAGCGGTTGAAGTTTGAAGTTTGTCAGTTGGAGTTTTTTGCCACCAAGCGAGCAGCAGGGACTCCAGGAGAAACGCGACCGTCGCTGTGACCAGAAGCCAGGGCCAGAGAGGCACGCCATCGCGGAGCTGGGCGAAGCTGAGGCTGGCGGCGTTGCCGGTGACGAGAGTCTCGCCGAAGGGCACCGCCTCCGGTGCCAGGGTACGCAGGTCCATCTCTTCCTCCGGCACGTTCACGGCCGTATGGGCCACCACATGGCCGGTGCCGCCCTGGTTCTCCTGCACAATGAGCCAGCGGTAGAGGCCGGGCTCGAGCGGGCGGACGGTGAAGTAGCGCTGGCCGCCCGTTTGCAGATCCTCCTGCACCGGTACTACAGCATCGGCCTGGTCCATTAGTTTCACCGTGCCGCCTTCCAGCAGGCGGGCGGGGGACCACGCGGCGGACTGGCCAGGTTGCACCTCTGTGCCAGGCGGGAGGGAAGTGACGGGACGGCTCTGGAGGATCACCTCCCCCAGAAAGGGGAGGAAAGCGGACTCGCCCGCCCAGGTGGATGCGCCAGGGGCCATGGGAAGATTCCACCACCAGACGGCCCCCTGGTCCACCTTTTTACGGGCCAGCGCAGGCATGCCGTCACTGTAGGCCATGGTCAGGTCCCAGCCCTTGAGATCATCCGCCCCTCCAGCGAGGCGGGCGCGTTGATGAAAGAGACCGCGGGCGGGATCGCCGAATTCCCCGGTGCTGAAGAGCTGGAAGACCTCCGCCTTCTCATTGGCAATGCGCAGATGCCACGGGGCGTCCGTCGGGGTCTTCTCAAGAGAGGCTGTCAGGGCGGGTTGACCCCTGCCAACCGGACCGGGCTGCCAGGGAGCGGCCAGGGGCCGGTACAACACGGTGCCGCCGCGACGCAGGACCTCCTGCACGGCTTTGGTTGTTTCCTCTCCCGAGTCGCCCGCCACAAGGATTTCACACGTGCTGCCCAGGTCTGCCACGGCTCCCTGCTGGACATTGGCCCACGGCAGGGCTCCCAAGGCGCGCTGCCAGACCTCGCGTTCCTCCGAGGCCAAGGCTGTGGGCAGGACGCCCACCTTGAGCCCCTCTCTCGCACGGCGCACAATGGCACGCTGGTCATCCATGGAGAAGCGATCCTCCGAACCCTGCAAGGAGGCGCGGACGACAAAACTGCCCACCTCCGTGATGGGGAGGTTCAGGCCCACCTGGGCCTCACCCCAGGGCTGCACCTCCACCTGACGGGTGGAGCGGGCATCCCCCAGAGAGAACGCCACGGTGGCAATCCGGGCCTCGGGGGAAAAGTTCTTCACCCGCGCCAGAGCCTGCACGTTCTCGCCCGGCAGCGGTTCCACCGGCTGGGTCTCCAGGCCGCTGAGGGCCAGGTTGGGCGCATCGGTGCCGAGCTTCACCTTGAAGACCTGCACGTCCTTCGGTGCAGTGGGCAGGGTCTCCCGCCAGGTGGTCGCCTGAAGGTCAGAGAGCACATACATCTCCTTGGCCCCGGGCAGCTTCTCCAGCCGCTCCAGCGCCAGACGCAGGGCCCCGGGCACATCGCCGCGTTGACCCGAGACATTGGCGGCTCGCAGCACCTCCTCCAGCCGCTCCCGGCTGCGGCCCATATCGGGGAAGACCGCGTCCGGCTGTGCATCCAGCCACACGAGGTTCAAGGACTCAACGCGACCGGCGGAGCGGAGGATCTCCACCGCGCGGGCCACGGCCAGGGCAAAGCGGGACTGCCCGTCGCCGCTGGCGGCCATGGAGGCGGAGCGGTCCACCACCAGCATGAGGTGCTTGCCCTCGCTGCTCTGGGCCAGGTTCCGACCTCCCACAAGCACGGGTAGAGGAAAGCACAGTGCGAGGGCGGCCACGGCCAGGGTGCGCAGCGCCAGCAGCAGCCAGTCCTGCGGACGCCGCCAGCGGAAGGTGCGGCTCATGGCCCGGCGGAGGAACTCCACCGTGGGGAAGCGCCGCTCCGGCGGGCGGATGCGGGAGACGAGGTGGACGATGACCGGTGCCGCCGCAAAGGCGGCGAGCCAGAGCAGCCCGGGTTGCAACCAGCCGATGCTAAAATTCATCGTGTGAGCCTCCTCAGGTGGTCCAGCCAGGGCTGGTCAGTGCGGGCTTGTACAAACTCCACACCCCGGCGGGCGCTGAGCTGGGACAGGCGGCGGTGGTGCTCCTCCAGCTCGCGCTGGTAGGCGGCACGAACCGCCGAGGGATGCACGGGAAGGGCGGTGGCAGTCTCCATGTCCACGTAACGGCGGTAGGCGGTGTCCGGCAGCAGAAGTTCCTGCGGCGTGAGCACCTGAAAGAGGAAGACGCGGAAGCCGCGGTGCAAATACGCCCCCAGGGCGCGGAAGACAGCCGCCGGGTCATCGAGGAAATCACTCACCACCACCAGCGTGGCCTTGTGCTTGAGCAGGGGCAGCGCCCGCTCCAGTGCGGCAGAGAGTGAGGTCTTCTGCCCCGGGGCATTCTGCTCCAGCGCATGCAGGATCTGTTGCAGGTGGCCGCGGGTGGCACCGGGGGGCAGGTGCTGACGGATCGTGGCATCAAACAGCGTGAGCGACACGCGATCCTGCCGCAGGGTGACTAGATAAGCCAGGCACGCCGCCAGGTGCGAGGCCCAGTCCAGCTTCGTCATCGCCCCCGGCTCCTCCGGAAAACCCATGGACGCGCTGCTGTCCACAAAGAGATGGCACTCCAGCCGCGTCTCCTGCTCAAAGGTCTTCAGGTAAAACCGGTCCGTGCGCGCAAACACCCGCCAGTCCACCAGATGCGGCGCATCGCCCGGAGTGTAGGGGCGAAACTCATGAAACTCCATCGAAGCCCCCCGCCAGCGCGAGCGGTGCTTCCCGGAATGATGCCCCTCCACCAGCATGCGCGGCGCAAAGGCCATCGCGCGCAAAGCACGGGCGTCTTCGGCACTCAGGTATTTGGATGAGGAGGAATGTTTCAAGGAATGGATCGCTTAAGGATGAGCAGACTGAGCCGCCTAAAGGCGGAACTCCAACCATGAAGTCGGAGCGGAGAGGGTTGGAGTTCCGTCCCGCATGCGGGACGGTGAAGCTTGATTTTGGATTTTGGATTTTGGATTTTGGATTTTGGATTTTCTGGGTTCGAGGAATCGTGAATGGCAGGAGTTCCGCTTATCACTTTTTACTCTCAACTTTTCACTGCATCCTTCCTCCCCCCCTCAAATCTTCGCCAACAGGTTCTTCACAATGTCCTCCGTACTCACCCCATCTCCCGTGGCCTGATAGTTCGGGATGATGCGATGCCGCAGCACGGGCAGGGCAACCTCGCGAACTTCCTCGATGGAGGCGGTGGCCTGGCCACGCAGCAGGGCCAGGGCGCGGGCGGCGCGGGCGAGGTTCTGTGAGGCACGCGGGCCGGCGCCCCATTCGACGTAGCGTTTCACGTATTCATCGGCCAGAGGGGATTCAGGGCGGGTGCTGTGCGTGAGTTTCAGGATGGCTTGCAGTACGGAGTCGGGCAGAGGCACTTCCACCGCCACCTTTTGCAGGTCCAGCACGCCGGCGGCATCCAGCACCTTCTCGGCGACATCCTGGTTGCGGCCTGTGGTGCGGCGCACCACATCTGCCTCCTGCTCCAGAGTGGGGTAGCCGATCTTGAGATTGAAGAAGAAGCGGTCGAGTTGCGCCTCCGGCAGCGGATAGGTGCCCTCATGCTCCACTGGGTTCTGCGTGGCGAACACCAGGAACGGTTCCTCCAGCCGACGGGTCACCCCGGCCACTGTGACCTGTTTCTCCTGCATGGCCTCCAGCAGCGCGGCCTGCGTCTTGGGAGGGGTGCGGTTGATCTCATCTGCCAGGAGCAGATTGGCAAACACGGGACCAGGGGTGAACTCGAATTTGCGCACCCCGCCCGCATCGCTCTGCAGCACCTCACTGCCCACGATGTCGGTGGGCATGAGATCTGGCGTGAACTGGATTCGATGAAACTTCAGCCCCAGTGCCTGCGCCAGCGTGCTGACCAGCAGCGTCTTGGCCAGGCCAGGCACGCCCACGATCAGACAGTGCCCACGGCAGAGCAGGGAGACCAGCATCTGCTCCTGGATCTCGTCCTGCCCCACGATGACACGGGCAAGTTCACGGCGCACCCGTGCAGCGGCGTCTTTGGCGCGTTCCCATTGTGCGGCAAAGGCCGCGTCGGTTGTTTCAGACATTGGTAAGGAGAGGGGAAAGGGTTAAGGGAAGAGGGAAAAGGGTGATGGTTTCCTGAGCCGCCTAAAGTCGGTGCTCCAACCATGAAGGGGCAGCGGAGAGGGTTGGAGTTCCGCCTTTAGGCGGCTCAGGAGAGATGGACGCGGCGTTCATGGTCAGGGGTGTTCCTCAGGTCTTTTGTCTTTCGTCTTCGAGTCTTCTGTCTCCCGCGCAGCGGGCCTGAGCGCACTGGCTTCCATCCAAAAATTCAATTCGGTGGGGTTCCAGGTACGAAGACGTTCGTCGAGAGCGGCATTCATTTGAGTTTCGGGAATCACATTGCCCTCCTGCGCTGGGCCACCCAGCCCGGGATATTCAGCCGAGGTCCAGTTTTGCCATCGGCGGTCGGCATCGAGATGCCAGTGGAAGAGGGTTTGTTCCCGACGGTTCTGAGGCCAGCGGAGCCAGGCGCAACCTTGGATGCCAGAAGGAGCGCCAAACTGGCCCTCGAATTTCTGAATCCACTCCATTGTACGAGGGAGATTCAGGTTGGGTCTATCCAGATCAGTTGGGGAATAGGTCTCAACCTCGATCTGCCAGCCCTGTAGCAGTGGCAGTGGGCTGAGGTGAAGGGTGACGCCGATTTCCTGTCCCTCTCGTTGAAGCATGCGAGTACGAGTGGCCTCGGCCAGGGAGGCCATGATAGCTCCGTCAAGAGGCTTGCCCAAGGCGGACTGAATCGGAGCCCACTTCTCCAACTCGGGCGACGAACCAGTCACCTTGGTGACGCGGAGTGCCAAGGGGCACCACTCTGGCGGGACTCCCGACTGGCGAAGCTCCTTTTGAAGAGCCAGTTTCTCCGCCAGCGAGAGCGTGTGCAGGTACTCAGGCCACCCCTTCGTGATCCGGCTCGGGATGGCCTGGAGAATTTCCTGGAGACGAGGGGCGGGCACATCCCCGGCAGAAGGGAGAGGGGGCAGGGGCCTGCCTTCGAGAGAGGCCTTGCCGTGCTCAATCCACAATGGCCAGAGATCGTCAGGATCGAACCGATAGACCTCCGCGACAAAACTTGTCCGCCCATAGTCTTCAAAGAGATTCGCCAGCCAGTAGATTTGATCGGAAAGCGGACGTGAGCCTCCATTCTCATGGATCACCGGGGCATTGCCATCCTCCTGGATGATTCGGAGAAGGTCCCGGCATCGGGCCTCAGTGAGTTCCCGCGAATACTCTATGGTATTCTGAATCAGATGCCACTTACGTGTGCCATCGCCCTTCGGGAGACGGGTAACTGCCTCCAGACCCAGGTCCGGCAACGACTCCTTCTCTCTTACTGAGACGACCACGGTGCGGAGCTCTTGCGAGAGTCTTGCGTCAGGTACTTTGCCCATCACGTAATCTTCGATCACCGTGGCAATCGTTCGTCCCGAAGCCACAATTTCGAGAGCTTCAAAGTGTTCGCGATGGCGACCAGAGCTAGTTTTTGCGTTGCCATCAGGATCGTGATCAAGCTCCTCTGCTGTCAGCGCCTTGCGGAACTGGGCAATTGCTGGCCGCGCAGCGGACTTTCGGCGGTGCACAAGGTCCGAAAAATGTTGAAAATACCGAGTCGGCTGCGAGAGAATGATCGTGGTAGCAAGATCAAGGTCCGCATCGTTCCCATTCCGGATGATGCCTGACAATGCCTCAGATTTTTGATCGATGGTGCCAACCTCTAGATAGTATTTGGCCACTTCCACTGGAGTCTTACCGTGGATGTCTTTGGCCGTATTGAGCGCCAGCTCACGAAGCTCTGCCAGATCCGTTGGTAAACTCTCGCCTTCCTCTTCATGGAAAGGAACGATGGTCTCGATGAAAGCACGTGCCAGTTCACCTCTCGTTTGCGGACGAAAGAAGATGTTCCATTGGTCATTGATTTCCTCTTCGGTCAGCTCCGGAGGATCGGCTTTGAATTCGAAGCCGGGCTCATAGGGATCGTAAGAGGGAAGGCGTTGTCCCACCAAGACGTCATCCCCCAGGCCGGCTGCAATCACGGTGATCCAGTCCCAGTCCTTATCCAGGACGGCGCGTTGCCAAGCGGGCAGGGAGTCCTTTTGCTTTTCGAGATCATTAAAACCCTCGGGATTGGCCGCCATTCTCACTCCAGTCAGCCATTGCTCGCCCAGGTAGTTCATACCGTAAGGGTACTCTTCAGGTTCCGGCTCCGTGGCGCCTTGCTTCTTTGGAGGTGGCCCGTCTGTCACGGAGACCCACCACGCCTGTTGTTCAGGAGTGAGAGATGAAGCGTGAACGAGGGCTGGTATCTGCGGCGAGGACAGGCGCTTTTGGACGGACTGTTGCAACCTCTCCACCAAGGGACGACTGGGCCAGCCCCGGCTGTAGGTTTGCAGGAGCCGTTTGAGATCGGTGTCCAGCGTCTGCCAGTCCCGGGTTCCGGAAAACTTGTCCAATGCCTTCTGGTATTGCTGACCCGCGAGAGTCTGCACGGCCAGATCGAGCAGTCGGTCTTGACGGGGCACGATGGCAAACAAGGCCTGTGCGGCCGCTTCGGCCTCGGCCTTGTATCCCCGTCGGTGATATTGGGCGGCCCGGAACAAGAAGGAAACAATCGTATCCGAGCTGTACAGGAGGTTTTCTCTGACTGGCTTGGAGGTCGCGATGGCTTGCAGCCCTTTCGCCAGAGCCTGGGCGTCGGCCCTCTCATCTGCCGGCAGCAGACTGATCCGCCTGGGTTCACCCCATGAGTGCACCAGTTGGGTGCTGTCATGGATCTGCCAGCCATCCCACACCAACAGCTCTGGTTTGCCGGGCTCTCCGGTCGTCTTATCTGCCCAGCCCCGGGTGTACGTGTTCTCCAATTCAGTGACGACGGCCCGGATGTTATCCATGCCTGAACTGGGGAGAATCTCCCGGCTGCCCACGCCCTCGATCTCACGATACTCCCAGCGGTCGGCAGGAAGCTCCTGAAGGCCCAGCTCAAACAAGAGGTCAAAGCCCTTCCCGAAATCCGGTGTCACAGCGCAGGCCGTGCCACCCATGCCAGGGATAAAGGGAATAATCCCCGGCACACAGAGGCTGGCAGATGCAGAGAACCACGCGATCATCATCATCCGGCGGGCAGGCCCACGGGCCTGCCTCCAGGGGCTGATGCTGTGATCGACAGAATTCATGGCGGCGGGCGATTTGTCCCAATCGGGGCAGCGGAGAGGGTTGGAGTTCCGCCTTTAGGCGGCATCAGTTCATCAAATAGTTGAAGGGTTCGAGAACTCACATGCAGTCTCCCGCGGCGAAGTCATTCAGGTCTGGCGTCTGGAGTCTTCTTGTCTGGTGTCTCCGCCGCAGGCGGCCTCACCGCCCCGGTCTCAATCCAGAAGGGGTCGGTGGCGGGGTTCCAGGTTTTGATGCGTTCCTCCAGGGCCTTGGCGATGTCGGCCTCGGGCACGGCAGTCCCATAGCCGGGGGCCCGGCCCAGTTCCTCGTGTTCAGTTGAGGCCCAGTTCTGCCACTTGGCGTCCTTGTCGAGGTGCCAGTTGACGATGGCAGCCTCCCGGGGCCCCTGCATCCAGCGCAGTGAGGCATAGCCATTCACGGGGACGGCCTCCGGGCTGGCGGAGCGGAGCTCCTTCATCCAGCGGGCACCTTGGGAGACCAGGGAGCGGTCGTACTCGCCTTCCTCATTCTCTTCCAAGGCGTCCGTCACCTCCACCTGGACACGCAAGCCCTGGTAGAAAGGCTTCTGCATGATGAAGACTCGGATGCCCTGGCCTTCGCCCAGCTTGGGCAGGTGATTGCGGCACGCCTCGGCCAGTTTGACCGTGGCCTCTGGAGTGATCTTCTGTCCGGTGAGCGCCTTGATCGCGTCCAGTTCCAGCAGGGATTTGGGATTGCCGTCCATCTGGACCACCACCAGCGCCTGCTCCCGCCATGCGGGCTTGAACTCCGCCTTCCGCAGTTCTTCGCTCAGGGCGATCTTCTCATTCAGTGAGAGGGTGTTCACATACTCGGCCCAGCCTTTGTCTGGAGGGGTGTCCAGTGCCTGCACCATGGCTTTGCGGCGATCCGCAGGCACATCCGCTCCAGAGGGAGTGGGAGGCATGGGGGTGCCCTCAAGCGTGGCCCGGCCCCGGGCGATCCACAGCGGCCACAGCTCGCTGTGGTCAAGTCCTTGAACCTGACGCCTGATGTTCTGGAGGTCGTCATTGGCCAGGAAGTCTGCCGTCCAGTACACGTACTGCGACAGGGGGGCCGTCGTGCCCTCGTTGGACTTCACCGGCGCATCGGGATCCTCCTGCAGGATTTTGCGCAGGGCCTCCTTGCGGGAGTCCGTCATGCCCTGGGCGAAGTTCATGCACTGCACCAGCAGCCGCCACTTGCGATCACCCTCACCCTTGGGCAGGCGGGGTACGGCCGCCAGGATGGCGTCCACTGTTTTGTCGTTGTTCTCTGAGGAGCGGCTCATGGCGTTGAGCTGCCGGCTCAGCTGGCCGAGGTTGAGCTTGCCGGTCACGTAGTCATCCAGCAGCTCCGTGGCCCCCTTGCCGGAAGCCAGCCCTTCCAGCATGGTCATCTGCTCCTTCAAGTAGGCGGGCAACTCTCCCTTGGCCACTTCTGCATCACTGCTGCCCTGGCGCACTTGTTCGTCCAGCAGCGCCTTGCGGAACTTGTCGAGGAAGGGCTTGCTGGCCGACTTTTGCTTCCGCACCAGCGTGGCAGCTTGTTCGAAGTGCTGACCAGGGTTTTCCAGAATGAGAGCCTCCACCTGCTTCACATCGGCCTCATTGCCCGCATGAATCACTGCAGACATGGCCTGGCTCTTCTGCTCACTGCTGCCGCCTTTCAGGTAGAATCTGGCAATCTCCTGCGAAGTCTTGCCGTTCAGCGCTTTGGCCAGATCCAGAGCCAACTGCCGGAGCTCGATCGCATCGGTCGGGAGTTCGTCGTCTTCCTCGTCATTGATGGGAAGCACGACCTGAAGGAACTCCCGGGCAAGATCACTGCGTGTGCGGGGGCGGCTGAGGTTGTCCCAGAGCTCGGTCAGTTCCTCCTCCGTCATCTCGGGAGTATCCGACTCGAAATCGAAGCTCCGCGAGGAGCGGTACGATTCACGACCCGGCAGCGCGACCAGCGTCTCGTCGCCCAACCCCGCGGCCATGACCGTGATCCAGTCCCAATCTTTCTCGATGGGGGCCCGCATCCAGGCAGGGGCGGCGGCGGATTGCTCCTTCCACATCGCCAGATTGTCCGGATCGGCCTGCATCTTCACGCCGAACAACCAGATCTGGGAGAAGCTGGAGAAGTCGAAGTTGGCCGTGCTTTCCTCGTCCCCGAGCACTGCTTCGTCCGAATTCAAGTCGACCTCGTTCGTCTCCTCCTCGCCCGCCTTTTGAGCAGGCGCTGCCTCGGTTGGTTTCGCTGTCTCCTTGACCTTGGGCGGGGCATCCAGCTCCAGCCACCACGATTGCTGCTCCGGTGTGAGGCTGGCAGCATGGAGCAACGGGGGGGATTGCCCGGCGGGTGTGGCCAGACGCTGTTGCACGAGCTGGCCCAGACGCTCCACGACGGCCCGCTCTGTCCAGCCCCGGGTGTAGGTGGAGAGGAGCTTGGCCAATCCGGCGTCCAACTCCTTCCAATCGCGGTTCTGCCGGAAGCGCCGCATCACCTCATCGTAACGGGTGCCGGCCAGTTTTTCCACGGCCAGATCCACCAACCGGTCCTTGCGATCAATCAGGCTAAACAGGGCCTGGGCTGCCGCAGCCGCTTCCTCCTTGTGCCCGCGCCGATGATACTGCGCTGCACGGAAGAGGTAGGTCACAATGAGATCTGGCGAGTAGAAGAGCGAGCGTTTGATGCTTTCGTCCGAGTTGGCCAGACCCTGGAGGCCCAGCGCCAGTGCCTTGGCATCCGCCTTCTCATCTGCTGCTTTGGCGTCCTTCGTAGGCGTGAGTGGGCTCCACTGCAGGCCGGCCTGCTGCATGAGACGCGCCGCGGCTTGCTCGTTGGTCGTGCCCAGGATCCGCCAGCCGTCACCGAGGACACGTCGATACGTGAGATTGGGTTTGGTCGGATCGGAGACGGTCGGCTTTTCCACCCAACCGTGGGCGAGCGTCTTTTGAAGCGCCTCGATCTCCGGCGAACTGTTGCCGCTACGGGACCTGCCCCCGAACGGGTCCTCCATCTCAGAACCCTGACGGCCTTCCAGTGTGAGGTACTGCCAGTCGGGTCCTGAGACATCTGGCAGGCCCAGTTCAAAGAGGATCTCCAGGCCCTTCCCATAGTCCACCCCTGCCGCTTGCACCCGGGGGGCAGGCAGGGCCAGGGTGAAAAACAGAGGCAGCACCCCAGGTGCCGGCCCCACCAGCGCTGCGGTGAAAGCAAGATTTCGCCACAAGGGCATGGTGCGTCCGTTGGACTGTTGGTAGGCCGAACTCATTGGGGGTGATGAAGATTCGTTTTTCCGCTGACTGGTTTAACCCAGATGCCGTTCAAAAGGGAAGGGAAAATATTCCGGGTTGGTGCTTCTTTCTGACGAAAAGTTTATCCATGAGGGTGAGCGTGAGGGGACGCACCTGCTGAAGAACGTGATGAGTGGCCAGAGCGTCCGCCACTTCTTCCGCCAAACCCTCTGCTCCTGAACCGATGGGGACCGTCGAACTACTCCGCAGCAGCGCCTAGGGTGTAGTCCGGACGTGCCGTCCGGCTCAGTCGCCGCAGGGACGTGCGTTCAATTCGTCGATTCCCATCTTCCGCAACCAGCACTCCCGCACTTCCCGCCTTCGATGTTGTGGTTACCAAGAAACCGCGCCTGCCCAGCCCGACTCAGTCCGAAGTTGATCCCTCATCGGGAGGCTAACGTGTAAGCCGGGTTGATAGGGGAGTTTGATACCGGTTCACCTCGCGGCCATGAAGCACCCCTTGGGAATGCGGTCGCGCGCCACGATTGAGACATCGCATACGGTTAAGTTAGTGCCTGCCAAGGAACCTGAGGCGCCGACATGGAGGTGTTGAAGACGGAGGGGAGGAAGCGAATGCTGTCGGCTTTCCCACCTGATCTTCTCCTGCGGCGGTACCCAAGGTAGACTCGCTTAGGGCTCGTCCAACCTTGGGCTGTGCTACAGATCCCATACTGGGATCAACTTCGGTCTGAGTCGGGTATTTCCAGATGGTTCCTTGGCGGCCACCCCAAACGCGCGCGATTGGTCTGTTCTCCTTACGTCGTCAACTACGACCGGCAATCGTGACCACAATGAAGAAGGCATCTTCAAATATCCTTCGTATCCGCACACACCCCGACGGCTCGCGTCGCTATGCCCACCCACTGGTGTTTGATCACCAACTACCCAGCGCCCCTGTAGTTGTCGACGTGAGGAGGCACTAGCTGAAGCGTCTGCAAGCTTCGCCTTCTCGCCGATGTCGCCAAATCTCGACAGACATTGAGGCTTCCAGGGCAGGAGGCGGTATGCAAGTTAACCTGACGCTGATGCACCATCGATGAACGAGGCTACCTTGACGAGCCCCGCTTGCCTTTTTTGATTTCCGGGCATCCTTTCCACACCTGCCCCCATGACCCCCGCCTGTTACAAGCTCTTTGCTTATGCTGTCAACGAAGTAACACCGCGTGATGTGTGGGATTTCAGTCCGAATGATCCGGGGTTTCCGGGCTACGTGCGAGAATTCACCGCGATACTCAAATCGCGAAAACTTCCCCAAGACGCAGATTTCGACATCACGGAGACGATTGGATTGACCATGTGGGGCGACGCGGAAACCGAAAAGGATCCTGTTCGCTTCCGCCGGTTCCGTGTGTTTACGAATTCCGTGGGAGTCGCGCTGTGTGCCGGACCTGCCGGTCCTCCAGGCACGATGGTGCCTAACTATCTGGTCATCCGTCTCTTGGAAGATTCCCACGCACTTCAGGACGCACAGCTGCTAAGACTACTCTATCCCGTCTTCGCAGATTTGCATGCCCGGCTGAAGCATGATGGTTGGTTTGATAAAGAGGCTCCGCTCCTTCTTCTGGGCCAGCTCATGCTGGCGTTGATGGGATACGCTGACCCAAACGATGTGCCGGCGCTGGCAGCCAAGCTTGTCAAAATGGGCTCCATCGCGGAGCACTATGTTTCATCTGACTTCCTCTGGAGCGGCACCAACTTCGACCAGCTTCACGCTGAGTGGAAACGCTTCGTTGGAATCGCGTTCCCGGAAAACTCTCCCATCGAAGATGTCGCCTTGCTGCGCGATGCGCTATTGGAGTAGCGTCACCCTTTAGTTCGCCACCATGAACCGGCCATTGCTCCTCCTGCTGATCTTGTCGGTTCAAGTCAATCTCCTGTCATTGGCAAACGCAGAGGACAAAGTGGCGGCGCAAGCCAAGTCTGTGCAGGAACCTCTCACTGCGCCTTGGACAAAGCTGACTCTTGGCTCGGTGCTGTTGACCGACTACGGACAGGGTTATGCTGCCGCGATGGAGATCGTGCGGGACAAGCCTGGTGCCGCCATGAAGTGTCGGTCGATCCAAGAATCCGGAGGTGTGTTTCGTGCGTTGTCTGCCGATGAATACAAAGCCCTGGCAAAGGTCCTGCAGGAGTCTGCTGCCGATGTCGAAAAAGAAATCACCAAATCGGAGGCCTTTGCCGCCTACTTGAAGAAGTATGAAAAGGCCAAAACCGAGGAGGATTTCGAGGCGATCCGCGATGAAATGCCGCGTGGGGGCTGGGACATTGTCG
Organism: Verrucomicrobium sp. BvORR034; assembly: GCF_000739635.1. Lineage (GTDB taxonomy): Bacteria > Verrucomicrobiota > Verrucomicrobiia > Verrucomicrobiales > Verrucomicrobiaceae > Verrucomicrobium. The sequence goes on along the minus strand of NZ_BATQ01000154.1, from coordinate 13,106 downwards.
CTCTCTATGTCAAGGCTGAGGGGCCGTCCGGCGCTATCGAGTATGCCAACCACGGTCATGCTGACAAACTGATGCAACACCTGGCGAGTCAATTTGCCATCAAGCAGCGTAAGTTCAGCCGGGCGGAGCTGAAGCTGCTGCTGGGGCGTGATCCGTATGCCTCTCTTTAGACTTTGCCAAAACAACCTCGGTATGAGGATTCATCATGCTCAATCAATAAGCCCTATCTCACCATGATCGGCGTGCTTGCCTTCCTGTTTGTTCTATGGACAAGCGTGGTGGAGAGCGTCTGATCGCGAAGATAAACGGGTGGACGCTGACGCTGGACTCGGCGGATGGCTCGCGCGCTATGATCACCAAGCAGGTGGGGGACGGGGATTTCACCGCGCAAATCAAGTTCCCTCATTTCTGGGACTATTTGCTGGTGGCGAAAACCCTGCCCAAGACGAAAGACCGCGCCCCATCGGAATTCCGGATCGTGGAGGACGATGCTCCCATCAAGACCATCTATCTGGTGCCAGAGTCAGCCCGGCCTCTGTTCGAGCTGATGATGCTCAACCACCGGACGGCACTGTCCAGCACGGACCCAGTTGCCATGGAGGAGGTGTTGAACAAGAATCCGCCGCTTGATCGCAGCCTGATTCCGAATGGCAACTTCGTGTTCAAGGTCTCTCCTCGGTAGGTGATTGCGACACGAAAGGGCGAGCGAAGCCGCAACGGCAGGCAACGACCCTGCGGGCGCTCGCGCAAGCCTTCCTTCCCTGTGTTTATTTTTTACTGGCTTTTGGCCCGGCGAACATTGTAGGGTGGCAGCATCGCAAAAATTGTGGTTCCCATTTCGCCCTAACCCTTCTGCCCATGAAGCACACGCGGTTTGCACTTTCTGACTGGCCCATGTGGGGTGGGTTGTTCATTGTGATCTTTCTGTTCTCCGTGCAGATCATTGGGATGGCTGCGGGGATGATCGCCCTTGATCCCCGGGAGGCTTACTTGGATCCGCCTGAGATGAAGAAGGCAGCGGCAGAGTCCTGGCAGTATATTCGCGCGCTGAGGAATGAGGAGGGGAACTTGCGCCGAATCGGCGAATTACCTACCTATGAAAACCTCGCCCAAAAATACGAGGAACTTCAAGGCTACTATTGGGAGGTGAATGGTGCCAGGCTTGTTGTCGTGAAACACGTGGTCGGTGAGGCGCCAGAGGTCTGGTTTCTCGTCATGTCTTGCATGGCGCTTCTTGTATCCGTGGTGGGAAGTCTGTTCGGGGCACAGCTTCTCCATTCGTTTTCGCCCAAGGCTGTGGTGCGCCGGTGATCAAGGCGCAGCGGGACACGATGATCGCGGGTTGCGAGGTGAGATGGGCCCGGAGGATTCCTGAAGCCTCTCCGGGCCATCCTATTGTGATCGGTCACGCCTTGCTCGGAGGCTGCACGATCGGTTCCACAAAGAAGTACTGTTTGTGTCCGCCAGAGGCGAGCTCCTTGGCGCGTTCCTCTGCCGCGCGGCGGGTCTCGAAATCGCCGACATGGAAGCGACCCCCGTTGTCGTCCTCACGATAGAGAGAGTGTGGGCTGTTCGCTACGGTAGGATCCGTGGCGGCCTTGTAGAGCGCCGCAGCAAAGGCGCTGATCGGCTTCTCCGGCACCGCCGCCCACCAGCCGAAGTCATCGTTGCCCCATTTCACACCCAGGCCTTTCACGATGGTGCGCAGCAGCTCGACCTCAGAGGCTTCCTTGCCCGCATCCAGCAGGGCGAAGTTCGCGGTCGTTCCCTGGGCCGTCGGGCCCTGCACAGGGAGGAGATTGACCCGGCATCCGGGACCGCCCGGCGTTCCTTTGCGATGATATGGACTTTGCGTGCTCATGTACAAGGGAAGAAGTAGGCGGGAGGGGGAGGATGTAAAGGAGGGAGGTTCTGGGCGCCTGGTGCTTCGTTTGGCGCAGGGCGACGAATGACAGCCTGCCGGGACAAGTCGGCCAACCTCCCCAGTGTGTGCACCGTCGCGAAGCGTCATGGAGTGCTGGTGGCTCGACACCGCTTTGGCGGCTCTTGTGACGAACTCGAACCGAAGCACTTCAACAGCGTTCGATGATCCCCAGCGCGTGCCGGTTGCTCCTCCGGCAACGTGCTCGCGGGGCCGGAGCCCCCGCCTCCTTTACTCCCCAGCGGCATCGCATGTCGCTTGAATCTCATTCACATTCTCGAACGGCAACCGGTGCGGTCGCCCTACAACCCGGGGTGTGCGGTCGAATGACGGGCTGAATCCTTTGTGCACTCGTCAAGCCGCCCCGCGTCCAAAGTCCACTGTAGGGCAAGCGCTCCGCTTGCCGCGCATTGCCCCTGATTTCCTCCTGCATTGGGGTCGTCGCATCACTCTCAACTACGCATGCAACAGCTGATGGGCGAGTTCATGCCAGCGTGCAATCGTGATGCCATGATGCTGGTCGATCGCAAGCGGATGATCCGTGGGCTCAACCGTGAAGAGCGGCGTCAGACCCTGGGCTCGTGACTGCACAGAGAGCTTGAGATGGAGGGTGCTGGGATACACGTAAATGGAATTGCACAACCAGCCAAAGTACGGCGGGTCAAGCCCCCGATCCGGCTCCTCCCAGCGATCACACATGTGCAAGAAGCTTTGCTCGCTAAGAGAGGACCAGACCGAGAAAGACAACGGTTCATCATGACCGTGAATGGGGACTTCTATGTGGCCACGAACAAAGAACTGAGATTCATCCACCACACACTGGTCAGGTGTCAGTTCCACCCGCGAATCGAACTCCTCCTCCGGCACCAGAGCCCGCCAGGGTGCTTCAATGCCAAAGCAGACGGGCAGATCGTCGTGAGTCCTTCCACAGTCCGGGCATTGCCAAATCATGGATCACAAACGGTGCGCGCGCTCTTTTCAGCAAGTGAATTTGCGGGGGGCGCAGTGACGGGGCGTCGCGTGAAAGCACACCGCAACAGGTGCAGGAAGACGGCGATAAATCCGAGGACAAACCCCACCGCCAGATACCCCATGCCAGGGACGTCGTTGTCGGTGGCTGGATCAAAGATGACCATGCGCCAGATGCACCAGAAGACTGACAGTATCATCGGGTAGCCAAAGAGGTCGCTGAGATGCCACCGCTTGACGAGCCAAGGGCGGACGAACGCGAGACAGAGCAGCACCGCCTGGATGAACCAGTTGAGCGCTTCGATCAAAAATATCTGCCAGTTCTGGCTCATCATTCAAATGCCGAAGCCCGGCTTTTCCTGCCAGGAGTCTTTCATCACAGAGAGCATCAGACCCACACCGCGCTGCGCCAGTGTTTCGTGAGCCGACCGCCAATCGGGACCTGACCTCCAATAGCTCCGGCGCATCCAAAGTCGCGAAGCGTCTTGGAGTGCTGGTGGCTCGACACCGCTTTTTGGCGGCCCTGGTGACAAACTCGAGCCGTAGCGTTTCAGCAGGGGGTGTGCACGCGTGCGCCACGCCTGGTAGTCATCCGCCAGATCACTGCCTTCGAAGACGCTTTTGGAGCCCGAAGGGGAAATGATTGCTGCGTGTGGAGACTTCCGCCTCCGTTGCACTGGCCACGTAATCCGTACCCAACCTCTCTCCTCATCCTCTCCCATTTGCCCTCTAATCTCCGACCTCTCGCGCACTACCTCCGGGTCTCCGTGCTCCTGTCTCAAACCAGATCGTCTCGGACGGCTTATCCCAGGTGTTGCTCCGGGCTTCGAGTGCGGGAAGAAGATCAGTCTCGGAGACATTGGTGTCTCCTATGGGAGAGGCGCCGAGTGTGGGGTGCCCAGCGTCGGGCCAGTGTTGCCAGGGCTGGCCTTTTTCCTGATACCAGTCGGCACTTTGATACCCATCAGAAGCGATCTTCCACACCATCCATCCATAACCCAGAAGCTCAGGTGAACGGGCAGGTGTCTGAGGAAGCTGTTTCATCCAATGGCCCACGTAGGTGAAGGTGGTCTTGCCGAAGTCCGTGCTGTGGCTGGTAGAGCCGGTGGTGATGAAGATGCGCAGGCCCTGGCGCAGGGGCATGGGCTTCACAGCGATCCAGAGGCCGTCGCCCTCGCCTTCCTTCAGCTCAGGCAACTGGGTGCGGCAGATCTCTCCGAGCTTGGCCAACGTAGAGGCGCTGGCGCTCTGGCCAACGAATGCGTGCAATCCCACGCGTGCGGCAAGATCCGGGGGATAGGAGTCGATCCTCCTAAAGCGCAAGGCGGCTTCAATCCCAATCGGCGTGAACGGTACCGTGGCGAGATCCTCGCCCAGTGCGAGTTTCTCATCGAGTGAGAGGGCCTGCACGTACTCAGACCATTCGCCCTTTTCCAGGCGCTGTGGAATCGCCTCCATCATCTCGCGACGACGTTCGGTGGTGACGTTGGTCGCTGAGGGGAGCGGGGGCAGAGACCTGCCGTCCAGAATGGCCCGCCCAAAAGCGAGCCAAACAGGCCAGATATCAGAGGTATCCAAATCGCGGAAAAGGGGATGGATCTTTTCGGGTACGCCTTCTTTGTCGTCAGGGAATTGCAGAGTCAGCCAGGACACGACCTGCGAGAGCGGCGAGACGGTGTAGTCATGGGTGACGACCAACGTATCAGGATCTTCCCTCAGGATCTGCCGCAGCTTGTCTTTGCGCGCTGGAGTCAGTTTCCTCCCGAACCATGCGCATAGAGTAAGCAGGCCCATTTTGATTTCACCCTGCCCCTTGGGCATGCGGAGGACGGCATCCAGAATGGGGTCCACGAAACCCTCACGATGAGAATCATCGGTCAACAGCGCTTGAGTCTGTGCATAGAGCGTATCAAACGCGAGCTCTCCCCTGACGTAGGCGGCAAGGATGTCTGTAGGGCCGCGGCCGGCGGCAAGATGCTCCAGAGTCGCGAGGTTCAGAGCCCATGGGGAAGGCAGTTTGTGATCTTCCGATGGGGAATCCCCGGAAGCCTCAATCTCAAAGGCCGCGAAGAGCGCCCTCCGATACCGCTGAAGGAAGGGGCGACTGGCCTTTCCGCGAGTGCGGACGAGGTGGGAGGCTTCGTCAAAGCGGATGCTGGATTGCTGGATGATCAAGTCCTCAGCCAGTTTGAGGTCCTCGGCAGCACCGGTGTTGATCAGGGCCATGAGGGCCTTGCCTTTTTGAGCCAGGTCGCCGAATTTAAGGAAATAACGAGCTGCTTGGGATGGAGTGCTTCCCTTGAGGACTCGACCGCATTCCAGGCCGAGTCGTCGCAGTTCCACGGGATCGGTGGCTAGGTCTGCCCGCTGCTCATTGGTCAAGGGCAACGTGTGCAAGAGGAATTCCCGGGCGAGCTCTCCCCGTGTCTGTGGCCGGTACATGTGTTGCCAGCTTCGTTCCAGCTCCTGTGACTCAAAATCTGGCGGGCTATTTTCAAAGTCGAAGGGATTGGGATTCGGCACATTCCAGTATGAACTGACGACCGGAATGAGCGTCTCATCGTCCACAGCGGCGGCAGCAATGGTCATCCAGTCCCAGTCTTGATGCAGGATCGCCTGCGTCCAGGCCGGTCCCGTGGCGCTGTGTTTCCGCCAGAGCGCGAGGTTCGATGGATCAACTTGCATCTTGAAATCGTAGAGCCAGGTGACGGCGATCCGGTCGAGTCTGGCCTTGACGAAGATGTTGACGATGGTGGCTTCCCTTTCGTCTGTAGGGTTGTCTGCTGGCGCTGAGATCTTCTCCTTGTAGGGCACGGGAGGATCGTCCGCCACCTGCTCCCACCAGGTCCGTTGTTCCGGGGTGAGCAGGCGGGCTTGAGCCAGGGGAAGGGGAGGCGCAGTCGGTGTGGCGAGGCGTTGTGTGATCTGGGCGTGGAGCTTTTCCACTAGGGGGCGTCGCTCCCAGCCGCGGGTGTAGGTGCGCAGGGCATGAGTGAGGCTCGCATGCAGCGCCTGCCAATCGCCGGAGCCTCGGAATTGATTCATCGCGTTGGCATAGGAGGTCTCGGCCAACCACTGCACGGCGAGATCCATGAGGCGATCCTGGCGTGGGACGATCGTCAGCAGGGCCTGCACCGCGGCGGCGGCCTCCTCCCGGTAGCCGCGCCGATGATGCTGGGCAGCGCGGAAGAAGCAGGTGGCGATGAAATCCCGATCCTCCAGGGCACCTTGCCAGAGGGAGTTGTCGTCCTCCTCCTTGTTCTTGGCCACGCGCTGCAGGTATTGGACGAGGAGTTGGGCGTCTGCCTTCTCGTCTGCTGTTCCCTCTCCAGGGTGAATGTTGGCGGGTGAGAGGCCTAACTTTTCCAGGTGGATTGATTCCGCCCCGGGTGGAACGGCGGTTTGGAGCTGCCAGCCATCGATCAACACCTTGGTGCCTGTTGGAAAGTGAGGTTCCGGAATCGGAGTAGAAGCCGCGGTGCCTGGGGGCGTCGCAACCACGTTGGAACGGGTGGTCTGCACCCACCCGTGTTCGAACACGTCACCGAGCCCGATGCGAACGTTGAACGAACCAAAGGGATCAATAAAATTCTGCCTTTGCAGCGAGGGCCCGCTCAATGGGGTGTAGCGCCAGTCCGGGCCAGAGGCATCTGGCAGCCCGAGCTCGAAGAGAAGGTCAAAGCCCTTGGCAAAGTCCGGGGCTCCGGCTTTGGCTGAGGGGAGGGCGGTGAGGACCCATAGAAGGGGTAAGAGCGCCAGCAGGAGAAGGTCCATCCCAACGGACGCAACTCGAGCTGGGCCCCTCTGCCGCCTGGTCGGCGTGGCGCTATCCAAGAATGTGGCGTGGGGGAGCCTCATGAGGAAGCTTGGCAGGCGCGCCATGTTTCATCTAACCCAGGCACACTGGGACGGGTTGATGAGCAAGGTGACAATGTGAAGGGATAGAACTGAAACGGTGATCATCCCGCCCTCACCCCCTCTTTCGCGTCGATCGCGCGACCACATACCCCACCACCGCACCGGCAAACAGCAGCGGCAGTCCCAGAATCTGTCCTAGTTGTCGGGAATCCGCGCTCGGATTTCCCGCGGAAACCAGCGGGATAAGCAGCGAGCCTAACAAGGCGAAAAGCAGTGCGGATCCAAGAACGAAGAGGAAGGTTCTCATGGGAGGCTTGGGCAGGGGGTGATACCGGAGTATGCCAGTCCCGGCGGCAAGGCGTCAATGCTCCTCGTAGAGTTGATCGGCCTTAAACATGAAGCGCGTCATATCGCCCTGTCTCCCACCCGTAGGGCTATGCCATCAGGGAGAAGAAGTGGCCACTGGTAGCCCTGTGTGAGCGAGCTGAGGGCTGAAAGCCCGGAATAATTGCAGCCTTGGGCCGCGCCCAAGGTTATCTGGGATTTGAGATGCTCAGGGCTGTCGGCCCGGTTCACTCAGGGATGTTTGTGGTGGGCAGGCTTGATGAGGCCGGGCCTTCGGTCCTTTTGAATCTCTGATCTCACCAACTGGAAACTAACGACGCCAGCCTCACGACGATCCAATTCTGGAACCCCTTGGCAGTCCAAACAGCGGCACCATCACTTTTCCCAGATGGTATTGACCTGTGGGGCGAGCGCCTCACCCGACTGCCCCGGATAACCCCTTGGCGGTGGCATTTTTCTGGTGCCGCTCTGCGTCTGGCTACACCTATACCCACCGGCAAGATGCCGGTACCACGCACAGGCGGGACGCCTGTGTCACCCGAGAAAACCATCGGCTCAAGTCCGTTCTTAAACGAACCCCGGTCCAACACCTTGACGCACTGGCGCACTGCCCACTGGCGCACTGGCCTTACGGGTACTCCTGCTTCTCAAAGCGGAGCAGGCGCTTCCCATCAGACTTCTCCTTCGGGTGGAAGAGCCAGCCGGGGGCGGGGGAGATCAGCTCGTAGTTCGTGAGCTGGAACTCAGGCAGGAAGAGGTCGCTGTTCGGGTCGTAGATGGTCTGGCCGGTGAAGCGGCCCCACATGCGGTACTCGCGATTGTGATCGTAGCCGTGGGCATTGCCGCCGTCTGCGGGCATCTCTGGCAGGCGGTCGGGGGCGCTCTTCTGGTTCTCGTTGATCACAACCAGGCGGGAGCTGTCCCAGCTCTGGCCGGGCCGGCGGATGTAGCCCCAGAACTGGGTGCGCTCAATGTAGTAGCGGCGGCCAATGAAGTAGTCGCCGCGTGGCTCGTTGTTGATCTGCAGTTTCCGGGCGTCCATCTGCTGCTGGATCATGGGGTCCGCGCAACTGGCCAGGGAAAGGAGCAGGGTGGCGGCGAGCAGGAGGGAGGAAAGCCGGGACATGGAAAAGGGAGAGCTGGGAAAGGAAAACGGCGGCACACCTAGGCACAGGCTGGCCGGAATGGAACGACAAAATCAGGGCAGACCTACAAAAAGAAAGGGCCGGTTGCGTCCCTGACCCAGGACGCAACCGGCCACAGTGCCCAACCCACGGGCAATTCAACTATCTGACCAACCAACCAAAGAACTGAATGAACAACTGACAGACGACTCAACTCACTGGTAGACTGGCGGAAGGCAGGCCGGGGCCACGCCTCCGCAGTGGGAACTCTGACCAGACGCAGCGGCCAGTTACAACGAATCCGAAAATTGACTGGAGGTGCCTGGGAGCGGGCTCGAACCATCGGCTCCCAGGGCCTCCGGTCGGGAGCTAGAACCGCACGCCCACCCTCACGCCGAACTCCCGCGGAGCCCCAGGGGCTCCGGTGCGGACGTCCGTGTTCATGGTGGTGTAGTACTCCTCCCCAGCCAGATTGGTGCCGTAGAGGCAGATGCTCCAGTTCCGGGCGCACCAGCCCACAGCAGCGTTCAGCAGGCCGAAGCTGTCCTGCTGGAACTCCTCCCGGTTGAAGTCGTCGTACTTCGTATTCCCCAGCGCGAGGTACTCCACCCGGGCGAAGAACCCCGCATCCAGATGCAAGTCCAGCGCCACGGTCGCGTCGAACTCCGGCACGAACGGGGGCGTGTTCCCATCCAGCGACTGGCCCGTGACGGTGTTGCGACCCACCACCATGGGCCGGGGGCCGCGGAGCGCCTCCACGCTGTTCACCGCCGAGAGCAGCTGGGCGTAGGTAAACGTCTCGCCAAACGGCACATCGTCCACATAGAGGGTGGTCGCAGGGCTGCCGAAGAAGACCGTGTTCGTCAAACCGCGCACGGAGTACAGATCGCCAAACGAGCGGGAGCCCGAGTCCGTGGACATGATCTGGGTCGAAGTTAATATGCTAAACTGTGCATATAGGCTCTTTGTTGCATAGGAAAACTTTTCTGTGGGAGAAAATGCGCGAGAGGAGCGAGCGCGGCTCTTGTTTCCTGGCGGTGGGCGGGCTGGGCGACACCCGGTGCGGAGCCGCCAATGGCGCGTTTCTCTGAGTCGTCGGAGAAAAGATTTCTCTATGCGCTGGCTTTTAATCTGCTTGAATGGCGACGTCTCCCCAGCCTTCCGACTCCCCAAAAAACCCGAGGCCCCAATATCCATCCTCGAACGGGTCCATGCTCCAAGGCTGCTGGCTTTGCCGGTTTCCCGTGCCCATCGCGCCCCCGCGTCTTTTTCAGTGAAGGTCATCTCACACACCGACAACATGAAGTCCAAACCATCCTCCCCCCATTCCTTAATCTTGGTCGCCGGGACCGTGATCAGCACGGCGAGCCTCCATGCAGGGCCGACTTTGCCGCCGCCAGCGGTGGATGCGAAAAACCCTCCCGTTCAGTTTGCGGCAGACGTTTCACCCTGGACCTTCAGCGCCGGGGCCACGGTGCGCTCCATCGATGCGGACTTCCATTTTGCCCAGCCGACCCCCCTGTCCTGGCAGCCGCTCATAGGTCGGGCATCCAGGGGGCGGGGTGATGTGGGCTTCTCCAATGGGAATTCCGTCGTGCGGTACGATGACGGGATTGTCGGACCGTCGATCAATTTCGGCGGGGTCGAAAACTTTGGTCTCTCCCAAGGTATGATCAATTCCGGTTCCCAGCTCAGTGGGACGGGGCGCACTCTCGCCACCGGGCAACCGATCTACAATGCGGCCTTCCACAGTTCGACGACGAGCTATTCCGTAGACACCCATCTGCACAGCCTGGACGCGTCTGACAGCGACGTGGGAGTCGGGCCTTACGTCAATCTTTCCTACGCCGTGTTTTCGGGATCAGAGAGCAGCGTGGCCTTGAATTTGGGGTGGAGCTACGTGCGGACCGAGCATGGCACCGGCCCCACCGCGCTGGGTTATCAGCATGTGTTCCGGAAGGACACGGCTTACACCTACAACTACGATTTTTTCACGGCCGCGGGCGTTGCTCCGGCAAGCTATCCTCACACGGTGGGCCTCCCCAACAGCGCGCTGGTCTATGACGCTGCGCTCTATGACGCTTTGGCTGTTCCGAGTCCCACAGGGACCCGTTCGCCTCGCAAAAGCTCACGTGCATCTTCCAAAGTGGCGGCTGCTTTTGTCCCAGTGGCCACATCCAAACTGGATGTGACGCTCAATGAGGTCGTCTTCTCCGTCGAGTACCGGCGCAAGCTGGGAGATCGCCTTCACATCGGACTGGCCGTCGGTCCCACGCTGAATGTCATTGATTCCGACTTCGACGCGAAGCTCGCCTGGTATGCGAACGGCCGCAGCACACCGGTGGCAGTCGAGCGGAGGCATGAGTCCTCCACAGACGTGAAAGTGGGGGTCATGGGGCAGGTGAACGTGGTGTTTGATCTGACGGAAAAGCTGTTTCTGGAAGCCCACGGCAGCTATCGCTGGGTGGACTCCGCCGACGTCGGGGGCTCGGCTGCCTCAGTGAGCATCGACCCTTCCTCCTGGGAGGGGGGGCTTGGAATCGGCATCCGGTTCTAGTCTGGCCGCATCCGCAGCCCAAGTACCTGCGCCCCGCCCACGGTATCACGTGGGCGGGGGTTCGTCGTGATGGTGGCGCTCAAGCGCGTCACAACCGGGGGGCTGAGGATGGCCGAATCGGGGGCAAACGAAGACACCTCATTTTCTCCCTCCGATGAAAACCTCCACGTTGATCTTTGGCAGTCTGGGCCTGCTGGCCCTGGCTGGCTGCGTCTCTGGTGCCAAATCCAAATCAAACGCCGGTGCCCCACCCACCGTGCTTGCCGTGGATCTGAAGCGCTACACCGGAACCTGGTATGAGATCGCCCGGTTCCCACACTCCTTTGAGAAGGGGGCCAGTCATGTGACCGCGAACTATCTCTCCCAGCCCGATGGCACCATCAAGGTGGTGAACCGCTCCATGAAGGACGGCAAACCCGACAGCATCGAAGGCGTGGCCACCCCGGTTGCAGGAAGCAACGGCGCGAAGCTGAAGGTCAAGTTCTTCACCCTCCTGCCCTCAGGAAACTATTGGGTCCTCGCCCTGGACGACAAGAACTACCACTGGGCCATGGTGGGCGAGGGCAGCCGGAAATACCTCTGGATCCTCAGCCGGACGCCACAGATGGACAGAGGGGTTTATGAGATGCTCGTGAACCGGGCGAGGGAGCTTGGGTACGATGTAAGCCTGTTGGAGAAGGTGGAGCAGTGAGGCGAGAGAGGGGTAAGGGAGAAGGGGAGGAGTGCTGTCAAGGGAATGCCACGTCTTGAGTACTGCGTCCTGACCGCTTAAAAGCGGAACTCCAACGCAGCAGCGGCGCGGAGGATGTAGTCCGGCTGTCCCCAGCCGGTGTGGGAGCGGAGGGGACGGCGCTCAACTTCCTGTCACGTCTTTACCGCTCTGATCTCAGTCGCACGTTTTTCAGGTCAAGAATCAACCAAACGCCCCCAAGCATTTCAATCAGGGTTGGAGTTCCGCCTTTAGGCGGTCAGGCCATACGACTCCTGATGGAAAAATCACCGCTACGCCATGAGCCATGCATAGTGCGTACTAAGCCGACTAAAGTCGGCCTCAGTTCGATGTGCCTACCCCTCCCGCCAGCGCCCGCCTACTTCCACAACAAGTGTCCTTTGCCGCCTTTCTCGTACCGGATAACGAGGTTCGGCGAGAACTTCTCCGGTGCCCAGACGTGCACTTCACCACCGTCATCGAGCAGAAAGCGGAGGGTGTATCCATCCTTCGAAAGTCCAGCAGAGCCTTTGGTTTGGGAGTTCATGAACTGACGGCTCACCGCATCCGGCGGACCGAAGTGATCCATGAGAGACTGGAGCTTGGGCTGCCCAGGGTTTGCTTTGAAGTACGCCTCGACTTCCGCCACGGTCCGATGCGCGCGCGGAGAAGGCTTCGTCGTGTACTCGACTGGGATCGGCGCACTCCAGTCCCATTTGGCCGTCTCGGCGGCCCCCAGCTCTGCGGTGAGTGACAAGCAGAGAAGCGCTGCCAACGTCAGGAGGCGGAACCAATTCAAGACCGATGTCGCGGAAAGGGGGAGTGTGATCATAGGGCTGCCCACATCAGATTCACGCAACGGATGGGCGTTCAATGAAGGGGTGTCGATTAAATCCAGACAGCGAGTCCACCGCCCGACTGACAACTGAGCCGGTGGGACGGCTGTGTCACTCTTTGGTCAGGCGGTTTCAGTTCGCGCGATGGCTGAGCCGCCACTGCGGAATGCAACGTAGGGGTACCGCGTCCTGACCGTTTAAAAGCGGAACTCCAACCCTGCAGCGGACCGGAGGGCGTAGTCCGGTTGTCCCCAGCCGACTGGGGAGCGGAGGAAAAGCGCCTCAACCCCCTCAGCAAACCCTTGCCTCCCTCAACCTCAGTCGCGTCATCCCTGAGTCACTCCCCTGCGTGGACTCCGCGCAGGCACAAAAAAACCCTGCGTGGCATTAGCACACGCAGGGTTCAAACTTTTCAGGGAAGCTGATTCGCTTCGCTTACGCGGATACCGCAACGGCGTCCACGTTCACGCGGCGGCCATCCTGGTCAAAGCGCACCTTACCGTCCACAAGGGAGAAGATGGTGAAGTCTTTGCCAAGGCCAACGCCCAAACCGGGCTTCCACTTGGTGCCGCGCTGGCGGCAGATGATGTTGCCGGCAATGACGGCTTCACCACCAAATTTCTTGATGCCGAGACGCTTGCTCTGGCTGTCGCGTCCGTTCTTAACACTACCTTGACCTTTTTTATGAGCCATATCGGTTCCTTTCTCTCGTGAACTGGGGTGGGGTGAGCTCGGTCGCGATTAGGCGTTGATCGAGGTGATCTGCACGCGGGTGATCAGCTGGCGA
>NZ_BATQ01000155.1 GCF_000739635.1 Verrucomicrobium sp. BvORR034 | reverse complement strand
CCGCTGTTGATGTGCACACCTCCATTGTCATCGAGCGTCGTCACATAGTCGCTCATTTGCGCCGGCTGGCCGGGCCCGTTCGGGCCCCCAGCACGGCGCCTCCGAGCGTGGGGTCGATGCAATCACGCAGGACCGTGCCGGCACCGCGCCATCCGTCGCCCAGCGTCCAGGTCCAGCCGCTGAGGGGATTGGGTTCGCCCGGGTACCAGTTCTTGATGAAGATGCCAAAGATGTCGCTGAAGGACTCGTTGAGGGCGCCGCTCTGACCGTGGTAGATCAGGTTGGCCGTCGTCTCGGTGACGCCATGTGCCAGCTCAGGAGCGTCGGGGCAGGTCAGCGTGACAGGGCCTGCGCGAGGCTGGGGGAGGCGCTCTTGCGCAGTACCTCCACGGCGGCGGTGGCCTGGGTGAGATCGGGCACTACGCCTTCGGCTGAGGCAGCCGCGATGGCCGGTTCGCCGGTTTCTGTGTCCTGATCCAGGAGGCCGGCGTCGATCAACTGCTGAAGTAGCGCTGGGCGGTCGAAGAGCAGGGCGGACAGTTCGCTCCCATAACGCGCGGCTAGGCTTTCAGGAGAGTCGGCTGGTGCGGCCGCTGGCGCGGCGGCCGGGGTGACTCCGGCGGGGCCGCCTCTGAATATCCACCCCAAGCCCTTGAAGAGGGCGGCGATAGCCTTGCTGGAAAGCGTGTGTTCTTTGACCGTCCAGCCGGTGAGAGCGGACTTTGCGGGCAGGTTGGCTTTGAGAAGCTTCTCGGCATCGAGAATGCCGGATCCCCCGAGCCGCACATTCCAGCGATCCGGGCGGTTGAACGCGACGGTCCGGAGTAAATGGGCGAAGGCGAGCGGCACGTACTTGGCCTGGCCGCCATAGTGGGCTGCAATGGCGGCGCGGCCGCCGTGATGCGCCAGCCAGCAGGCGGCGATGCCGGCGGTGGCTGGGGCCGCATAGGAGGTGCCTGATTCCGGCCCAGATGAGCCCTTGGCTACCAATCGCCAAACGCTTTCGCCGGGGGCTGTGATATTTACCTCAGGACCCCGGGAAGAACCGCTCCAAAGCTGCTTCATGCAATTTGAACCCGCTACGGCGATCACCTCATCATAAGCAGCGGGCCACACGACAATGGGGGTGATATTGTTGGAGCCGATTATATTACCTGCGGCTGTGCAAAAGATGACGCCATCATTGACGGCGCGCTGAATGAGGCGACGCATGTCTTGGGTGCGCGGTTCGGGGCAGCCCATGCTCATGGTGATGACGTCGCAACCCGCTGCGATGGCGCGACGCAGGCCTTCCGTGATCCGGTCGGGGTTGAAGTTCACCACCGTGGGACTGATGCGGAACGGCACCACGCTGACATTGGGAGCCGTGCCTCGCACCGTTCCGCTTCGGCAAAGAAGGATGGAGAGCGTGCCGGTGCCGTGACCATCATTGGCCTTGAACTGCGTGCGCAGGAAGTCATCGATGCCCGAGTCCATGGGGTCCAGCGGACGATTGCCCACCACCTTGTGCTTGGGATCGTAGACATTGGCCCCATCTTTGAGAAGAATCCGGGGATCACTCAGTGGTAGGTCTTTGTGGTCCGTCAGGCCGGTGTCCAAGTGACCGACTTTGACTCCAGTTCCCTTCTCTTTGCCTGCGGTGCTGAGGGCCCAGGCCGCCGGCACGTTTAGAGCATTAGTGTCGGTGCTCCAGGTGGGGGGTGAAGAGCAGGACAAGTGCTTCTTTCCGCCGAAGCTGGACACGGCGACGGCATCCGGCATCGCCCCACCAATCTCCACCGGGGCGGGCACCCAGTTGACTGTCGGCTCCGCCAAGCTGACGGCGGCGTGGTCTTCGAGCTTGTGGGCCAACTCCCAGGCCTGTGGGAGGGAAAGGATTTCGCTGGGGTGCTCGATGCGGAAGGTGAGGCCCCCTGGCTCGGTGGGCGTTGCCTTCCAGCCTGCGCCTAGGACTTGGGTCACAGCGACATCCATGGCGATCGGATCACTCGTCTCGCCGTCCGCGAGAAGACTGGTTACCGAATTGCCAGGGGCAAAGTTCTCGAGCGTGGCCAGCTCCGTTTCTGTGAGCCCTAGCGGAGCGAGGGGATCTACCGCCACTCCGGCGGGCGCGGGGGCGGGCGCGCCGATCACCGTATCCAGCACCTCGCCGATGACCCGCAGCCGCAAAGGACGCGGAATGGCGCGCGCCGCGGGGAACTCATTGACGAGCTCTAGATCCGCCTGGCGGAGGACTTCGGCGCGATTGGCCGGATCACTGAGAGTGTTGGCCGGGATGTTGAGCAAAGGCTGCTTTAGGATTAAGCGGACGGGGCCGAAAATGCGGTCTGCAAGGGAGGACATGGTACGTGAGAGGGAGAAGTTTTGGGTCGGGAAGTGGTGGGAGAAGGCTGGTTCAGCGGGATCGGGGAAGCTCCGTTACGGTGACGATCAGATGGCCGTGGTTGTTGCCATAGGTTGGTAGGGCCTTTTTTCCTTTCCGGCGGGGATTGCGGAAACGGTTTTCCCCCTCGGTGTAGACCCCGCCGGGCCAATCGTTGCAGAACAGGTAGAGAACCTTGCTGCTGGGGGCCTTAAATTCGCGGCCCTTTCCGATGACTAAAGCGTTCGGCTGTGAGTCATCCATTCCCGCGGTGGCAATCAAGGTGAGAAAGCTGGCACGCCGACAGGGGACGCTTCCATCGCACAGTACCCGGAGATGCTTGGTCTTACCCGGGCTCAGATAGCGAAACGGGTTCAACCGGCCGGGTGATCTTACTCCCCAGTCAAAGAACCGCCCCAGCACGCCCTTGGAGCCATCGGCAGTGCATGAAAAAACGGAGTCCCTGTAATCCGGGGACTCTTGGGCTGAGATCCGGTAGGTCCTGCCCTCCTTGAGCTGGATGCCGGTGTCCACCCACGGGGCCGTGCTTGGCACCTCAAAAGGGGCACCTAGCGAGGCCTGTTTCTGGCGGACAATCGGCAGCTCCTCGGCGGGGAGAGGCAGCACAGATGATTGAACGATGACTCCGACCAGTAGAGCTCGCAGGGAGGGGAAATTCGGACAGGGGAATCTACATAGTTTTTCCATGATGGAGTATGAAGCTACGTGGATCAACCGTGTGAGGGCAAGAGGTATTTGGAGAATATTTTATCACATGCAATGTTGTTTTAGGTTGAAGGTTTATGTTGACTCATGAACCCCTGGTTCGGGGCATAGGGCCAGCCCTCTGATTCAAACCCCGTGCGGGGGATGCGGAAGCTGTTCGTCGGAGGCCCCGGCTCCCGGCCCGCTTTCGCTCCTCCCCCGTCTTTTACCTGCCAGATTGGCCATGGTGCCGACGTTACCCTCTGGCTGACTGTTTCTGTGCCCATGCCCCGTTTCTTGCTCCCTGCGCTGCCCCTTTCCGCCCTTCTCCTTGCTGCTCCGGCGTCCTGTACGCTGGCTGCCTCCGCCGTGGCGGTGCCGCCACCGAACGCCGTCCAGGCTATGATTGAAAACCGCTGCACGGACTGTCACGACGCGGAAACCAAGAAGGGAAGCCTGGACCTCACCGCGCTTGCCTTCGATCTCAAGAACCCGAAGGCCTATGCCCGCTGGGTGAAGGTCTTTGACCGTGTGGAGGCCGGGGAAATGCCGCCGAAGGGGAAGGCCCAGCCGGACGAGGCGGCACTGAAGGGGTTCCTGGGGCAACTCGGCTCGAAGCTGATCGAGTCTGACTCTCAACGTGCTGTGACCGACGGGCGGGCCACGGTGCGCCGGATGAACCGGTACGAATACGAAAACACCGTACGGGATCTGCTTAAGGCTCCCTGGTTGCAGATCAAAGACAAGCTGCCGGAGGACGGTGAGGCGAACCGTTTCAACAAGGTGGGGGACGCGCTGGATGTCTCTCATGTGCAGATGGCCCGCTACCTGACCGCGGCCGACTATGCGCTGCGCGAGGTGATGGCGGATCAGCAATCACGTCCGTCGTCCAAGCCAGTGCGCTACTACGCCCGCTCAGAGCCTTCGATGGTGAAGAAGATGTTCTTTAGCGAGTTCAATCGCAGCCCGGTGCGGGCCACGTTCCCCATTCTGGGATACACGGCGCAACCGGAAGTGCGGGCTGGCAAAGCGCCCGCCACGGCGGGTGAGAAAGACGCTGCTATTCGGGATCAGGAGGCCATTGGTGTGGTGGCGAGCAGTTATGAGCCAATCGAGCTGCGGTTCAACACGTTCAAGGCACCCCGTTCCGGCCGGTACAAGCTGCGGTTCAATGCGTATGCGGTGTGGGTGGGGCCGGGGGCTGAGAAAGCCTGGTGGCAGCCGAATCTGGATGTTGTTTCCAAGGGCCGCCGTTCTGAGCCAGTTACGATCTACAGCGAGACACCTCCCCGATTGCTGAGGCTGCTGGGCAGCTTTGATGTCGGGGTGGAGCCCACGGTGCGGGAGATCGACACCTATCTCCTCAAGGGCGAAACCATCCGCTGGGATGCCGTGCGGCTCTTCCGCTCACGCCCCCCGGCACCCCGAAATCCGCTGGCGGAAAAGGACGGGCAACCGGGTGTGGCCTTCAAGTGGATGGAGGTGGAGGGGCCGCTGCTGCAAAGCTGGCCGGATGCCGGACACAAGGTGCTCTTTGAAAACCTGCCCGCGACACGGAAGGACGCGAAGTCTCCCATTACGGTGGAGTCAAAAGATCCACAGGATGCGGAGCGCCTGCTGCGTCGTTTCCTCGATCGCGCCTACCGTCAGCCCTGCGACGAGGAGGACGTGAAAATCTTCCTGGGGATCATTCAAAAAGCCCGGGGCGAAGGTCTCGATTTTGCCAATGCGATGCTTGCCGGGTACACGGCCGTCTTGTGCTCCCCCAAGTTCTTCTGCCTGGAGGAAAAGCCCGGGAAGCTGGACCAGAGTGCGCTGGCCTCACGGCTGGCTTATTTCCTCTGGAACTCAGCTCCGGATGAGGCGCTCCTCAAGGCAGATCTCAGTGACCCCAAGGTGCTGCATCAGCAGACCGACCGCCTGTTGAACAATCCCAAGTCCCGGCAGTTCGTGGATGCGTTCCTCAACTACTGGCTGGATTTGCGCAAGATGGGGGCCACTTCGCCAGATGCGGAACTCTATCCAGACTACTACCTGGATGACCTGCTCATTGAGTCCGCCATGCTGGAGACGCAGCTGTTCTTTGCCGAAATGCTGAAGAGCAATCTGCCGGCCAGGACCGTGATCGACTCTGATTTTGCCATGCTGAATGAGCGCCTCGCCCAGCACTATGGCCTGCCACCTGTGCAGGGCGTAGCCGTGCGCAAAGTGGCGTTGCCCAAGGGAAGCGTGCGCGGTGGATTGATGACCCAGGCGAGCGTTCTCTCCGTCACTGCCAACGGCACCACCACCTCCCCCGTCGTTCGCGGAGTGTGGATCATGGAGCGCATCGTGGGCAAGGTGCCACCGCCGCCGCCGCCCAGCGTTCCGGCGATTGAGCCTGACACACGCGGAGCTCACACGATCCGTGAGCAACTCGAGAAGCATCGCGCTCAGCAGTCCTGTGCGCTCTGTCATACGAAGATCGACCCGGCAGGGTTTGCCCTGGAGAACTTCGACGTCATGGGTGGGTGGCGTGAACAGTATCGTGCCATGGGAGAGGGAACGTCGCCTCCCGGTTATGGGAAAAACGGCCAGCGTTTTGCCTTTCACGCCGCACAAAATGTGGATGCCAGCGGGGAGTTGCCCAATGGCGGCGGAGCCTTCAAGGACATCCGCGGACTGAAGGATCTGCTGGTGAAAGATGAGACCCAGATCGCCCGCAATCTGACCTCCCAGCTCATCACTTATAGCACCGGTGCCCCGGTGAGGTTTGGTGACCGCGCCGTGGTGGAACAGATCTTGCAAGGCACTGCCGCTGACGGCTACCGGTTGCGCTCCCTCATTCACGCCCTGGTGGGCACAGACCTCTTCCAGTCCAAGTAACCCTTTCGCGAGAAGATCATGAAACCCTCTGTCTTTGTCTCCACCCAGCGCAGCGTGTCCCGTCGCCAGTTCCTCCGTACCTCCGGAGTGGGGCTGGCCCTGCCGCTGCTGGATGCCATGGTGCCCGCGTTTTCACGGGCGGCGGCGGCCATTGCCACGCCACCCCGGCGCATGCTGGGCATCTGCAACAACCTGGGGCTGCTGCCGGAGAAGTTCTTCCCCGCTTTGAACTCCACCGGAGCGGGATACACGCTCTCGCCTTATCTGGAAGAACTCAAGGCGCACCAGAATGACTTCACCGTCTTCAACGGCGTGTCGCACCCCGATGTGGACGGCGGCCACCCGGCAGACAATTGTTTCCTCACTGCCGCCCCGCATCCAGGAAGCGGTGGATTTCGCAACACCATCTCGGTGGATCAGTATGCGGCAGAGCGTCTGGGCCACCTCACGCGATTTCCATCTCTGACGCTGGGGGTCAATGTCTCCCAGGGTGTGCGAAGCCTTTCGTGGACGGGAACCGGAGTGCTGATCCCTTGCGAGGAGCATGCTGCCGATGTGTACCGCAGGCTGTTTCTAAAGGGTTCTCCCAAAGAGGTGCGTGAACAGGAAAGAAAGCTGTCTCTGGGCCAGAGCATCATGGATGCAGTGGCGGGTCAGGCCAAGAGCCTGCAGCGGGATCTGGGCGCTCATGATCGGGAGCGTCTTGACCAGTACTTCACGGGAGTGCGCGATCTGGAGAAGCGGCTGGAGAAGTCCCGGGAATGGGAGAAGAAACCCAAGCCTGTGGTGAAGGAAAAGCAGCCGGTGGATCCTGACAGTCCGGCAGAGTACATGGAAAAGGTGCGGCTCATGTATGACATGGCGGCCCTGGCGTTTGAGACAGACAGCACCCGCCTCATCACCCTCATGCTGGACAGCGTGAACTCACCGACCCTCGACATTGAGGGGACTCACATCACAGACGGCTATCACAGCCTCTCCCACCACGGGAAGTCTGAGAAGAAGCTTGTGCAGCTGGAAGCGATCGATCGTGAGCACATGCGTCATCTCAGTGCCTTGTTCACGCGGCTCAAAGGAACGGGGGAACAGGGAGCCAACCTGCTCGACCAGTCCATGATCCTTTACGGGAGCAACCTGGGCAACGCCAGCACCCACGTGACGACGAACCTGCCCGTGCTCTTTGCCGGCGGCGGCTTCAAACACGGCCAGCATCTCGTGTACGACCGGGACAACAACTACCCGCTGCCCAATCTGTTCGTTTCCATGCTGCAACGCATGGGGCTGGAGGAAGGGTCGTTTGCGAGCAGCACGGGGACGATGAAGGGGCTGGAGATGGTGTAGGGTTATGGGTTATGGTATTGCGAGTTGTCTTATGAACCCTCCGGGTTCGAGGCAAGGGTGGTTTGGTAGTGGTT
Organism: Verrucomicrobium sp. BvORR034; assembly: GCF_000739635.1. GTDB lineage: Bacteria > Verrucomicrobiota > Verrucomicrobiia > Verrucomicrobiales > Verrucomicrobiaceae > Verrucomicrobium. The sequence goes on along the minus strand of NZ_BATQ01000155.1, from coordinate 65,232 downwards.
CGTAGTTCAATCCCGCATGCGGGATTGCTCAGTTCGCGGAAGACACCCTGAGGCAAACTGAAGTTTGAACTACGAACAGATTCCTGCCGACAGAGTCCTCAGAAGCTTCCCCCGAAATAGATTTCCGCTGCCACCTCCCCCAGTTCCACCCTCACTTTGGCCGCGACTCGATCCACTTCATCCACGCCTCTGCATCGGTGCCAAAGGACTCGCCCGTCAGGTTGATCAGCTCCGCGGCGATGAGGCGGTGCAATCCGTCGTTGTTCATATAGTTGTTTTCGACGCGGCCGAAATCCATGCGCAGCAGACTTGCCAGAGCCCGCAGGGCCTCTTCATTGCCGACGGAGGCAATGGCCGCGAAGCTGTGCTTGAGCGCACCGCATGTCGCCAGATCATCTTCTTGTGGCAGCGCCCCGTCCTTCACCGTGGCCAGGAAATCGAGCAGCGGCTTGATGATCCGCGGATCCTTCGTGCCCCGGAGTGCGAACAGGATGCCCGACTTCTTCTCCCACTTAGGATCGGCCAGCAGGCGAAGCAGCTCCGCAGCAGGCTCTGGTCCGCGCCGGATGAGCTGCGGCCGCAGCGTCTGCTCGGCTTCGGGCAACAGATCGGGCAGCAGCCGTTCGAGGCTCTTCAACTGGGTCACCGTCAGATCATCTCTTGCCCAACCAATGCTGGACAGAGCTTCAATGCCGGGCTTCCCCAGATCCAAAATGCTCTCGGTGTCGCCTTCCTGAAGAAGCCGGGAAACCAGCGGTATCAAGACATACCATTCCTCCCGTCTGAGGAGGTTGGCCCAGTCTTGAAACACTGCGGGGGCGAGAGGAGAAGGATCTTTGCACAGAGCCTCAATGACGGTGGACTGGGAGTTCGCCCCATCGAAATTCGCACTTTCCGTATCCAAGGGCGTCATGGAGAACTTCACCAAGGCCTGGCGAAGCCGTGCCGAGGGCATGATGGGCAGCCAGCGCAGCGCGGGGGAATAAAACAAAACCGCCGATGCCGGGGTCAAGAGGCGCTCCTCGGCGGGATCGCTGGAAAGGGCCCAGCCACTGACCAGCTTCTTCTGGTCCTGGCTCATCAGATTCAGGAAGATATCCTCTGCCCAGGCCACGTCCGGCTTCGCGGACTTGTCCGTCACAGGCGGGAAGGGGAAGGTGAACAGGCAGTACACCGCATCAGGGAAAAGGGGATAGGCGGGATCCGCGACGGCCTGTCTGAGCACCTGTCGTCCCCGTTCATCGTTGCGTGCGGCCAGCAGGCTTGCATAGAGCAGCTTGAGCGTGGGATCGATCCCGGGCGCCTCCATCTGCGCAGCCAGGAAGGCCGTCCTCTTCGCGGAGCCATCCCGTTGCAGAAATTCGATCACATCATCGTTGTGAGCGCGCATCAGCATGGCCCTGGTCTCGCCTCCCAGATAGCCGTTGAAGACCGCGCGTACGGCCTCCAGCACAGGCAGACCATCACGCATGGGAACAGGCTTGCCGGAGATCCAGTGGCTGCTCCATCCGCCACCCTCGGGGTCGAGCTGTTCTACCCTCGCACCAAGCACGGTGTACTGGGGCACGAGGTCGCGGTCCACCTTGGTGGTGATTTGATCCAGAGCGGGTCGCAACTGGCGGACGAGCCGACCCGTGACCCGGGCACTCCCGCCATGGTGGTCTGAGTTGAACGTGAGCACACGGCCCTCTGCCGAGGTGAGGCAGATGCGCTCTTCATCCCCCTTGCATTGGAACCACCAGACGCCGTTCATGCTTCGCAGGCCCCCGGTGAGCACCACCTCCTGGCCGATCCTCTCAGCGAGCGAGGCGGCATGCCACTGGGCGTTTTGCCACTGCCATCCGGTGCCGGTGGGGTGCAACCGTCCCCGGACGACCACCTCCTTGTTGAGCAGGTCGGGTGGCCATTGAGAGAGCCCGTCGATGGCTGCCTGTTCCTCCTGGCACTTGAGCTTGCCACCCGCCACCGCGGTGCCGGTCATTTCGCAATCCCGGTCCGAAAAGTCTTTGAACCGCTGCGGGACCGCGGGAATGCGTTGAAACTCCGTGACATTGAAGCCGATGTTCAGCAGTGGGCCCGCCTTGAGGCATCGCCCCCAGTGCCCCTTGACCGAGATCCAGTCCCCCTTCTTGAGCTTCTTGCTCTCGCCTTCATCCGGGCTGCCGATGAGGTGAAAGCAAAGTTCATCGGAGTTGCCCCTGCCGTTGATACGCACAGCGCTCATCGCCACCTTGGCGGAGCTGCGGTAGGGGCTGGTATTGACGATGAAACCTTCGACCACCATTTCGTCCTTGGTCGAGAACGCCACCCCGTCGATGCGGAGGGAGTCAAAGGTGTTGGACGTTTCCGCAGGGCTGCGGGTGGGCACGCCCGGCCAGAACGACATGGCCACGATGGCAAAAAACCAGCAGCGCACGGCAGGATGAATTCCGTCGATCATGGCATGGAATCATGCGGATCGGGAGAGTTTCTGGCAAGCGGCAAATGGGAGGAGGAGAGGAGTCGCCGCGATCCGGCGTCCCTCCGGGACGCGAGGTGAGGGGGCGTCGAAATCCGGTGGTTGTCACCACCGGCTAAAGTCCAGCGTCCCTCCGGGACGGAAACCAAATGGCACGAAACGCGTGGCAGCATGGTAGCGCAGATTGTTAATCTGCTGTGCCGCCGATTGGCAATCGGCCCGGTTCGCCGGAGCAAGAAGCCTTTATCCTCACAAAGGCACAAAGGGTTGAGATGCTCGCATGCTCTTACAGGAAGTGATGCAGAGGTTGGGATCCGTAGAGAGTGCAGCCTACATTCAGGGATGGCAGCACCAAGCTGTCTGTTGAAGATAATGATGCCGACATGGAACCCTCCGGGTTCGATGCAATGACGCAATCGCGCTCCGCGGTTTTATGTTTCCTGGCCTCCAGAACGGCGTGCCGTGATATTCTTGGGGTTGAAGGAAACGGCAATGCCATCAGCCCTTTGACTCCAGTCATAAGCCGAACCTTCAGTCTGCGCAGGCCTCGCTACCGCTGATCGACTACGCCAATCTGAAGTTTGCACAATCCCCCCGAACACCCTTCCGCCTTCCATTAGTGTCATATCAGTGTCCATGAGTGGTTCGTTTGTTTCTCCTTATCCGCAGCTGAAGTAAGCGTCTGTGAGCGTCCGTTAGCGGTTCCAAATCCTTCCGCTCCCCCAACAAAAAAGCGGGAGACGGCCAACGCCATCTCCCGCTCTCAATTAACAATCAATCAGTCAGGCATTGCCTGCCACCCAAATCACCCAATCACCTCAGGCCACTCGGTGTGGAAGAACTCGCCTTCGGGCTTGTCCAGGCGCTCATAGGTGTGAGCACCGAAGAAGTCACGCTGGGCCTGGAGCAGGTTCGCCGGCAGACGCTCGGCGCGGTAGCTGTCGTAGTAGCCCAGAGAGGCGGAGAAGGCCGGAGCGGGGATGCCGTTCAGGGTGGCGAGGGACACCACTTCGCGCCAGTTTTGCTGGGTCTCGCTGAGCACGCCCTTGAAGAACGGGTCGAGCATCAGGTTCACCAGGCTGGCGTTGGTGCGGTAGGCGTCCGTGATGCGGTTGAGGAAACGAGCACGGATGATGCAACCACCCCGCCAGATGGCGGCGATGCGGCCGAGGTCGAGGCCCCAGCTCTTCTTCTCGCCCATGGTCTTGATGAGGTCCAGACCCTGTGCGTAGGAGATGATTTTGGAGGCGTAGAGGGCGTCGTGCACCTTCTTCACCAGCTCAGCCTTGTCGGTCGTGATGTTGGCAGTCGGGCCGGTCAGCTCTTTGCTGGCTGCCACACGCTGCTTCTTCTGGCTGGAGAGGATGCGGGCCTCCACAGCGGCGTTGATGGTGCTGATCACCACCGCGTTTTCCGCGGCGTTGAGGAGCGTCCACTGGCCGGTGCCTTTCTGGCCGGCCTTGTCCACGATGAGCTCGACGACGGACTTGCCGGTCTCGGCGTCCACCTGCTCGAGGGCCTTGCCGGTGATCTGGATGAGGTAGCTCTGGAGGTCGCCTTCGTTCCACTCGTTGAAGATTGCAGCGATCTCTGCGGTCGTGAAACCAGCGTGCTTGAAGATGTTGTAGGCTTCGCAGATGAGCTGCATGTCGCCGTACTCGATGCCGTTGTGGATCATCTTCACATAGTGGCCGGCGCCGCCGGGGCCGATGTGGATGACGCAGGGCTCACCGTCCACCTTGGCGGAGATGCTTTCAAAGATGGGCTTCATCACCTCCCAGGTGCTGGCAGGGCCGCCGGGCATGATGGAGGGGCCTTTGCGGGCGCCTTCTTCACCGCCGGAAACGCCGGCGCCGATGAAGCGGAGGCCTTTTTCGCTGAGGTAAGCGTCGCGGCGCTCGGTGGTCTGGTAGAAGCTGTTGCCGCCGTCGATGACGATGTCGCCCTTGTCCAGGAGGGGGATGAGCTGCTCGATCACCGCGTCCACAGCGTCACGGTCGCTGTCCTTCACCGCGGTGGACTTCACCATGATCTGGATCTTCCGGGGAGTGGCCAGGCTCTGCACGAACTCTTCCAGAGTCTTCGCGCCCACCAGTTTCTTGCCCGGATGCTTGGCGATGAACTCGTCGGTGACGGAGCCGGTACGGTTGAAAACAGAAACCTGGAAGCCGCGGCTTTCCACATTCAGGACAAGGTTCTGGCCCATCACGGCAAGGCCGATGAGTCCGAAATCGCTTTTTGACATGGTAGGGTGTAGGTGGTTGGCGGTGTGTTGAGACGCCCGACGCCCGGAATTGGGCGGGGAGGGAGTTAACCTCCCTGAGGCAAATCGCAAACGGGAAATTATTCATGGGGACCATGAGCCACCCCGGGGAGAAGACGGGATTTGTCCCCGGTTGCCGTGACCCCCACGGGAGCGGGGTGAGGGCACTTGAACTTGATGTTTCGCCGGGGTGTCGGAATGGTCACGTGTCCATGTCCGCCCTGCCGTCACCGTTTGAGTACCAGTTGATTGCCGATCCCATCCTGCCCGCCCCGGCCGTCTTTGCGGCAGAGGAGGGGGCGGAGGTGCAGTTCCTCGGCACCGTCCGTGGCCAGGAGGAGGGGCGTCCGATCTCTGGCATCGACTACAGCGTGTACCGCCCCATGGCGGAAAAGGAGCTGGAGCGCCTCTGCCAGCGCGGTCAAGCCGAGCAGCCGCCCCACCGCGTCTTCATCCAGCACCGCCTGGGCTTCGTGGCCGATCGGGAGCCCAGCATCCTCATCCGCGTGTGGACCAAGCACAGCGCGGAGGCTTTCGACATCTGCCGCTGGTACCTCAAGGAGATCAAGACCACGGTGCCGATCTGGAAGAAGCCGGTGTAAAGCTTCAAACTTCAAACTTCAAATCTCAAGCCTCAACACAAAGTTCGGCTCACGACCCCAGACCTCAGGGCATTGAAGGTTGAAGTTTGAATTTTGAGATTTGAAGTTTTTTTACCCTCCTCTCCCGGCCCGGTTTGAGCTAAAGTAAGGCCTTCAGAGGTGCGGGCGGAACGGTCCGCAGAGCTCCATGAGTGCTGACGACGCAGACGAGATCCACCTGTACCCACCGGGCGGGGATACGCCGCGCTTCATCCTCCTGCCAGACGGGTGCAAGGACTTGACCGAGGTGTACACGGCCCAGGAGGTGCTCGGCCCTCTCCTGTCTCCCACTGGCGCAGCCCTGTTGCCGCAGAAGGCCGTCGTGCTACCAGATCCTCCGACGGTGGACTCCCTGGCGCTCGTGCTGCAAGTGGCTCCGTATGATGTGGTCATCGCCCTGCTGGGCATGAAGATCTTTGCCAAGGTGGACTCCGTGCTTTCGTTCGAGACCGCCACCGCGGTGTGCAGGGAGTTTGGATTTGTGGCGTTGCGGGCGGCTTGACGCCCTCACAAGGCGCTCACCGGGCGTATCTTGGGAAATATCTTCTCTCACCGAATCGTGGTTTGACACAGGGATGTCACCGCGGCTAACAAGCCGCGTCCTCTCCGGCCCCCATCCGCCGCGCCTGCCAGTATCATCGACTCCATGAACCTCCCCAACCAGCTCACCGTCCTTCGCCTCATCCTTACGGCGGTGTTTGTGGTGCTGTTCCATCTGCCGCTGGGCAACCGTATTTCCATCGCCCTGCTGGTCTTTGCCCTCGCATCGATCACGGACTACCTCGATGGCCACCTCGCCCGCAGCCGGAATCTGGTGACGAACTTCGGCAAGCTCATGGATCCGCTGGCGGACAAGATCCTCATGACGGCCGCGCTCATCATGCTGGCCACTCCCGAGGTGCCGCTGCCCAATGGCAAGATCGCCCTGGAGGTCTGGATCGTGATCGCCATCCTCGCTCGCGAGTTCTTCGTCACCGGCATCCGCCAGATCGCCTCCAATGCCGGAGTCGTCCTCGCGGCGGAGAAGCTGGGCAAGCACAAGATGGTCTGGCAGATCATCACCGTCTGCTACTTCCTCCTCTACGCCGCCACGGCAGAGCCCATGTTCCGCTGGCTGGCCCCGGCCTTCTCCTGGGTCCCGTTTTCCCCCGCCGTCTTCGGCCTCATCTGCATCATCATGATGGCTGGCCTCACCATCGTGTCGGGCTTCAGCTACTTCTGGAAGAACCGGCGGCTGTTTGGAGATGCGTGAAAGGCAAAACTTCAAAATTCAAACATCAAACTTCAATGGGGAGTCGGAATTCGCCGCTCCTACGCGTCGCACCTCTGGTAGCTCACGTTGAAGTTTGGCATTTGAATTTTGAAGTTTAAAGAAGCATGCGCCGTCGCGCATATATTTTTGTGAAAGTGAAAAATCTTTCAGAAGGGCGGTCGTTTCTGGCAAGCTTTGAAAACGCGACGGCGTTTTACCCCATTGCCTGCCATGAAAACCTTCTCCTCCACCGCCTTCACGCTGTGTGCCTTTGCGGGCATGCTCGCCTCCTTCCAACCCAACGCCCAGGCCAATGACTGGCCGACCTTCCGCGGTGCCGACCGGAAGGACATTTCCAAAGAAACCGGCCTGCTGAAATCCTGGCCTGCCGAGGGGCCGAAGCGGGTCTGGACCTTTGAAGGGGCCGGGCTTGGCTACTCCGGGTTCGCCGTTGTGGGAGGCACGCTCTACACCTTGGGGGCCAAGGAGTTCGAGGAACATCTCATCGCCGTGGATGCCGCCACCGGGAAGGAGAAATGGACCGTCAGCGTCGGCCCGCTTTTGACCAACGGCTGGGGCGATGGCCCGCGCAGCTCGCCCACTGTGGACGGTGATCGCGTCTATGCCCTGGGCGGCAAGGGCGATCTCGCTTGTGTCAGTGCCAAGGACGGCAAGGTGATCTGGAAGGCCAGCCTGACCGATGCCGGTGGCAAGGTGCCCGGCTGGGGTTATTGCGAAAGCCCGCTGGTGGATGGCAATCAGGTGGTCGTCACCCCCGGTGGGAACAAGGGGGCCGTGCTCGCCCTCGACAAGCTGACCGGCAAGCAGGTCTGGCAGTCCGCGGAGTGGACGGACGGCGCCCAGTACGCCTCCCTCGTGCCGATCGAGTTCAACGGCGTGCGCCAGTATGTGCAGCTCACCATGCAGAACTTTGCTGGCATCAGCGCCAAGGACGGCTCGCTGCTCTGGAAGGTCGCCTTCCCCGGGAAGACGGCCGTGATTCCTACGCCAATCTACGATGCAGGGCAGGTCTATGTGGCCGCCGGCTATGGCGTCGGTTGCAAGTCCGTGAAGCTCGGCAGTGGCGAGCCCGAGTTCCTGTATGAGAACACCAACATGGTGAACCACCACGGCGGCGTCATCCTGGTGGGCGACTACCTCTACGGCCACTCCGACAAAGGTGGCTGGACCTGCCAGAACTTCAAGACCGGCGAGGTCCAGTGGGCCGAGCGCGGCAAGCTGGGCAAAGGTGCCATCCATTGCGCAGATGGCATGCTCTACCTCCTGGAGGAAAACTCCGGCAACGTGGTGCTCATCGAAGCCTCCCCGAACGGGTGGAATGAGAAAGGCCGCTTCCAGCTCGGACCCCAGACCTCCCAGCGCAACCCCAAGGGCAAGATCTGGACCCATCCCGTCGTCAGCGGTGGCAAGCTCTACCTGCGCGATCAGGAGCTGATCCATTGCTATGATGTGAAGGGATAAGGGAAGAGGGCCAAGGGATAAGCATGACAAGTGAGCGGGGGAGGGCGCGGGCGGTTTTGTGGAGGGCCTGAACCTTTTGTGACCTCTCGAACCATGAAAACACCGCGCTTCCTCCGCTCTCTGACCGCCAGCCTTGTGCTGGCGGGTTCTTCGCTCCCGCTGGTTCAGGTTCACGGTGCCAACTGGCCCTCCTGGCGGGGGCCCGCCGGGGATGGCGTCACGGAGGAGACCGGGCTGCCCATCACCTGGAGCGCCACCTCCGCCAATGTGAAGTGGAAGGTGCCCCTCCCGGACCGGGGCAACTCCACCCCCGTGGTCTGGGGGGACAAGGTCTTCCTCACCCAGTCAGGGCCGGGTGGTCGCCGCGAACTCCTTTGCCTGGATCGCAAGACGGGCAAGGTGCTCTGGCAGGAGGGCGTGACTTTCAACGAACCCGAGGCCACCCACGCCACCAATCCCTACTGCTCCGCCTCGCCCGTCACGGATGGCGAGCGGATCGTGGTCTCCTTTGGCTCCGCCGGGCTGTATGCCTATGACTTCGCCGGGAAGGAGCTCTGGCACCGTACGGATCTCGGGAAACAACATCACATCTGGGGCAATGCCTCCTCACCCGTGCTGGCGGGGGACCGGGTGTTCTTCAACATCGGCCCGGGCGAAAACACCGCGCTCCTCTGCGTGGACAAGAAGACCGGCAAGACCCTCTGGGAGCACAAGGAACCCGGCGGTGCCTCGGGCGAGGAGGGGAACAAAAAATGGATCGGCTCCTGGAGTGATCCGCTGCTGCGGAAGGTCGGCAGCCACTACGAGCTTATCATGACCTACCCGGGGCGCGCCTGCGCGTTCGATCCCATGACGGGCAAGGAGCTCTGGACCTGTGCGGGGCTGAACCCGCTGGTGTACAATTCACCCCTCTACTCCGAGGCCGATGGCATCGTCGTGGGCATGGGCGGGTTCAACGGCATGGCCCTGGCCGTGAAGGCGGGCGGCAGCGGGGATGTCTCCGCCACCCACCGCCTCTGGCATCTGCCCAAGGTCAGCCAGCGCATCGGCAGCGGCGTCCTGTACGAGGGGCGTCACTACATCCTCAGCGATGGCGGCATCGCTGAGTGCCGGGACATCAAGACCGGTGAGATGGTCTGGAGCGAGCGCCTCAAAGGCCCCGGTCCCAGCGGGCAAAACTGGTCCTCTCTCGTCCGCAGCGGCGATCTCCTCTACGCCGTGAACCAGGGCGGCGACTGCTTCATCTTCAAGGCCGCCCCCAAGTTTGAGCTGGTTTCCACGAACTCCCTCGGCGAGCGCGTCATCGCCTCCATCGCCGTGTCAGACGGGGAGTTGTTTATTCGTGGCTACAAGAATCTTTGGTGTATAGGCCGGTGAGCCCGTGAGCCAGTGCGTCAGTTGGCAGTGCGTCAGTGGTCAAGGTGTTGGGCGATCAAACTAGACGAAGACGTCCATCACCTTGCGGATGCTGGAAACTGTTCGTAGTACAAACTTTAGTTTGCTCAGGACGCACTGCCCAGCACGACTGCACATCACAAACAGATGCGTGACTCCTGACAGTGTGGGGGGGCGCCCGAAGCTCATTCCTGAAGGGAATGTCTATTCCAGCCCAGACGAGGGACGAGCCGCCACCCTGGGTACCCCGAGCCACGGCATCTCGGGTGGGAAAGCCGGACCCATTCTCCCTCACCCCCGACATTCTACGGAACCGACGACGACTCGCGCCGCCCCAAGCCCTAACCACCCACCACCTTCCTCGCCCTGAACGCCCCCGGCGGGAGTCCCGTCATCCTGCGGAAATGCCGGGTGAACGCGCTCTGATCACAAAAGCCCGTGGCAATGGCGATGTCCGTGAGGCTGTCATCCGTCTGCGCCAGCAGGTGCAGCGCTTCATCCAGGCGGATCTTCATGATGAGCTGGCGTGGAGTGATATGAAACAACCGCTCCACCATCTGGCCGAAGTGGTGAGGCGTGAGCCCGCTGAATCCGGCCAGTTCCTCCACGGTGGGTGGATTGGCCAGATGCGCCTGCACATGGTCCAGCACCGCGGCCAGCTCCGGGAACCCACGGGCCGCTTCGCCTTTGGCATGGGTTTCCACATCGCGGGAGACTCCCATGATGCCGGCGGGCTGCCCGGTCTTATGATCGGTCAGGGGGTACTTGTTGGTCAGGCACCAGCCACGCCGGCCGCTCGGGTACAGGTGCAGCTCCAGCTGGTCCAGCAGCGGCTTGCCCGTCTGCACCACGCGCTCGTCCTGTTTCTCATACCGGGTGGCCAGGGCGGAGGGGAAGAGCTCGCCCGGGCGACGGCCCAGCAGAGCCGCCTTGTGCGCGAACCCGCACCTCTCCACCAGCGTGCGGTTCACACATCGATACCGCCCTTGGGGATCTTTGATGAAGAAGACGAGGTTGGGCAGGTCGTCAAAGAGACGCTCCAGTGGCAGCGCCACCGCCTGATCCACGGCGCCCACGCCAGCCAGCGTGGCCAGAAAGGGGGGCGGGACGGAATCGGTGGGCATGGCCGTATGGTAGCGGTGGGCCTGTCGTGGACAAGTGGGATGAGAGATCTTCGCACCGGGAGAGGCATCCTCCCAAAATTTCAAACTTTCGGCTTTGTCGCGGGGGCGGACCCGCGCAAACTGCGTTCATTCTCCCGAGGAAGACTTTTCAGGATCTGCATGGCCACCTCCGTCCCACCTTCCGCCGGATTCCCCGTCACGGTCAGCATGCTGCCTCCTTTGGAGCGTTTTGTGACGGAGCTGCAGGACATCTGGGACAGCCACCGCCTGACCAACGCAGGGCCGAAAGTGCAGGCCTTTGAATCCGCCCTTCGCGACCGGCTGGGCACCTCCCATTGTTTGACCTTTTGCAACGGTGGGGCAGCCCTCCTGGCGGGGATCGCGGCGCTGAAGCTGGAGGGGGAGGTGGTGACCACGCCTTTCACGTTTCCCGGCACCACGCACTGTCTCGCGCTCAACCGTCTGACGCCCGTCTTCGCGGATGTGGATCCCGTCACCTACAATCTGGATCCTGCGGCCATTGAGGCGGCCATCACCCCGCGGGCCTCGGCCATTCTGGCGGTGCATGTCTTTGGGAACCCCTGCGATGTCGAGGCCATTGAGGAGATCGCCTGCCGCCGCGGGCTGAAGGTGATCTATGACGGCGCGCATGCATTCGGAGTCCGGGTGCGAGGAAAAAACCTCGCAGACTACGGGGATGTGCAGATGTTCAGCTTCAACGCCACCAAGCTCCTGACCACCGGCGAGGGCGGCTGTCTGGTGTACAAGGATGCCACCTTGGAGGATGACCTGCGGCGGCTGAGGCGCTGGGGCATGCTGGAGGAGGGGGATGTCACCATGCCCGGGGCCAACGCCATGCTCTCGGAAATCCATGCCGCACTCGGCATCTGCAACCTGGAGCAGCTCGAGGAAGAAAGGCGGCAGCGGCAGCAGGTGGTTGCGGCCTACCGGGAGCATCTGGCCGGGCTGCGCGGTGTGGAGCTTCCCTCTGAACCGTCAGAGGTGGAGCCGGCGCTCACCTACTTTGTCGTCCGCATCACGCCGGAGTTTGGCTGCAGCCGGGATGCGCTCTTGCAGCGGCTCCGGGATCAGGGCGTGCTGGCCCGGCGGTATTTCTATCCGTTGTGCAGCCGCCTCCCGTGCTACTCCCATCTGCCGGGGGCGGAACCAGGGGCCACGCCCCAGGCCGTCCGCATCGCGGAGGAGGTTATTTCCTTGCCGCTGTACGGAGGCCTCGGCAGCGCAGGGGCGGAACAGGTCTGCCAGATCATCGCCACCGCCCAAGCTGACCGATGATGTTGCGCGTCTCCGTCATCATCCCGAGTTACAATCACGAGGCCTTCGTGGCAGAGAGCGTCCAGAGTGTACTGGACCAGACCGGCGTGGAGGTGGAGGTCATCGTCTGTGATGACGCGTCCACGGACCGCTCGGTTTCAATTCTGCAGGGCATTCGCGATCCTCGGCTGAAGCTCCTCGTGCATCGCCAGAACCTCGGGGCATCCTCTGCGGCCCGGCATGCCCTGGCGGCCGCCACCGGGGACTACGTGGCCCGGCTGGGCTCTGACGATGTCTGCCTGCCAGGCAGGCTGGCGCTACAGGCGGCCTTTCTACAGGCGCATCCGGAGGTGGGCAGCGTGCTCGGCCAGCCGGAGTTCATCGATGACCAGAGCCAGCCCATGGCACCGCCGCCCCTTTTTGACGGTCTGTTTGCCAGGGAGAATCGTCCCCGCGAGGCGTGGTTGCAGCGGTTCTTCGCACACGGGAACTGCTTCTGCATGCCCACCTCCATGTTCCGCCGGGCGGAGGCCATCCTCGTGGATCCGCCGCGGGACACCTTCCGCCATCTGCCGGACTTCGAGTACTGGGTGCGCTACTGCCTGAAGGCGGAGGTCCACATCCTGCCCGACAAGGTGACGGGATTCCGACTGCGGACGGATAATGGCAACCTCTCCGCCCCCGGCCCGGAAAAGGAGGCGGAAAAGGTGATGGAGGAGCTGGCGGTGCTTAGGCATTTCATCGAACCCGAGGGGCTGTTGGCCATGGGCCTGCCTCCGGATGCCGCGGGGAGGCTGGACCTCGCCGAGCGCGCGATGACAACGGGCCGGCCGGCTCACCGTCTCTTCGCCCTGCTCACCGCAGTGGAGGCGGACTTCACGCGTCATGATGATGCGGCAAGGGAGGCGCTCGTGCTGCGGGCCAATGCCCTGCTGCGGGGCAGTGATGCGATCGAGATGTTGGAGCGCGCCCGGTTGCAGGCGGGCAATGCGGCCCTGCGACGCTCGCGGGACAAGGGGCGGGAGAAACGCGTGCGGCTGGAGGCGGAGCTGGCCAGGTGGCGCGAATCCTGGGCGGGCCGGCTGCTGGGGCGGTGGATGGGTCCGCACCGGAATGAGGAGTCAACGAACAAGGAGGGGCGGCCATGAAGATTCTCCTGCTGGGAGCCGCCCGTCACCAGGTGCCCGCCGTCGAGGCCGCCTTGCGGGAGGGGATGGAGGTCTTCACCGCTGACAATGTTCCCTCGAACCCAGGCCACCGGCTGGCGTACCGGAGCTTTGATGTCAGCGCGGCCGATCCCGATGCCATCACCCGGCTGGCGGAGGAACTCCGCGTCGATGGGGTGCTCGGCTTTGCCTCGGAGGTGTGCGCCCGCACGGCCGCACGGGTGGCGGCGCGACTTGGCCTGCCGGGCTCTCCTCTGGAGGCCGTCGAGACCTTGTCCTTCAAGGACGCCTTTCGGCAGCGCACGCAGTCGGCCGGTTTGCAATCGCTTGCGTGGCGGTGCTACCGGCCGGAGGAGGTGGAACTCGCGGCGGCTTGGGCGGGTGGTTTCCCGTCAGGGGTCGTGGTGAAGCCGGTGGACAGCAGCGGAGGTCGCGGGGTGACGGTTCATCCCGCTCACTTTCGCCCCGCCTTCGAACGGGCAGCCGCCGCCTCCCGGGAGGGGCGCGTGGTGGTGGAGGAGCGGGTGGTGCCAGCGGGTGGCCAGTTCGGGGGCGATGGGTGGGTGGAACAGGGCCGTTTGAAGTTTCTGCACTGCTTTGACAACGACACCCTGCCTGCTCCGGAAAACGGGGCGGCCATCCAGGAGACGTTTCCCTGCGGACGCGACGGGGCGTCGCTGGAACGCATGAGGCAACATCTTGAAGCTCTGATGCAGTCGTGCGGCTACACCTGTGGACCCTTCAACTTTGACGGTTGTTTCCTTGAGGACGGCCGTCCGTTTGTGTTTGAGATCGGCCCGCGCAACGGAGGCAACTTCATCCCTCACCAGATCCAGCAGCAGACAGGCGTGGATCTGACCATGGCCGCGGTCCGGTCCGCGGTGGACCCGGGGTTAGAGTTGCCGGTGCCTGGGCGGGGTGAAGGTGGGGAGCAGCGTTTCCATGCGACATGGGTGGTGCATGCCCGCCAGGCCGGCATCTTGAGGGGAGTGAAGCTGGCGCAAGAACTGGACCCGTATGTCCAGGAATTGATTCATTATGTCTTACCGGGTGCGCCCGTGCGCGCCTTTGCCACCTCAGGCGATGCGCTGGGCATGCTGCTGCTTCAGTTTCCCACCCGCGAGTCAATGCTTCGGCTGATGGCGCAAATGCCCGCCTTGTGCCAGATTGAACTGGATCCCCCTCCCTGAGCCAATGAGTGAACTCCTCGCAGACTCCCTGGCGCATGCGACTCTGGATGGCACCTGGATGGGGAAGCCCGCCGGAGCCTCGTTTGCAGCGCTTGATGCCGCGCTGGAAGAGCACGACTACGCCTTTGCCTGCGCCGTGGGCATGTGGGGCATGGACGGATATGATCCAGAAGCCTTTGCCGCGGCCTGCCAGCCTTATCCGCGCCTGGTTCCCGTGGCGGGTTTCAAGCCGCAGCATCGGCAGACATTGCGTGCCGACCTTTTGCGCCTGCGGGAATTGGGATACCGGGGCATCAAGCTGCACCCGCGTTTTTCAAAGCTGGACATCGCGGACCCCTTGATTGGGGAGACCATGGAGATTGCCGGGCAGTTGGGGTTGGTGGTCTTCTGGTGCACCTTCCTGCATACCACGATCAATGAGTGGCAGGAGGCCGATCCGCTGTTGACGCTGGTCCGGCAGTTGAAGGCTGCGCCCACGGCCCGCGTGATCCTGCTTCACGGCGGCGATGCGGACTTGTTGCGGTACATGCAACTGGTGCGGTTCAATGACCGGTTGCTGCTGGACCTTTCCCACACCATTGCCAAGTACCCCGGCAGTTCACTGGAGGCGGATGTCCAGTATCTCTTCCGCCACTTTGACCAGCGCTTGTGTTTGGGGACCGACTGGCCGCAGTTTTCCCATGCGCAGCTCAGGGAACTCTATGAGCGCTTTGCGGAGGGCCTGCCCCTGGAGAAACGCGTGAACATCGCGCATGGGAACCTGGCGCGGTTCTTGGGGGTAGGGTAGGTGGCACAGGCGTCCCGCCTGTGGGTGTTACCGGCATCTTGCCGGTTGGGTTTGGTGTTTTGTCAGTGATTTAGGTTCGAGGTAAATGAGTGATCGAATTCGGATGAACTGAGCCGACTAAAGTCGGTACTCCAACCCTGTTGGCGGAACAAAGGGGTTGGGGCCGCATGCAGGACGGCGAAGCTTGTTCATTGGGTTCTGCGCGCCCCAGACCAGGGAGCGGCGGTTTGTGCTTCAAGCACAACCGCCGAGGGGTGACCGGAGCCCTGGCCCGCCATCCATCCCCCAAACGTCATGAAGCCAAACCGCTTCGGCCTTCTGCGTTGCCCCCGCACTTGCCAGAGCGGCCAGGAAGTTGGGTGGGGTGGGGGCGGCGGGCATGGGGTGAAAAAACATGGGGTGATGCGCGCAGAAAAGCGAAATTCAGATCACTGTCGTCTGGAAGCGAGGGCCTTGCGGGGGCGATCCGGTTGATGGGAGGATAAACTGACTTTGTCTCATCGAGTTGCTGACAGCATCCGCAGACGTAGCTATTGGATTGTTTTTTATGATCACATTGCAAGGCTCCAATCCCCCGCCATCCCCGGACGAAATTGCCGCATTCGAAAGGGCGATTGGCCTGCCGTTGCCTCCAAGTTATCGCGAGTTTTTGAAGCGAAGCAACGGAGGCATGCCGCCTGCCGAGCATTGTATCTGGCGGGATGCAGAGCGTGGACTCTCGGTTTATGTTCAGTACTTTTTTCCCCTCGCTGACACAGAGTCCAATCTGTTGAAGGAATCGTCCACATTCCCTGCTGAACTTGAGTCTTATCTTCTGCCTATTTGTCTGGAAGGAAGCGGCTCCTATCTGCTTCTTGATCTTCGCACCGGTGCAGTGCTGCTGTGGGATGCCGATTTCGGAGAAATCCATCCTATGACCAGGAGTGTGGATACTTTGCTGGAAGCCTGTACCTCAGATTGAATGATCAACACGTGTACGCTTGTTGGGTTCTCGAGCTGATCCTGCTTCCCCACCTGTTGCGAGACCTTAGCACGAGCAACTCAGAGAATGTGGAAGAACCGTCCCGGTTCTTGTACCCGCCCCCGCATGTAGCAATCCCAAGAGCCGTGATGTCTCTTCTACGTTGCGACATTGGCCAGGGCGAGTTGGTCGTAGCGGGAGAAAGAGTCGGTGATGACCTTGTGAGTCAGGGGCAGGTTCCTGCGTGCTGTTCTCGGCATCTTGCCGAGAACGGCAGTCAGCGTGTTGCCGCTTGAGGTGCATTCGCTCACTCACCCAGATCCGCTGCAATCCCCTGACCGGGCGGGACGCCCGCACCACGCACCGACGAGACGCCGGTGTCACTTCGGCACGCCACACCCATACCGGCCAAGCGTCCCCCTTCTGACGTACTGACGTACTGACGCACTGCCCACTGACGCACTGCGCTCCGGAGCCACCAACAGCCAACCACCCCCGACTCCCTGACCGCTCTCCCACACCCAAACACCCATCACCGACTACCGGTCAGGAGACAACATCTCGAACCGATCAAACCCCGCGGGCTCCCGGTCCACGAGGCGTCCCACGATGTCCCCGGTAACGGGAGCGAGGCTGAGCCCCATCATGCCGTGACCGGTGGCGATGACGAGATTGTCCGCCGCCCGGGTGCGGCCGAGATAAGGCAGGCCGTCGGGCGGGCAGGGGCGGTAGCCGTACCAGGGTTGCACCTCGTTGAAGTGTTCGCGCCGGAACTTGGGGTAATATTGGGGCACGGCCTTCAGGATGCCCTCGATGCGGCGCTGGTTCACCGTTTCATTCATGCCAGCGATCTCCATGGTGCCGCCGATGCGCAAGGTGCTGCCCATGGGGGTCACGGCCACACGGGCCTCGGTGAAGATGGCGCAGATCCGCGGCAGTTCCACGGGGTCGGGCAGGGTGAGGCTGTAGCCCTTGCCCGCCTGCATGGAGAGGCGCAGACCCAGGTCGCGCACGAGTCCCGGGGACCACGCGCCCCCGGCCAGCACGAACTCGTCCCCCGCGATCTCGTCGCCGGTGGAGGTGAGGGCCGTGGCGAGGCGACCGTCTGATGATTTCCTGAACCCCGTGGCCTGCACCTCATCCAGCACGCTCCCACCCGCGGCCCGGATCAGTCGCAGCACCGTCGCCACATACCGATCTGGCTGGAGGTGGCAGTCCTGCGGGAAATACACGCTGCCCGCGATGTCCATAGTCACCGCCGGGTCCAGCGCCGCCGTGGCCGTGGCATCCAGCACCTCCGCCGGGAGGCCCAGGGCGCGGGCCTTCTCCGCCGTGTGAGCTTCCTCGTCCAGGCCATGCTGCGTTTTGCAGAGCATCAGGAGGCCCTTCTTCACCAGGCCAAAGTCTTCTTTCTCCGCCAGCTCCGCATACAGTCCACGACTGGCCAGGCTCAGGTCCCGCAGCAGCGGGGCGCTCTGCTCCACATGTCTCTGGGTGCTGGCCCGCCAGAACTTTATTCCCCAGGCGATCAGGTCCCAGTCCAGCCGCGGTTTGATGTAAAACGGCGACTCCGGGCTCAGCATCCACTTCAGACCCATCGCCACCATGCCGGGGGCGGCCAGGGGCACAAAGTGGCTCGGCACCACCATGCCCGCATTTCCCAGTGAGGCACCGCGTCGTGCGGGATCGCCCTCTACAACCGTGACCCGGTGGCCGCGCTTCAGGCAGGCCAGCGCGCTGCTCAGACCGATGACGCCGCCGCCGATGATGACAATGTGCCGGGACATGGGAGGGAGAGGGAAGAGGGAAGAGGAAAGAACGAGCTAACTGACCCCTGCGGTCCACTTCCGGAACGGGCGGGCCAGCAGCATCAGGATCACTGCGCCGAGGCCGGAGGTGATGGCCACCTGGAGGAAGACACGGGGCATGGCATCGGGAGACTCGTGATCCGTCGCCGCACCCGCCAGCAGGCCGGCCAGGAGATTGCCCATGGCCGTGGCGAGGAACCAGATGCCCATGCACTGGGTGGTGAGCCGCGCCGGGGCGAGCTTGGTGACGTAACTGAGACCCACGGGGCTGAGCGCCAGCTCCCCCCAGGTGAGCAGGAGGTAGGTGCCCAGCAGCCAGACCGGCAGCACCTTCCCCTGGGCCAGAGCGATCTGCGCCGCGAACTGCAGCACCACAAAGCCCAAGCCCAGCAGCAGCAGGCCGGAGGCGAACTTGGTGGCCACGGAGGGGAACCATCCGCGCCGCGCCAGCGCCAGCCACAGCCAGGAAAACGCCGGGGCAAAGAGAATGACAAAAACGGGGTTGATGGACTGGAACCAGCCGGTGGGGATCTCCGTGCCGAACATGTGCCGGTCCGTGAACCGCTCTGCAAAAAGGTTCATGGAAGAACCTGCCTGCTCAAACCCCGACCAGAACAGAGCGGAGGCCACAAAGAGAATGGCCAGCACGCCCAGCCGCTTCTTCTCGTCGCCGGTCAGTCCGGCAAAGGCAAAAGCCCAGGCAAACCATGCCACGGCCATGCCGCCCAGCACCAGGCTGGTGTATGTGGCCACGCGGACGGGATCAATGGGCAGCACCCCTGCCAACGCCAGCCCTGCCACGAGCATCACGACCCCGAGGGCGATCGCCACCGCCATCCAGTGACGTCTGGGGGTGGAACTGGGATGGGCAGGGCGCACTCCGGCATCCCCCATGTGATGCTGGGTGAGCACATACTGGATGACCCCGGCAATCATGCCCACGCCCGCGGCAGCAAAGCCCCAATGCCAGTCCCACTTCTCCCCCAGCCAGCCACAGATCATGGGACCTAGGAAACCACCCACATTCACCCCCATGTAGAAAAGAGTGAAGCCCGCATCCCGTCGTGCACCGCCTTCAGGATAGAGCTGGCCCACCAGGGAGCTGGCGCACGGCTTCAGCAGCGCGGTGCCCATCACCACCAGCAGCAGCCCGGCGAAGAACGTCTGGTTTCCGGGAACAGCCAGACAGAGGTGGCCTGCCGCAATGATGATGCCACCATACAGGACGGCCTTTCGAGGGGACATCAGACGATCCGCCAGCCAGCCACCCGGCAGAGCCACCAGATAGACCCCGCAGACATAGAGCCCATAGATGGCCGCCGCCGCCTTGTCCGGCAGCCCCATGCCGCCCTCCACCGGCAGGGCGGTCATATACAGGATCAGCAGCGCCCGCATCCCGTAGTAGCTCATCCGCTCCCACATCTCCGTGAAGAAGAGCGTGTAGATGCCGCGGGGGTGGCGGAGCGAAGCGGAGCCGGTGGGTGGGTTGGATGTCATGGGAGCGGCGGCCTTTGGGTGCCAGTGGGCAGTGGGCAGTTGTCAGTGGGCAAGGTGTTGGAACCAGAGTCCTAAAGGGGATGAGATTCAGCTTCCGGATGCTTGGATGTTGAAGATTCCCGCAGCCCAGGGTTTCCGTTTCATGACTGCCACAGCAGGCTTGGGACCGAATTGATGCTCCATTCCTAATTCTTCTCCGCTCCCAGCCAGCGCACAAAAAACTCCGCCCTCCTCCGGCTCGCATACGGCGTCTCGGCCGCGCCATGCCCCGTGTTGGTCATGATGAGCAGGTCGTAGTCCTTGTCCGCCCGTTGCAGGGCGTTCGCCACCTGCATCGTGGAGGCCGGGTCCACGTTCTTGTCCAGCTCACCCACCACCAGCATGAGGTGCCCTTGCAGCTTGCCAGCGTCCTCCACATTGGAGTTGAGTTTGTAGCTGTCATCCACTGGCCAGCCCAGCCACTGCTCGTTCCACCAGATCTTGTCCATGCGGTTGTCATGGCAACCGCAGTCCGCCACGGCGGCCTTGTAGAAGTCGTGATGATCCAGCAGTGCCCGCACGGCGCTTTGTCCCCCGGCGGAGCCTCCGTAGATGCCCACGCGATTCAGATCCATCCAGGGCCGGGTGGAGGCGGCTGCTTTCATCCAGGCGATGCGGTCAGGGAAGCCAGCGTCTTTGAGATTCTTCCAGCTCACGTCGTGGAAAACCTTCCCGCGGTGGTTCGTGCCCATGCCATCCGCCTGCACGATGACAAAGCCCATCTGCGCCAGCGTTTGCTGCCGGAGCAGGCGACCAAATTCCTTGGGCGCAAAGCTTCCGTGCGGCCCGGCATAGATCTCTTCCAGCACCGGATAGGTCTTGGCGGCATCGTGGCCCGCCGGCTTGACGATGATGCCGTGGATGTCCGTCTTGCCATCGCGTCCCTTGGCCACAAACCGCTCCGGCAGGGTCCAGCCCGTGGCCAGCAGGGCAGAGATGTCCGCCCGCTCCAGTTCCTTGATCAGAGTGCCGTCGGCACTGCGGCGCAGCTCCGTCACCGGCGGCTGGTCCGCGCGCGACCAGGTGTCGATGAAACAAGCCCGATCCGGTGAGAAGGTGATCCTGTGCGTGCCGTCGCCTTCCGTCAGTTTCACAAAGCCCGTGCCATCCAGATTCACCCGGTAGAGATGGAGGTGATAAGGATCCTCCTCTGGCCGCACGCCTCCGGCCATGAACCATATCTGGCGTTTCACGGCATCCACATGCTCCACCTTCCGCACCACCCAGGGACCCTTGGTCACCTGAAGCTTGGGCTGGCCCGTCGCTGCGTCATAGAGCCACAGGTGGCACCAGCCATCCCGCTCGCTGGTCCAGAGCAGCTCGCCCGTGCCGTCCAGCCACTCGCGGTAGGTCTTGTTCGTGTAGTCGATGAAGGTCTTGCTCGTCTCCTCCACCACGGTGCGCACGGCACCGGTGGCGGCGTTGACGGCGAGAATGCGGTAAAGCTGGTGGCCCCGCTGGTTGTAGTTGAAGTAGAACTCATCCCCTTTGGCCGACCAGCGGACATCGAGGTCCGGGCCTTCGGCAAAGGGATTGGGAAACAACGCATTGTCCGGCACCATGGCGCGGCGCTCTGCCACCTGCACCAGCACCGGGCGCGGGCGGGGCAGTTCATCGCCAGGCTTCAGGTAGTCCAGCGTCTGCACCTTCGGCTGCAACTGGTCCGATGGCGAAGACTGGACGATGCGCACCTTGCGCCCTGGGATCTCATGCTGCCGCATGAAGACCACATGCCGTGAGTCCGGTGACCACTCCACGGGTCCGCTGCAGCGTGTCTTGTCCATCGCAGGCAGTTCCAGGGCGGAGGCCTCATTGTTGTCCAGATTCACCAGGAAGGGCTGGTCATCGCGGAACTCCAGCCGCCACTTCTTGTCGGGGGAGAGACGTGGATCCTCGCGCTTCTCCGTCTTGGGATCCTTGGGCGGTTCTCCCGTGCCATCCACGGCCACCTCCAGCGTGCCCTCACGGGCCTCGAAGGCACGCAGCGGCTTGCCCAGCGAGTTCACCACCACCCAGACGTGGCCCGCAAACGTCTCCATCTCCCGGTCATCGCCAGCCTGGATGCGGCCGTAGCTGCGCCGCTGCCCGTCGAAGTCGCTCCAGAAGAGCTCGACCGGATCCTTTGTATGATTCAGAACGCGGAGCCGGGCTTTGGGACCCGTGCTGCGGGTGGCCCGCATCACCGGCAGGTCCACATCGCTGCCGTCTGTCGGCAGGCTCAGCTCCTCAAGGGTCGCCGCCCGTTTCACGGTCCCGGTGATGGAATCCACCAGCACGTACTCCCGGGTTGTCGGCCCCGTGTTCACACTGTACCAGAACTTGCGCCCATCCTCCAGCCAGTGCGGGCGGACCTCTGCGCGGAAGATGGTGTTCTCTGTGCGAGAGGCCAGAGCGCGTGCCTCAGGGTAGTCCAGCGGAGCCGCGGCGCAAAGCTGCGGCAGCAGGAGGGTGAGGAAAAGAATTGTGGGGTGCATCGGAGAGATCAGTACGTCGGTGCGTCAGTAGGCAAGGCGTTGGGAACGAAGTTGTACGGAGTACAGGCTTCAGCCTGCGTTTGGCTCATAACTCATAACTCTTAACCCCTCCCCTCAAATGATACCCCAGCAGAAGGGGTCGGCGGTGTCGAGTAAAAGCGTGGCCTCAGCACACACATGCGCGGTGCCGCTAAGACGCGGCAGGAGGGTGCCCGCCTCGCGGTCCAGCCAGGTGTAGGAGGCGGTGAAGGTGCTGCCGATGATGCTTTCCTGAACCCAGGGTGTCCCGGGCTCCAGCAGCCCCCGTGTGGCCAGGCTGGCCAGCTTCGCACTGGTGCCCGTGCCGCAAGGGGAGCGGTCATACGCTCCGCCGGGACAGAGCACGAAGTTCCGTGAGTTGCCGCCCGACTGCGGCGGGCCGAAGAGCTCCACGTGATCCACTTCGGGGTGACCCTGCGCATTCACCGCCTGACGGATGTTTCCTGAAACTTCCAGCAGGCGCGGGATGTTGGCGCGGGAAAGTTCCTCCCCATGCCGGGTGACGAGGAAAAACCAGTTCCCGCCCCAGGCCACATCCCCCGTCACCTCACCGAGGCCGGGTACTTCCACCGTCACATCTTGCGCCTTCAGATACGCTGGCACATTCGTGAGACTGGCCCGGTGGCCGCCCTCCCAGTGTGCCTGCACCATCCCGGCTGGGGTCTCGAGGCTGAGTGGTCCGGGCTGGATGCGACCCAGATGGCCGAGCGTGATGATCACCCCCAGGGTGCCGTGGCCGCACATGCCCAGATAGCCCACGTTGTTGAAAAAGATCATCCCGGCCGTGCACGTGGGATCGCTGGGGGGCACCAGCAGCGCGCCCACGATCACATCGTTGCCGCGGGGTTCATTCACCACCGCGCGACGGAAGGCATCCTGCGTCTCGCGAAACACCACAAGCTGTTCCGCCACAGTGCCGCCGCCCAGGTCTGGACCGCCGCTGATGACGGTACGGGTGGGCTCGCCTCCCGTGTGGGAGTCGATGACCTGCACGCGTTGAAGCGGTGCATTCATCGAGGGCGCTTCCCTCCCTTGGCATTCCGGTTCATGAGCTCCTCGATCGCCTCGGCCTCCATCGGGATGTCATGCATCAGGCTCTGGGCGCCGTCGTCGGTGATGAGCAGCGTGTCCTCCAACCGCACGGCGAGCCCTTCCTCTTTGATGTAGATCGCCGGCTCACAGGTCATGACCCAGCCGGGTTGCAGGGGCGCATCCACGGGCTGCGCGTCATGCACATCCAGGCCGATGGGGTGCCCCACGCCGTGCATGAAGTATTTCCCTAGAGCCTTCTTCTCCGGACCCTGCGCACGCACCTGTTTCATGGTGATGAGCTTCAGGTCCACCAGTTCCTTCTGCACGGCTTCCTGGGCAAAGGTCCGCCAGTCCTTGGCCAGCAGCCCCGGCTTCAAGGCGGCCGCGCAGGCGGTGTAGGCGCGGAACACGGCGTCATACACCTGCCGCTGGCGCGGGGTGAAGCGACCGCTCACAGGGATCGTGCGCGTCATGTCGGAGTTGTAGTTGCAGTACGAGGAGCCAACATCCAGCAGAAGCAGCTCGCCCTCCTGGCAGGTGTCGCTGTTCTGGATGTAGTGCAGCCCCAGCGCATTCGCCCCGCAGGCGATGATCGGGCTGTAGGCGAACTTCGCCCCTTGCGAGATGAATTCGTGGGCGAACTCCGCCTCCACCTGGTTCTCCGTCACGCCGGGGCGGACAAAGCGGGCCACGCGGTCGAACCCGTCGCGCGTGATCGTGCAGGCCTTCCGGATGAGCGTGACCTCGTCTGCTGACTTGACCGTGCGCAACTGGTGCAGCAGCCGCGCCAGCCGGTGGCAGGTGTGCAGCGGGTAGCTCTCCCGCGTCTCTTTCACAAACCGGGCCTCCCGTGTCTCCACCACCACCTGGGCGCGCGGATGTTCGTTGGCATTCAGATAAACACCCTCTGCCTCGCACATGAGGGCGTGGAAGATGCCGGGAAAGGCCCCCAGCCATTCCACCCTGGCGATGCCGCTGATCCGGGTGGCCTCCTCCTTGCCCAGCTTGGCTCCTTCCCAGATCTGCACATGCTCGGTGGGCTCCCTCAGGAAGAGGATCTCACGATTCTTCTCCTCATGGGCACTGGGAAACAACACCAGGATGGATTCCTCCTGCTCCACCCCCGTGAGATAGAACAGGTCCGCGCCCGGGTGCAGCACCAGTGAGCCGTCCGCATTCGTGGGCAGCACATCGTTGTTGTTCACCACCGCCAGGCAGTTGGGCTGCATCAGCGCGGCAAGCCGCGCCCGGTGATCGACAAAAAGCCTGGAATCAATGGGAGCGTGTCGCATGGCTTCAATCCTGAATTTATGACTTGTGATTCAGCAGGGTTATCCGGCCGAAGGTCGGCTGGCAATGCCATCGTGGATGACCTTGAGCACCGCTTCACGTTCGGCACCGGTCAGGGGCAGGCGCGGGGCGCGGGTCCACTCCTTGCCCAGGCCGCATTCCTGCACACAGAGCTTGATGTATTGCACGAACTTGATGTGCACATCCAGGTGCAGCAGCGGGGTGAACCAGCGGTAGATGGCCACGGCCTCCTGCCACTTCCCAGCCTGCATCAGCTCCCAGAGCCGCTGGTTTTCTTTCGGGAAGGCGATCCCGGTCCCGGCCACCCAGCCATCGATGCCGAGCACAGCGGATTCCAGCGCCAGATCATCCACCCCGGTGAAGATGGCATAGCGGTCCCCCACAGTGTTGCGCAGGTCCGTGATGCGGCGGGTGTTGCCGGAGCTCTCCTTCAGCGCCACGAAGTTCTTCGTGTCCGCCAGTGTGGCGAACATCTCCGGCGTGATGTCGTTCCCGTAGCTGATCGGGTTGTTGTAGATCATGATGGGCAGCCCGGTCGCTGCGGCCACGGTCCGGAAGTGGGTCAGCGTCTCCTCAGGATCTGGCGTCTTGTAGCACATGGCCGGCATGAGCATGAAGCCATCTACCCCGGCGGCTTCACAGTCGCGGGCAAAGGCGGTGGCGTCCGCCGTGCTGGTTTCCGCCACCCCGCTCACCACGGGGATGCGGCCCTTCACCGCCCCCACCATCTCCTTCATCACCAACCGCTTCTCCGCAGAGGTGAGCATCTGGTTTTCCCCCAGGGAGCCCAGAAAGATCAGGCCGCGGATGCCACTCTGAATCAGCACCTCCGCATGGGTGGCGGTGGCATCCAGGTCGAGGGACCCATCGCGGTGCATCTGTGTGGTGATGGCCGGAAAGACGCCGGTCCAAGGGTGGGAGGTACTCATCGTTCACCATTCTAGGAGAGGTGCGGCCGTTGATCTTGTCTGATTTCCCCGGGCAAAGTGGTATTTTTTCACAATCACTTCGCCGGATGCGGTCATAGACTTTGGAACCGACCACTTTCCATGAGCCTATCCGTCCTCGACATGTTCACCATCGGCATCGGGCCGAGCAGTTCCCACACCGTGGGTCCCATGAGGGCGGGGTGTCGCTTTGCCCAGCGACTGGCGGAGGCCGGGCTGCAGTCGCAAACCGCCCGGGTGGAAGCCCATCTGTACGGATCCCTGGCGCTCACCGGCAAGGGGCATGGCACGGACAAGGCCGTCCTCCTGGGTCTGGAAGGGGAGCTGCCCGAGAGCGTGGATGTGGACGAGGTGCCCTTTCGCCTGGAGCGCATCCGCCGGGAACGGACGCTGAAAGTGGGTGGCAGCCTTGAGGTCCCCTTTGAGGAAAAGCGGGACCTGTTGTTTCATCGATTGGAAAGCCTGCCCGCCCATCCCAACGGTCTCCGCTTTGTGGCGTACGATGCGGAGGGCGACGAGCTCCTGTCGAAGGTGTACTACAGCATCGGAGGTGGGTTCGTGGTGCCGGAGGGTGCGGCCCAGCGGGATGAACTGCCCTCCACAGAGGTGGTGCTGCCGCATCCGTATCGCAGTGGGACTGAACTCCTGGACCTCTGTGCCAGGACCGGTCTCTCTGTTAGCGGCCTGACCCTGGCGAACGAATCCGCCTTCCGGCCCGAGTCAGACACCCGTGCCGCCCTGCTGAAAGTCTGGGCTGCCATGCAGGCGTGTGTGAAACGGGGGAGCCGCAGTGAAGGAATCCTCCCCGGTGGATTGAAGGTGCCGCGCCGTGCGCCCAAGTTGTTTCAAGAACTCTCTGACCGGCCTGAAGCCGCCCTGCAGGATCCGCTCGTCGCGCTGGACTGGGTGAGCCTCTGGGCCATGGCTGTGAACGAGGAAAACGCTGCCGGGGGCCGCGTGGTGACCGCCCCCACAAATGGCGCGGCCGGCATCGTGCCTGCGGTGTTGCACTATCTCGTGCGCGTGCACCGTGTGAAGGACGAAGACACCATCGTGCGCTTCCTGCTCACTGCCGGGGCCATCGCCATTTTGTACAAGCTCAACGCCTCCATCTCCGGCGCTGAGGTGGGTTGCCAGGGGGAAGTCGGAGTGGCCTGTTCCATGGCCGCCGGCGCCCTCTGCGAGGCCATGGGCGGCACCCCAGCCCAGGTGGAAAACGCCGCCGAGATCGGCATGGAGCACAACCTCGGCCTCACCTGCGATCCCATCGGCGGCCTCGTGCAGATCCCCTGCATCGAGCGCAATGCCATGGGCTCAGTGAAAGCCATCCACGCCGCCCGCCTCGCCCTGCGTGGTGATGGAAAACACACCGTGTCCCTGGACAAGGTCATCGCCACCATGCGCCAGACCGGCGCCGACATGAGCAGCAAGTACAAGGAAACTTCCCGTGGCGGGCTCGCGGTGAATGTGACGGAGTGTTGAACGCGCTACGCGCTGAGACACCAGACTGCCAGACGCCAGACATCAGACCTGAGGCAGGGGTGACACGGGCTTCCAGCCTGTGCGTGCCACCGGCGTCCCGCCGGTTCAGTTCAATGGCCGATTGATTTCCTCCCTCAACCAGCAGCCCCGAAATCCTCCGTATTGGGGAGCGCACGCATCCTGCGTGCTGTTCCCGGCATCTTACCGGGAACTTCAGGAGACGGGAGCGAAGGAATGACACGTTGGCTCCCTGTTCACCCCCGGCGGTTGTGCAAGCACAAACCGCCGCTCCTTGGGGCTGCTCGCTCATCAGTTCCCGCCACCGTTCACCGTCACTTTCATGAATCGCAGCTCTCCAGCCAGCGGGATCTTGTACTCATGCACGCCACCCGTCCCCGTATTTGACACTGGGGTCCACGAATTCGCCTCCAGCGTCGCGCTCGCCTGGGCTCCATAAGTCAACCCTGCGGCGACACCTGCCGCAGGCGGCGTGAAGCGGATCACCAGATGCTCACCTTCCACTACCGGCTCCGGGAGTTTGGCCGCTCCGTTGGTCGTGTTCCCAGATTTTGGATCCAGATCGAAGGCGAACTCCATCAGATTGAGAAGACCGTCCTTGTCGAAGTCGGCCAGATCGGCAGCGTCATCGGTGTTGTTGGTCGTGTTGAAGTGCTGATGCCGCCAGCCCTGCTGAGCCGTCACGCCCGTGCCGGACAGTTCCACGAGGAATGGGCTCTCATCCGGGTCATTGCTGGTGATCTGCAGGGTGGTCGTGCGTGTGCCCAGAGTGACCGGGATAAACCTGACGGTTACCACGGTGGATTGCACGCCCGTCAAGGTCGTGGCGGGAGAGGTCGTGATC
Organism: Verrucomicrobium sp. BvORR034; assembly: GCF_000739635.1. Classification (GTDB taxonomy): domain Bacteria; phylum Verrucomicrobiota; class Verrucomicrobiia; order Verrucomicrobiales; family Verrucomicrobiaceae; genus Verrucomicrobium. The sequence goes on along the minus strand of NZ_BATQ01000155.1, from coordinate 37,747 downwards.
ACAAAATCGCCCTGCTGCCCGCCTGTGGTAGCAGCGCTCACATTCAGCGTGCCACCAATGGTGTTGCGCAGGGTGAATGACCGGGTCACCGGTGTGTTCTGCGCGGCCATACCAAAGTTGTAGAAGGCGCTCTCCGCCTGAAGGTCTGTCCCATTTGGCGCTTCCACGGCCAGTTCTGGCGCGCTGGAATCATAGGCCTGTACATGCTCCACAAGGCCGCTGCTGCCGTTGTAGCGCCCGCCCACCACCCGCGCGCGGGCGCGGATCAAGCCGGCGACCGGCATGGTAGCTCCAGTTATTTCCCATTCTCCATTGGCCGCCCGACTGCCCTGGCCCAGTCGTGTCCACGTCTGGCCCGAGGCGTCTGAGACATCAAACGTGACCGAATCTGCCTCCGGTGCCCCGCCGCCCCGCTTCCAGCGAATGGAGCTCTGGCTGGTGCGGTGCAGATGGTTGGTTGGGGTGTTGGTGACAAACAAGGCCATTCGCTGAGTGGGATGCCCGTCGTAGTTGATGAAGGGGCCGGCGGCGAGTGCATTGCCGGAGGATAGCAGGCAGAGATGCTCGACCCATTGGGACCCGGTGCCGGTGCCCTGATCAAAGGATGCGTCTTCGTCACCATTGACCAGCAATCGCCGCACTCTTGAGCCGCTGGGCGTCGGGTAGGTTTCGGGTCCCGACCAATTGTAGGGGGCGGGGCCGTTGCGCGCAGACAGGACTTTGCCATCGGCTTGCAGAGCTGCCGGAATCATTCCAGCCGATCCGCTGTGCGTGCGTTCAGCCAAGGCTCCATCTGCTGACCAAAGCATTAGGCTTCTTTCGCCTCCTCCTCCCGCAATCATTTTGCCATTGGGTCGCATCCCAAGGCCGCCTACCAGGAACTTCCCATCGGCTGTCAGGGGGATCATACCGATGAGTTGCCCATTTTCGGTAAACCGGAAAGCGTGAGGACGGGCCATGACGAGGGTAGGCGTGCCGGTAGGATAGGCGTAGTACATTCTTCCCGCCACCACCAAAGAGTTGTCTGGCGCGATGCCGATGGTGTTGATTTCTCCAGTGAATGTCACGGGGCGGCCCTCACGATTGAAGAGGAATGTCGTGTCGTCTCCACCGTTAGGCAGGAGACGACGAACTCCAAGGTCATTGGCACCTCCCACGAGAATCTTGCCATCCGCGAGTGCTCGCAGAACATTCACAGGTTTCGTGATGGTGGGTGCATGGAAGGTGAGGTCAACTGCTCCATTTGGCAGGAGGCGCACCAGTTTGGATCTACTGGTTCCATTGAACGAATCGAAGGCACCTCCCACGAGAATCTTGCCATCATCAAGCACTGCCACGCAGTACACGCCGTTCACATTGGGGCCGGTGCCTATATCAAAGGTCGAGTCCACATTGCCAGCAGCATCCATGCGGAGAAGTCGACGGGACGAGCTCACATCGTTTTCACCCCCAATGAGGATCTTGCCATCCGGCTGTTCCGCCATGGCATGCACCGTGATGTCAGGAGGGGCCACAAAGTCGCGGTCCAGTTGGCCCGGATTGAGGAGCACCAACACGATGTCGTTGCCAGTACCGCCGTCGTACCGGATTTGCAGTTTCACCGGACTCGAGCCGTGGGTGGCGCTGTAGGCCGCATCCACAATGCTGCGATCGGGCAACCCTGTAAACTGTCCCACCGCGGGACTGTTGGAAGTGTTGTTTACCAGCACCAGCTCGGTGTTGGCGTTGGCATCCAGATCCACAATGATCGTGCCCAAGGCATTTCCTGTGGCGTCGAATCCTTCGGACTGAACGGCACCGCTTGTCGGATCAGTGAAAGTGCGATTCCAAGTGCTGGCGGTGGCGCTACCCGTCAGGGAGATGTCGAAGGATGATTCGTCTGCGTCATTGCTGGCAATGTGCAGGGCGGCGCTGTAGTTCCCCACGCTGGTGCGTTGGAGCCTCACGATGAACGTAGTGGCCTCCCCAGAGCTCAGTGCTGAGGCGGGCGGGGCTATGACTTGAAAGGCGCCAGCCTGTGAACCGGTGATGGAAGTGTTGATTCCTGTGAGCGTGCCGGGCCCCGTGTTGGCGATGGTGAAGCTTCGCGTCGTGGCGGTACCGGGAGCACCGTCTGTGAAACTTACCGTCGAGGCATTGTCCGCAACATTGCTGTCCTGTTGACTCACCGCGATTTCTGGGGAGGGGGTTCCCAAGGCGATGGTCTGCACATCATGATGACCAGCCCATGTTGCGCGCGCTTGGATCGCACCATTGCCAGCGGGGATGGTGCCGGACCACTCCCAGTAGCTCGATCCGTAGGACGGAAACACGGTGGAAGTTACCGAGCCTTGGGCATTAAGAAAATCAAATGCCACTCGGGATGGCGCACTGCTGGTGCCCGTGCGTGTCCAGCGCACTTTGCCAGCTAGCGGAATGCTGAGCTGTCGCGTGCCAGCTTCATTGAGCCGTCTTTGCACTCGTTCTGGGAACTCCCCCGCTACGACCAGTTTCCCATCGTGATGGAGCGCTAGGGCGGAGACATTCTGACCGGTGTTTCCGACGAAGGTGTTATCGCGCGTGCCATCGCTGTTGAAGCGCAAGAGATTCCCAGGCCAAGACACATCGGTCGGCAAGATTCCAGGAAGAGCGAGAACGTATTTGCCGTCGCTCTGGAGTGCAGCTTCCAAAAAATAGTACGGAGCACCAACAACGGGAAGGCTTGTGAAACTGGTGTCTCGCGCCCCGTCGGCGAGGAGTCGTGTGAGCTGAACGTAAGAGGTCTCGCTCTCATACCTCATGACTCCCACGGTAATCAATTTGCCATCGGGTTGGACCAGGACGTCCTGGATCTCGTTGTATGGATGGATCTCCAGCGCTGGAGCGAACGTGGTATCGAGAGATCCATCAGCGTTAAGGCGGCTGATGTTGGGGCCGGCTCCATAGGTAGATCCGGCATAGAAGGACTCGAAACTGCCCGCGACGATGATTTTGCCATTTGGTTGAAGAGCGAGTGACTTGATCGATCCACCATCAAAGAAGTAATCCCGATCAAAGCTGGTATCGAAAGCCCCGTTGGCGTTCAGCCTGCGTAGATAGGCCCTGCTGAAAAAGGTGTATTGCTCCACCTCACTGACGAGGATTTTCTTATCCGGACACAATAGGATCGAGACGTGACGTGTGTTTCCTGAGTCCCAGAGTCCGCGGAGGATGGGAGCTTGGAAAGTGGTATCGAGTCTCCCGTCGGGTAAGTAGCGGGTGACCGTGGGGCGGGGCGTTTCATTGGCAGAGGTGGAGAGGATGCCCGCTGCCAAGATTTTGCCATCACTCTGCACCGCCAGAGAGCTGACTTCGGCTCCCGGAAAGGTCTCAGGTTGAAAGGTGATATCCGGAGCGCCGTCAGCGTTCAAACGAAACAGGCCATGACGAACACGACCACTGACTAGAAACGATTTCCCAGCCAGGACGACTTTCCCGTCCGGCTGGATGGCCATGGTGGTCGGCGCTTGGTCAATCGTGAGACCGGAGCCAAAGCTTGGGTCGAGGTCTCCTGACGCTGCCATCATCGTCGCGCACCAAGCGCAGGCGATGGTGACGGTGGCAAACAGGGATAGACGCTGGAAGACGGAGGGAGTGGAGAGGTGCATGGGGGTGTGCAGGATGGCAGTCTAAGCAAAATCCCGACGACTGAAAATGGTTTTCGCCTTGTCGTGATGAGCGCCCCTATGCCTGCGATGCTCGTGACACAGTCCTCCAGCCTGTGCGTGCCACCGGCGTCCCGCCGGTTCAGTGCAATAGGCCAATGGATTTCCCTCCTCAACCAACACTCGCACCCCTGTGCCCTGGGGAGCGTACGCATCCTGCGTGCTGTTCCCGGCATCTTGCTGGGAACGTCAGGAGATGGGGTCGAAGGAATGCCGCGTTGCCTCTCCGCTCACCCCGGCGGTTGTGCCAGCACAAACCGCCGCTCCTGGGATGGCATCACTCCGGGCGGGGACTTCTCTCCCCCGACCTCAAGTCTTCTGTCTTTCGTCTTCCAGTCTTTGGTCTTACCTCTCGACCACCGGATCCAGCCACACGCCCCAGTCGGAGCCATTGCCATTGCCGCCATCGGTCACTTTGAACTCCAGCTTCTGCACGCCTTTCACCTCCACGTCGAACTCCACGGCGCTGCCGTCCTGCAGCTTGGGGCTGCGCCAGAGGGCGCGGCCGTCGCCGATGATGAGGCAGTTCACGGAGCCATCATGTCCCGTGGCGAGGCCGGCGACGCCTTTGACGCGGGTCCACTTGCCGCCCAGATCCCAGACATGCCGGGCAGGTGCGTGAGCATAGAGGCCGCGGGGGTAGAGGCGGCTACCGGCGATCAGCAAATTGTCTGGCGCGGGTAGGCGGTTGATCAAGGGGCGTCCATAGCCCACTTCGACCTCCAGAGTAGCAGCGTCAGAGAGTTGGCACACATTTCCGTCCACCTGCGAAGGGTGGGGACCTGCCTTGCCTTGCAGGGTATTCGCCAGCACCTGCGCGGTTTCCAGGATGCGGGGTTCCACGCTCTTGTTCGCCAGCTCATCCAGAGCCAGGCGCACGGCCACCTCTTGGCGGTCATTCACTGCTTTCATTAGCGGAGCCAGCGCTTCGACCGCATGCGTGGCGCTCAGGTCCACCCGGCCATCGGACTCCACATAGTAGGGAAAGGTCCGCTCTGCTCCGGGTGATGCAAAGGAGCTCATGGCCCCGTTTGCCTGGGCGGCTACAATTCCCAGCATCCCCGCGCGCCCGGGTTTCAGGGCATTACAGGCGAGGCTGAAGCGCCCTTCTTTATCCGGCACCGCGGTGCGCGTGGTGGCGTCATAGTTGCTGCCGCCTGCGGGGTCCATGTAGCCGATCACGGCATACACCGGCGGATCCGCCTCGACCCGGCCTGTAAAGGTGAAGGACTTGCCGTCTGCCGAGGGCGTGAGTTTCGCCTCGCTGATCACCGCGTTGGGTTTGACATCGAACCCCTTCACCGATCCGCAGAAGACGGGGTGGGAGGCGAGTCGCAGGGCCTCGCCGAGGGAGAGGAAAGTACCCTTGCCCTCCCCGCGCAGCTCCTCGCTGTACGTGTGATTTCCTGATCCCATGAGCGCTGTGCCCCAGAGGGCGGACTGGTCGGCCCGCGCCTTGTTGTGGGGCAGTCCCAGTGCATGGCCCACCTCATGGGCCACGCCGCCGATGAAGATGGTGTTGTAGCGGCCGTAGGAGATCTTGCCGTACTGCCCATCCTGAAGGAATGGCTCCTTGTCATCCAGCAGATCCAGGTCCAGCAGCGGGGAGTCCACCTGCCAGGCCGTGCCGTTGCGGTTGGTCCCGCCAGCGTAGTACGGGCTGTTCTGCGACATCGTCTGTTTGATCGGATCCCAGTTCGACATGTTGCAGAAGATCACGATCGTCTCCTTCTCCGCATCCAGTCCCGCCTTCTCCAGCACGGGCAGGCATTCCTTGCGGATCTTGCCCCCGCTCTGCACGGCGTAGTCGGAGTAGGGGGCATCCCCCTTCACAAGATGGATCTTCACCAGCCCATCCTGCTCATGTTGCAGCTTGATCGTGCGGGGGCCCAAGCCATTGCGCTCCATCTCCCGGGCGTAAAACCCCTGGATGTTCTCCAGGATTTTTGACAGGCGCTCGCGATATCGCGGAGCGGGCTCCCGATCGCGCGGCGTCCAGTACACCAGATGCAGGTAGCGCTCCTCCTTCTGTGGCTGGTCCGCCTGCCAGGTGTCCAGGATCTTGCGGGCTGCCGGGACCTGGGTGTCGATCTCCTCCTGCGGGGTGGCCGCAGTGAGGTTCAGACCAAGGCCGAGTCCGCAGAGGATGAGGAGGGGGCGCAGCGGGATAGACATCTGAGCAAATGGCCTGAGTTGCAGAACTGGGACGCGGTTGGGCGTCTTGGGAGGTGGAGAGGGGGCTGGTGAGACAGGATTAACAAGATTTTGAGAAGATTAACAAGATGGGAATCGGGGTGGGGATGCCGCTGGCTTTCTGGTAGCGCGTTGACGTGAACTTCCGCCTTGTGATTTATGAACTGAGCCCGCAAGATCTGCGGAAATCTCCAACTACCAGTCCATGGCCGAAAAACCCTCGAAAAAATCGGTGAAGGTCGCGAAGAAGACCGCCTCCGCCAAGCCCCGCAAGGCTGCCTCCAAGTCCGCCCCGCTCAAGCCGACGAACCCCGGAGAGGTGGTCTTGCTTTCAGGCGGCAATCCGCAAATTGCCAAGGGTGATGGCGATGCACCCGTAAAGGCCTACATCGCTGCCATGCCGGGTTGGAAGAGCGACCTCGGGCGTCGGCTTGATGCGATCATCGAGCGCACCGTCCCCGGGGTGTACAAGACCGTGAAATGGAACTCTCCCTTCTATGGTCTGGATGGGAAGACCTGGATTGTCGCTTACCATTGCTTTAACAAATACGTGAAAGTGACGTTCTTCCGCGGCCTCGCGTTAAACCCTGTGCCCCCCGGCACTTCCAAAAGCCAGGACACCCGATATCTCGATATCTACGAGGACAAGCCATTCGATGAGGCCCAGTTCGCTGATTGGGTGAAGCAGGCCAGTTTGTTGCCTGGAGAGAAGTTGTGAGTGGCGGGGTGAGGGGGGCATTTCTGAGACAGGATTAACAAGATTTTTGACAGATTTACAAGATGGGACGCAGGGGCAGGCGTCAGGGGGGCGCACGGCAGAGGGCCTGCTCAAACACCCTTCGTATCCTTACCCAACCTGATGGCTCACGCCGCCGTGCTTGCCCACTGGTCTTTGATCACCAACCACCCAGCGCCCATGTAGTTGTCGACGTGAGGAGGCACTAGCTGAAGCGTCTGCAAGCTTCGCCTTGTCGACGATGTCACCAAGTTCCCATAGACTCAGGCATTGCAGCGCAGCCCATCGTTGGAGAGAGTCTGGTGAAGCGCGTTCATCGCCTCCCCGGCCCCACATTTTTTTGATTCTTTTTCCCGAAATGTCGAAATGGGTCTGGGTGACCCGTCATCGATGCGGGGCGTCGACGGCACTGTCTGCGCTCCGACACTGATCCTTCCTGCAATCCAACCCGCCAACTCCAGTCGATTCCAACACTATGAAATACGCCCTGCTCGTGCACATGAACAAAGAGGCCGGTGACCAGTATGACGTTGCCAGCGCAAGGGCCGCCGGCATGGCGTATGGCGAGGCGTTGCGGGCTGCAGGCGTTTTTGTCGCCGGAGCAGGGCTGGATGCGCCAGAGAAGTCCACCATGGTCGCCATCCGGAACGGTCAACGCGAGGTGCATGATGGGCCCTATCCTGAGACCAAGGAATTCCTCGGCGGCTTCGTCGTGATCGATGTGCCCCAGCTTGATGAGGCGCTGGAGTGGGCCGCCCGCCATCCCTCTGCGGCCTTTGCCTGCATCGAAGTGCGGGCCTTGGCAGGCTCCTATTTCGCCACCGGTGGCAAGTAGCCCAGGGCCCGCCTCTTTGAACCTGCAACAAAAGGATCCCGCCTGATGAATTCTGTTCTGATCAGTTTCCTCGCGACCGCATTGATCTTTGGAGCCGCGGTTGCCGTGGGCTTCCGTTTGGCCCGTTCTCCCAAGCCGTATCCGGTCGGCTGGCTGGGGATTCACATCGTCCTGTTCTTCCTGGTCGCCATGGGCATCGGGGCTTGCATGAACGCCATTGAATCCGTCACCGGGAGCGCCACCATGTCCATTGGCACCATGGCGCTGTCATTCGCCGGGCCGCCCTTGATTGCCTTGTTCATCAGTGGCGTGGTCATGCTCTTTGGCAAAAAGAAGAGAAGGGCGTGGATTGTGGTCCACAAGGTCGCCATGTATCTTCTGGCGCTGTCAATCGGGGCCTCGGGCGTCTTCGCCGTGATGCGGTGGTGAGGGCGTGGCGTGGCGCGGTGGAGGGGACGTTGTAGAGACAGGACTAACAAGATTTCTGATGGATTAACAAGATGTGATGAGGTGTGGCTGGTCCGAGGGCTTGGTTCGTGGTCTAACGATCGGGTCGTTGTATGGCGTGGGCGGCCGTTGAGGGCGAGGAATCACTGACCTCGTTCTGCAGCGCTGCAGGCCTTCTGCAGGATGCTGGAAGCGAGTGCTTCCAAGGCCTTTGAATGAGATCGCATGCAGAAGCTTGGGGCAGCAAGATGTTGCCTCACAGCGGGGGCCTCCGAGCTTCGGGCGAGCCGCCCTTGCAGTAGGCGAGCCGCCTGCGCTCCCCAGAAGCCGCATCACTGTAGTTCGCCGGGAACATCGGATCGCTTGGCCGATGGCAGATTTCAATGTCGGTTGGCAATCGCGGGAGTCTGCCGGAAAAGCGCCAGCTGTCACGAGCGGTTACCACCCATAACACATTCACGGCTCACATGAATCAGTGGAAGTTCACCTCAGGTCTTGTGTCTTTCGTCTTCCCGTCTTCTGTCTACCGCTTCGCGGTCCCATAGACCTCCACCGCCGCCTTCTGCAAGGCGGCGCGCATGTCTGACTTGTCGGAGTTGGGCAAATTCGCCCGCTGGATCAGCAACACGATGCCCAGGCCCCGCGTGGGGTCGATCCAGGCCTGGGTGCCATAGGCGCCACCGTGGCCGAAACTGCCGGGGCTGAGGGCGGCGGTCACGCCCTGGGGTTCATTCACGATGTGGAAGCCCAGGCCCATGTGCATGCCATCGGAGAAGCTCACCTTCATGTCGCCCGTCTGGTTGGTGGTCATTTGCTTCAGCGTCTCCGTTTTCAAATAGCGCTTCCCGTCCAGCTCCCCGCCATTGAGAATCATGCGGTAGATGCGGGAGAGATCGCCAGCGGTGGAAAACAGACCGCCCGCTGCCAGGGCCATGCGTTTGCGATCGGAGAGGGGAGGGGTGAGATACTTCACCGTGGTCTCCTCCAGACCCGGACTCTTGTCCGCTTTGGGCTGGTAGGACTTGGCGATCCGCTCCATCTGGGCATCGGTGGGCCAGAAGGTCGTGTCCTTCATGCCCAGCGGCGTGAAGAAGCGCCCCTGCATGAACTCGGCATACGGCTGGCCGCTCACCACCTCAATGATCCGACCCAAGGTGTTGATGCCAGGGTTGCAATACTGCCACTTGCTCCCTGGCTCGAACTGGAGGGGACTGATGGCGTAGGTGAAGACCGCCTCTCTCAGCGAGAGCGCATCCAGCGCCTGGTCCTCCAGCGGGGACTTGCCCACCAAGCCGCTGGTGTGGGTGAACAGGTCCTTCACCGTGATGGGCCGGGCGGGCTTCTTCAGCACCACCTTGTCGGCGGATTTTTCGGCCACCAGCATCTGGCCTTTGAACTCTGGCAGGTATTTCGCCACCGGGGCATCCACTTCCACCTTGCCCTCTTCCACCAGCATCATCACACCCATCGCCGTCATCGGCTTGGTCATGGAGGCGATCCAGAACATCGCGTCCTCGGTCATCGGTTTCTTTGCGCTCAGGTCCGCTTCACCCACCGTCTCCAGCGACAGAACCTGATCCTTGTTCACCACCAGGGCCACCGCTCCAGAGATCGTCTGGTCCGCCACAAAGGGCCGGAGGCTGGCCGCAATGGGGGTGAGCGGCTTCTCGGCGTGGCAGGGCAGCCAGCTGACCGAGAGAGCAAGGAGGGGGAGGAGGAGGAAGTGCGGGCGCATCGTGCCAAGGATACGGGGCGGGAGGGGGAAACTTCAAAAGCCAAACTTCAAAGTTCAAACTTCAATGGAGTGATGGAGTGGGCGGCTCGGTTCCCTAGGGCGGCCCATGGACGTCGGAAGAACAAGCTTCACCGCTTTTAAGCGTTCAGGATGCGTCTCCCCGATTCCCCAAAAGCCGGGAACCGAGAGCGGCAGCCGAGGCTCCGTCTTGAATTTTGAAGTTTGGATTTTGAAGTTTCCTCCCAGAAGCCCCCCGTCACCCCTGACTCCCTCACCCGCGCTTGTGAAATTTTTCACAAATTAGGCTTGCCGCTGTCGCCAGTTCGCGCACTGTCCGTTTTAGTAGAGTAGTCCCAGACTTCCCGCCATCTCGCATGCCCACGACGGTCCAAGAAATCGAAGCGCCCGACAACGCAGCCAAGGCTGCGCAGTATGCTCAGGGTCACGAAGAAGCCGTGACGGACATGATCGGCGAGAAATTGGTGCTCAACATGGGCCCCTCCCACCCAGCCACCCACGGGGTGCTGCGTCTGGTGTTGGAGCTTGATGGTGAGATCATTACGAAGGCGGACCCGGACGTCGGTTACCTGCATCGCGGCGATGAAAAGATCGCTGAGAACATGCACTACAACCAGTTCGTCCCGTACACGGACCGCCTGGACTATCTGGCCCCTCTCGCCAACAACGTGGCCTACGCCATGGCGGTGGAGAAGCTCATGGGCTGGAAGCTGCCCGAGCGTGGCGAAGCCATCCGCGTGATCTGCTGTGAGATGGCCCGCATTTCCTCCCACCTCCTCGGGGTGGGCGTGTTCGCCATGGACGTGGGTGCCATGTCCGTCTTCCTCTACACCTTCACGGAGCGTGAGAAGATCTACAACCTGAGCGAGCAGCTCACCGGCGCCCGGTTCACCACCAGCTACACCCGCGTGGGTGGCCAGACGCGGGACATGAATGAGGCCTTCATCTCCGGCCTCAAGACCTTCCTCAAGGAGCTGCCCCCGGTCATCGATGAAATGGACGCGTTGCTCTCCCGCAACCGCATCTTCCTCGACCGTACCCAAGGCCTCGGCATCATCACCAAGGAGGACGCCCTGTCCTTCGGCATCTCCGGCCCGAACCTGCGCTGCACTGGCATCGATTTCGACATCCGGAAGGCGCACCCGTACCTCGGTTATGAGAAGTACGAGTTCGACATCCCGGTCGGCACCACAGGCGACAGCTACGACCGCTACCTCTGCCGCATGGAAGAGATGCGCCAGAGCATCCGCATCCTGAACCAGGTGCTCGCCGACCTGCCCGGCGGCCCGATCAACGTGGGCGACCCCAAGAATCGCCTGCCGAAGAAGGAAGGCGTGCTCATGAAGATGGAGGAGCTCATCCACCACTTCATCGTCGCCACTCAGGGCCTCGATGCCCCTGCTGGTGAGGTTTACTTCGGTGCGGAGAACCCCAAGGGCGAACTCGGTTTCTACATTTGCAGCAAGGGTGGCGGCGTCCCGTATCGCCTGAAGATCCGCAGCCCCTCCTTTGTGAACCTGAGCATCCTGCCCAAGATTCTGCCCGGGCACATGCTCAGTGACGTGCCCGCCATCCTTGGCAGCTTTGACTTCGTGATGGGCGAGTGTGACCGCTAAGCCCCTTTTTTCAGGACCGTACGTTCCCTTTCCCCTATGGCGTTAGAAGTGCCCGCAGCGTTGGAAGCCAAGATTGACGAGGTGATCACGCATTACCCCGTCTCAAAACGCAGTGCCGTGCTGCCTCTGCTTCATCTCATGCAACATGAGTACCGCTACATCACGGATGATGCGGTGAACTGGGTGGCGGCCAAGCTCGGCCTGCAGCCCATCCAGGTGCTGGAGGTGGTGACCTTCTACCCCGGCTTCCGCCAGAGCGCCCCGGGCAAGTTCCACATCCGCGTCTGCCGCACGCTCTCCTGCGCCATGGCGGGCAGCTATGAGTTGATGGAGTCCCTCTGCAAGGCGGCCGACATCGACCGCTCCCATGTGGACCACCACCACCCCATCGCCGTCAGTGCCGATGGGAAGTACAGCATCGAGTTCGCGGAATGTCTCGCGAGCTGCGGCTTCGGTCCCGTGTGCATGGTGGAAGACGATTTCCATGAATCCGTGAAGCCTGAGGCCGCGGCAGAACTTTTGAAGCAATATCAGTGATGAGCGCCGCCATTACCTACAAAGCCGGCAAGCAGCCCCACCCGCGGGAGCATCGCCTGATTTTCCGCAACATCGACCGCGAGGGGTTCAATCCCTCCATCGAGTGCTTCGTGGCGAACGGCGGATATGAGATGCTCAAGAAGGCCGTGGGCATGGAGCGCCAGGCCATCATTGACGAGGTCAAGAAATCCGGCCTGCGCGGTCGTGGCGGTGCGGGTTTCCCCACCGGCGTGAAGTGGGGGTTCATCCCACCCACGAACACGAAGCCCGTGTACCTCATCTGCAACGCAGACGAGTCCGAGCCCGGCACCTTCAAGGACCGCTACATCCTGCATCAGGATCCGCACCAGCTCATCGAGGGCATGGTCATTGCCTGCTTCGCCGTGAAGGCCACCCTGGCCTACATCTATGTTCGGGAGGAGTTTCCTGAAGCCGCGATCATCCTGGAGAAGGCGCTGGCAGAAGCCCGGGCGAACAACTTCCTGGGCAAGAACATCCTCGGCACCGGGTATGATCTGGACATCTTCGTGCACCGCGGTGCTGGAGCCTACATCTGCGGTGAAGAGACCGGCCTGATTGAGTCGCTGGAGGGCAAGCGCCCGTATCCGCGCATCAAGCCTCCGTATTTCCCTGCAGCGCTGGGCCTCTACATGTGCCCCACCATTGTGAACAACGTGGAGTCCCTCTGCCACGTGAAGCACATCCTGGAGATGGGCGGCGAGGAGTACGCCAAACTGGGTACCCCGAACAACACCGGTACCCGCATCCTCTGCGTGAGCGGTGACGTGCAGAAGCCGGGCTATTTTGAAGTGCAGGTCGGCAAGGTCACCATGGGTGAGGTCATCAACGACCTTTGCGGTGGCCTCAAGCCCGGCCGCAAGCTCAAGGCCATCATCCCCGGCGGATCGTCCGCCAAGGTGCTGCGTGCCGATGAAGTCTTCAAGCTGCGCGACGGACGCGAGCTGGGCATCATGGACATCCCGATGGACTTCGACACCATGGCCGCCTGCGGCTCCATGGCCGGATCCGGCGGGGTCATCATCATGGACGACAGCCGCTCCATGACCTGGGTGATCAACAACCTGAACAACTTCTACGCCCACGAATCCTGCGGCCAGTGCACGCCCTGCCGTGAAGGTTCCCTGTGGATGAAGAAGATCAGCGACCGCATCGTGGCCGGCGAAGCCAGCCCGTCCGACGTGGCTGAGCTGGAGCGCGTGGCCAACAACATCGAAGGCAAGACCATCTGCGCCTTTGGTGAAGCCTGCTCCTGGCCCACGCAGAGCTTCGTGAAGAAGTTCCGCGAGGAAATGATCGGCGATACCAAGCCGGATCTGGAACAAGCCGTCGTGAATCCCGAGACCATGCTCGCTGCGGCGGGGTTGAGGTAGGGGGCGGCGAAGTTTCAGGTTCAAGGTTTCAGTTGGGTCCGCGTGCAACGCGGGCCCATTTTTTTGGGATAGGGGCTCGGCGGCACTGGAGAGCGTCCCGACGCGTCGGGACTCGCCTGCTGCAAGGGCGGCCCGCCCGAAGCTGCACCCAAGATGTTGCGATCACGCAAAGGTGCTTTGTCTCCCAAGTCCCTCCGTTCGCCCTCGGCGGTTGTGCTTGAAGCACAAACCGCCGCTCCTTGGACAGGGGGGGGCCACCTATTTGCATTGGGGAGCGCACGCATCCCTGCGTGCTGTTCTCGGCATCCTGCTGCGAACCTGAGGAAACACGCCTAATACCGCTTGTCCCCTCGCAGCCGCGGAAGCGGTTCGTGCAAACTTTATGCTGCTTGCATGGAGTGGCCTTCGCCAGCGGGAGATTGCCCACCTCGTCCTGCCACGCCGAAGCCTTCTGCAAGATGCAGAAGGAGGCACGCTGGAAGCGCGCGCTCCCCACTGACATCAGAGCATCGCGGCGGGGAAGTTCGGCTGTGCTGCCATCAGAAGAAACTCGGGGACCGCACGCATCCCCTGCGTGCTGTTTCCGGCATCCTGCCGCGAACGTCAGGAGCCGATTGCAGGTTCGAGGAACCGTATCGCGCCCCGACTTACCCCCGACCCCAAGGAGCGGCGGTTTGTGCTTCAAGCACAACCGCCGGAGGGCAGCGGAGCCCAAGGCAACCCGTCGGCTTCAGCCGTTCGCCAGCCCCAGCGCCCCGCTCCGCTTCGGGCGAGCCAATCCCGCAGAAGGCGAGTCTCGACGCGTCGGGGCGCACCCCAGTGCCCCCTGACGCCATTCCCGCGACCACCCACGCAGACTTCGAGTGCCATGGGCCTACCACTCCGCGGTAGAATTGCCAACCCCGCCCACCATGGGTAGTCCTCGCTCCACTCGGCCGACCCATGGCTACGGATGGGCGAACCCTCCGGGTTCATGAACTGACTCGAAAAAGGCTCGGCCCACTGCGGTCTAACCAAGATCCGGGCACAAGCATCCGCAGGCTGAAGCCTGTACTCCGTACAGCTTCGAGCTCAACACCTTGACGCACCGACGCACCGACGCACCCGCGCCCTCAATGCTCGTGACTCCACATCCCACCTCCCACATTCGAAATCTCCCGAACCCGGAGGGTTCACCACGAATAGCCCCGGGTCGACCGAGTGAAGCGAGGGCTACCCGGGGACCTCTCCTGTTCACCTGCTACCGCGGAGCGGTAGACCCATCGTATTGCGAGCCCCTGGTGCCATTCCCGCGACCCACCCACGCAGACTTTGGGTGCCATGGGCCTACCGCTCCGCGGTAGAATTCCCAACCCACCCCACCATGGGTAGTCCTCGCTCAACTCGGCCGACCCATGGCTACGCATGGCGAACCCTCCGGGTTCATGAACTAACCTCATGCAGCATCTGGGGCGGAGTCTGCCCGTGCGCAACCGGGTCATGGAGCGGGCCGCAGGGGCCAGATTGAGCAAAATGTAGTCCCGAAAAATGGGGGGTGATGGCCCGCCAGCCCCCGCCGTTGCGAGAACGGCCACTCGCAGCTGCGGAACTTGGGCTAACTCGAAAAAGCCGCCCCTGCGCTCGCTGTGCCACCAAGCACCAAGCACGAAAACATCCGCAGGCTGAAGCCCGGACTCCGTACAACTTGGAGCCCAACACCTTGCCGCACTGACAACTGACAACTGACAACTGACAACTGACAACTGACAACTGACGCACCGGCATCCTACCGCCCCAACCTCTCCCCAATGTCACGCGCCAGCGTCGCCCGCAGGCGGAAGAGCCGGGCTCGCAGGGTGGAGAGCCTTATGCCCAACGCTGCGGCGTGATCCCGCAGCGGGATCCTGGAAAAATACCGGGCATGGAGCAACTGCCATTCTTCCAGGCTCAGCTGGTGCAGGCACGATGCCAGCGCCCCCATCTCCTCATCCAGTGACGGGGCGGGTTCCTCTCTCCAGTACTGGTCAATGCGGTCCATCAGCTCGTCATCCAGCAGCGTCACCTTGGAGTTTGCCAGCCGGCGGCGTTGATTCAGCACCAGATAGCGCGCGATCTGAAAAGCCCAGGCCTTGAAGTTGGAGCCGGGGGTGAAGCTCTCCCGTTTCTGCCAGAGCTTGAGCAGCGTTTCCTGGGCAAGGTCATCGGCCCCCTCATAGCCGGGCATCAAGGACCTCACATAGAGCCGGATGCTCGTGGCATTCCCGGCCAGCTCCTCATCAAAAGACGGTTGCACGAAGTCGAGGCCCGCAGGCAGATCAAACAGGGCAGCACTCGCGCCCGTGGTGTCTTCCAGCCCTTTCATAGGGACGGTGACAGGGCTGACGGTTCAGGTTCATCGAGACAAGGGGAGGGAGGGAGCGGCGCGAGAGGTGGATGCATGTCTGTGGGCGATTAAAACGATCCAACAGCGTGCTATTTTGTGGTCAAGCTGCCAAAAAATGTGATGATCCTGCCATGGGCGATCCAGCCTTACAGCTAACATTCTTTGCCAGCATGGCGGACCCGCAGGTCGTCCGACACCTCTTCGAGCACCTACCGGAGGTCTTCTTTTTTGCCAAGGATCGTCAGAGCCGCCTCATGGCTGCCAGCGTCAACATGCTGGAGCGCCTGGGCCTGAAGCGGGAGTCCGACATCGTCGGGCGGGTGGATGAAGACTTCTTTGACCCGCAGACCGCCCAGACCTTCCGGGAGGATGACCAGATCGTCTTCTCCAGTGGGAAGCCGCTCGTGAACCGCCTGGAGATGTGGTATGATGAGCAGCGTCGGCCGGCCTGGTTCCTCACCACCAAGATGCCCGTGCAGGGCAGGGATGGGAGCGTGGTCGGCCTGGTGGGCATCACCCGCCCCGATGCCGGCACCCGCTCATCGGCAACGACGGCCGAGGCTCGCAACATCCTCGCTTATCTGCAAAAACACACCGACCGCGTCCTGAGCACGGCCGAGGTGGCGAGGGCCTGCTCCATGTCCGAGCGCACCCTCTACCGCAGGGTTCAGGAATCACTCGGCGTGACCCCCTATGAGCTCATGATCCGCGTGCGCATCCAGAAGGCGGCGGAGGCCCTGGTGAAGACCCGCCTCCAGGTCATCGACGTGGCCGTGCGGCACGGATTTTGTGACCAGAGCACCTTCACCCAGCACTTCCGCAAGCGCATGGGCATGACGCCACTCCAGTTCAGGAAACAATACAAGGGGTAGCCCCGCCGCCGTGGTGGGGTAAAGGGTGAATTACAGTTTCTTGAGCCTGCGGTGTAACTTTTGCACCCAGCCCGTCAGAGTATGGGACGCACGGTGCCTCCATCGAACGCACCGCCATTTCCACCCTACTCTCCATGAACTTCGAAGACCTGCTCGACCTGACCGCCCAAGAACTTGGCCTGGAATCCCTTGCGCCTGCTGACACCGGCGTGGCCGCCCTCCGGGTGGATGACCAGCTTACCGTGCTCATGGAGAAGTCCCCCTTCAATCATGAGACCGTGGCCGTGTACGCCAGCCTGGGGAGCGCTCCCGCCAGCGGACGGGAGGCCTTTTTCGAGGTCCTGCTGGAGGCTCAACTCTTCGACAGTGAGGTCGCCCCGGGCACGTCCTTCGGCCTGCTGCGTGAGACGGGCGAGGTGTTTCTCAATCGCAGCTACGCGCTTGCCAATGCCTCAGCGGAGGAGTTTGTGGAAGTGTTGAACCAGTTTGTAAACTGGGCCGTGCACTGGAAACAGCGGCTGGCGGCTGGCGTGTCTGCCTCCGCCGGTGTCTCTGCGGCGGCCGAGATCGAGCCAGAGCCAGCCCTGGCCAATTTTGTCCGCATCTGAACCGTCGGCCCAGGCCTCTCCGGCCCTGTCCTCACTTTCACTCCAACTTTGACCTCATTTCCATGAACCGCACCACGTCCGTCGGCAACATCAACCTTCCCTTGGCGCCTCCACCCCAGCAGGACGGGGCCCAGATGGAGGTGATCCATCCGTCCATCGCCGCGAAAGTAAAACGGGAAGCCTTGGGGAAGGAGTCCATGACGCCGCTGCGTGAACGCGGCATCGAGCCGGATCAGACCATCAGCCGCGCAGGCATCAAGGCCCTGCTCAAGAAGACGCCCGAGGAGATGTCGAGCCGACGTCTGGCAAACTTCCTCAGCATCTTCCCCGGAAAAATGGGGCGCTCGGAATGGTCGGGCAGCAGTCACTTACAGGATATCAAGAAACTTGCCGACAAGTATCAGGAGCTGCCCTCGCATGCCCTGCATGAGAAGATGGAGGTGCTGGAGCAACTCGCCACCGCCCTGGACAACTACGGCAGTCAGGCGACCAAGGCACGTCTTGGAGATCGTATTGCGGGCCTGAAGGAGTTTGTGCGCGGAGAGATGCTCAACCTGAAGGCTCAGCAGCATGACCCTGGTTTGCAGGATTTGGGCCCGGGCCTCTATGGCCCCCGGGGCCTTCTTTCCGACACCTATGAGCCCTTTCTGCTCGCCGTGGAAATGGGCGACCAGGAAGCCCTCAACGGGATCGTGTCGGACATGACCAACCGGATCGTGGTCGTGCTGCAGGAACAAGGTGTGGATGGAGAAAAATTCGCCGCGAGCTCCGGCGCCAGGCTCAAGGAGCAACTTCTCAACGTGATCTTTGCCTCGCAGCCTCGGTCTGGCGAGGTGATGAACGGGGGCGATCACACCTGGGACATGGTGGAGAAAGCCATGGACCAGCTCTACTCGGGCGTGACGAATGGATTGAACGAGGGCCACGGTCGAGTTCGCACGGATGGCACCTTGGCTGTGGAGGAGACGCGCTATGTACCCCAAGGGGGCGTGGGAGCGAAGGACGTCCACGTCAGCGCTGGCGGGGCCTCGCTGGATGAAGGCGGCTTCGGCAGTGTCTTCATCTATGACGGTACGGATGGGAGCAAGATCGTCGTCAAGGAGCAGCTCGATGAGGGCGTGAGCCAGATGGTCGGGGACCAAAAGTTCGGGAAGCTCCAGGAGAAGGCGCACGATTCGCATCACGAGGCTTCGATCCACCGCCTGGCCCAGGGGGAAGAGGGGCACGAGAACCTGGTCCGCCTGGTGGGCACGATGCACAATGGCAAGAACACCACCATCTGCCTGGAGTACTGCCCGAACGGGAGCGTGCCCGGCATGGGCCGGAAGCTGTGGGACTCAGAGATGCTCTCGGGCCTCTCGCCGGACCAGCAGTCGCACGCCCGACGGCAGGCGATCGGCCTCATGAGCCGGGACATGGCCCGTGGTCTGAATCACATGCACCAGAACGGGGTGGGGCACCAGGACTTCAAGGGGGCGAACGTGTTCCTGGGCCGCGACGGCGTGGCGAAGGTGGGCGATCTGGGCTCATCGGTGAAGCTGCAGGAGGGCCGTTTTGAGGTTCCGACCAACTACCATTTTCCCGACGCCCCCGCCTACCTGGCGCCGGAGGTTCTGGAACTCACGAGTCTGCCGCCGCACCGGTCGCTGGTCCGCGCCTTTATGGACAAGGAGTGGATTGCCTCCTTTGATCTGGACAAGTTTGAGGAGGCTTATGCGCAGATCGGGCATCCCGGGCCCCAGGAAGTATTTCAGCGCATCAAAGGCACGCTCCAGGACATCCAGCAGCGGGCGGGGGAGGAGGGGAGCGACAAGGACACCCTGGTGCAGGAGTGGAACACGGCCGTCCGCAGCCTGGAGTCCATGGTCGCGGGAATCCGGAAGAGCGAAGGCATCACCACCGGTCAGGTTGTAGATGTCACCAAGGTGGACGTCTGGGCACTGGGCATCACCATGTGTGAGCTCGCTTACTCGGGTGACCACGGCAGCGGCTCGCCTTTTGAAGGCAGCAACTCCGGACGCACGGCGGCCAACATCACCGGGTATGCCCTAGACGGTACCAAGACCTTCACGCAATACCGCCTGGAGAAGTGGGCCCAGCAGCACCCGGACATCCTGCCACCCACCGACGAGCGACTCGACGCCCTGCTGGACAAGCTGCTGCACCACGACCCCGACCAGCGAATTTCCCTGGATCAGGCCCTTGAGGATCCCTATTTCCAGGAACTGGCGCTCGACAACCCGCAGGTGCGGGACTTCGTCCAGAAGCTGACCTCCAGCGGCAGCAGCAAGGTCGAGATTGAGGAGTCCGCCAAGCTCGTCGGCGCGCTTTGACGTGGATGCTCTTGCTCCGCCTGCGTAGGAACTCCACGCCAACGGCGTGATACATAAGAGCCCGGGGTCAGACCGCGAAGCGGTCGCCACCCCGGGTAGTGTCAAGAAAGGGAGGAACTCCAAGGGAGTTCAACAGACCGTCCAAATCACCGGAGGACGACTGTCCCGCATGCAGGGGACGCCTCAGGAATGGGGTGACGGTTTGTAGAACTCACTTCGGAGTTCCGGTGCGACTGCCCATGTACCCAGGGTGGCGGCTCGTGCCTCGCCTTACCCTGGGCTGCTTTGTATGACGCCCTTGGCGTCGAAGTCTTCGCCGAAAGTGATCTCCGATTCATTCCTATATTGGAAAAACCCCAGGCAATCCAAAGCGGCGCATCGGCATCTTTCTTGTAACTTTTTCATCCATGCAGCCAGAGTAGAAGGCATGCGGGCCTTCCCGGTCTCAAATTCATCCGCATCCGCATCCGCCCTGTCAATTCCATGAACCTGACGAACATCCAGAACACCCCCGTCACCCAGTTGGCTCCTATGGCCCGCCAGGTTGGGGTCACGCCAGACGCTGTGCATCCTTCAGTGGCGGCAAAGATCAAGGAAAAGGCTCTCGCCCGGGAGTCCATGCAGCCGCTGCGCGACCGGGAGCTCCGGCAGGATCAGGCCATCAGCCGGGCGGGCATCAAGGCCCTGCTCAAGAAGACGCCCGAGGAGATGTCCAGCCGGCGCATGGCCAGCTTTCTCAGCATCTTCCCCGGCAAGCTGGGGCGCACGGAGTGGAGCGGCAGCAGCCATCTGCAGGACATCAAGAAGCTGGCGGACACCTACCGGAAACTGCCGGATCATGCCTCCCAGGAGCGTCTGGAAGTGTTGCAGGAGCTCTCCACCGCGCTGGACAACTACGGCAGCCAGTCCGCCAAGGCGCGGCTCGGCGAGCGCATCGCGGGCCTCAAGGAGTTTGTCCGTGGCGAGATGATCAAGCTGAAGTCCCAGATGCAGGAGCCCGGCCTGAGCGATCTGGGACCTGAGATCTACGGGCAAAAGGGGATTCTCGCGGAGGATTACCAGGCCTTTGCCACTGCGGCCAAGGCGGGCAACCTGGAGGTGCTCGACGCCGTGGTGGGAGACATGACCAACCGCATCGTCGTGGAACTTCGAGACCAGGGTGTGGACGGCGAGAAGTTCGCCGGCAGCGCTGGCATCCGGCTCCGGGCCCAGCTCTGCCAGCAGATCATCAAGGCTGATCCAGAGCTGGGCGGGTTGATGAAGATGCCGAATCCCAATGAGGTGAAAAACCGGGTGAATCAGGCGCTGGACCGTCTCTATGCCGGCGTGGTAAATGGCTTGAACCCCGGCCACGGTTCCCAGGGCACCGGCAGCACCCTGCAGATTGGCACGCTCCGCCTGGTGCCCCATGGCACCGAGGGAATGAAGGATCGTCCCATCGCCTCGGGCGGCGCCTTCCTCGGCCGTGGCGGCTTCGGGAATGTCTATCTGTATGACGGCTCAGACGGCAGCAAGGTGGTCGTGAAGGTGCCCAAGGAAGCCGGCGAGACCGAGACCAGCCTCGACGAACGGGTGACGATCGAAGAGCGCGCGCAACTCTCCCATCGTGAGGCAGAGATGCATGCCCTGGTGCAGGGTGAGGACGGGCATGAGAACCTCATCGCGCTCAAGGGAGTCGTGCACAACGGCAAGAACACCACCCTCTGCATCGAGCATTGCCCAAATGGCGGGGTGGATGACCTGGGGGTGAAGCTGCAGGACCTGGATTCGCTTCAAGGGCTCACGCCAGATCAACAGGGGAAGGTGCGGCAGTTGACGGTGGGCCTCGTGATCCGGGACATGGCCCGGGGCCTGGCCCACATCCATGAGAAAGGTGTGGCCCATCTGGACTTCAAGGGCGGCAACGCCTTCATCGGAGGTGATGGGGTGGCCAAGGTGGGTGATCTCGGCACCGGGGTGCGGCAGCAGGACGGCCTCTATGAGTTGCCCATGAATCACCAGTATGTGGACAATCCCAGCTATCTCCCGCCGGAGATGCTGGAAGCGATGGCCCTGCCTCCCAAGGTCTCGCTCTCCCTCTGTGGTGCCAGGAAAATCCAGGCGCTCGACCTCGACGCCGTGGAGACGGCCTACGAGAAATTCAGCGATCCCGCTCCGGTCGAGGAGTTCCGCCGGATCAAGGACACGCTCCTCACGATCCAGACACAAATTCGCAATGGCGAAGGGGACGAGCGGACCCTGGCGGCGGAGTGGGAGCGCACCACGAAGCGGTTGGATGATCTGACCAGGGAGCTCGCCGCCATCCCGGGATCCTCCACCGGCAGGGTTCTGGATGTCAACAAAGTGGACGTCTGGGGACTCGGGCTCACCCTGTGTGAACTGGCCTATCCAGGCGGACCAGGGAAGAGCGGCTCACCCTTTGACGAGGGGGCGCTGGGCCAGACGGCCAAGACGGGCGATAACATCGCCCAGTATGGCAAAGACGGCGACAAGACCTTCACTGAATACCGTCTGGAGCGCTGGGAGAAGACTCACCCTGGCGTGCTGCCGCCCACCGACGAGCGACTCGATGCCCTGCTCGACAAGATGATGCACCGTGATCCCAAT
Organism: Verrucomicrobium sp. BvORR034; assembly: GCF_000739635.1. Classification (GTDB taxonomy): domain Bacteria; phylum Verrucomicrobiota; class Verrucomicrobiia; order Verrucomicrobiales; family Verrucomicrobiaceae; genus Verrucomicrobium. The sequence continues at coordinate 15,774 of NZ_BATQ01000155.1, read as the reverse complement.
CAGCGCATCACCGTGGCCCAGGCCCTCGAGGATCCCTATTTCCAGGAACTGGTCCTCGACAACCCGCAGGTGCGCGAGTTTGTCCAGAAACTGACCTCCAGCGGCAGCAGCCGTGTCGAGATTGAGGAGTCCGCGAAGCTGGTCGCCCATCTCTGACCGCGCCGCCGGTCCGGCGGGTTTTGAGTGATTTCATAAAACCCGGCGTGGCCGCCGGGTCCGGGAGGGTTGTGCCAGGATGGCTCCTCCACCGCCTCTTTTTTCGAGCGGGTGCCAACGTCCTGGCGTGAACCCAAACCACAGCCCTCGGAACATGAATCCAAACTACAGCTACAAGTACAACAGCAACCGGAGCGTCACGGATCAACGCGTCATCAATCTGCGCAATGACAACGCCAACTATCGGCCGGAAATCGGTTGTATCACCCTCTTGAACGAGGGTGAGGCGCGGTCGCATCCCGTGATCCGGATCCTGCCGCCGCATGAGTATCACGGCACCTCGGAGGAGGTGATCATCCACCCCAGCATCGCCCAGCGATACCGGGACCGTGCGTTGAGCGTCTCCGGCATGCAGAAGAAGTACGACGACTATCAATTCACCGTGGACAAGGAGGTGGGAGGTTTTGGCATCCAGATTTTCCTGAAGAAGTCGAAGCTGGATCTGGTCGGAATCAAGCTCTCCAACCTGGGGGCCAAGATCTCGTCGAAGCTCGGCAAGGATGGCGGGAAGAGCAGGGAACTGGCAGAGCAGGTGTACCAGAAGTCCCGGGAGTTTAAGGAAATATCACCCCATGATCCGAAGGCCCGCCTGCGCTGCCTGCGTGAGCTTTGCAGCCTTCTGGAGGCGTATTCCGATAGCCTGCCCTCCGCTGTGGACCTGCGTAAGAAGGCGCAGGCCATGCTGGATTTTGCCATCGCGGCAGCGCTGGACCTGGAGTTTCAGCTTCAGTCGGTTGGCATTGAGGATCTCGGCAGTGCCTGGCTGGATGACGGCGGCTACTTGAACCAGAAGGACGGCATCGCGCTTCGCAACGCCATTTTTGAAGGCAATGAGGACGCGCTCAACAAGGTGATCGACGATGTGTTGCCCCGCATGTTTGTCGCCCTCGACGTGGGTGGGGCCACCTGGGAGAAGTTTGCCTCCTGCTCCTGCGCGAGTTTCAAGAAGGGCTTGCTGGAAAAACTGGATCCCAACGGGGACCTGACGGGTGATCACTTGCAGGGGGAGCGTCTGGCGATGGTGGACCGGGCGCTGAACCGGCTCTACGCCAGCATCGTCAACGGCCTGGCCTGTAAATCGACTCTCGCTCCAGAGGAGCTGGTGAACCTCTCGAGGTACAACATTGTTTCCCTGGATCGGGATGGATTCCCTGACATGGTTTCTCTGAGCGAATGCACTGCTGTGCGCCGCTGTCAGGACCAGGAGGGAAACGGCATTGTGGTGAAGGAGAGGATCCTTGCCCCGGAGAGCTCAGAAAAAGTGGCTGAGAACCTCGCCTGGGAGTCTTTCCACGAACTCATCATCCACTCCCAGGTTCCCAATCACGAGAATGTGGTCCGTCTCGTGGGCACCTATCACAATGGGGTGGGCAATGTGCTCTGCCTGGAGAACTGCTCTGGAGGCCGCGCCATCCATCTGATGGGCCAGGTGGATGGCCTGGTGGGAGGTCAGGGAACTCTGGCGGGGCTCTCTGATCGCAATAAGACTCTGCTGCGCCGCCGCGTGTTGCGCAGCGTCTTCCGTGATGCTTCCACTGGGCTGACGGCCATGCATTCCAGGGGCATCAGCCACGGCAACCCCTGCCTGGAGACCCTGTTCCTGAAAGATGGCGTGGTCAAAGTGGGCAACTTCAAGACGGGCCTGAGGAACATGGTAGGCTCGCAGACTTACCCTCTGTCCACGGACATGCGGTTTCCCCGTCGGGATGGCAGTGAGGACGTGCCCGAGCTTTCTCTCTTCCATCAGGAGCTCGGAAACCGACAGGAGCTTATCGAAGAGTTGAACCTCGGAATCAACGGCAGTCTCGGCCGGATTCAGGACCTGTGCCGGGGCTTGGGGGACGAAGGGGTGTTGGAAGAGTTGAGAGTCGCCCTTCCCAGGCTCGAAAAGCTTCAGCGAAAACTTCAGGAAGGGCGCGGGAAACACCACGCTGAGTTCTGGAAGGAGGAGTCGGCCAAGTTGATCCGTCTGGTCAATGCCTGTGTGGACCTGCCGCAGCGGACTGGTCAGGAGGTGAACCTGCTCAAGTCCGACGTCTGGATGCTGGGTGTGACCATGGCGGAGGCCTTCTTCCCCGGGCAGCAGGTGATTGGGAACACGGATGAGGAAACACAGCAAAACCTCCAGGCGCTCACTGATCGCAACGATCCCGAGCAAGCCGGGCTGGAACTCTTGCTTTCCAGCATGCTCCGGCGGACCCCAGAGCATCGTATCAGCATGGGAGAGGTGATGGATCACGACTTCTTCCGCTCCGAACCTGTGGGGGACGTCCGTGGCTTTGTTCGCGCCCTTCAGGATGGGGATGACGCAGATCCCCAGCAACTCACGAACCTGGCCAACAGCGTCATTCAAGACGTGCCGCTGAACCAGATCGTTCTCGGTCAGCAGTTCCAGCATCTCATTCCCAACGGCGGATTCGTCTTCGAGATCCCTAACGACATCTGAGGAGGCAGGTGACACAGGCGTCCCGCCGGTTCACCCCTGCGGCGTCGCTGCGGGTGTAGTCCGGTTGTCCCAACCGGCTCAGTCGCCACGGAGAAGCGCTGTCTTCTCCCCAATGAACCCTCTCCCTGGCCTGCCAGATCCGGCGTCCCTCCGGGACGCAAAAGGAGTTTGGATCCCGTAATCCGGTGGTTGTCACCACCGGCTACCATCCATCGTCCCTCCGGGACGGGCGCGCGGCCGTCGGCTCTGACGATTCCGTCGGTCGTATGCGCCACCTTACCCCTCCGTTGCCTGAGCCGGTTGAGACGACCAGACTACTCCTGTGGTGACGCTGCGGGCGTAGTCCGACCCGCTGCGCGGGAGACACAAGACTTGAAGACACAAGACAGAAGACCTGAGGCGATAGGTGGGTTGGGGCTGATAGTGAGACAGAGGATTAAGGAGCGGCGGATGGTGCGCATGCTCCAGGGATCATCCCCCATAACTGAACCGGCGGGACGCCGTTACCACGCACCGGCTGGAAGCCGGTGTCACTGGCTCCCTCAGTCCCGGAGGGATGTCGGACGGTAGCCGGTGGTGACAACCACCGGATCGCCCCATCCCCATACATTGCGTCCCGGAGGGACGCCGGATCGTGGCCCCCTGGCCCCCATCACTCCCTCCCGCCCCCAACACCTTGACCACTGACGCACTGCCCACTGCTTACTGGCTCCAGCCCACTGATTCACTGAACCGGGACCCGACTTTGTGAAAAATTTCACAAATTCAACTTGCTGGATGAGCCCTGAAACAAATAGTGGGGCGATACCACATTCCATGAGCAACACTGCCGTAACTGCCCCCGCTTCACCACCCGCCGTGGACTTGGTGAACGTGCAGGTCAATGGGGTCTGGCACAAGTTCCCCAAGGGGACGCGCATGATTGAAGCCTGCCGTCAGGTGGGGGCGCTGGTGCCGCACTACTGTTACCACCCCAAGCTCACGTCGCCCGGCAACTGCCGTATGTGCCTCGTGGAAATGGGGATGCCCCCGCGACCCACGCCAGGGCAGGAGCCGGAGAAAGATGAATTTGGGATGGCCAAGATCGGCTGGATGCCGCGTCCCGTCATCGCCTGTGCGAACACCGTGGCCGAAGGGCAGGGGATTCGCACCGAGGGCAAGCTGAGCGAGGAATGCCGCAAGGGGGTGATGGAGCTGCTGCTCATCAACCACCCGCTGGACTGCCCGATCTGCGACCAGGCGGGCGAATGCCGCCTTCAGGAATTCAGCGTCGAGCACGGCAATGGCGAGAGCCACTTCCGTGAAGAAAAGGTCAAGAAACCGAAGAATGTGGACATCGGGCCGCGCATCCGTCTGGACGACGAGCGCTGCATCATGTGCTCCCGTTGCATCCGGTTCACGGCGGAGATCGCGGATGATCCGGTTCTGGGCTTCACCGAGCGCGGCAGCTACACCACGCTCGCGGTCCACCCCGGCAAGCGCCTGGAGAACAACTACTCCCTCAACACTGTGGACATCTGTCCGGTGGGAGCGTTGACCTCGAATGACTTCCGCTTCCAGATGCGCGTCTGGTTCCTGAAGGAAACCAAGAGCCTCTGCACGAAGTGCGGCCGCGGTTGCAACATCGAGATCAGCAGCCGTCAGAACGAAGTTTACCGTCAGACGCCGCGGGAGAACAACGACGTGAACTCCACGTGGATGTGTGACCAGGGCCGCCTGGATTTCCACTTTGTGAACAGCGACTACCGCCTGACCCAGCCGCTGGTCAAGAAGAGCAACGGTCACCATCCCACCACGTGGAAGCTGGCCGTGAATCAGGTCGCCGAAGCCCTCCGGAGCGTGAAAGCCTCCGAGATCGCGGTGATCGCCTCCGGTCGCATGACCAACGAGGAGCTCTATCTCACGCACGCTCTCGTCAAATCCGCTGGCATCGAGAACTATGATGTCGTGCCCCGCACCGGCGGTGGCGACGACTACCTCCGCGCGGACGACCAGAACCCCAACAGCAACGGCGTACGCGCCATCTGGGGCACTGAACCGGGCGCCAAGCTCCCGCAAATCATCGCTGGCATCAACAGCGGGGCCATCAAGGTGGTGCTCGCCCTGGGTGAGAACCTCATCAAGGCGGGTCTGGAAAAGGCCGCTCTTGAGAAGCTGACTTTCCTGGCCTCCTCACACATTCTGGCCAACGCCACCGCTGAGCTTTCTCACGTGGTGCTTCCTGCGGCGAGCTACGCCGAGAAGCGTGGCAGCATGATCAACGTCACGGGTCGCCTTCAGCGCCTGAGCAAGGCCGTCAACTCGCCGGGCGAGGCCCGCGATGACTGGGAAATCCTGCGCGACATCATCCTCGCCTATGCTGGCTCCAACGGCATTCACAGCGTGGAAGACGTCTTCAAGCGCATGGCTGGTGACGTGGAAATTTTCAGTGGTCTGACGCTCGCCCGCATCGGCGAGCTGGGCGTGCAGGTCATGGAAACGGGCGAAAAAGTGCCTCTGCTGGAGCGGGAACGCGAGCGCAAGGCCAAAGGCATCATCGTGGGATAAGTCATGGGAAGCTTTCTGGACAGCATCAATCTCGCCTTCATCATCGCTGCGGCGGTGAAGATCGTTTTCTTCAGCTTCATGGTCATCCTGCCCATGGTCGCCTACTCAGTGTATGCTGAGCGGCGCGTGAGCGCGATCATTCAGGACCGTGTGGGGCCCAACCGCACCGGCATCCCGCTCACGCTCTTCGGCGGGAAGAAGGACATTGCTCTGGCGGGCCTCATCCAGCCGCTGGCGGACGGTTTGAAATTCTTCCTCAAGGAAGACTTCACTCCCGCACACGTAAAGAAATTCTACTACTGGCTCGCACCCGCGCTGGTCATGGTCCCGGCCATGATGACCGCCGCCGTGGTGCCCTTCGGCAGTGAGCTCGACCTCGGCTGGCTGGCCAAGCTGGGCGTGGAAGGTGCCTGGCTGCACAAGCCCATCAAGCTGGTCATTGCCGACCTCAACGTAGGCCCGCTCTACATCTTCGCCATCGCCTCCCTCGGAGTGTACGGCATCGTGCTCGCAGGTTGGTCCTCGAACTCGAAGTATCCCTTCCTCGGCGGTGTGCGCAGCACGTCCCAGATGATCTCCTATGAGATCGCGCTTGGCCTTTCCATCATCCCCGTGCTCATGATCTTCGGAGACCTGAACCTCTCCAAGATCGCCCAGTACCAGGACAAGAACGGCTGGCTCCTCCTCCCCCTCTGGGGTGAAGGGCTCACCTTCAAGCGTCTGGTTCTCTGGATCCCCATTTTCATCTCCTTCATCATCTTCGTGGTCGCCATGTTCGCGGAGACCAACCGCGCCCCGTTCGACCTTCCAGAGTGCGAAACGGAACTCGTGGCCGGTTATCACACGGAGTACAGCTCCATGAAGTTCGCCCTCTTCTTCATGGGCGAGTACGCGGCCATGATCATCGGGTCGGGTCTCGCGGTCACTCTCTTCCTCGGCGGCTGGAGCATTCCGTTCGGGGCTCCGCTAGGTCTAGGCTATGTGGAAGGGGCCACTCCCATCTGGCTCGGCCTGCTGCACATCGGCTGCTTCCTCGCCAAGGTTGTCTGCTTCATCATCTTCTTCATCTGGGTGCGCTGGACCCTGCCCCGCTTCCGCTATGACCAGCTCATGAAGCTGGGCTGGCTGGTCATGTTTGAACTGGCGCTCGCCAACGTGATTCTCACTGCCGCGCTCATCGTGTGGCTCCCGAACTGATTTTTCTGACCTGATTCCCTAACGCCCTATGGCAACGGTTGTTGTACAACGCCCCAAACTCAAATGGCACGAGAAGTGGTTCATCTCCACGCTCGCCAAGGGCCTGCTCATCACGCTCGGTCACGCCATTGCCATTCTCAGGGGCAAGAAGAAGGTCACCATGCAGTATCCCGAGGAAAAGTGGGATGCGAACCTGCCTGACCACTATCGCGGTGCTCCCGCCCTGGTGACAGACGAACACGGCCGTGAGCGCTGCGTGAGCTGCCAGCTCTGTGAATTCATCTGCCCCCCGCGCGCCATCACCATCATCCCAGAGGAGATCCCCTCCACGGATCCTTGGGCCAAGGTGGAAAAGCGCCCGCGCCTCTTCAATATCGACATGATCCGCTGCATCTACTGCGGCATGTGTGAAGAAGTCTGCCCCGAGCAGGCCATCTTCCTGCGCAAGGACTACGCCATCACGGGCTTGAGCCGTGCGGAAATGGTCCACGACAAGACGAAGCTCTACGAAATCGGCGGCGTGCGTGAAGGCCTCGTCAACAAGTGGAACGAGCTGAAGTAGACCCGTCCAGTCCCGCCCCGAATTTTCTCCCTGTCTCCCGACCGCATTCGCATCATTCCTGCTCGCATCTCATGCCCGCCGTTCTGTTTTACCTCTTCTCTGCGCTCACCCTGGTCTTTGGCCTGATGGTGGTGGTGTTGCGGAACCCGGTGGCGAGCGCGCTCTCCCTGGTCATGAGCTTCGCGGGCCTCGCGGCGCTGTTCATCAGCCTTGACGCTTATTTCATCGGTATCATCCAGATCCTGGTGTACGCCGGTGCGGTGATGGTGCTGTTCCTCTTCATCATCATGCTCCTGGACATCAAGGCGGAGGCGCTCAAGAAGGTGAACGCCTTCTCCGTAGTGGGCGGGGCCCTGCTGGCCATCGTTTTCATCGTGCAGCTCGGCATGATCCTGGGCGGCCTTGAAGCCGGCAAGAAGACCGTCGCCGATGTTCCGATCCACTTTGAAGCTGCGGCTGAGACCCAGAAACTCCCGACCATCAAAGACGACCTCGCCAAGAAGTCTCTGCCAGACACGAAGCTCGTCGGCATGGCCCTTTTCCACCGCTATCCCTTCCAGATCCAGTTGATGGGGGCGCTCCTGCTCGTTGGCACCATCGGGGTCGTCATCCTGAGCAAGCGTGAAGTGAACTAGCCTGGTCAACCGAGCAAACTGATTCCTGCCGAGAGCCTCCCATGGTCACCCTCAACCACTATCTCCTTGTCAGCGGCCTGCTGTTCTCGATCGGCCTTGTGGGCGTCGTGGTACGCCGCAACATCCTGACCATCTACATGTGCCTGGAGATGATGCTGAGCGCGGCCAACCTCACGCTGGTGGCCTTCTCCCGTTTCCGCCTTGTTGAAGGCCTGCCGGACTACAATGCGCAGGCGCTCGTTTTCTTCACGATCACTGTGGCCGCCGCTGAGGTGGCCGTGGGTCTGGCCATCATTGTGGCGCTCTTCCGGGCACGCCAGAGTGTGGACATCACCGCTGTGGAGAAGCTCAAGGGCTAACCTGCCCCGCCCAAGGTCATTTTCTTTTCTCATATCGTCACGATGGAACCCATTTCACTGACAGGAACCGTGTTGCTGCTGCCGCTGGCTTCGGCGCTGGTCATCATGCTGTTCCACGGCCTGCTCAAAAATGTGGCGCATCTGGTCTCGACCGGCGTGTCCATCATCATGTTCGGCTGCGCGCTCATCTTCCTGGGCGCGGAAGATCAGCCCAACGGTCTGCTTTTGTATGAGTACCTGAAGGTGGGCACCTTCACCGCCGACATCGGGTTCGTGGTGGATACGCAGAGCCGCGGCATGCTCTTCATCGTGACCTTCATCGGCATGCTGGTCCACATCTACTCGCTCGGGTACATGAAGGATGACGATGCCCGCGCCCGCTATTTCGGCGCGCTCTCACTCTTCATGTTCTCCATGAACGGCATTGTTCTGGCGGACAACCTGGTGATGATGTTCATCTTCTGGGAGCTGGTCGGCGTCAGTTCCTACCTGCTCATCGGCCACTGGTTCAAGAAACCTGAGGCTGCTGATGCTGCGAAGAAGGCCTTCCTTACGAACCGCGTGGGCGACTTCGGCTTCATGGCGGGCATCCTCATCCTGTTCGGGCTGACTGGCCACGTCTCCATAGCCCAGCTTCAGGGCTCGATGGAAAGCGGCGCGCTCAATCACATCCGGGACAACTACGAGTGGATCATCACTCTGGCGGGTCTTGGCTTGTTCCTCGGTGCCATGGGCAAGAGCGCGCAGGCTCCCTTGCACGTCTGGCTGCCAGACGCCATGGAAGGCCCCACGCCCGTGTCCGCCCTCATCCACGCCGCCACCATGGTGGCCGCAGGGGTGTACATGCTGGTGCGCGTTTATTTCATCATCGGTGCCTCGCATGTCACCGGTGACATTATTGCCTGGATCGGGGGAATCACCGCACTGATGGCGGCCCTCATGGCCACCCAGCAGAGCGACATCAAGAAGATCCTCGCCTACTCCACGCTGTCCCAGCTCGGCTACATGGTCATGGCTGTGGGTCTGGGCGGACCGAAAGAGGGGATGTTCCATCTTTACACGCACGCCTTCTTCAAGGCGATGCTGTTCCTAGGCTCCGGCGCGGTCATCTACGCCTGCCATCATGAGCAGAACATCTGGAAGATGGGTGGTCTGTACAAGAAGATGCCGGTCACGTTTTGGACCTTCGCCATCGGCACTGCCGCTCTTATGGGCGTGCCGCTCATGGCCGGTTTCTGGAGCAAGGAAGGCATCCTCGCGGTGGCCTACCCTGAGCATGGCCACGGCAATGGCATCCTTTTTGGCATGGCCGTCCTCACTGCCACGCTCACAGCGTTCTACATGACCCGTCTGGTCGTCGTTGCCTTCTTCGGCAAAGCTCGTGGCAAGGATGCGGATCACGCTCATGAAGCTCCGCTCGTGATGATCCTGCCGTTGGTCGTTCTGGCTTTCCCCTCCGTTTTGGCGGGTTATCACTTCTTGGCAGAGCCGCTTCAAGCGCTCGTGCCAAATCATCATGAGGGCGCTGGTGCCAAGGTCGTGATGGGCTGCTCGCTGGTGGCCGTCATCGTCGGCTTCCTCGCCGCCACCCGCCTCTACCGGAACGCGGACAAGGACCCGGTGAACATCCCGCTCTTCGCCAACAAGTTCTACATCGACGAGTTCTACGCCGGTCTCGTGAAGTATGGTCAGGACCGTTTTGCCTGGTTGGTCACCGCTCTGGAAAGAATCTTCGTGGACGGTCTGACCGTGCGCCTCCCAGCGGCGCTGGCCAGCGGACTGGGAAGCTGGATGCGCGGTCTGCAGTCCGGCAGTCTTCAGGCCTACACCTTCGTGCTTGGTCTGGGCATTGTCGTCGTGGTGTACCTGGCGGTGTTCTTTTCCACGAAGCCCTGAGTCCCAAGCCTTTAAGCGAAGCCCTTTTTACTCAAGACTGTGAGCCTGCTCGAAATCATCATCCTGCTGCCCCTGCTGGCCGCGCTGGTCACCTGGCTGGGTTCGCCCGCTCGGATTACGGCGCTGGCGGCGTCGCTACTGAACCTGGTGCTGGTGGGCTGGGCCTTCCTGAACTACCAGTCGCTGCATGGTGCAGATGGCGCCATGGCCTTCCGCCATGCTCGCACCGTCCTCACCAGCCCGCACATCCAGTTCGCCGTTGGGGCAGATGGCTTGAGCCTCACCATGGCGCTGCTCACCGTGCTGGTGACGCTGGCTGCACTCTGGAGCCTGGTGGACAAGGAACGCATCTACTACACCTCCACCTTGCTGATTGCCTCCGGTGCTCTCGGGGCCTTCCTCTGCACGGATATTTTCTTCCTGTACGCCTTCCACGAACTGGCGCTCATCCCTACCTTCCTCATGATCGCCCTCTTCGGCCATGGGGACAAGAAGGACGCTGCCTGGCGCATCACCATCTACCTTGGTGTGGGCAGCCTGATCCTCCTGGCAGGATTGTTGGGCGTGGTCTGGTATTGCAGCCCGGAGAAGGGGAAGCTCACGTTTGACCTTCTCGCGCTCAAGCCACTGGCCGCCGATGCTCCTTACGCGAAATACGCTGCTGCAAACTTCTTTGTCCTGCTGGTTGGCTTCGGTACCCTGGTCAGCCTCTTCCCGTTCCATAGCTGGGCGGCTCCGGCCTATGCCGCCGCGCCCACACCGATCGCCATGATGCACGCTGGCGTGCTCAAGAAGTTCGGTCTCTACGGTCTCATCCGCATCGCCCTGCCGCTCCTCCCGACTGGGGCAAACACCCCCTGGGTGCAGCACGCGCTGCTCTACATGCTGCTGGGCAACATCCTCGTCATGGGCTTTGTGACGCTGCATCAGCGCCGCTTGGACGGGCTCCTGGCCAACTCGAGCGTGATGCACATGGGCTACATCTTCCTGGGTCTGGCCTCTGGCAACGCTCTGGGGCAGAACGGTGCCGTCCTCCTCATGTTCGCCCACGGCATTTCCGTGGCCCTGCTCTTCATGCTCTGCGGCCGCCTGCGCAATCAGCTCGGCACACTGGAGTTCGACAAGCTCGGTGGTCTGGCGGCCAATGCTCCTTTCCTGAGCCTGATTTTCGGTGTGGGTGCCTTCGCCTCCATCGGTCTGCCCGGTCTGGCCAACTTCGCGGGTGAGGTGCTCATCTTCCTCTCCACCTTCAAGAACTTCCAGGCCAGCGAAGGCTTCACCTTCCTGCAGATCACGACCATCCTGTCCCTCTGGGGTGTGGTCATCAGCGCCGTGTACATGCTGCGCGCCTACCGCAAGATCTTCTTTGGCCAGCCTTCCGCCGGCCATTTCATGAGCGATCCGTCGCTGTTGCAGCGCGTCCCCATGTTCCTCCTTGCCGCCGTGCTCTTGGTGGTGGGGCTCTATCCTGCCATTCTTTTGAACGTCGTTCAGGTCTCCTTGGCGGCGACCGGTTTGAAGTGAAGTAAACTGCCATGTCTCCCTTGTCCCTCGAACTCGGTCTCGGCTTGCTCGGCCTCGTGCTCCTGCTGGTGGAGTCCTTTGCCAGCGTGCCCCGCAAGCTCATTGCCTACGCGGCCATTGGCGGACTGCTGGCGGCCTTGGCCGTCATCGTGAGCGGTGCCGCCGGCAGCGTCCCGGACTCGCTCAAGGAGTTCTACGTGGTGGATCCCCTGGCGCTCTTCTACAAGGGCTTCGCCATCATCGCCACCCTGGCCACCATCATCCTCTCCCTGGAGTACGCCCCGATCATCCACCAGTTCGTGGCCACCCACCCGGAGCGCACCAAGGAAGCGGGCCTGGGCGAGTTCTACAGCCTGCCGCTCTTTGTCTGCGTGGGCATGATGGTCATGGCCTCCGCTGTGGATCTGATCACGATCTTCGTCGCGCTGGAACTGGTGACCGTGAGCTTCTATGTCTTGGTCGCTTTCATGCGCCGCAGCGCCGCCTCCCTGGAAGCCGGGGTGAAGTACCTCATCCTGGGCGCTCTCAGCACTGGTCTGCTGGTTTACGGAATGTCCTGGCTCTACGGCATGACCGGTGAGCTTTCGCTTTCCGGCGTTGCTTACAAGTTGGCCCATTGGGAAGGCAATTCCGCTCCCATCCTCTTCGCTGTCGGGCTCATGCTGGCTGGCCTCGCATTCAAGGTCGGTGCTGTCCCGTTCCACATCTGGATTCCAGACGTCTATCAAGGTGCCCCCACTCCGGTTACCGCCTTCCTTTCCGTTGGCTCCAAGGCCGCCGGGTTCGTGGTACTGACCCGCATCGTGGGCACTTTCCTGACACCCGGTTCGGTCGTTGCTGGTCCAGTCATTCAGATCCTGCTCATCCTCGGTGGTGCCACCATCCTGCTCGGCAACCTGGCTGCCATCGCGCAGACCAACTTCAAGCGCCTGCTGGGCTACTCCAGCATCGCCCACGCCGGTTATCTCCTCGTCGCCCTCGCCTGCATCCACACGGGTGGTTTGAAGATGACCTCCGGTGAAGTTGCCGCCTTCTACCTGGCCACCTATCTGCCGATGACCTTTGTCTGCTTCCTGATCCTCAGCGCCATGCGCGCCAAGGGTTACGGTGAAGACATCGCCTCGCTCAAAGGCCTCGGCCGCGCCAACCCCACCCTGGGGCTCGCTCTCGCCATCGCCCTGGCTTCCTTGGCGGGTCTGCCCCTCACCGCAGGGTTCATGGGCAAGTTCTTCGTGATCTTCGCCACCGTGCTGGAAGGGTACTACACCTACCTCGCCATCGCCGTGATCGGCGCCGCCACCGGCTTCTTCTACTACTTCAAGGTCATCTTGGCCGTTTACTCCAAGCCAGACGGCCCGTCCGAAGGCCCCACCCCCGATCTCGGCCTGCTCTCCAAAGTCAGCCTCGCCGTCTTCGTTGCCGCCATCCTCGTGGTGGGCGTGTATCCAGACCTGATCCGGTTTGCGTTGGTGAAATGAAGTGACCGGTGGAGTTTTCAGTTTTCAGAGAAGGGGAGCGCCGCTCCCCTTTTTTGTGCCCGGATTCCCCAGTGCCACCGGCTTCCAGCCGGTGCGTGGTACCGGCGTCCCGCCGGTTCAGTTTGCGAGCGAGAATCACACGGTTTCGCCACCTCTCTCAAGGAGTGGCGGTTTGTGCTTGCACAACCGCCGAGCGTCAACGGAGCCCCCGTGCCCGTACCAAACGACCGACGTTGATAGCACCTCGTCCGAGCCTGAACCGATGAAACGCCAGTAGCACGCAGCACCGGCTGGCAGCCGGTGTCACAAATACACCTGCGGCATCTCAGCAGGCATAGTCTGGATGTGCCAGCACGCTGCGCGGGAGACACAAGACTTGAAGACCTGACGTGGTGGGGGAGTCGACGCCAGCTGTGGGGTAGGGGATGGCTAGGTGCAGCAGGCCTGAGCCTTCCAGCGTCCCTCCGGGACGCGAAGCGTTTGGAAGGCGTCAAACCCGGTGGTTGTCACCACCGGCTAGCGTCCACCGTCCCTCCGGGACGAACGCCCGACGCCCCGACGCACCAAGTACCAAGTACCAAGTACCAAGTACCAAGTACCAAGTACCAAACCCCCCGCAAGCCCCCAGACCATCTCGCACCCCTCCTCCCCCAACACCTTGACCACTGACGCACTGCCTACTGCCCACTGAAACTTGCACGCTTCCCCAGCCGGGTACACAATACCGACCCTCTGCGTTCGTGCTCAAACCCCGCTCCTATGCTCACCCCGTATCTCCAACCCGATCTCGCGACTTTCAAGGCACGTGCCGCTCATGGCAATCTCGTGCCGGTCTGGGTGGAGCTGGCGGCTGACTACGAGACGCCGCTCTCGGCGTTCCAGCGCATTCACGACGGGCGTCATGCCTTCCTGCTGGAGTCGGCCGAGCTGACCCAGCATTCGGGCCGCTACTCGCTGCTGGGCAGTGATCCTCGCCTGGTCTTCACCGCCCGCGGGCGGGAGATCACCATTGAGGAGAAGGGGGCCACCCGCACCTACACGGCAGAGGGCGACCCGCTCAAGGAGCTGGAGGACATCATGGCCGCGTTCAAGCCGGCCATGCCGCCACCCTCACCGGTCTTTCACGGCGGGGCCGTCGGTTACCTCAGCTATGACATGGTGCGTTTCTTCGAACCCACCCTGCCTCCGCCGCCCAAGGACGAGCTGGGCGTGCCGGACATGGTGTTCATGATCGCGGACACGGTCATCATCTTTGACCACAAGCACCGCAAGCTCACCATCGTGGCCAATGTGTTCATGCCCGACCACGCGACGCCTGAGGTCGCGTATGCATGGGCGAACACCCGCATCCACGAGCTGGTGGCCAAGCTCGAGGCCCCACTTCAGGTGCGCACCCTCCAGGCGTTCGCGCCGGAGGGAGGAAACAACGTGCCCGCGCCCAGCGGCAACACCACCCAGGCCGAGTACGAGGCCATGGTGCTGGCGGGCAAGGAGTACATCAAGGCGGGGGACATCTTCCAGTTCGTGCCCTCCCAGCGGTTCGAGACCGAATACACAGGAAGCCCGGTGGACCTCTACAGGGCCCTGCGTCATGTGAACCCCTCGCCGTACATGTTCTGCCTCAACTTCCCGGACGGCTTCTCCCTCGTGGGCAGCTCTCCGGAGGTGCATGTGAAGTGCATCGGCGGCAAGATCGAGATCCGCCCCATCGCCGGCACGCGCTGGAGAGGGGCCACTCCGGCCGAGGACGATGCGCTGGCGGCGGAGCTGCTGGCTGATCCCAAAGAGCGGGCGGAGCATATCATGCTGGTGGACCTGGCCCGCAACGACGTGGGCCGCGTCTCCGAGTACGGCACGGTTCGAGTAAACGAACTGATGGTGATCGAGCGCTACTCCCACGTCATGCACATCGTGTCCAACGTGGAGGGCACGCTCTCCCCGGAGCGCAGCGCCTATGATGTCATGCGCGCCACCTTCCCGGCGGGCACCGTGAGCGGTTCGCCGAAAGTACGCGCCATGGAGATCATCAACGAGGTGGAGAAGAGCAAACGCTGCGCCTATGCGGGTGCCGTGGGCTACTTCGGGTTCGATGGAACACTCGACAGCTGCATCGCGCTGCGCACGTGCGTGCTGAAGGACGGCAAGGCCTATGTGCAGGCCGGTGCCGGAGTGGTGGCTGATTCTGATCCCACTTATGAATATCAGGAAACCTTGAATAAAGCGCGAGGCATGCTTCGAGGACTCCAGAGGGCCAAAGAACTGTCGGCCTGAAAATTAATTACAACCAGCAGGGGGCTCGGAACGTTTATTCCATTGCCCGGTCATCGTGGGCGAGTTGAAGAAAATTTTATAACAAATCTGGCTTCAGGGATTGCACCCCGGAGCCCGGACATGGTAAAATCACCTTTACGCCCGACCCCCTGCGGAAATCATGATTAGCAAACAGTTGACCCAACCGTTAATTTGTTCGCTGGTGGCCCTTGCCGCGTCAGCCACATTTGCCCAAACGCAAACGCTGACACCGGTGGCCGCCAATATCACCAGTGAAAGTGCCTCATTGGGAGCGCTTTCCGTATCGCGTCAGACGCTGGAGTCCCAGACGGCTCCTCCGGCTTTCGCCCCCCTGCCGCGGGTGTTCGCGCCCACGCTGCCCCGGACGACCTACACCCGCTATCCGTGGAAAACGGACATCGTGGCCACGGTATTCTGGGTAGGGGAGCTCCCCACGGAGAACAACCCGACGCCCAACACGGCGAGTTCCTGGGACACCCAGTGGACGGCTAATTTCGGCGGATACGACGATCCCGATCCCTCACGCCGGGCTCCGGACTACCGCCCCGCGGGCTTCGTGCCCAAGCAGAACCCGTTCTACGTGGCGCTGCCTTATAACGACTGTATTGACTACAAAACGACC
>NZ_BATQ01000156.1 GCF_000739635.1 Verrucomicrobium sp. BvORR034 | reverse complement strand
TCCCGCATGCGGGACGGAACTCCAACCTTCTCCGTTCCGCCTGTGGGGCCTGACGCACTTCCTTCTACCCCTTTGTTATTTCCCAGTATCCCCATCCTTGGCCACGCCCTCAGAGCCAGCCCCCGCAAGCCGGTACACCAGCGCGCCGTGCCCGTTGTCCACAAACGCCAGCCACGTTTCATCCGGTGAGAGCGAGAGATGGCGGCACCCGGCCCCGCCGTGGAGCAGCACCTCGGCCCTTCCGTCGGGAGCGAGGCGCACCAGTTCGGTCTGTGAACGTGATCCTGCGGCATTCTGCCGCCACTCGTAGCGGGTGCCGTCTGCCGTGGTGACGGAGGTTTCGCCGCGAGATTCCGGCTTGGATCCTGCCTCCCATTGCGCTGCCTTCTCAGCGAGCTGGCTTGATTCCACCTCACCTGGTGGCCAGACGGCGATCTTTTGCCCTTCCCAGTCCTTTGGGAAAAGCCGGGGCACATGCTGCAGGGAGATGCTGGTCCACTTTGCCCCGGAGGTGCGCACTGCGATTTCCCCGTTGTCTGGCCGCCACACCGGCGGACCTTGTGCTTCTGGAGCATGGATGGTGAGCACCAGGTGCACGTCCATCTCCAGCATGGCACCGGCCAGGGCGTTGGGCGTCTGGTCCCGCAGTGACTGGTGCAGGCCGTATCCGCCACGCGTCCAGCGGGTGAACTGGTCCTCATGCACGACGTGAGACCACTCCCGGTAGAAAGGGGAGCGCTTTTCAGTGGGCGGGCTGACGGTCAGCAATCCGGTCACCCGTTGGTTGTTTCCCTGTTCCCGCTGGTAGCGGTATTCGCAGAAGGCGGCCTTCGCATCGTGCAGGGGGCAGATCCGCACCAGGATTTCCCGGGCGTTTGGGTGTTGGCGGGCCAGTTCCTCCAGCTTGGTCGCCACAAAGTCGCTCTTGGGCAGACGGTGCTCGTCCAGCAGGTCGGATTTCTCAATGACAAAGCTCCCGGCGCTGGTGGAGTTTGCCAGGGCCGCCAGCTTTCCCGGCACGATCCCAAAATCTGCCGTGATGCTGGCCGTGGCGTCATCCTGGGTGATGATGGGACGGCTGAACACGTGCTGAACCTGCTTTTCGAGCTGCCTGAGGCCCTCTGCGGAACGTTGGGCCTCTAGATAGGCATCCCGCAACCTTTGCAGAAAGCTTGCCTGCTCTGACTCTGTCTCTGGCGCGTGTCGGAGACTGAAATAGAGCTCATCCAGTTTGGCGTCGAGAGGTGCCAGATACTCCGGGTCCGTCAGCAAATACTCGCGGCGCTTGAGCAGGGCATTCTCTGCGACTAGCACCTTTTCCCACAATGCCTTCTTCCACGGCGCATCCTTTTCCGGCCGGGCAATTGCAGAGAGCCTGGTGCTGGAATGATTTTCGCCGTTCGACCAGGGCCGCACGGCCAGGGTGATCACCAGGGCGAGCACAACCAACCCGGCCCAGAGCTTGCGGGACCCCGAATTCAGGAATGTTTGCGTCCACCTCCACATAAGACAAGACGGCGGTACTGGCAGGGCCTGGCGGAACCGGGCCATGCCGGAGCACAGGCGGGTTATTTCCCAGAAGGAACGCCCTCGCCCAGCTTGCGATGAAACAACTCCAGCGCCAGCCCGTAGCAGGTGTTCGCCAGCACGGGATCGTAGCGGTGGCCCTCGTCACGAATGAAGGCGTGTTGTCCGTTGAACTCGTGCCAGGTGTAACTCAGGTCCTGGGCATCCAGTTCCGCCTGCACCTTGCGGCGGCCCTCGAGAGGGATGTGGGGATCCTGCCGGCCCCAGATCATGCAAAGTTCCGCCCGGGTGTTGCGGATGCTGGCCAGCGTGTCGTCGTTCATCCCCTTGCCCAAGCTCTGCTTGTGGACATCGGTGGCGTAGAGACACACCGCAGCGTCGAGGTCTTGATTTTTGGCCGCAGCGCGGAAGGAGAGGTGGCCGCCGATACAAATGCCAAAGGTGCCCAGTTTCCCCGTGCAGGCGGGGTGGGCCTTCAGATAGTCCAGAACGGCCAGGGAGTCGGCGTCATAGCTTGCCAGCTCCTTGGCCGTTTTCAGGTCGTTGCCCTTGTCCGCGCCCGCCTGATCATAGGCAAGCACCTCGCCCGGGGGCAGGAATTCATGGTAGATCTCCGGGACCGCCACGAGGTAGCCATGCCCGGCCAGGTAGGCTGCCGTGCGGCGGATGGGCGCGGTGGCCTGAAAGATCTCTGAGTACATCAGAATGCCGGGATACCTGCCCTCCGCCACCGGGCGGAAGAGGTGCGTTCGCATGGGGCCGAACGGGGTCGGCAGGTCGGCAAACTCGTCAGAGCGGAGAATCATGGGGGAAACGGGGCGGGTTTTGGGCCCCTTTGAGAGGACCGGGATCACCCTTCGACAAAATCAGAGGGAAGGCAAGCCTGAGCCGCATCTGACGGAGAATCCTCCCACGACGCTGCTTGGCAAAAAGTCGGTTTCAGTGTATGCAGCCTCATGACGATTTCACTTCGGGCGTTCATGGGATGGGTGGCAGCCAGCGCAGCCTGCGCCCTGGTGGGATGTGGCCCGAGTGACCAGCCGGGGGCGCCCGCCAAGCCCAAGAAACTCGTGGTGGCGATGGACGCCACCTACCCGCCTTTCGAGGTGGTGGATGAAAAAGGGGAGTTCTACGGCGTGAGCGTGGATCTGGGGCGGGAGCTGGGCAAGTCCCTGGGGCGCGAGGTGGAGTTCCGGAACATCAACTTCGACGGCCTGATCGCAGCGCTGAAGTCCGGCAGCGTGGACTGCATTATTTCCTCCATGAGCGCCAACGATGATCGTCGCAAGTCCATCGACTTCAGCGACCCCTACGTGAAGACGGGGCTGGCCATCCTGGCGGCGGCGAAGTCTCCGGTGCAATCACTGGAAGATCTCAAGGCCCCCGGCCGGCGGGTGGCCGTGCGGCTCGGCACGACGGGCGAGCAATATGCCCGCCAGTACCTGCCAGATGCCTCCCTGGTGGTGCTGGACTCCGACACTGCTTGTGTCATGGAGGTGGTGAAAGCCGGGGTGGACGCCTGGATCTACGACCAGCTTTCTCTCATGAACTATCACAACCGCCACCCGGAAGCCACCCGGGTGCTCCTGCAGCCACTGCGTGAGGAAGTGTGGGCCATCGGCATCCAGCAGGGCAACACGGAACTCAAGACCAAGGCCAACGAATTCCTGGCAAAATTCCGCGCAGACGGCGGTTTCGGGCGGCTGGGGGACAAGTATCTGGCCAAGGAAAAGGCGGTGATGAAAGAGATGGGCATCCCGTTCGTCTTCGACCTCGAGCCGGGCGATTTTGGGAAGAACTGACAACTTTTGTTGAGAAGATGTCACCCCGGCATGATGGGGCTTGACGCTTGCTTTTTGTGGTTTGAAATGGGCCAACTATGAGCGAAGCGTTTCCTGACATTCCGAAGATCAAGTACGAGGGCCCCAAGTCCAAAAACCCGCTTTCCTTCAAGCACTACAATGCTGACGAAGTGGTGGCGGGAAAGAAGATGAAGGATCACATGCGCTTCGGCGTGGCCTACTGGCACGCCATGCGCAACACGCTGTCGGACCCCTTTGGTGGTGGCACCTCCCAGAAGCCTTGGGATGATGGCACGGACAGCATTGCCAATGCCCAGAAGCGCGCCCGGGTTTGCTTTGAGTTCATGGAGAAGCTGGGTGTGGACTACTACTGTTTCCACGACCGCGATGTCGCCCCGGAGGGCAAGACCCTGGCCGAGAGCAATTCCATCTTTGACGCCGTGGCGGATGAGCTGGAGAGCCTGCAGAAGGGCACCGGCAAGAAGCTTCTGTGGGGCACGGCCTGCCTCTTCGCCCACCCGCGCTACAACCAGGGTGCGGCCACCAGCCCGAACGCCAATGTCTTTGCCTACGGCGCGGCCCAGGTGAAGAAGGCGCTGGAAGTCACCCACCGCCTGGGCGGTGAAGGCTACACCTTCTGGGGTGGTCGCGAAGGCTACGCCACCCTCTGGAACACCAACCTGAAGCGTGAGATGGACCACCTCGCCCGCTTCATGCACATGGCGGTGGACTACAAGAAGAAGATCGGCTTTGCCGGTCCGTTTTACATCGAACCCAAGCCACGGGAGCCCTCGACGCACCAGTACGACTCCGACTCCGCCGCCTGCCTGAACTTCCTGCGCGAGTACGGCCTGCTGGAGCACTTCAAGCTGAACATCGAGACCAACCACGCCACGCTCGCCGGCCATACCATGCGCCATGAGCTGGAAGTGGCCCTCGCCGCCGGTGCCCTGGGCTCCATCGATGCCAACACGGGTGACGAGCTCATCGGTTGGGACACGGACCAGTTCCCGACCGACATCTATCTCACCACGGAGATCATGCTGGTGCTCCTGAAGATGGGTGGCTTCACCACGGGCGGCCTTAACTTCGACGCCAAGGTTCGCCGCGAAAGCTTCGAACCCGTGGACCTCTTCCACGCCCACATCGGCGGCATGGACGCCTTTGCGCGCGGCCTCAAGATCGCCGCCGCCATCATCGAAGACGGCCGTCTCGACGGCTTCGTGAAGCAGCGCTACAGCACTTTCGACAGCGGCATCGGTGCCCAGATCGAGAAGGGCGAAGTGGGCTTTGAAGAACTCGAAGCGTACACCCTGAAGAACGGTGAACCCGCGATCGGCAGCGGCCGCCAGGAAATGCTGGAGAACCTCGTCAACGAGTTCATCTGAGCTTCCGTCAGGAACTGAAGCGAAATCCATCGTGATCATAGGGGCCACCGCGAGAGCGGTGGCTTTTTTTGCGCCGGCGTTGCGGGAGACACCAGACTTGAGGTCAGCGCAACGCAGGCAGTTTGTTATTTCCAAATTCCCCAGGTCTCAGTGTTGGAGTGCCGGCTTCAGTCGGCCGAAGCTCATCGAACGGGCGATCCGGCACCAGAATCCACGCTTAAAAGCGGAACTCCAACCTTCTCCGTTTCGCCAGCTGGGTTGGAGTTCCGCGTTCACGCGGTCAGGAACCTAACTGCCCAGGGTTCCACTCCCGACTTGAGAAGGCGTTGCTCCATGCCTAGGGTGAGCGAAATCCCGACTCAAGTCGCTTCACAAGCGCCTCCTTTCCGTCTCCCCCCAGATGAAACGCCCGCTCTCCAGTCCCCGTTTCCGGGCCACTGTCCTGCCTGTCGGCATGCTGCCCGTGCTTGCCGTACTTACTCTGGCCTTTTCAGTCCTCCCTGCTGTACTTGCGCAATCAACGGCTCAATCCGGAGAGGACCGCTATCAGGAGTACCTCAGGCTTTGCAAAGCGACGGACGGCGTTGTCGATGACCGCCATGTCGCAGCGATCAAGGCGGCTGCTGAACTGGGGCATCAGGTGGCACAGGCCCATTACGGTACCTACCTGCTCTACAAGACGGAGCCGCGTGATCCCAAGGTGGTGGCGGAGGCGGTATCGTGGCTCAAGAAAATTGAGGATGTCAACAAACCGGAGCTGATCGGTGCCCGCTTCATTCTGGGTCTCTGTTACATAAGCGGCGACGGAACCACGAGGGACATCAAGCGTGCCCGTGCCCTGCTGAAGGTCACGAGTGCGGACGGCAATGCGGACATGAAGATGGCCTACGCAGCCCTGCTCCTTGAGATTCTGAATGAGAAAAAGGAAGCGAAGGTCGTCTTGGACCAGATTTCCCTGGAGGATTTGTCATCAGCGTCTCATGCGGAGTACAAGAAGTATCAGAAAGCCGTGGAGTAGGGGTTCTGTGTCGAGCCACACGCACTCCAAGACGCTGCCGCGAGGTTTGACTGCGCCATCCGTTGTTGACGCGTGGTGCGCGGGCTTGTGAGAGCAGCCGCCAAAAAAAACAACGGCACAGAGTCGCCTCTGTGCCGTTGGATATTTAGGAGTCAACATTCCGCCGGTTTGAGGCCGGCCGGAGATTGGTTAGAACTTGATGACAAAGTCCACAATGAACCGGTCGTCAATGAAGCCTTCTTTTTTGCCCACCGACTTGGTGTAGGCAAAGCCGAAGTCAAGGTAGCTGGTGAGGTGGGAGCGGAAGCCGCCGCCGACCGTGATCTGGGTTTCGCCATCGGCATAGGAGCTGCCGAAGTTCACGAGGTCGTAGCCTTCGGAATCAAGGGGCACCGCACCGCCTTCTTTCACGACGGTATAGCCGTTGGCCACGACGAAGGGAATGAAGTGGCTGCAGACGTAGTAGTCAGCCTGCAGGTGGTAGTGAAGGATCGTGCTCTTCCAGTAGTCGTCGTTGGGGACCTGAATGCCCACGTTCGCCTGCAGGTGGAAGTCGCCAAAGCCCTTCTGGCTGGAGACAAAGAAGTTCCACAGTCCATCGCCGTTGCCCTGATACACTTCCTCGTCACCGGTGGGGAACTCATAGGTCACACCGGGGGTGAGGATGAACTGGTGCTCCGGCAGATCGATGAGCGCGTACTTCAGGCCAACTCCCAAGTCACCGATACCGTCTGCATCCGGACCCACGCCGGGGTGAAACTCATTCCAGCCACCTTTCACCATCATCAGGCCGAAACGGGGCGTCGCGGCCCAGCGCAGCTGCATCCCATAGACCTGGAGGTCGCCGCCCTGGGTGGCGAAGTCGTCGGAGATGTTCTGGTAGCCGAACACCGGACGGATTTCGTTGCGGATGACCGCGTCTTCAAAGAGGATCGGATCCGCCACCGGAGCGATGGTGTGCTCACGCCAGTCGATCGCCTTTTCCAGATTCACGCTCTTGGAGAGGGGGACGGCTACGGGCTCTCCTGCTTGAAGGGAGACCGTGGAAAACAAACTCGCCGCCAGCACGGCGTTGGCCGCAAAAAAGGCGAAGGGACGCATAGTTGGGAGGGCGACATTATTGAGCATGCGAAATATTATGCATACTTTGCCGCGAAGCGCTACAAAAATTATAAAAACAATCAAAGAAGCCCGTAAAATTTTAAATATCGGAGATTCTGCGATGCTGGAATGACCGATTTTCTCGAAAGTATGAACGAGCATCCGGCCGCAACCATTGAGGGTCCCTGCTAGTTGAATTGCTCCAGAATGGCACCGAGAAGGCCAAAGGCGAGAATGACAATCACGCCAAGGACGACCGCTCCCAACCAGATGTAGTTTAGAATCAGGCCCGTCATGGCCAGCGTCCTGCCCTCATACCTGGCACCCGGCGCTTTGATTTGGTTGAGCGCGATATGGCCACAAATCAGCCCTGGAATCACCAGCAACACCCCAAGGCTGCAGGTGACCAGGGAAATGATGCCGAGCACCAGACTGGCGATGGCAGTGCCAGGTGTGGGCCTTGCTCCCGTTCCCACGTGGGTCGGTGAATACGCCTGTGCTGGCCAACTTTGGGCTGGCGGCGCAGGGTAGGGCAAGACTGCCGGCGAGGGTGCCGAGCCTGGGCGGAGTACTTCCACGACGGTAGGCGAAGAGGGAGCGGTAGAGGGTGCGACGGGCAGGGGGGCGGCTTGCGGCAGCACTTCTGACAGCGGCTTCCAGTCAGGCATGCCCGCACACCACGCCAGATCGGAGCCAAGGAACCGGCCCGTTGTCAGACCGCTGAGGATCTCCGCCTCAGGGAACTCTCCAAGAGGGCTGCCGTCTCTGCCGAGGTGATATTGCATGGTTGGGAGGAGATGGGATCAGGAGTGGAGGTGGCAGGCGCGCCCCGCCTACAGGGTCTGACGCATGTCAGAGCCCTGCCACTCCCTGACTCCTTCGCGAGGTTTTTTCAACCCCAAATACGAACGCGGCCCCTGCAGACTAGGGGGCGGAGAGATTGGCAGGAGGCGGAATGGAGAAATCTGTGCTGGTGTTTCGCCGACCGACGACGCGTTTGCCGCGGATCTCCGCCTTGCTGATGAAGAGCGGCGCTTCCGGGTTGTCCCCGTCATTTTGGCCAGCACCCAGGTATTCATAGCCCGGATACTCGGTGCTGAGAGGGCAGCGCAGCAGGCTTTCGTAGGATGCCTGTTCCAGCACTCCGTCGGTGACCAGTTCCTCCAGATTGGCGGGGTACTTTCCGTTGTGGTCGGAAGCGTAAATTTTGCAGGCAGTCACCAGCTGCCGGACATTGCTGATGGATTTGGTGATGTTGCCCCGCTCCTGAATGCGGGAGAAGGTGGGCAGGGCGAGGGATGCCAGGATGCTGACGATGGCGAGAGCGATCGAGACATAGCCCATGACCAGGCCTGCCACGGCCATGCCTTTGCCGCCCAGGGAGCCGCCCGACTGTCTCACCTTGGCCAGGGCCATGTGGCCGACGATGATGGTGACGATCGCGCCAATGCCCAGAAGGCCGCAGGTGAAAAGAGAGATGATGCCAAGGACCAGTGCCGTCACGGCCAGACCATTGGTAGGGGAGTGGTACTCCGGTGCCAGGGAGGAGGCGAGCGGCACCTGGGTGACCGGGGCGCTCTTGATCTTGGCCGCAGGCGTCATCTGCTCAAACAAGGTGCTCAGCGGCACCCAGTCTGCCTGCCCTTCCTTCCAACCGAGATCGGTTGGCTGAAATTTGCCGTCGAAAAGTCCATGGCGGATTTCTTCGGCGGTGAATTGCCCCAGTTGCTCACCATTGCGCGCGACATGATAATCCATGCGCAAGACGCTATGGATTTTGTTTGTCGACGTCAAGATTTCAAAGCAACCGCCAAAAGCGTCTGAAAGTGCGGGCTCTTTGCCTCACGATCCACCAGCCGGATCTCGATGTTTTGGAAGCCTGCTCGCTCCAGCATTTCGTGAAGTTCCACCTCGGAAAAGCCCAGCCAGACATCGGCATAGAGCAGTCGGGCCTTTTCGAAGCTATGTCGGAGCAAGTCCAGCACAATGACGCGTCCGCCGGGCTTTAGAATGCGATGAGCGGCCGCCAGGGCGAACTCCGGCCGACTGGCGTGGTGCAGGGCCTGGCTGAAGAGGGCCACGTCCACGCTGCCATCGGTGATCGGCGGGTCTTCGATATCGCCCAAGCGGTAGTCCAGATTGGCGAAGCCGTGCTCCTCCGCGAGGCTGGAACCGTAGGCCACCATCTTCTCGGAATTGTCCACCGCGATGACTTGCTTTGCGTGCTGGGCCAGCATCTGGGAGACCACTCCCTCCCCGGCTCCCAGATCGGCAATGATCAGCGGGGGGACGAAGTGTAAGAGCGTCTCACCCAGCGCCTTCCACGAGCGGCCTGGGATATACTGGCGGCCAAATTTGCCCGCCAGCGCGTCAAAGTACGATCGCGCTGTGTCTGCACGCTTCCGTCGCACCAGCTTCAGGGCGGTGAGGTCATGTTTCGCCTCATGCAGTTCCTGAGTGGCGGCGTCCAGCAGCGCCAGGAGGTGATCGTGGGTCTCCTGGTCCTTGGGGCGCGGTGGTTGTAGCTGGTACAGGCGGTTCTTCCCAGACCGGCGGTCGGTGACGAATCCCGCCGTCTTCAGGCGGGACAGCTGGGCGGAGATGTTGCTCTGGCCGAGGGCCAGAATCTCCTGCAACTCCGCCACGGAGAGCTCTTCATGACGCAGCAGCGCCAGGATGCGCACGCGGGTGGCATCGGAGAGGAGGGCGAAGGATTTGAGAATTGACGACACGAGCGGAGATAGTAACGTATCAACGCATCATCATTTGTAAATACGAACTGAAACCCGATCCATGCCAAGCTCCTACATCTTCTCCTCTGAATCCGTCGGTGAAGGCCATCCCGACAAGGTTGCCGACACCATCTCTGATGCCGTTCTGGACGCGTGCCTTGCCCAGGACAAAAACAGCCGTGTGGCCTGCGAAACCTATGTGAAGAGCAACATCGCCATCGTCGGCGGTGAGATCACCACCAAGGCCAAGCTCGACTACGTCCAGATCGTGCGCGACGCCATCCGCGAGATCGGCTACGTGAACAACGACGACGTCTTCCACGCGGATCATGTGTTCGTCATGAACATCATCACTGCCCAGTCTCCGGACATCGCCCAGGGCGTGGACGCGAAGAAGGCCAAGGGCAAAAAGACCGCAGAGCAGGGCGCCGGTGACCAGGGCCTCATGTTCGGCTACGCCTGCAATGAGACCCCTGAGCTCATGCCTGCCCCGATCATGTACGCCCACCGCCTGGGCCGTGAGCTCACCGCCATCCGCAAGGCTGGCAAGGCCGCCAAGTGGCTGCGCCCCGACGCGAAGAGCCAGGTCTCCGTGGAGTATGTGGACGGCAAGCCGACCCGCATTGTGAACGTGGTCATCTCCACCCAGCACGCTGCTGGCGTCGAGCACGCTGAGATCGAGAAGTTCTGCATCGAGAAAGTGATCCGCAAAGTTCTGCCGAAGAACATGCTCACCAAGGACACCGAGTTCCTCATCAACCCCACCGGCAAGTTCGTCGTCGGCGGCCCGCAGGGCGACACCGGCCTCACCGGTCGCAAGATCATCGTGGACACCTACGGCGGCATGGGCCGTCACGGTGGCGGTGCCTTCTCCGGTAAAGACCCCTCCAAAGTGGACCGCAGCGCCGCCTACATGGGCCGCTGGGTCGCCAAGAACGTCGTCGCCGCCGGCCTCGCCGACCGCTGCGAAGTTCAGTTCGCCTACGCCATCGGTCACCCTGAGCCTGTGAGCGTGCACGTTGACACCTTCGGCACCCACAAGAAGTCCGAAGACTCCATCATCGCCGCTGTGCAGAAGGTGTTCTCCTTCAAGCCTGCCGAGATCGTGAAGCAGCTCAACCTCCTTCGCCCCATCTACAGCAAGACCACCAACTACGGTCACTTTGGCAAGGACGACGCTGATCTCACCTGGGAAGCGATCGACAAGGTCGCAGCGCTGCAGAAAGCGACCAAATAAGACGGAAGACTTCAAGACAGAAGACGAAAGACTTGAACTGATCTGCGATGGGGCTGCACAACTTTGAGGAACTGGAAGTGTGGAAGCGGAGCGCCCGGCTGGGTGTTTCGATTCTGCAGCTCGCCGATTCCATCAAGCTGTATGCCTTGCGCGATCAGATGGCCCGCTCTGCAATTTCGATCGCCTCGAATATTGCAGAAGGGTCAGAAAGGGAGAGGGACAAAGAATTTCGTAGATTCCTGGCCATCGCCAAAGGCTCCTCAGCTGAATTGCGCACGCAACTTTATCTCGGGCAACGTGCCGGACTTATTCCTGCCGAGACGGTCACTCCGCTCATCAAAGAGGCAAAAGAAGTTTCCTCGATGATTCAGGGATTGATGAAAAAACTCCACGATCCCTCGGCGAACTGAAGATGTGAAGCTTCTTCATGTCTTCTGTCTTTCGTCTTCCAGTCTTTTGTCTCTTTGTCGAAAGCAAATTTAGCGAACCACCACCCACCACTACCACCACCCCTATGAGCAACCGCGCTACTGAAACTGAAGATTACAAAGTCAGAGATTTTTCCCTCGCCGAATTCGGCCGCAAGGAGCTGGACATTGCCCAGTATGAAATGCCCGGCCTGATGGCCACGCGTGAAAAATACGGCCCCAAGAAGCCCCTTGAAGGCGTCCGCATCACGGGTTCCCTGCACATGACCATCCAGACCGGCGTTTTGATTGAAACGCTGAAGGAACTCGGTGCCGATGTGCGCTGGGCATCCTGCAACATCTTCTCCACCCAGGACCACGCCGCCGCTGCCATCGCAGCTTCTGGCACCCCTGTTTTCGCCTGGAAGGGTGAGACCCTGGAAGAGTATTGGTGGTGCACCTGGAAGGCCATCATCTTCCCCGGCGGCAAAGGCCCGCAGCTCATCGTCGATGACGGTGGCGATGTCACCCTCCTCATCCACAAGGGTTATGAAATGGAGAATGGCGACACCTGGGTGGAAACGCCTTCCGACAACCATGAAGTGTCCGTCATCAAGGCGCTGCTCAAGCAGATCGCTGTTGAACAGCCCGGCATCTTCCATGAGATCGTCAAGGAGCTGAAGGGGGTGTCCGAAGAGACCACCACGGGCGTGCACCGTCTCTATGAAATGGCGAAGGCTGGCAAGCTGCTCTTCCCCGCCATCAACGTGAACGACAGCGTCACCAAGTCCAAGTTCGACAACCTGTACGGCTGCCGTGAGTCCCTGCTGGACGGCATCAAGCGTGCTACCGATGTGATGATCGCAGGCAAGGTCGGCGTCGTCTGCGGCTACGGCGATGTGGGCAAGGGCTGTGCCGCCGCTCTTCGCGGCATGGGCGCCCAGGTCATCGTCACCGAAATCGACCCTGTGTGTGCCCTTCAGGCCGCCATGGAAGGCTACCGCGTGATGCCGATCGAGGACACCCTCGGCACCGGCGACATCTACGTGACCACCACCGGCAACAAAGACATCATCCGTGTGGAGCACATGGAGAAGATGAAGGATCAGGCCATTGTTTGTAACATCGGCCACTTCGACAACGAGATCCAGGTGGACAAGCTTGAGAAGCTCGCGGGCATCCAGAAGCTCAACATCAAGCCCCAGGTGGACAAGTACACCTTCCCCGCAGGCAACAGCATCTACATGCTGGCTGAAGGCCGTCTGGTGAACCTCGGCTGCGCCACCGGCCACCCGAGCTTCGTCATGAGCAACAGCTTCACCAACCAGACGCTGGCCCAGATCGAACTCTGGGAAACCAAGGACTCCCGCCCCATCGGCGTGACCGTGCTTCCCAAGAAGCTCGATGAAGAAGTGGCCCGCCTCCACCTCGGCAAGATCGGTGTGAAACTCACCGTCCTTTCCCAGGAACAGGCCGACTACATCGGCGTCCCGGTTGACGGCCCGTACAAGACGGACCACTACCGCTACTAAGCGGTTGTGGACATGAGTTTTGGTGGCGAGCGCCGTCAACCACTCGAGGTAAGAGGTAAAACATCACGGCGGACGGTCAGCAATGACCGCCCGCTATTTTTGTGCCTGAAGTCAAAGAATGCCCACTGCGGTGTAGGCGGCCTTGATGGCATTCAGCTTGTCCTGCTGGACCGTTGGCTGGCCTTGATAACGCTGGGTCGTCACGTTCAACAGGGTGCGGCGGCAGTCAGAGAAGGTGGAGGAGGGGGCGAGGCGGGTGAGGGTGACGTAGTAGAGGACTGCCGCCTCGGTCGGTGTGAAGAGGAAGGATCCTCCGCCGTCCTTCGACTGCATCACGTTGTAAAACGCGCGGTTGTGGATGCCGCTGTTG
>NZ_BATQ01000157.1 GCF_000739635.1 Verrucomicrobium sp. BvORR034 | reverse complement strand
TGGGGCGTTGCCCTGGGTTTGCGTATCCAAATAGAACTCAGAGGGCTGACGGCCCGGAGCCATTCAGTCGCCTGGCCATCACATCCAACCCACCCCCCCGGCCTCAGGTCTTCTGTCTTTCGTCTTCCCGTCTTCTGTCTCCCGCTTCGCGGGCCCGGGCTACAACGCCGCCTCAACCGCCGCGTAGTCAATCGCCTTCAACCGCGCCTGCTTCACGCCCAACCGCGGCACGCACTCCAGCAACGCCTTCGTATAGGGATGCTGCGGATTTCCTAGAACTTCCTCCGTGGTGCCGCTTTCCACGATCTGGCCGCGGAACATCACGGCCACCTTGTCCGCGATGCCGCGGATGATGGCAAAATTGTGGGTGATCAAGATCACGCTCATGTTCAGGCTGGCCTTGAGCTCGGCCAGGAGGTCGATGATCTGCTTCTGAATGGTCACGTCCAGGGCGGTCGTGGGTTCATCGGCAATGAGCAGCTTGGGCTGGCAGCAGAGGGCCATGGCGATCATCACACGCTGCTGCATGCCGCCGCTCAGCTCGTGCGGATAGGCGCGGAGACGCTTCTCCGGCTCCACAATGCCCACCTGGTAGAGCCACTTCACGATCTCCGCATCCAGATCCTTCACATCGGGACGGTGCAGCTGCAGCGCCTCCGCCATCTGGGTGCGGATGGTCAGCACTGGGTTCAAGGAAGTACTGGGCTCCTGGAAGACATACGCGATCTCCTTGCCGCGGATCTTGCGCAACTCGGCCTCAGAGAGCTTCAGCACATCCTTCCCGCCGAGCTGGAACGTGCTGGCCTCGATGCGTGCCGGAGGCTCGGGCAGCAGCCGGGCCAGGGAGAGGGCGGTCACGCTCTTGCCGCTGCCGCTCTCGCCCACAATCGCCATGCTCTCGCCGGCCTTCAGCTCGAGATTGATGCCTTTCACCGCCTGAAAAGGCTCGCCGTGCTGCTTGTGGAACGTGATCTTCAGGTCCCGGATCTTCAACAAGTCAGTATTGGCGGCGGCGGCGGTGGTGTCCATCACGAGGCAAAGGGTGAAATTCGAGCGACGGGGGTATCGGTGCGGAAGGCTCGGCTGAGAAGCCGAAAACTCAAGGCCCAGAGTGCCATAAGCAGGGCGGGTGCCGCAACCTCCAACGGTTCATCTAAAAATCTCGCTGCGTTCTGGGCCATCATCCGGCCCCAGGTGGGCGTGCTGCTGGCTACGTCGGGGCGGGAGGCGCAGAGGAAGTCGAAGACGCCCTTCCAGATCAGGACCGTGGAGGCGGTGCGCAGCAGCCAGTTCAGCAGGCTGGGCAGCGCATTGAGGAAGAGGTGATCCCACCAGTAGCCCCAGTGGCCGCGCCCGAGGGAGAACGAGGTCTCGGCCAGCCGATGGAAGTTGTTCTCCCGGTAGGTGGCGTGAAACGCTGCCATGCCAGGGATGGCGGTCGCCAGCACCAGCAGGCCCCAGATCGTCACGGTCGGCACGCCCGGCAGGGAGGAGAAGGCCATCCAGAGCAGCAGCAGCGGCATCGCCGCCAGGGTCGCGGCCAGGCCGGTTTTGGGAAACAAACGGGGCCAACGGGCGGGGGAGATGGCCAGACCGCTCACCACCACCAGCATCGTGGACAGCAGGGAAATCGCCAGACTGCTGCCTGCCTCGCGCCAGGTGAGCTTCCACGCAGTCTGCCACGCGGAACCCGCCGGGGTCCACCACAGGGCGGTGAGTAGGGCCACCGCCATGAGACCGCCTGCCACAGCGCAGACACGATTCTGGGTCTGCTCCACATCTTCCACATGCTCCATGGCCGGGGGCAGGCTGCGCTTGTCCCCCAGATCCAGCAGCACATACCACGCCGCCAGCATGATGCCGGCGAGGTACACCGTGGCCGCGAGCTGGAGCGGGTGCTGCAGCTTCAGCGCCTCCGCCGCAAAGGACCCCCAGCCCTCTACCATGAAGATGTGCTCCACTGGGATGGCAAAGGCCAGCAGCAGAGCCGCAGCGGGGCGGGCGAGTCGTGCCAGATGCACGCGCAGCTCCGGCATCAGGTGGCGGTACTTGATGGTTGCGCGCGAGAGGCCCCGGGACTTGAGCGGACCCAGCATGGGATCCTTCAGCAGCACGCTCAGGCGGTGGGTGAAGGAGAAAAGCGCCATGCCGAACACCGGCGCCGCCAGCACCAGCGCGGGTGCGATCCAGGCCCACAGCGCCCGGCCCAGGCGCACCGTCGCGGGCTCCATGCCTGCGGGCGGGTCATAGGGAAACAACGTCTCCACCGGCAGCCGCCACACGCTCACCAGCAGGAACACCAGGCCAAAGGCCCACAGCATGGGCGGCACCCCCACCATGGCCCGGCCCAGCCAGCCCACCGTGCGGCTGACACGACCGCCCGCACCTGAGATGGCCATGGATAGCGCCAGTGCCGAACTCAACCCCATGGTCAGCGCCAGGGTGACCAGCAGGAAAGTGGGCAGCGCCCGCTGCACCAGCACCATCACCAGGGATTCCGCATTCATCCCCACCGGCAGGACGCCAATGAGGAACTCAAACGAGTCACCCAGCGTGGCGCTGCTCCATTGCAGCAGCCCCAGCGCGAGAACGGCGCAGACCAGAAAGGCGCGGACCGGGAGGTAGGAGGGGGCAGAGCGGAGGCGGTCCATCGGTTAGGCCGGAGAGGGAAGAGGGGTAAGGGAAGAGGGGTAAGGGAAGAGGGAAAAGGGGCGCTTAGGGGGCCGTGGTGGCTGGAGGAGGCGTCGTCGTTTCCATGCTCTGGCGCAGGTCCTGGAACAGGGCGGCCTGCTCGCGCTGAAAGCTCGGCAGGGCATCCCGCCGCACGGCCACCGGGTTGCCACCGGCAAAGAGGGGCAGGAAGGGCTTGACCTCAAGGAGGCGCTCCTCCACCGCTTGGGCCAGGGCTGGCACGCGAGCGGGTTCAAATTCCGAGCGCAGCGCGGAGAGCAGCGCGTCGAGCCCGGCATCGGTCACCCCGGAGAAATTCAGCCCTCGGGCTGCCTGGCTGGAGTGCCAGTAGGGCCACTGATCCCAGGCAAGTTCAAAGTCGAGGCCCAGCAGCGCCGCATCGAAACGCCGCCCCTGCAGTCGCTGGCCGATGAGCTCCTGCCACGGCACCTCCACCACCTGCGTGTCGATGCCGAGCGCCGCCCAGGAGTCCGCCAGACGCTTCGCCAGTCGGCTGCGCTCCGGGCTGCCAGCCACGGTGAGCAGCTCAATCGTGAACACCTGGCCGTCCTTCACCACCTTGCCATCGGCATTCTTGATCCAGCCCATCTCATAGAGCGCCTGCCGACCCCGCAGCGGATCATAGGCCACAGGGGGCAGCTCGGGCGTGTACCACAGCCCCGGCTGGAAGATGCCTTCACAGATCTCTCCCTGCCCTTGCAGGAAATCATCCACCATCGCCTTGCGGTCCACCGCCTGACCCAGGATGGCGCGGATGCGCACATCGTTGAGAGGCGCTTTGCGACAGTTCCACATCACCTGCAGGCGGTTCCGCGGGCTGCTGGAGCGCACCGCCACCTCGGGATCCTCCACCATGCTCCTGATGCTGCTGCTGTCCGGCCAGAAGAGGCCCACGCGCTTCATCGCAAAACCCAGGCGAATGTTCGAGGCCGACTGCCCCAGGCGGAACTCAATGCCCGCTGGCTCCTCCCCGCCATTCGTCGCCCCCAGGCGTTGCAGGAAGAGCTGTTTGTCCGTCACCCGTGCGAGCTTGAAGGGGCCCGCTCCGGGAGGCGCATCCGTCAGGAAAGGTTTGCGCACCGCCGCCAGTTCGTTGCCCTGACGCTCGATCCACTTGGCCGGCAGAATGGGCAGTCCCACAAAGGCCGTCAGAGCCGGGCCGTAAGTCTCGCGGAAACTCACCCGCACCTGGGTGGGGTCACTGGAGTCCCAGAGGTGGATCATCCGTAGGATGTCCCGCCCCGGCACCGGCCACGGCTGGGCCAGTACCAGCTTCACCGTGCGCTCCACATCCGCAGAGGTCACTGGCGAGCCATCGTGAAAGGTGACTCCCGGCTTCAGCGGCATCTCCAGCAGGGGCCGCTCCAGCATCGGCGTCTTCGCCACGATCCGCATCTTTGCTCCCAGCGCGGGCAGATTCTGGTAGTAGAGCGCCAGTTCCTCAAAGAAGCGCAGCGACTCTCCGCTCACGCGCAGTTCGTATGCCTTGGGTCCGTCGAACCAGACCTCCTTCACTTGTGCCTTCTCCACCGCGTGCTGCACGAAGTACTCGTGGTGCGACCACGCCGGTTCGTTCATCTCCACGCGGATCGTCTCCACCGGCAGCGGGCCGAACTCCGCAATCGCCTGATGCACGGCCGCGCCACCCGCGCTGCCCGCATCGGAAAAGCGCACCAGCAGCTCATTGCCCATGGCCTCCGCAGAGCTCAGGTGCAGCCGCATCGATGCCGCCGGGCCCAGGGCACGCACCTTCTTCGCCGCCTGCTGGGCGTAGTTGTCATTGGCAAACCAGAAACTTGTCTGCTGGGACCACGTCCAGGACTTGGCCAGCGCGCCTTCCAGACGTCCATCCTTGCCGATCCGCAAGAGCGGCGCGTGCGTCAGTGTGGCCACCTGGCGGTCCACCTCGCTCAGCGGCTGGTACGGGTTGAGCGTCGGCTCCAGCCCCTCGGCAGAGGCCACCACCAGATTGCCCCCGCGTAAGCGCTGGCTTTTCGCCGACTGGTCCGCTGACCAAACGGTCAACAAGGCCAGCGACAAAGGAATTCCAAAGATGACCCACCGCGATTTGAGCATGCAAAGAGGCACCACCTAAGCAGGAGGCGCTCAGGAAGGCAAGTTGCAGGGTACAATTGTGGCGGATTGCAAATTTGCGCCTCAATGGCTCAACCCTATGGCGTTGCAGGAAGCGTAATCACCTCACCAGGAGCGCGATACGGGACAATTTCTAGTTTCTCAGGCCAGGCTTTCAGCCGGACTGCCCCCGTCCGGGACTGATCCAAAAGGAGGATGCCCCGTTCCCGACAGGTCTCTCGCACCTGTTCTGGGAGCAACTGACCTGCCGGAAAATTTTGGCTGGAGGCGATGACGACCTTGGGGGCCACCGCCGCCACAAACTCTGGCAGAAACGAAGCATCGCTGGCGTGCTGGTTCCGGATCAGGACGTCCGATTTGAGCTCGTCTGGGGTGAAATGTTCCAGCAGCGCCTTCTCCGCCAGGAACCCGCTGTCGCCGCACCAGAGAATGCGATGCGGCCCCAGGGAGAAGCGGATCACCAGCGCCCGGTCGTCAGCGCGTCGGGACCACCACGGGGCTGGCGGGTGGAGTACCTCCGCCGTGACGGTGACCGGGCCGTTCTCACCCAGCGTCAGCCGATCACCTCGCGCCAGCGGCTTGCCCGGCCAAGGCTCCGACCGCAGCTTTTTGAAGGCGGTGTTGGAGGCGTCCCAGCGCCAGGGTTCGGTGGCGGCGTGGTAATAGAAGGGGGGCGCATGGCTCTGCCAGAGCTGGCTGGCCGCCCCGGCGTGCTGGATATCGTTATGACTCAGCATCACCCCATCCAGGTGGTCCACTCCGCGATACGCCAGATAGGGCTGCATCAGGTACCGCAGGTGATCGCTGCTGCCCGTGTCCAGCAGCCACTGGGAGCGGCCCGCCCGCAGATGCTGCACGGCAGCGCTTTCCGGCATTCGCAGCACCACCAGCTCCGCGGGTGGAGTCTCCTCGAACCACGGCGCAGCGATGTGGAAATTGCCTCCGGGCAGGGAGGCAAAGAACACCGCCGACTTCATCGTCAGCCAGGCCAGCAGGTAGTTGGCATTGCTGAAGAGCGCCTGCACCGCCGTGAAGTGCACGGCCGCACTCAACAGCGTGAGCACTGCGGCAAAGAGCACGCAGAAGGAGAGGGGCACCAGCACCACATTCGCGATCAGCGACACCGGCGTGGCCAGTTGAAAGTGACCCAGCGTCAGCGGCAGGCTGCCCACCCAGGCCGCGGCGGACACCGTGAAGAGCCCCACCACCTGTTGCCGAAGCGTCCACGCCCCTTGCTGGAATCCCGTGAGCAGCACCCGCGGGATGAAAGGGTCCGGCTCCACCCAGCGCAAAAACGGCCGTGAGAACGGACCTCCCAGCAGAGCAATCGCCGCCAGCACCGCGAACGAGAGTTGAAACCCCGGCGCATAGAGTTGCTGGGTGTCATAAGCCAGGAGCAGCAGGGCCGAGCCGCCGAGGCTGTTCATGAGGTCGCCCTTTCGATGAAACAACGCCCCGCACAGGAAGACCGAGGCCATCACCGCCGCCCGCACCGCCGAGGGGCGGAGCCCGGTGATGAAGGCGTACCCGAACAACACCGGGATAAGCACCGCCAGCAGCGCACCTCGCCTCAGGCCAAAGGCCTTTAGCAGCTTCCACAGGATGAACCCCACGATGGCCACATGCAGCCCGCTCACCGAGAAGATGTGCAGCGTGCCGCTGTTGCGGAAGGGCGTCTGTAGATCGGCCGAGTCACTCTGCACGGTGCCCAGAGCCATGGCCACGATCACCGCATACTCTTCCGGCGCGTTCTCCAGATCGATCTTTAATGCGTGCTCCACCCACGCGCGACAGCGCTCCGCCGCCGTCACCAGCCAGGCCTCAACGTTCCAGCGATCCAGCGCCACCGGTTTCATCTCCAGCCCGCGCAGCTCCGCCACCAGGCCCAGGCGGAGATCATAGTCCCGCTCGTTGAACTGGCCCGGATTGTCGGCCGGCGAAGGAAGCCGGATGAACCCCGTGACCTGGTAGCTGCCCGGCGGCAGGTTCTCCTTACCTCCCGTCACCAGTCGCAGCACCGTCGGGCCGGTCCAGCGCAGGCCGAGGGTCGGGGAGGTGATCTCTGTCGCCACGAAGTACTCCTCCCGCGTCACGCTCCCCGGCAACTCCCGCCGCAGTGCCTTCTCCACCCTCCCGTTCGCGATCACCGTGATCCCCGCCATCGGATCCCGCTGTTCGAGGAAAGCACGCAGCGGATGCCGCTCCGTCGTCTGCCGAGCCACGAGGTGCAGCGTGGCAAAGACCAGCACCGTGACCCATGCCAACGCAGGAAGACCGGAGCGCATTCGGAGGGCCGCGATCAAAAGCGCGACCCACGCCAGCCCACCCGTGACCGCGAGCAACAGCCACCCCGATGGCAATGCGCCTCCTATAAGAATCCCCACCACCGCCGCCAGCGCCAGCGTCACCAGCGGGCGTCTTGCAAGGTAGGGCAGGGGATTGAACAAGATGAGGAGGGGTGGAGGAGGTGAGGTGAGGAAGATGGGAGGCGGCGAGATGTCCTGCAAACGCCAAGGTGCAAATTTACAGGAGACAGAAGACGGGAAGACCTCAGCGCCCTTGTCAGCTTCTCCTCGACTGGCCCAGCCAAACCACCGTCCCCCGCTCCGCAGCAGGGTTGGAGTACCGCTTTTAAGCGGAATCAGGATGCGCGTGGCCCTTGATAGCGCTCTCGAGGGACGAGTCCGTCCGGCTGACGATGGCTTGGGGGGTGAGGGAGGATCCGCGCCATGGGACGTTCGGGGCGTGATTCCGCTTAAAAGCGGTACTCCAACCCCGGTGCGAACCTTTTGCGGAGGCGGCACGCACCTCGCCCTGCTGGTGTTGTGCAATGGGCAGTTAGCCCCGCCACCCCCTTCGGCCACCTCTGCCGATTGCCAATCGGCGGCACAGCAGATTGCCAATCTGCGCTACGCTGTCGCCACCCGTCCGGCCCCTCCCCGATTGGCCCAGCCAAGCCACCCCCCCCACTCCAACCCCGGTGCGGACCTTTTGCAGAGTCGGGACACGCATCGCCCTGCTGGTGTTGTGCAACAAACAGCCGACGCCCCCGCCAACCCCCACCCCGGGGCCAGTCACCACAATGCGATTTGTTATCGCCTATAACCTTCTTCGCCTGCAGGCCTTCTCCTCCGCCAGATCAGGGCGGCGAGGCCGAGGCCGAACAGGGAGGCCATGCCGGGTTCAGGAGTCACGTTGACGTAGACGGCATTGGCAAAGCTGGTGGTGTCGATGCTGTAGGAGAAGCCTCCTGGTGTGGTGCCGAAGGTCAGGGTGTTGTCGGTAAGGGTGCCGGTGTAGTCGAAGAGCTTGTAGCTGCCATTGCCGAGACCTCCGAGGTTCGTAATATTGAGCACGCCGTCCAGAGTGAGGTTGCCGGTCACGGAGATCTCGTCATCCAGCAGGCTGCCGGGGGTGGAGAGATCGAAGTTCAGCACGGAGGTGGAGCTGAGGGTCAAGCCAGCGCCCAAGGTGAGTTTGCCGCCCAGAGAGATGCCAGCGGCATCCACATCACCGGCGGAGAGGATGCCGCCGTTCTGGATGGTCACGGCGCGGTTGATGGTGCCGGTGCCGCCAAGTCGCGCGGCAGTGCTGACGACCACCGTTCCCACAGACGCGGCATTCGGGCTGGTGGCGGAGAGTGCGCCATTCACCAGCAGCGTGCCAGCGCTGACAGTGGTCTGCCCTGAGTAGTTGCTGGTGCCGGTGAGGGCCACAATACCAGCACCTGTTTTGGTGATTGTGTCCAGCCCGGCGCTGCCGCTGGTGGCATCGCTGCGTCGAGTGATGCTGTTGATGTTGACGCGTCCATTTGCGACTGCTGTGACTTGGCCTGCATTTGAGTCTGCGGCGCCGGTGTTCCCGGTGTAGATGGTGCCGGTGAACGATGAGACGTGGGCGGAGTCCCCACCCACCGTATAGGCGTTGTTTCCCGTGTTCTTCACGAAGTGGACATCGCGTCCAATGGTCACCGCAGCGGAGGTGAGGAGTCGTGCTCCGGGGGAGCTTGCGTGGCCCATCGTGACGGAGGACGAACTGTTCCCCAAGGATCCCGCTTGGCCGTTCAGGGAGCTGGCACCCAGCTTGAGTGTGCCGTTCCACACAATGGTGCCCTGCACGTAGGTGTTCACGTTGTTGAAGATGGCAGTAGCACCGCTGTTCACCGCGATGGCTCCCACAGGTGTGCCAGAGATGACGCCGTTGATCGTCACCGAGCCCGAGCCTGTGGCGTTTTGAAATCGCAGAGCCGAGATGCCATTGATGTCCAGGTTGCCATTGAGGATAAGACTACCCGAACCAACGCTGATGCCGGAACCCAACGAGGTGCCCGTAAGGGCGTTCTTTACGACGATGTTGTTGTTGATCGTCTGGAGCGTGCCGGAGTTGTTGACGAGGAAGTAGCGGTCGTCGTGGCTGGTGCCATTGCTCGGCTGGAACGTCAGCGTTTGGCCGCTGAGCTGGAAGGACGCCGTGCTAGCGTTGAAATGCAGGGTATCCACATTCCACGCGGCATCAGTCGTTGGTGTCGTGCGGGTAGATCCCGCGAACTGGATGATGTCCGGCGCGGTGGGCAGGGCGGGATTGGCCGGGGCGACATTGCCCACCCAGTTGTCTCCAGAGCTCCAGTTGCTGTCGTCCACGTCGCCCCCGTCCCAGACCAAGGTGGCAGCAGGCAGAAGCGATGCACAGGAGGCAAGGCCGGCGATGATCAAAGAAAGTCTGCTGGGGGACATGGGGGAGCTTTCGAAGGGGGGCGGGACAGAAAGAAGGAACCTGCATACGTCTATTCGCGGAAAATCTTCAGATCAAATTTAAGGGGAAAGTATTTACAGGGTGTTGCCGGGGGCGGAGGTTCACCAAGCCCGAAAAGCAAACCGCCGCACCCCAGATGGAGTGCGGCGGCTTGTGAAAAGGTGGAGGCCGGGGCGAGGGGGGCGGCTACTGTGCCGCGGCGGTGTTGGCGGGTTTGGCACCCTCTGCTTGCAGCTTGTTGTACTTGGCCACGGTCTCGTTGAGCTTTTTGCTCAGGGAGTCCCGCTCGTCCGTGATTTTCTTGATGGTCTCGTTGCCCTGCTTGATGGCCACGTTCGCCTGCTCGATCAGGGCGTTTTGCTTCTCGATGGACTCGTTCTGCTGTTTGATGGCGGCATTCTGTTTCTCGGCCATCTCACGCAGCTGGGTGTTCAGGATGGTCTGCTCCTCGTGCTCCTGCTTGGAGACGGATGTCTGCCGGAGCTCTCCCAGGGAGGCGGTAAGGCGGAGGATTTCGCCATCGGCGGCCTTCACCCGGTTTTCCAGTTCCTGGTTGGCACCGGCGAGTTTGGTCGTCTCGTTGCGCAGGTCCACCCCGAGCTGGCGGAGGTCGCTCTCACGGTACCACTGGATGGTGCAGAGCCCGCACACAGCTGCCAGTAGCGTGACGAGGATGGTTGAGGAAATGGGGCGCATGGAAGGAGCAGAATTCTAAGTGGGGAATTCCAAAGACTTGAGGGGAACGAACGGATCTGCGAAGGATTCCAGGGTTACTGTTTGTCCACCGGCTTCACGTTGAAGGCCACTTTCGTGA
The DNA here is from genome assembly GCF_000739635.1 of Verrucomicrobium sp. BvORR034. GTDB lineage: Bacteria > Verrucomicrobiota > Verrucomicrobiia > Verrucomicrobiales > Verrucomicrobiaceae > Verrucomicrobium. The sequence continues at coordinate 21,018 of NZ_BATQ01000157.1, read as the reverse complement.
CGCCGCAACGTTTCACGTAGTCCAGCACCGCGATCATGGCACCGTGGGGCGTGGCGGCATCGCCGCTGATGTACACCGGCAGTTCCTTGTTGGCGGCGAGGCGTTCATTGAGCAGCTGGTCCAGCGCCTCCAAGGAGATCATGTCCTTGTCCAGGAAGACCTGGCCCCTGGCATCCACCGCCAGCGAGATCACATCCGGCTTGAGGTTGCTGTGGGAGGTGGCGGCCGCCGGCAAGTTCACATCGATCGTGCGCTGCTTGGTCATGCTCATGGTCACCATCATGAAGCTGGCGAGCAGGAAGAACATGATGTCGATGAGCGGCACGATTTCGAGCCGGGCTTTCTTGGCACCGAGGGGCGAGATGATTTTCATCGCTTCGCGAGAGTCTGGGAATGGATCGGCAGAGACGTGAGAAAGACCGTCTGCCAGCCCTGCTTAGACGTGGACGGACACGCGGTGGGTGGCGACGAAGACTTCCACGTTGTTCGCGGCGGTCTCGATGTCGTGTTGCAGTCCGGCCACCTTCGAGTGGAACCAGTTATAGGGAATGAGGGTGGCGATGGCGATCCCGAGACCGAAGGCCGTGGCGATGAGCGCCTCACCGATACCGCCAGTGACTTTTTCCACCGCGAGCTCTGCACCGCCGACGGCGCTGAAGCTGCCCATGATGCCCGTCACCGTGCCCAGCAGGCCGAGCAGCGGTGCCAGGGTGATGATGGTGTCCATGGCGGTGAGGAAGCGTCCGGCCTGGCGGATCTCGATGCCCGCTGCCGCCTGCAGTGCGCCCTGAAGGCTGGCGTGGCGGTGGGAGAGACCGGCATGCACCACGCGGAGCACGGCGTCGCTGGAGTTCGCGGAAAGTTTTTGAGCATGGCCGAGGTCGCCGGACTCCAGGGACATGAGCACGCGCTCCAGGTCCTGCGGTTTACGGTTCTTGGCGTGCATCAACCACCACCAGCAGCGCTCAAAGATGATGGCGATGGCGACGAAGGTGACCACGCCAATGGGCCACATGATAGGGCCACCATGGCGGAAGAGATCGACGAGGGCGTTGGCGAGGAGCGGATTGGGCATGGGGTGCAGGGTGGGAAAAGGGTCGAGGAAAGGCGGGAAAACGGGGTTCAGCGGAGCACGAAACGCACGGGAACGATGTAGCGGCGGATCTCGCCAGCAGGCCAGCGCCAGCGGCGGCGCACGTGATCTTGAGCGGCGCTGTCGAGCTCTCCGTTGCCGCTGGAAGACTGGACAGACACGGAACCTGGGATGCCGCTCATCTCCACCACCACCAGCAGCCGCACTGTGCCCTGGGCACCGGACTTGCGGGCATTGTAAGGATAGGACGGGTGGGGGAAGCGCCCGGAACCACCGCGGAAGAGGGTGGGGGAGCCACTGCCAGTGGCAGCACTTCCAGAGCCGCCTGAACCAGAATTGGACGGCGGGGTGGTCGAGCGCCGGGGCTGCGGCTTGGGGCGATCTACCTGCGGCTTGGGCTTCGGCGGCGCAGTGGTTGTGGTCGGCGGCGGGGGGGGAGGCGAGTCCAGCGGCAGGATTTCTGGCATCTCCGGGGGCGTCAGGGGAGCCTCAATGGTGGGGACCGGGGGAATCTCCAACTCCTCCACCATTTCTTCGATCGGCTCCTCTGTCACCTCGGGCTCCGTGGGCGGCGCTTCTGGGGCGGCCTCAGCGGGTGCGTTGAACTCTTCCAGCGGAATGTCATCGCCCATCTCCATGATCATGGGCATGTCCTCCGTCTTGGGCAGGAGGGGCAGGCTGGCTCCGTAACCACCGATGCCGAGGAGAACCAAGGCCACCCCCGCCACCCAGGTGGAGGCAAGGTGGGCATCTTTCTGACGGGGGGCGATGATCATGGGGCCGTAGTTACCAGGGTCTCAAAACGTCGTGGCAAGCCGCTTTTAGCGAGGTGCCTGCAGGAAGGGCACGAATCTGGCCATCCCGAGCGGGGCCAGGCATTTGCCGGTAGGGACGAGGTTGGGCGAAACGAATTCGAGAGCGTACGAAGACACGGACTGGAATGGGAAAGCGGCTGCGCCACGATCTGGGTGTCCACGCGGCGGGGCGTGATATAGAGACCTAATCGCATATTGCGGCAAGCGCTTTGTTGAGATTCCCTCTCATTTATTGTCCCAAATTGTAATCGCAGTGGTTGCTTTTTACACGCTTTATCGTTGAAGGTGGGCAAAGGTGGATTGCCTCTGCCTCCGGCCATCCGGGCGGAGGCAGCCCGCTTTTTGAGCCTTTTACTCCCTCCAGTTCGCACTTCCTTATCGATTCCCATTTCATGTCTTCCGATTCCCCCAGTTCGCACTCGTCTCCCGGATCTGCCTCCTCTTTGCCGGCCCCTGTGACCCTGCCTGCTCCGGAGGGCCTTCCGGCGGCCGATGCAGCCGCTTCCCAGGTCGCGCCTGCCCCGGCGGAAGCCGCAGCGGATCGCGAGGTCCCCCGCATGCTTGCCATGGCCCAGCAATTGATGGGTACCGGCGCGCCTGACGCTCTTAAAGGTGCGGCAGAGCTTTCCCATCGCGCCATTGTCCTGCTGAAGCAAAAGCCGCTGGCGGATGAAGACATGTGGCACCGCCAGCTGGCGGCGGCATGGATCATTCACGGGCATGCGCAGCGTGAGTCCGGCAGTCCCTCCGGGCGCACCGCCGCTATAAAGGCCTATGACGAGGCCCTGGCCCTTCTCGCCAAGGTGCCGAACATCATCAACGATGAAGAGCGCCATGACCGGGCCAACCTCTGGACCAACCGTGGCCGGACCTACATGGAGGAGGAGTCTCCCGAGGCGCAGAAGGAGGCGGTGCGCTGCTTCGATGAGGCGGTGAAACTCAGGAAACAACTGCCACTGGAGAACCCCTCCTTCCGCTGGGGTTTGACGGCCTCGCTGATGAATCGTGGGGATGCCCTGACCCGCCAGAGCGATCCTGCTGCACTGAAGGAAGCCGTGGCCAGCTATGACGAAGCCATCGAGCACCTCAAGCAGCTTCCCTATGAAGAGCATGCTGGCACACGCTCGCGCCTGGCCATCGCCTACATGAACCGCGGCATCACCTGGCAGTGTCATGGCAATCCGGAAGCTGCCGCGCAGGCAGTGAGGTCGTTCGAGGAATCTGTGAAGCTTCTCCAGGGCGATTTCGAGGCCAAAGAGGCCGAGCAGGAAGGCATCCTTTCCTGTGCTCTCATGAACCACGGCAACTCCCTGCTCTCCTGCCAGCCTCCGGTGCCGCTCCAGGCGCTGGAGTCCGCCAGAGTGGCGATGGAACTGGTGACCGATCGTGAGCGGACCGAACCCATGTGCGGTGAGGTGGGCATCAAGGGACGTCACCTGAAGTGCCGCGTGCTCGCCTTTCTGCTGGATCATCCTCCCCAAGGCCCTGGCGCACCAGTCGGCCAGGACTGGATCACGGAAGCAACCGATGCCGCGGATGAGGGCATGGAACTGGCGAGACACTGGAATCTGCAGGGCATCCCGCAGTTCCAGCCGCTGGCGGGTGATCTGTTCCGCTTTGGCAGCCGCATCTACCAGGTGAGCCAGCCTCACTTCCTGGCGGAGTTCCTTCTGGACAGCATTGACCCCGACCGCTCCCCGGGGGCTCCGGTGCGTGATCCCTACATGTTCCACATCGCCGGAGAGGCACTCTGGAACGCCGTAGTGGAACTGGAGAAAGCGGTGCCGCGCACCCAGGATCCCGAGCAGCGTGAAGCGTTGCTGGAGGTGCTGGGAGACTTGCAAAAAGCGGATGAACGTCTGCGTGAGCTGCGCGAGACCCATCTGGCCCCTGCGCCAGGTGTCGGGCCGGCCCTGGCCATGGCGTAGTGCCGCCCGCTAGTAATTGGCATGAACCCAAGATCCGCATCCAGCCCGGCCGCGCCGCGGTGGATGCGGATGATGCTTTGGGTTGCAGGAATTTACAACATCCTCTGGGGCGCCTGGGCGGTGCTCTTTCCCACAGCACTCTTTGACTGGCTGGGGATGGCGCAACCCAGCTATCCACAGTTGTGGCAGTGCATCGGCATGATCGTGGGTGTCTACGGGGTGGGCTACGCCATCGCCGCCACCGATCCCGCCCGCCACTGGCCGGTGGTGCTGGTCGGGCTGCTGGGGAAGGTGTTTGGACCCATTGGCATGGCGCAGGCAGTGTGGGAAGGTTCACTGCCCGCTGCCTTTGCGGTGACTTGTGTGACCAATGACGTCATCTGGTGGGTGCCCTTTGGCCTGGTGCTGAAGCACGCCTGGGAGGTGCACCTGGGACAATCAGAGGAGGCTGAGAAGGGTCCTCTGCCAGGAGAGAGGACCCTGCTTGCTGAGGCTGTGACCTCTACGGGGCAATCGCTCGCAGAGCTTTCCCAAGAAACCCCGTTGCTCCTGGTGTTTCTGCGTCACTCGGGTTGCACCTTCTGCCGGGAGGCTCTGGCGGATCTCGCCCGGGTTCGCCAGGCGATTGAAGCCTCCGGCACCCGGATCGCGCTAGTCCATATGGGCGAGCCCGCGGCTTTCGCGACCTTCTCCGGGCAGTACGGGCTGTCGGACCTTCCGGCGGTCGCTGATCCCTCCAGGCGACTCTACGGCGGCTTGGGGCTGAGGCGCGGGAAAATCAGCCAGTTGCTGGGGTGGAAAGTCTGGTGGCGCGGGTTCCAGGCGTTTCTGAGGGGGCATCGGGTCGGCAAATTTGAGGGTGACGTCACCCAGCTGCCCGGGGTGTTCCTTATTTTTCGCGGAGGCGTGTTGAGGCGGCATTTTCACCAGACATCGGCGGACAGGCCTGACTATCAAGTCCTTGCAAAAGCACCCTGAGTTGCGCCAGGGGGCTCCGAACTCAGGTGGAGGGTTCCCATTATTTTTTCTGGAGAAATTTTCCGTCCAATTGCAAGTGAGTCTGCGAATAATGGTCTGGAGCCGGAGGGCGGCTGGCATGGAAAACGCGGAATCCTGCCGCCGCCCTCCGGATGGGTTGGACAGATGAGGGGCTCCCGTCGTTGTTGGGGCATCTATGGTGATCGCCCCCATCAAGATTGAGACGCTGGCTTCCGGTCGCCCGTGGACAAACTGGGCCGTGATGGCGGTGTATGGAGCGGTCTTTTTTCTCGGTGGAGATGTCCAGATGGAGCCCTTGGCGCTGGATCGTCCTTTCAGTCTGGTGACCAGTCTCTTCTACCATGCGCAGGTTGCCTACTTTGCTTATTCCCTGTTGCTGCTGTGGGTCTTCGGGAACGTGCTGTGTCGCAGTGTGGGGGGCGTTTTGTACCTGCACATCTTTCTGGCGAGCGGTGTCGTGGGATCTGTGATGGGGCTGCTGGTGGCTGGTGCCGCGATGCCCGGAGCCGTCGGCGCGGCACATGGCGTGGCGGCAGCCGTGGTGGCCCTGTATCCGCTGAATGAAGCGACCCTTCTTTTTCTGGGGCGTGGTGGTGCGGGGGTTTATCACGTGCCGCTTTGGATGGCGGGCCTGGGCTGGCTGGGGATCTGCATTTTCGTAGCCCTGCTGCAGGTGTCGTGGTTGCCTTGGTGGCCGTTCGTGGGCGGCATGCTGGCAGGCTCCATTGCGGGAGTGCTGCTGCCGGCAACAGGCATGTTCGATCGGGTTCGAGATGAAAACCCGACCCTGTGGGATCTGCTCGTGCGCCCGTCACGGGAGGGCCGGCGCTGAGCACCGTACCGAGCTCGTCGAAAACGCCAAGCGCCCCTTGAAGTGGACAACGGCATGCACCACCAACCCTGCGCAGCCTTCAAGTCTTGAGTCTCCCGCGCAGCGGGTCAGACAAACTGTAGCATGGCCTCGTCGTCGTACCAGTCCAGCCCGTGCAGTTGCTCGATCTCATACTCTCCAGACCGGTGCAGCGGGAGGCCGAGATACTGCGCCAGGGCCAGGTCATAGGTGGCGAACAGGGACTTGAGCTCCGCGCTGCATCGGGCCGGATAGACCTCAAAGCACACCAGCCGCAAGTTGCTGGAGATCGCGATGAGCTGCCGCCCCACCACCTTTTGTTCCGAGTTGCGGGCATAGAGCACGTGTTTGTTCACGTCCAGTGCCACGGCCACGGCAGACTTGTCCCAGGCTCCTCCAGGGGCCAGACAGCTCTTCGCGTAGGTGCCCAGCTTGAGCTTCTCCTGCAGGTTGTGCTCCAGCGCCAGCCGCACGGTGCCTTCCTTCGTCAGCGTACGTTCCACCTCGAACCCGCTCTGCCAGTGCTCTCGCACCTGTGGTGGCAAGGTCTGCAGCCAACGCGCATTGGCCGGATGGTGGTGGAGCGTGGCGGCAGGCTGGTCGGCCACCATGCGGAGAGTGCGGTTCAGAGTGCGACGTCGGGTGGTCACGCTGCGGGCCATCAGCAGAGAGTGAAAATCCACTGCTGGCGCATTGCGCACCGCTGGGAAACTGCGGCGCTGGCAACAAGCCGCCAGATCCAACAGTACCCGGGCTTGCATCTTCACTGTCTCCACCCATGCCTCATACCGGTAGTGAGCCAGCACGTGGTCTGCCAGGGTGATGCTCCCGGCATGGTGCGCTCGCAGCTTGTCCGGCACCGGCTTTTCCCCGTCCTCCGCTGTAGCATCCAGCAGCGGGATCAGGCGATCCAGATCCAACCCACCGGGGTTGCAGGAAACGAGTGGATGCTCCTGGAACATCTGCCAGACTTCCTTCCGGGCGTGCTCTGGCAGGGTGCCCAGCGCATGCAGGAAGGTGACAAACCGGCCCGGGCAGTGCTGTAGCAGCGGCAGGTACAGGGTGGCATTCGCGTCCGCGTCTCGCAGCGCCATGCAGCCCCCCACCACCCACCACCGGTAGGAGCAGGTGCGGGATGCCTTTTCAAGATGCGCCAGGAGTGGCTGATTCTCCGCCACCTGCTGGAGACTGGAAGGGGGCAGCCGTCTGAAGAGGCAACCCAGAGGTTCTGCCACATCAGAGGAGTTGCATGAGGAGGCGGTCAACGTGCGGATCAGCGTCGGCGTGACCTCGACCAGCTCCCGCGCGGGTTGCATGCCAGTGTTGACCAGCAGACTGGCGAACACCTCAAGCGCCTTCAGTCGCATTTTCAAGGGAGTCTGCTCCAGGGTGCGGATCAGGCTGGGCAGGACAGGCCGTAGCCGGGACCAGCGTTTCTTGATCAGATCCGGATGCTGGCGTCGGCAGCGCCAGATATCGGCCAGCTTGATGAGGAGCCGTGCCAAGTGGTGCTGGGGCCACCAGCCTGGGCGGATGCTTTCCAGCACCTCGCCAAAGCCCTCCAGGCGACTGGCCGCCTCCCAAAGCCGTTCGCTGAGCATGACTTGGTCCCGTGCTGCCTTCTTCTTCATGGTTCTGACCAGCAGCACCCGAGGGAGTAGTTTCCTAAGGGGACGATAATGCGGCTGGCAGAGCAGGTTGCGATCGGGATCGGGCACAGGCAGGCCAGCTGCTCGCAGACGCAGCCAGCCCACGACGGTGCGCGGTTCCAGTCCCTTGGTGAGCAGCGTCAGAGGCTGCGTCCAATCCGGTGTGTGGGTACGCTTCAGATACTGCAGCAGGTGATCCATGCCCGGCGGGCAGGGTTGGTTGAGCAGGCCGGAGGCGTGGGCGAGTTCAAGGAAATTTGTGCTGGTGTGCACGGGATGGGCCAGTTGCGCCGTGCGCTGCCAGCCCGCTCCATGACGGCAGGCCCACAGGTGCAGTGCCGTCTGCCGGCTCGTGAGGTCCAGCGGAGTGCGGGCGAGGCATTGAAGCAAGGCCGCGCTCTGGCGTGTAGAGGTGCCAGAAGGCAGGGCCAGGATCAGCAGAGGTGCATACAGCATGATGTGGCAGGAATCCTCCAGATCCACCGTGAGATGCGCGTGGTAGTGCAGCAGGGGATCCGCCACCAGCGCCGCGGTGGGCACGGGCGGGGGCGTAGTCTCTCTGGCCACGGCCTCGCCCCACCAGGGGGCAAGCTCCAGAAGTAGTTGCCTGACGCACGCAGGGTCATTGAGCCACGGGCGGATGTCCCGGGCATGGTCCAGCGCAGGCAGCGGGCGACTGGCCAGTGCGGGCGGCCCGTAGGTCTGGCGCAGCACCGTGAGCAGCGCGCGCAGCGTGGCGGTGTTCCGCCTCGCATGGGTCAGCGCCTGCCACGCGGCGTGGATTTCTACAAAGGGAGACCTCCTGCCGGGGAGCTTTTGCGGAAACGGCTCCAGGTGGAGCTGCAGGGATTCTCTCTTCAGCCGGCGGTCCATCTTCTCCACCACGCCCACCCAGGTGAGCCCATGAGGTTGGCGGAGAACAGGCAGTGAAAGCGATGACATAAACAAGAACAGGGTAAAAGGAGGAGTGGGATGCAGGAAACAAGCACAGGGAGAGCGTCCGGCCGTCAGCCCGGATCAAGGGGGGAGGTCGGTGGGAACGAGGGCGCAGCAAGGCCCCGTCAGGGAGGGCCACAGGGATCTGGCGAGCAGAATGGGGTGGGCAGGAACAAGCCCGCAGCCGCAGACATGGATGCACCGCACCGGAACTCGGTGAGGGATCGACGCACAGTCCTGGACTAGGCGGCAATTTAGCCGCACCGGCTCACCTTAGGAGCCGGGACTGGATGCAAGAGGGAATGTAGCGATGGCATTCACCATGCCGCCATCGTCCCATGTTGGCGGAGAAATGCAAGAGACAATTTTTCGATGGCGAAGGGGGGTGGGGGCGCAGGTTGTTACATGAACCCATTGAAGAGCGGAATTCCAACAATGCCATGTCATTGGAGTGGGAGGTGGATTGGGATTGAAGAGACATAGACTCCCAGACATGCCAAGCGCGCGACGCGTCGACCAACGTGGCTCGTCCTTCTCGCTTATCTCCCACCATCGCGCTATCCCCACCACCCGCTCCGCTCACACTCGGGGCTGGGAACCCCCGCCTCCTTTAAGCTTCCCGGCTGGTGTAACTCTGCTCACCCCGTTCCCGCCACCACTCCGGCAATCCAGGATTCACCCACTTCCAAAATACCCCGTGATAACGCGGCAGGCGCATCTCCTGAAGGATCAGAGAGATGCTCAGCCCCAGCGCCAGCCCCAATGCCACTCGCAGGTCCAGCCACTCCATCCCGAGCGAGAGCGCAGCCAGCACGATGAAGGCGCCCGCCCACACCAGCTCCGGCTTCCGGTCAATGCGGAAGACATTGCAGAACAAAAAGAAGTGCCCGATGACAAATGCCGCGAGCAGGGCCAGTTCTCCTGCGAAACCGGCCAGCCACCAGATCAAGCCTGCGCCCAGAATCAGCACGAACGCATCCGTCCACGAGAAGCGGAACCCAGGCGCGAACCGAGAGTTGTCCGGCGAAGGCATGGCGGAGCCACCTTACGCCGGTTGGGCGTTCAGGGCAGCTTGGGCTCTGGCCTGAGCCTCTTCTGCCTTGCGCATGATCTCGTCGGGGGAGGGCAGGGAGGCCAGAACCTCGGCGGGGATGAAGCCATCCTGCGCCATTTTGGTGAGGCACTTCTTGCGCTCTTCCAGCGCCTTGTCCGCACTGCGTTCTTTGGAGAAACGGGACTTCGCGGCTTCACTGCGATCCCGCAGGCGTGCGTAGATGTCGCCGCCCAGCAAGCTGCTGATGTCCACCTTCATCTTTTCCCGCCGGAGGTCTTCCTCATTCACGACTTCACCGTTGATCGGGCCAGCCTGGTGCTTGGGGAACATGATCGCCACTTCCGGGCAGACACGGGAGCAGGCGGGGCAGTTGGTCTTGCAGTTGTCGTTGTTTTGCACCTGGATCTTGCCGTCTTTGCTCACGCCATACACGTCGAAGAGGCAGAAGCTCAGGCACTGCATGCAGTTGGTGCAGCGGGAGTAGTCGATGACCGGAAACCAAGGCTTCCAGGTGCCGGGCTGGTTCATCGGCTTGTTGCCGCGGGCCTTCTCCACGAGGGAGACGATGTCCGGCGTGCCCAGGCCGGTGATGTCCCGGGCCTCGATCGTCACCTTCCCCGTGGCGTCCTCCAGATCTGGCGCCTGCTGATTCTGAAACTGCCCAAGCACCAGCAGAGAGCGGTCATCATGCGGAAAGCCGGTGGAGCCTTGGGCGGTGGCGCGAGTCACCGCATAGCCTTTGTCCAGCAGGGCGGCCATGACCTGGGCGCGCGCCTGGGCCGAGAGCGCGATGGCACCATTGCCTTCATAGAGGACGACGCGCAGAGGACGGGCGGTGTGGGTGATCATCTCGGTAAAGCGGTAAGTCGGTAAAACAGTAAATCAGTGGGGCGGCCCTGTGGTAGGGGGGAAGGGGATCAGATCAGGCTTTCAGCATGGCCTCGGAGACCTCGTCGATGGACTGTACGCGCATGTTCAGGATCTCGACGCCGTCTTCCGGCAGTGGGCATTCGGCCTGGCGGAAAAGGCCACGCACCACTCGGGGGAAGCAGGCGGCGATCCGGATGGGGGTGCTGTCGGCAAAGGCCTTCAAGCGCTCGTCACGGTGGGCGGCCATCTCGCAGAGATCGGCCACGGATTCAAAGCCCGCTCCAGAGTCGCAGAGCTTTGCCAGCACGCCGTCTTTCACCGATTGCGGGACGACCTGGGCGTACGCGCAGCGGCAGTAGAGGAGTTTGGGTGATGGCGATGTTTCAGACATTGATTTGAATTGCAGTATGACGGGGCTAGATTACGCGCACAAGCGCCATTCAGAGCAGACGCAGGCTGGAACGGAGTCTTTCAGAAAGAGGCCATTCCGGTACGCAGACTGCAGTGGGGGCGGTTGAAAGGAGAATCAAAGTCCAGCATTATGGATGATGTCCTGTTCCTCTCGCGGCTGCAGTTTGCGCTGACGATTTCCTTTCACTACATCTATCCGCCGCTAAGCATCGGGTTGGGGGTGGTTCTGGTGGTGATTGAAGGCCTTTGGTTGAAGACGGGAAACGTCATCTACCACCAGATGGCGCGGTTTTGGACACGCATCTTCGCCCTCACGTTCGCGATTGGGGTGGCCACGGGGATCGTGATGGAGTTTGAGTTCGGCACCAACTGGGCCACCTACTCCCGCTTCGTGGGGGATGTCTTCGGCTCCGCGCTCGCGGCGGAGGGCATTTTTGCCTTCTTCCTGGAGTCTGGCTTTCTCGCCGTGCTGCTCTTTGGCTGGGACAAGGTGGGGCGGAAGATGCACTACTTCTCCACGTGGATGGTGTGCCTGGGGGCGCACTTCTCCGCGGTGTGGATCGTGGTGGCCAACTCCTGGCAGCAGACCCCGGCGGGCTACCATATCGTGGGGGAGGGGATCAAGGCCCGGGCAGAGATCACGGACTTCTGGGCCATGGTGTTCAACCCCTCCTCCGTGGACCGGCTTAGCCACACTCTCTGCGGGTGCTGGCAGGCGGGGGCCTGGCTGGTGGTGAGCGTCAGCGCCTGGTACTTGTGGAGGCGGCGGCATGTCCAGTTCGCCCAGCGGTCCATCCGGGTGGGCCTGGCAGTGGCGCTGGTGGCCTCCCTGCTGCAACTCGTCACGGGGCACTCCAGTGCGGAGGGGGTGGCCAGGAACCAACCTGCCAAATTGGCGGCGTTTGAGGGGCATTATGCCACGGAGCCTGGCAAGCTCTGGCTCTTTGGCTGGGTGGACCAGGAGAAGGAGGAGGTGAAATTCGGACTCGGTATTCCCAAGATGCTGTCCTGGCTGGTGCATGGCGATGGGAACAAGCCGGTGACCGGCCTGCGGGATATCCCCAAGGCAGACCGGCCTTCGCGGGTGAACTTTGTTTTCCAGACCTATCACCTGATGGTGGGCATCGGCATGGCGCTCATCGGACTGGCGGTCTTGAGCAACTGGCTGATCTGGCGGAAACAGTTCTTCAGCAAACGGTGGCTGATGCTGGTGCTGGTATTCTCCGTGTTGGGGCCACAGTTTGCCAATCAGTTCGGCTGGTGGTCAGCGGAGGTGGGGCGTCAGCCGTGGATTGTCTATGGCTTGCTGAGGACTTCGGAGGGCATCTCCAAGGTGCTGACGGCAGAGGCGGTCATCGCCTCGCTGATCATGTTCACCGTGATTTACGTGCTGTTGTTCGCCGTCTTCATCTATCTGCTGAATGAGAAGATCCAGCATGGACCCGACGAGAAGGATCTCACTCCCACGGGCAAGCTGGCCATCGCAGCCCCCGTCCTGGATGTGATCGCCGAGGAGGCGGATGAATCTCGCACGGAACCTGAATCTCAGACCTGAGGCCTCACCCCCTGCTCCCCATGGACTTCGGCAATCTCGACCTTCCCTTCATCTGGTTCTTGCTCGTCGGCGTGCTTTTCACTGGGTATGCGATGCTGGACGGGTTCGATCTCGGCGTCGGGGCTCTGCATCTCTTCGCGAAGAAGGACGAGGAGCGGCGCATCCTGCTCAATGCCATCGGTCCCGTCTGGGATGGAAATGAGGTCTGGCTGGTCACGGGTGGTGGGGCTTTGTTCGCCGCGTTCCCGCCGGTGTATGCCACGGTGTTCTCCGGGTTTTACCTCGCCTTCATGCTCCTGCTCATGGGCCTGATCTTCCGCGCGGTGGCGATCGAGTTCCGATCCAAACGTCCGGAAAGATGGTGGCGGCAGATGTGGGACGTCTCCTTCTGCCTCGGCAGCGTCATGAGCAGCTTCGTCATTGGCGTGGCCATGGGGAATGTGGTGTGGGGCGTGCCCATTGATGCGGATGGGGAGATGCGGGCGAGCTTTCTGAGCCTGCTGCACCCCTACGCCCTGCTGTTGGGCGTCACCACCGTGGCCCTGTTTGCCATGCATGGGGCCATCTACGCTCTCATGAAGACGGAAGGACGCTTCCATCACCGCATCCGGCGCTGGATCAATCCGTGCATCATCACGTTCATCATGCTGTATGCCACCACTACGCAGGCCACGCTGCTGTACTGCCCGCACATGACTGAGCGGATCAAAGAGCATCCAGCGTTTTTGATCATCGCCGGTGTGAACATGCTGGCGATTGCGAACATCCCGCGGGCCATTCATCTGAAGAAGGATTTCCAGGCCTTCCTGAGCTCATGCATGGCCATGATCGCTCTGATGTCCCTGTTCGGGGCGGGATTGTTCCCCAACATGCTTCCCTCGAACCCGAATCCCGAGCATTCATTGACCGTGTACAATGCCTCCTCATCGCGCGGCACCCTGGGCGTGATGCTCACCATCGCCTTGATCGGCGTCCCGATTGTACTGGCCTACACCGTGTCCATCTACTGGATCTTCCGGGGCAAGGTGAAGAAGGAGCATCTGGTGTATTGAGGGGGGGAGGGGGGTGTTCTCACACGAAGGCACAAAGGCACGAAGAGCTTCATCAGCAGCACGTCGCGTCCCCGAATGGAAAAGGAGGCGGGGGTTCCCAGCCCCGCTCACACCACAAACGTGCCACGAGCTGCTTTGCTCCTGCTACCTCAGGGATAGTTCGGACTGAGCCGCGTAAACGCGGTACTCCAACCCTGACGGCGGACCGGAGATCGTAGTCCGGCTGTCCTCAGCCGGTGCGGCATCAAATGGGCACCTCCTCCATCCTTCACTTCACAACCCGCGAACCAGTAGTTTCATCGACATCAAAACCGTCATCGCACAGAACAACCCGAGCGCCACTGTGAGCCCCACGCCGATCATTGACTGGCGGGGCGTGATCATCGCCACGCGTCCTTCGGTGTCTGCCCAGAGAGTGGCTGCGAGGCCCCAGACCAGTGGCACCAGCAGGAGCAGTGGGCCTGCGCTGAGCATCCATTCGAGCATCCCGGAAAGGCGTTTGAATTGCAGTCCCGCGCCTGCCGCGTGCAACTCGTATAGCTTGTGAAAGGTGCGGACCACCAGGATGGAAACGACAATCACGCTCGCTTGAATGATCGCTAGCGTCCCGACAAGCGGTGGGGGGAATCGGAGCATGATCTGAGCAGCATACCCCGGGGGCGGCGCGTAGCACAAGCCATTAGTGACTCCCCAGTCGCCTGTCTCTCCGTCTCCTTCGCTCCCATTCTCGCGGGGCCGGAGACCCCGCCTCCTTTACCCTGCGGCCAAGTCAAACGGCAGTTTGTTCGCGGAACAAAGGAGGCGGGGGTTCCCAGCCCCGCTCACGCCACAAACGTGCCACGAGCTGCTTTCTTCCTGCCATGTCAGCGTCAACTCGTCCTGACCGCGTAAACGCGGAACTCCAACCCCGACGGCGGACCGGAGATCGTAGTCCGGCTGTCCTCAGCCGATGCCACCTCATCCGCGCCCCCACCACCCTAACTCCCATCCTGTTAATCCTTCAAAATCTTGTCAATCCTGTCTCTCCAAGTTTTCATCTACCCCTGACTTCCTCTCTCCCTCACTTCTTCAGCGCGTGATACACGCCGAAGTCTTGATAAAAGAACCGCTTGGCCACCCAGTACATCCAGTGCTGCTCGGGGATTTCCTCTTCCTTCACCCACTGGCTGGTGCGCGGGGTCATGCTGTCCAGTTCCTTCATGGCCGTCTGGCGCATGGTGGTGTCATGGGCACCATGTTTCAGGGCGATCTCTTTGACCAGGTCCGGGCGCTCCAGCACCACGCAGCCGCGGGTGTGTTGCGCGGCGATCTCGCGGAAGTCCTTGAGGAAGCCTGAGGAGGTGAAAGTTTCATAGACCCCGCGGGAGTCTTTGATGTTCTCCGTGGCGAACTGGATGATCGGGCAGGGCTCGATGTCGCCCTTGGGGCCGACGTGGTGGCTGATGCCGGTGGCCATGGGGCAGAGCGCCTGACCGGCGTGGTCGTAGTAGGCATCCACAATCGCAATGGGCTGCCGTGCGCGCTGCTGCACGATAAATTTCCTCGCCCGCGTGATCTGCTCCGGTGTCAATGCCAGCTCAGCATTGATCTTGGGGCCCACGGGGCGGTAGGTGTGGAACCACGTGTAATGCACGCCCATGTCGATGAGCTTCTTGAGCCACTCGACGGAGAGCAGGTCATCGATGTTCGTCTGGCACAGGCTGGTGGCCACCCCGGTGAGAAGCTTCTGATCCAGGCAGTGGCGCAGGCCGCGCAGAGTGCGGTTGAGCACATCCTTGTTGCCGCGGCGCTCATCGCTCACGGTGCTGGTGCCTTCGATGCTCACCAGCGGGGTGGCGTTGCCAATCTGCCGCAGGGCTTTGGCCGTCTTCTCGGTGATCAACTGGCCGTTCGTAAACACCTGAAAATAGGCGTCCGGGTGCTGCGCTAGAAAGTCCAGCAACTCGGGGTGCATGAAGGGCTCACCGCCCAGGATGCCGAAGAAGCTGTTCCCGTGGGACATGGCGTTGTTCACGGTCCGGTTCAGCGTGTCCAGATCGATGGCATTGCGCGGGGCCTCCACATCCACCCAGCAGCCCTGACAACGCAGGTTGCAGGAGTTCAAGATGGAGAGGTACAGGAACGGCGGGAAGTACACGCCCTGTTTCATCCGCTTCTTAAACAACATCACGGACCGCGCCCCTTTGTACCCGAAATTCCACGCGAGCTTCGCCAGACACTGTGGGTCCACCGTGCTGAGGATGCGAGAGCCGAGGCTGAAAATCATGTGCTGGGTAGTTTGGAAGTGCTGATGCTGCGGGTGTCAGTAGGCAGTCTTTAGCAAAGCGGAGCAAGTCTAGAAAGTGACAACGTCAGCCGAAGCTCTTTTGACACGCAAAATCTCGATTCGCTGGATACGGGGATTTCTGACGCACTGATCACTGCCCACTGACGCACTACGCCCCACGAGCCAGCCACCTTCCCGCCCGGCCCATCGCCTATCGAGCTACCCCTCTCCCTCGCCCGGGTCCTCAGGGTACCCCGCGTCCTGCATCTTCTGGATGATCTTGCCCAGCAGTTCCACGTACTCGTGTACGTCCAGGCTGTCGGGCTCGGGCTCGCCGCGGGCGGCGTAGAGCCAGCCGTCCACATACGGATCACTTTTCACGATGCAGGCATCCGCCTGTAGGATGGCATTGGTGCCAGCGAAGGTGCCGTCCATCACGCAGTACACGTCGCTGGCGGCCTTGAAGCCCTCCACGCTGCCAATGGTTTGCCCCGGCTCAATGGGCGTGCCGATCTCCAGAGGGAACTGGCTGTCCACCAGTTCACCCAGCATGCGGGTGGCAAATTTTGTGAACCCCACGTGCCAAAGACCCTCTTCACCCTCCACCTGTGACATCCAGTAGTGGGAGGGGGAGTAGCGGAATCCCTCAGGGAAGCGGGCGGAAAACCGGGCGTGCTTGAAGCGGACGTAGTTGAGGGAGGCCATGGAGGGCGGCAAAAGGAGACCGGAAACCCGGGGATGCAAACGTGTTTTCGAGGTACGCGTTCGGTTGAGTGACGGAGAGCAAATTTCATTGGCCGTGGCCCCCGGGGCACTGTAGGCGTGGCGCATGAAGTCACTCCGTGCCCTGCTCGCTGCTCTGGCGACGCTTTGTGCCCTGTCGCTGTCGTCCTGCACCTATTTCGGCGTCAATGCTCCGCCCGTCCCGCCGATCGGGACGCAAGTCACCTGGCCACCTGCGAATTTTTCAGAGGTGCGTGGCTACTGCTACGACTACACGGCTGAAGAAGAGCGGTCGTTTTTCGTGAATGGTCGCATGCACAGCGGGGTGCTGGATCCCCGCGGGGTGACCTTGCGCCCGGACCAAGTGCGCCGGTTGCTGGACGCGTTGACCGTTTCTCAGGGCAAGCAATCCCGCACGCCCTGCTACAAGCCCCACCACGCGTTCGTCTTCTACAACTCCCAAGGCAAGGTAGCAGCTGTGTTTGAGATGTGCTTTGGCTGCAATAAATTCCGCGAAACGCCGGAGGGGCTGCCGGAGTACGTGGACACGGCGGGGCTCTACGCCCTGTGTCAGGAACTGGGCCTTCCTCTTGGGCAGGGCAATCAATTTTACACGGACGTTTGCCAGCTTCGCCGGGTGCGCTAGTAAATAGGCCCGCGTCGGCCCCTTCAATCCATTCGACGCCCTACACACCACCTCACCATGGAAATCATCTCCGCCCCCAACGCTCCCGCCGCCGTCGGCCCGTACTCCCAGGCCGTCCGCACGGGCAACCTCCTCTTCTGCTCCGGCCAGATCCCGATCGTCCCCGCCTCCGGCAAGATCGAAGCCACCGACGTGGAAGGCCAGGCCCTGCAGGTCATCGCCAACATCAAGGCCGTGCTGGCCGGCGCTGGGCTGACGATTCAGAACGTGGTCAAGTCCACCATGTTCCTCCAGGACATGGGCGACTTCCCCAAGGTGAACCCCCTGTATGAAGCAGGGTTCGAAGGCCACAAGCCCGCCCGCTCCACCATCCAGGTGGCCAAGCTCCCGCTCGGCGCCCTCGTCGAGATCGAAGTGATCGCTGAGTTCGCGGCGTAAGCGGGCCCTGTCGATTTGTTCTCGTTTCGCGCTGGCCGGTGTTGCACCGGTCAGCGCTTTCTTTTTGCATGGGCGAGTTGCTCTCACGCCTGTCAGAATCTGACAGGGTATTCACGATAGTTTCCCCGCCCTCCGGGCGTTGAGGCTTTTCCATGACACTCTTTACCTCCTCACGGACCTTCCTCCTTGGTGGCATTCTGGCTGCCAGCCTTTCCGCCTCCGTTTTCGCCGCCAGCCCTTATGAGGGCCGCTGGGCTCTGACTCTGCCCAACGGCGGCGCTGGCTGGCTGGGGATCGAAGAAACGGGCGGCAAACTTCAGGGCAGCATCCTCTGGGGCGGTGGCAGCGTGGTGCCGGTGCAGGAGGTGAAGGTGGAAGGCGACACCCTGAAGGTCATTCGTCTCTCCAAGGCGAAGAACCCCAAGACTCAGGCGGAAGAGCAGGTCACCGAGACCATCACGGCGAAGGCCACCGGTGATGACCTCAAGCTCAGCACCGTGAAGGTGAAGGCTGATGGCAAGGAGTTCGCCCAGGGCGACTTCACCGGCAAGCGCATCGCCGCCATCCCGGCCAAGCCTGACCTTTCCAAGGTGAAGTACGGTGAGCCCGTCTCGATCTTCAACGGCAAGGATCTCTCCGGCTGGACGCTCATGAATCCCAAGTCTGACAACGGCTGGAGCGTGGTGGACGGCGTGCTGCAGAACCGCGTGGAGAAAGGCAAGCACCACGGTAACATCCGCACCGAGAAGGAGTTCGAGGACTTTAACCTGAAGCTCGAAGTCCGCACCCAGGAGAAGAGCAACAGCGGGATCTACCTGCGCGGCATCTATGAAGTGCAGGTGGCGGAGACCTTCGGCAAGCCGCTGGACTCCCACAACATGGGCGGGCTCTACAGCCGCATCACGCCCTCCGTGGCCGCAGAGAAGGCGATTGGAGAGTGGCAGACGTTCGACATCACGCTCGTGGACCGTCACCTCACCGTGATCCTCAACGGCAAGACCATCATCGACAACCAGCCCGTGCTGGGCTGCACCGGTGGGGCGATCACCAGCGATGAGACCAAGCCCGGCCCGATCTATCTCCAGGGCGACCACACCAACATCGACTTCCGCAACTTCGTGTTGCGTCCGGTGGTGAAGTGAGGAGAGGGCTCCAATTCAATTTTACTACAGAGCCATAGAGGACTCAGAGGCTGATTTTTAGACAGAACTTGAGTTTCTGAGTCTGGGTCGTTTCGTGGTTCTCGGTCAAAAAAACAGGTCATAAGAGCCAGTGGCTTTTATGACCTGTTTTGTTAGGGCCTCATCCAGGTGATGGGGCGGGGACTTGGCGGGGACCTCAGTTCACCTTGAGCAGTTCCACTTCAAAAATAAGAGCCTCGTTCGGCCCGATGTCACGCCCGGCGCCGCGGCTGCCGTAGGCGAGCTTGGAGGGGATGTAGAACTCAAACTTCGCGCCTTCCTGCATGAGCTGCACACCTTCTGTCCAGCCTGCGATCACGCGGTTGAGCGGGAAGCTGATGGGCTCCTTGCGCTTGTAGGAACTGTCGAACTCCGTGCCGCTGATCAGCGTGCCGCGGTAGTGCACCAGCACGGTGTCGGTGGCCTTGGGGCTCTTGCCGGTGCCCGGGGTGAGCACTTTGTACTGGAGGCCGCTGGCGGTGGTGGTCACGCCTTCTTTTTTGGCGTTGTCTTCCAGAAATTTTTCGCCTTTGGCGAGGGCAATGTCAGACATGATGCAGGTGGGTGTTTCGGTTTGGTTTTTGACTAGGAAAGGAAAACCTAGACCCGTCCGGGTCATCGGCAAGCACAACCTCTCAGGCTGCTCTCAGGCCCGGGGGCGCAGGTCCTGCTCGTACTCCATCCGGTCGGTCCGGTTGCGGGCCTTGATCTTGTGATCCCGCTTGAAGCGCCGCTCCACGGTCATCTGACGCGTCTTCTTCCGCTTGAGCAGTTTGGCGATTTCTTCATCCAGCTTCAGATAGCCGAGGTGGCGTTCTTTATCGAGCCGGCCCTCTTCCACCGCGATGCGGATGGCGCAGCCCACGTCCTTGCCGTGTTTGCAGTCCTGAAAGCGGCACTGCATGGCCAGATCCTCGATGTCGGCAAAGCGTTCCCGCAGGATCGTCTCGTCCGTCCACATCTGGATCTCCTTGATCCCCGGGTTGTCCACCACGATCCCGCCCTTGCGCAGCACCATCAGCTCCCGTGCCGTGGTGGTGTGGCGGCCCTTGCCGGTGATCTCGTTGACCTCGCCGGTGAACTGGAACTCGTCTCCCAGCAGTTCATTGATGAGGGCGGACTTGCCCACGCCGCTGGATCCGATGAAGGCCAGGGTGTGCCCCTTGGTGAGGTAGGGCTTCAGTGTCTGCTTGAAAATGCGCGGTTTCATCGCGCTGCAGAGGTGCACCTCCGCATCGGGATTGAGCCCTTGAATGGCCTCGACCGCCGCCTGGTTCTGATCGGCTGCGAAGAGGTCAGACTTGTTCACCAGCACCACGGCACGGGCTCCGCTGCGCCCGATGACGGTGAAGTACCGCTCCATGCGGCGGAGATTGAGATCGGGACCGCTCTCCGTCACCACCACCACGATGGTGGGATTCGCCACGATGACCTGTTCCTCCGTGCTGTGGCCAGCTGATTTGCGGGAGAGGCAGGTCTGCCGGGAGAGCCGGGCCCGGATGACGGTGTCGCGATCTTCATCCCCCAGTTCCAGCGCCACCCAGTCTCCCACAGCGGGCAGGTCGGCGTCGGTGGCGGCGTCATGGTACACCTTGCCGCTCATGACCACCTCGTATTCCTCGAAGCGGCCTTTCTCGACCGTGAGTGCTCCGTAGGTGATCTTGTTGTCGCGGATCAGGCGCGCAGGCACCCAGCCGTTCGCAGCACAGGGGGCGAACTCCTTCTCAAACGTGTCATTCCAACCAAGATCAGCGAGGGCAACAGGCACGGGGAAGGGATAAGGGATAAGGGGCGTGGGTCAAGAGGAAGCATTCTCAGGAACGTGTACCCCCAGTGGACCTGCGGTTTGAGCCGGTGCGGGCGAGCTACACGCCTGCGCTGGGCACGCCGCACTGTTTCATGCGGGTGCGGATCGTGAAACCCTAGCGGGAGATGAACGCAGGCTTGGCAGGCGGCCGGGATCTGCCAGATTCCCGGCACCCACCATGACCCTGAGCCTGAGCCGCAAGCAAGCCCGCGCCTCCAGCCGGAAGAAGCGTCCCGCAGCTCCTGCGAGTGATGACGCTGACGCCGGCCTGGACGCGTCGGCTTCCGCTTCGGTGGCGACGTGGTGCCTCTATGTGCTGCGTTGCGCGGACCGCTCCCTTTACTGCGGCATCACCAACGACGTGGAGCGCCGTCTGGCCCGCCACAGCGCCGGCACCGGTGCCCGGTACACCCGCGGTCGCGGCCCCCTGGTGCTGGAGCGCTCCTGGCCTGCAGACTCCAAATCAGAAGCCTTGAAGATGGAATTGAGGTTCAAGAAACTACGTAAGGCCCACAAGGAACAGGCTGTGCAGGCAGAGGGGCGCGACTGGGCGGTTGAGACAAAAGACTCAAGACCTGAGGTAGGATAACGTAGCGCAGATTGGCAATCTGCTGTGCCGCCGATTGGTAATCGGCACCTTTCGCGCGTTCCTTTCACCTCTCTCCAACCTCGCAGGACCGTGTCTATGACTAAGCCAAAACACAGCTCCCCCGCTTAAAAGCCAATGCCATCAGGGAATAGTGGA
>NZ_BATQ01000158.1 GCF_000739635.1 Verrucomicrobium sp. BvORR034 | reverse complement strand
GAACCGGCCGCTGTCCACAATGATGCCGCCGATGCCCGTGCCGTGCCCGCCGAACCACTTGGTCAGCGAGTGCACCACGATGTCCGCCCCGTGGGCGAGCGGCTGCGTGAGGTAAGGGGTGGAGAAGGTGGCGTCCACAATTAACGGCAACCCATGTTGATGGGCCACTTCCGCCACCTTCTCCAGATCGGTGATCTCCAGCGCAGGGTTGGAGACAGATTCCACAAAGACCGCCCGGGTTTTGGAGTCAACCGCCGCGGCAATCTCCTCCACCTTGTTGGAGTCCACAAACTTCACCTGGATGCCCAGCGCGGGCAGGATGTTGCTGAACTGTGTGTAAGTCCCGCCGTACAGGTTCCGCGCGCTGATGATGTTGTCACCCGCCTGGGCGAGGTTGATGATGGAGTAGAACACCGCACTGGTGCCCGAGGCCACGCCCAGACCGCTGAGCGGGTGCGAGCCCTCCAGCAGGGCCACGCGCTTCTCCAGCACATCCGTGGTGGGGTTCATCAGCCGGGTGTAGATATTGCCCAGCTCCTTCAGCGCGAAGAGATTCGCCGCATGCTCGGAGGATTTGAAGACGTAGGAGCTGGTTCGATAGATCGGCACCGCACGGGCCAACGTGGTGGGATCCGGCTCATGGCCGCCGTGGAGGCAGAGGGTTTCAAGTTTCATAGGTGAAGAAGAAGCATTAATTTTTGCACAGCCCGCCATTCCGCTAGAGATCCGGGGGAATGTCAAGCCGCGCCCCCACCCGCGTGGCCTCCTCCACCTCGATAAGGCGCCCCGTCTTCACGTCATACACAAAGCCGTACACCGGGATGTACCCGGGAATGAGGGGATGCTGCCGGATGCGCAGCACGTCATCCACCACGCTCTGCTTTTCATCCTTGAACGTGAGGAAGTTCGTGAACTGCGCTGCCTTGCTCCCCGGCGTCAGGCCCAGATCCTTCCAGCCATCGGCGTCCAGCTCCGCCTGGTCCAGACTGGAGGCCAGCAGCTCTCGGATGATCTCGTCCGTAAACAGCGCCATGCCGCAGTTCGTGTGATGGATCACAAAGAATTCCTTCGTGCCCAGCAGCTTGTAGCTGATGACCAGGGACCGCAGCGCATCATCGCTGGCGCGGCCCCCGGCATTGCGGATCACATGCGCATCCCCCTCAGACAGCCCCGCCAGCTTGGCCGGGTCGATCCGGGCGTCCATACATGTTAATACCGCGAACTTGCGTGCCGGCGGCAGGTGGAGGTTGCTGAGATCGCCAAAGCGGCTGGAGTAATTGTCGTTGGCCTTGAGGACCTCTCTGAATGTTACGCTCATGTGGCGGGGGAGTGGGAAATGAGTCCGTGGTCTCGCCCAGCAAGGGGAAAGCGACAGACGCATTGGCCTGGCCCATCCGGGGGAAACCCGTGAATTGTCCACCTCCAATGGTATGGTCGGCACTAATTCACATTGAATTAGTGTAGATTACAAGGCAGGCTGCGCCGCGCAAGCAAAAATCTCCGGAAACGGCACATCGCCCTCCGCCTGAAACTTTTGGCTTTATGGCGGGATATGCGCCTGGCTCCGGGCGACAAACGCCGGGCGGCTGGGGAGCAATCGCCCTCCGTCAGGTATCGAATGGACAAGGGTCTGGACATCTCTATGTCGATGCCTCAGAACCAGTTTGGATAGGAAGCCGGGGGGGTTGGGAGGCATCTTGAGGCTGGACAAGGCAGGAGGTGGTTGTGAATCGAGATTCACAACCGACAACCAACGCCGTCTGGACTCAAAAGGACCGCAACCCGGAGGGGTAGATCTCAGCCTCGGCGAAGCCTCTCTTATCTTAATCCCTTAATTAATCCTGCCACACCCAGATGTTTTTATCCAAACAGGTTCTCAGTCAGCCCAACCTCAGCTGCGACTGCTGGCTCTTTTATCCAAACAGGTCCTCAGGCCCGTTCCGCGACGGTGCCGACGGAGTGCTGGGATGCAGTTGTTCTTCTGGGAGGGAAAGTGCTCATGGGTTGCGGCGTCCGCCCCATGAAGACTTTGACCAGGTATCCAGGTTTGAGAAAGCGCTGCGTTTGGCAAATAAGAGCGCCAGTCCCAGTCCAAAGAGCAAGGCGCTGCCGGGCTCAGGCACGGCGATCACATTGCTGTCCATGGTGACTGCGCCATTCAATGCCAGTGCCCGGCCATCGATCGTGGCGCCCGTCGTCAGCGTGATGGAAGTGAACGCCAGAATGCTGCCGGCGAATTCAGAGCCGGTGCCCAGGGTTGCGGAGCTTCCGACTTGCCAGAAGACGTTGGATGCCTGGGCACCGCCCATGAGCAGCACGGTACTGTTCGCGGCGGTGATCAATGTGGAGCCTGCTTGAAAGATCCACACGGCATTGGGGTCGCCCATGGCGTCAAGCGTCAGCGTACCGGTGATACCGAACGAAGTGGGATCATTATAGACTCCCGGTCCCAGGGTCAGCCCGCCCAGATCAAAGATCGGACCATAGATGGTCGTGGGCAATCGTCCGAGAGCATCGGCATAACCGATGACGAGGTCATTCTTGGCACCTTGCGTGGTGGCATCACCCGCATGGTTGGTCCCGTTCAAGGTGACAGTTTCGAATCCCGTGATGGTGGCAGTGGGGAAGGAACCGACATCTCCTGTGATGGTGGTGGGGCCCGTGTTGGTGATGCCTGAGCCAGCCAGAACGGCAAAGTTTGCCGCTGTCCCCAGGTCCACCGCTTGGGCGCGTGCGGCTTGGTGAAGGCCCAGCAGTAGCGCTATGACGATGAGGCCCATCCAGCGCCGCCCGACACGTGTTTCGCCTCTGATAAATGTAGGGTATGCGCCAATCATAGGTTCGAATGTTCAGGGTTGATGGCAGTAGCTTGTCACCCGGGGGCAACGTGGTGTCTTGACCAGCGCAGACACGAGTCTCTGGACCCTGATTCGAACCGTGCGGCCTCTCTGGCAAGGGTGCTAGAGAGAGGCCGTTTATGCGATTGTTGTCAGTTTGTGTTTTTCACGCTTTGACACAATTACTCTATTCACCAGATATCGGTCTATGGGGTGAATACCCCATGGACCCGCCCTGAAGTTTATGCATTTCCTCACATCCAACAAGATATGGAGCAACCATTGTCCTGAAGCGCTGCCGTTCTTCTGAGAACTTGAGCACCGCGCAAACCCGCAGGTGAAAAACGTGACCTATAGGCCTTGAGCATCACCGAGCCCGACAATGTAGCACCCTCAGAACCTGTTTGGATAAAAACGCTGGGTGTGTTGCGGGGCATTTTGAGTCTGGACAAGGCGCGAAGAGGGCGTGAATCGAGATTCACAACCGATGAGCAACGCCGTCCAGGCTCAAAAGGACCGCAACCCGGAGGGGCAGTTCTCAGGCTCGCGAAGCCGCTTTTATCTCATTCCCTTAATTGAACCTGCCACACCCGGATGTTTTTATCCAAACAGGTTCTCAGTCCCAGGATTAGCTGGGGTGGAGTCCGCAGGCACCTGGCCCTACACACCGAGCACTTCCTCAACCGCCGCTTCTGGATCCAGCGCGTTCTCTCTCAACCACTCAGGATTGAAGAGCTTCGACTGGTACTTGTGCCCGGAGTCACAGAGGATCGTCACAATCGTCTGCCCCGGTCCGCCTGCAATCGCCTGCCGCACGGCTCCGGCAACATTGATGCCGCTGGACAAGCCCACGAAGATCCCTTCTTCCCGCAATAACTGGTAAACGATGCTGAGAGCTTCCTGATCGGGAATGCGGAACGCGTTGTCCACCTTCAGGCCTTCGAGGTTCTTGGTCACGCGGCCCTGGCCGATGCCTTCGGCGATGGAGTCGCCGTCATCGGTGTCCGTGTTGCCGTTCGTGAACCAGGACCACATGGCCGCGCCATAGGGATCGGCGCATACAGCCTGCACCGCAGGGTTGCGTTCCTTCAGATAGTTGGACGTGCCCGCGAGCGTGCCGCCCGTCCCGACCGACGCCACAAAGGCGGTCACGGTACCGGCAGTCTGTTCCCAGATCTCCGGCCCGGTGGTGCGGTAGTGGGCATCGCGGTTCGCGGTGTTGTCGAACTGGTTGGCCCAGAACCAGCCGTTCTCCCCGGCCAGACGCCGGGCGATGTGATTGTAGTTCCCAGGATCTTTGTACGGCTTGGCCGGCACGGGGCGCACCTCTGCGCCCAGGGTGCGCAGCAGGGTGATCTTCTCCGGAGCCTGGGTATCAGGAATCACAATCACGCTCTTGTACCCGCGTGACTGCCCGATGACAGTGAGACCGATGCCGGTGTTCCCCGCAGTGCCTTCCACGATGGTCGCGCCGGGCTGCAGGGCACCGGACGCCTCCGCATCCGTGATGATGCCCCAGGCGGCGCGGTCCTTCACGGACCCGCCGGGGTTCATGTACTCTGCCTTCCCCAGGATCTCGCACCCGGTCAGTTCTGAGAGTTTCTTCAGTCGCAGCAGGGGAGTCTGGCCCACATGATGATCCACGCCGTAGTAGGTTGGTTTGCTCATTCGAGTGAGGGGGGAGGGAAAGGAGATGAATAAATAAACTAGATGGACCAGGCCGGAGCAGGGTTTTTCCGCACGCTCTTGTCGAGGATCTTGAGCTGTTTCTCCTCGTAGATCACGAGCGAGTCCGGCGGCACACTGTTCATGAGAAACACGTTCGCGCCAATGGTTGAGTTCGCGCCAATCACCGTTTCCCCGCCCAGGATGGTCGAGTTCGGGTAGATGGTGACGTTGTCCTCCACATCCGGATGGCGCTTGAGCCCCTTCACCACGTGGCCTTCCTCGTCTTTGATGAAGGTGCGCGCGCCCAGCGTGACGCCGTGGTAGATGCGTACGTTGTTGCCGATGCGGCACGTCTCGCCAATGACGATGCCTGTGCCGTGGTCGATGAAGAAATGACCGCCGATGCTCGCACCGGGGTGGATGTCGATGCCCGTGCGGCTGTGGGCCCACTCCGTCATCATGCGCGGGATCATGGGCGCGCCCAGTCGGTACAGGCGATGCGCCAGACGCTGGATGGAGATGGCCTCAATGAAGGGGTAGGAGAGGATAATTTCCTCGTGACTGCGCGCGGAGGGGTCGTTGTTGTACGCCTCCTCGATGTCCGTCTGCAGGATCTCGCGCACGATGTGCAGGGCCTTGCAGAACTTCTGCAGGATTGGCGGCGTCTTGCCCGTGGGTTTCTTGGGATTGCCCACGCGCACGCTCTTGCGCACCTGGTCCTCCAGCCGCAGCATCACATCCGCCATACGGCTGGCCGTTACCTCAGCCAGCGTGCCGTGGTGCACCACGTCTTCATCATGAAAGCCGGGAAAGAGGAGCTGCAGCAGCCCCTCGCAGATCTCACCCACCGCCCGCTTGGAGGGCATGTTGTGAGAGTCGCTGTTGTTCAGTCCGCCGAATTTCTCATAGGACGCCAGCAGATTGGGCACGTGCTCACTGTACGGGAGCGCGGGCACATCTGGGCGGGGCGGCTGCACAGTCGGGTGGGTGTTCGGGGCCGGGGCACTCATGCACGCGTCACTTGTTCCACGGGGCCTTCGCCAGCAGCAGACCCATGCCGCACCAGTCCGTGATGCCGGCAAACACCAGGCCTGCGCCGACAAAGGCCGACAGACCGAAAAATCCTGGATGCACAAACCAGCCCAGCACGACGCCTGTGAGCACGAGCGAGCCCGCACCGATGCGGACCTGCCGCTCCAGGCTGATCACTCCGGATTGACCGCGGGTCACCGGCAGGCCGGCATTCACCCAGCCCTGGGTGCCCCCTTCCACCACGATGGCATTCTCATAGCCCTGGCTGGCGAACTTCTCCGCCGCACGCGTGGCACGTCCGCCTGACTGGCAGAGCACATACACGGGCTGGTCCTTGGGCAGTGTGCTGCCTTCCACCAGGGCCTTGGGATCAAGACCATCCAGCGGCAGGTTGCGGGCCTGGGCCACATGCACGGCGTTGTACTCGGGAGGCGTCCGCACATCGATCACCGCCAGCGCGGGATCAGCCGTGAGGCGTTGGTTCAGTTCAGCGGGAGAAATGCTTTTCATGATGGAAGGGATACGAAACTGCGGCTCAGTTTCGGGGCAGTTCGTGCAGGGCTTCGATGAGTTGGTCGATTTCGGCAAACGTATTGTAGAATGCCACCGACGGCCGCACCGTGCCTTCCACGCCAAAATGGCGCAAGGCTGGCAGGGCGCAATGGTGACCTGCCCGGACTGCGATGCCGCGCTGGTCCAGGTGATCGGCGATCCGCTTGATGGGGATGCCCGGGATGACGAACCCGAAGACGCTGGCCTTGTTGAACGCCGTGCCGATGGGGCGCACGCCGGGCACGGTGGCCAGGGCCTCCGTGGCGTACTCCAGAAGCGCGTGTTCATACGCGGCAATGCCGGGGATGCCGGTGCGCATGAGGTAGTCCACCGCCGCACCCAGACCCACCACGCCTGCGATATCGGGTGTACCTGCCTCGAACTTCTCCGGGGCGTGGTTGTACACCGTCTTCTCAAACGTGACGTCCTGGATCATGTGTCCTCCACCCTGCCAGGGCGGCATGGACTCCAGCA
Source organism: Verrucomicrobium sp. BvORR034 (assembly GCF_000739635.1). Lineage (GTDB taxonomy): Bacteria > Verrucomicrobiota > Verrucomicrobiia > Verrucomicrobiales > Verrucomicrobiaceae > Verrucomicrobium. Next base: position 12,805 of record NZ_BATQ01000158.1, on the reverse strand, counting down.
GATGCGACTTGCCATAGAGCGCGCCGATGCCCGTAGGGCCGAAGACCTTGTGCCCGGAGAAGACGAGGAAGTCCGCATCCAGCGCCTGCACGTTCACCGGCAGGTGCGGGGTGGACTGCGCCCCGTCCACCAGCACCGGGACTCCCCGGCTGTGGGCGATGGCGATAATTTCCTCGACCGGGTTGATCGTGCCCAGCGCGTTCGACACCTGGGTGATGGAGACGATCTTGGTCTTGCTGTTGATCAGCCGCGGCACTTCTTCCAGCAGCAGCTCGCCACGGTCATTCATGGGAATGACGCGCAGGTTCGCCCCCACCTGGCGGGCCAGGAGCTGCCAGGGCACGATGTTCGCGTGGTGCTCCATCTCAGACACGAGGATCTCATCCCCGGCCCCGATGTTCTGCCGCCCATAGCTCTGCGCCACGAGGTTGATGCCCTCCGTGGTCCCACGGACAAAGACGATCTCCTTCTTGTCCGCCGCACCCAGGAACTGGCGCACTTTCTCACGGCTGGCTTCGAAGAGCTTCGTGGAACGTTCAGCCAGGGCATGGGCCGCCCGGTGGATGTTGGAGTTGTCCCGCCCGTAGAAGGACGAGGTGGCATCAATCACGCTCTGCGGCTTGTGGGTCGTGGCCGCGTTGTCCAGCCAGATGAGCGGATGCCCGTTCACCCGCTGGTGCAGCGCGGGGAAATCCCGGCGCACGCTCGTCACGTCGAACTCCTTTGAGACCGGCGGGGCATTCACCTTTGGCAGGCCGGAGGCCACCAACGGAGAGTCGGTGCCACGCAGCCCTTCTAGGAAATAAAGACCCGGAAGACCGCTTTCCACCGGCGTTTCATCCCGCGGCGTGGCGTGATCGCCACCCGAGCGGGAAAGCACCCGATTGGGCGAGCCGTCGCTGTTCCCCGTGATGCGGGGTGAGAAAGACGAGCCCTGGTTGCGGGGTTCGCCAAACTCATACGAGTCATCCTCGCCCGCCTCATGCCCGCCAGAGTCCAGCTCGGTGGAGGCCTGGTGCGAGTTCGTATTCGGCTCTGCCGCCACCACCGTGGGGTGCACAGGCGGCGGCGCGCTGGAGGAGGAGGACGAGGCAGAAGGGAACCCGCCGTTCAGGCCATTGGCCTTCGGTTCAGAGGACGGTTTTGACTCCTGAACCGGTGCCGCCGCGGCCCCGAAGGGATCCGATGGCAGCCAGGGCAAATGCGCCCCGGACCCCGCCACGGTCTGCGGCAGGGAGACAGGTGCATTCGCTTGCGGAGCAGCCTTCACGGGACCCCCATCACGGAACGCCTCACTGACGAGGCGCGAGATGAGGTCCGTGTCCACCCCGTCCCGACCGATGGCCCCCAAGAGGCCATCCGGCAGGGGAAGATCGAGGTCAGGCCTTGGCTGCGTCATAATCGTGATAGCGGTTCACGGCCACATCATCCAGGCGGGCGATTGCGTCCTCACCCAGCACGGCGGCGGAGAAGTAGCGGGTCACCAGGTGGGAGGCGATGGAGTTCTCGTTCGTGCCCATGTAGCGCACGGAAAGGCCGGGCTCGATCTCGCCCGTCACACCGGCTTTCTGCAGGCCCACCACCCCGCGGTGGTTCTCACCCACACGCAGCAGGAGCACGCTGGTCTTGCCTTCTTCGCTGATCGGGATCTTGCTGCTCGGGATGAGCGGCAGGCCGCGCCAGGTGATGAAGGGCGAGCCAAAAAGCGTCACCGTGGGTGGCGGCACCCCGCGCTTGGTGGCCTCACGGCCAAAGGCGGCCACGGCCTTGGGGTGTGCGAGGAAGAAGGCAGGCTTTTTCCAGACCAGGCTGATCAGCTCGTCCAGATCATCCGGCGTCACCGTGCCCTTGCGGGTCACGATGCGCTGCTGCGGGGCCACCACATTGAGCAGGCCCACATTGGCATGGTTCAGGAGCTCCCACTCCTCACGCTCCTTCACCGCTTCCACCGTCAGGCGCACCTGTTCGCGCAGCTGGTCGATCCGGTTGCTGTAGAGGTCCGTCACGCGGGTGTGCGTGTTGAGCACCGTCTGGATGGTGTTCAGGTGGTACTCATGCGGATCATCTTCATAGTCCACAAAGGTGGCCGGCAGCCTCGGTTCGCCGGTTTCCACCGTCAGGAGGTCCACCGTGGGGCCGTCCTGGCGCTGGAGCACGCGGTTCACGCGGTACACACCGCCGTCCACGTCCACATAGGGGAGGAGTTTTAGGAGCCAACGCGGCGTGATCTCCTGCCATTGCGGCGGGGTGACGGTGGCGGTGGCGAGATTGCGCGCCGCCCGGGCGCTCAGAGTGGGTTGATGGGTGTCGCTCATGGGACAATAGTTATATCAAGGGTGCGCAAGATTGACGGGAAGCGGTTCGAGCCAAGTTTTTCCAAAGAAATCAATATGTAGAGTTGGTGAATCTACAGTGGCGGAGTAGGGAAAAGGGGAGAGGGGTAAGGGAAGAGGGAGGGGAACCACTGATTGACACTGATGGAACGCTGGTGAATACAGGGGAAAGTGGAGTGGGGGAGTATTGGAGTGAGGGAACCGCTGAGGGACTCTGACTCGACGCCAACGAATGCGGGATGAGGAGCTGTTCGAAGCTGTTCGGAGTACAAACTTTAGTTTGCTCAGTCGATCAGGGGTGAGGCGTCCTGAGCAAACTAAAGTTTGAACGACAAACAGAGCCTCGCAGGCCGGGGCTCAGGCTTGAAGTTTGACGGTTGAATTTTTAAGTTTGCCCTACCCTCCCCATCGCCTCCTTTCTCCAAGGCCCCCTCGCAAGCCCTCGAACCCGAAGGGTTCACCATGCATAGCCATGGGTGAAGCGAGCGGAGCGAGTGCAACCCATGGACCCCGCGGTCGGTGCTTCTACCGCGGAGCGGTAGGCCCATGGGGTGCAAGTTGTTGACAATGTGATTCACGGGAAGGGCGTTGCAGGGGCTGGCTTCGCGACGGGCCTACCGCTCCGCGGTAGCGTGCCCAGTTGTCTGTTCCATGGGTAGGCCTCGTCACCTCGGCCGACCCATGGCTACTGTTGGCGAACCCTCCGGGTTCAGGAAATGCGGAATGACGAACCAGGGCTCAACCGGAGATGGCGCGTCGCTTAACGGGAAGCTCCATTCCTAATTCATCATTCATAATTCCTAATTTTTCTCTCACCGCGCATAAATCTGGTCAAACACCCCACCATCCTTGAAGTGCACCTCCAGCGCCTTCTTCCAGCCGCCGAGGATCTCATCGATCGTCACCAGCTTGATCTCCGGGAAGCTCGCGGCGTGTTTCTTCAAAATCTCGGGGTTGGCGGGGCGGAAGTAGTTCTTCGCCGCCACTTCCTGTACTTCATCGGTGAAGAGGTAATCAAGGTAGGCCTTGGCCAGGTCCGTGGTGCCGTGCTTCTTGGCCACGGGCTCCACGATCGCAATCGGCGCATCCGCCAGGATGCTTTGCGGCGGTACCACCACATCGAACTTGTCGGCGCCCAGCTCACGGATGGTCAGGTGGACTTCGTTCTCAAAGGTCAGCAGCACATCGCCAATCCCGTTTTGCGCGAACGAATTCGTCGCACCACGGCCGCCGGTGTCGAGCACGGGCACGTTGGCGAAGAGCTTCTTCACAAAGTCCTTGGCCTTGGCTTCATCGCCGCCCTCGTTCTTGATCGACCAGGCCCAGGCACCCACATAGCTGTAGCGGCCGTTGCCGGAGGTCTTCGGGTTCGGGATGATGACCTGCACGCCTGACTTCACCAGATCCGGCCAGTCCTTGATGCCCTTGGGGTTGCCCTTGCGCACCAGGAACAAGATCGTCGAAGTATAAGGAGAGGCGTTGTGGGGGAACTTGGTGCGCCAGTCCGCGGCCACCAGGCCCGCGGGTACGAGCAGGTCCACATCCGTGCTCTGGTTGAAGGTCACCACATCCGCCTCCAGGCCGTCCAGCACGGCGCGGGCTTGTTTGCTAGAACCGCCGTGGGACTGGTCCACCTGCACGGTGGCACCGCCCTTGGCCTTCCAGAAGGGGATGAAGAGGTCGTTCACCTGCTTGTAGAACTCCCGCGTCACATCGTAGGAGCTGTTGAGCAGGGCGGGCTCGGCAGCGTGGGTCAGACCGGCGCCCAGCAGCAGGCTGGAGGCGAGCAGGGTGCGCCGGACAAAGTCACGACGGAAGAGGGGGGCGGGGGAGGTGTTGCTCATGGTATGATGGCATGGTGAGGGCGGCAGGAGCCGCACGGGGCGGTCCTGAACGCGATGGATGGCAATGACGAAAGGGGCTTCCCGGGAGGGCCCGGGGCGAAGTGGTTAAGGGAAACTATTCAACTTCAATGAAATCGGCCACGAACTCGTTCACCGGCTTGTCCCGGAGCTCATCCGGCTTGCCGATCTGCTGGATCTCGCCGTCGCCCAGGATCACCACGCGGTCAGCCAGTTCAAAGGCCTCGTCCTGGTCGTGGGTCACGAAGAGGGTTGTGAGCTTGATGGAATCATGAAACTCGCGCAGCCAGCGGCGCAGTTCCTTGCGCACCTTTGCGTCCAGCGCGCCAAAGGGCTCGTCAAGCAGGAGCACCTGCGGATTCACCGCCAGGGCGCGGGCCAGGGCCACACGCTGGCGCTGGCCACCGGAGAGCTGGGTGGGAAAGCGGCGGCCGTACTCAGGCAGCTGGATCTTCTCCAGCAGTTCCTGCACGATCTGCTTCTGCCTCGTGGAAGAAGGGCGGGAGCGGCGCGGCATGACCTTCAGGCCGAAGGCGATATTGTCCGCCACCGTCATGTGGTTGAAGAGTGCGTAGTGCTGGAACACAAAACCCGCCTTGCGGGCATAGGCGGACTGGAAGGTGACCTCACTGCCGTGGAAGGTGATGGCGCCTTCGCCCTCGTTCGGGAATTCCAGGCCGGCGATGATGCGCAGCAGGGTGGTCTTGCCTGAGCCGCTGGGGCCGAGGAGGGCGACCAGTTCCCCGGTCTCCACCTGCAGGCTGATGTCCTTCAGCACGTTGGTCTTGCCGAAGTCCTTGCTGATGTGGTCGATCTTGATGCTCATGAAAAATGGAAAGGAAAAAGGTGGACTAGGCTACAGGGCGGCGTTGCGCAGCGCACGGTCTGCGAACCAGGTGGTGGCGGACTTGATGACCAGTGTCAGCAGGGCCAGGAGGGCCAGAAGAGAGGCAACCGCAAAGGCAGGGACGAACTGATACTCGTTATACAATACTTCGATGTGGAGGGGCATCGTGTTCGTCTGATTCCGGATGTGACCGGAAACCACCGACACCGCGCCGAACTCGCCCATGGCGCGCGCATTGCACAGGATGATGCCGTAAATGAGGCTCCACTTGATCTTCGGCACCGTCACGCGCCAGAAGGTGCTCCAGCCATTCGCCCCCAGGGTGAGCGCGGCCTCTTCTTCTGCACGGCCCAGAGCCTGAAGCTGTGGCGTCACCACGCGGGCTACGAAGGGGAAGGTGACGAAGACCGTGCTCAGCACGATGCCTGGCAGGGCGAAGATGATCTTGATGTCCTTCTCAAACAACCACGGGCCCAGCAGACCCTGGCGGCCAAAGAGGAGCACATAGATGAGACCCGCCACCACCGGCGACACCCAGAGGGGCAGCTCGATGAGCACGCTCAGCAGTTGTTTCCCGCGGAAGCGAAAGTGCGCCACGCACCATGCTGCGGCCAGGCCGAAGACGGTGTTCAGTGGCACTGCGATGAGCGCGACCTTCAGCGTCAGCCAGATGGAGTGCGTCGTGGCGCGGTCTTCAAAGACCTTGAGATACGCCTCCCAGCCCTTGCGGAAGGCTTCCTGGAAGACCAGGGCCAGCGGCAGGACGAAGAAGACGAACAGGAATCCCAGAGAGAGGATGAGCACCGTCGCCTTCATCCACAGCGGATCGCTGGTGGCGCGTCGGGCGAGCTGGTTGCGGGCAATGATACGGGCGCGCGTCGCGTCCTCACCACTGGGGAGATTGAGTTGGGCAATACCGGCCATGAAAAAGAGGAGTCAGAATCAGTGCAAAATCAGCGCGCCGTGCGCTTGTTGTTCCAGCTCTGCAGCAGGTTGGAAAACAGGAGGATCAGGAAGGAAATAACCAGCAGGATGAAGCCCAGGGCGGCCGCTCCGTTGTAGTTGTACTGCTCCAGGCGGGAGACGATGAGGAGCGGGGCGATCTCCGTCTTGAACGGCATGTTCCCGGAGATGAAGACCACGGAGCCGTACTCACCGACCGCGCGGCCGAAGGCCAGGGTCATGCCGGCCAGCGTGCCGGGCAGGATGGTGGGGAAGATCACGCGCCAGAAGGTCTGCCAGCGGTTCGCCCCCAGGCAGGCCGCCGCCTCCTCCACCTCCAGGGAAAGGCCCTGGATGATCGGCTGCACCGTGCGCACCACGAAGGGGAAGCCGATGAAGATGAGCGCGATGGTGATGCCCGTGGAGCTGTAGGCCGCCTTGAACCCGATGGGTTCGAGGAGATTCACGACCCACTGGTTGGGCGTCTCCACCCAGCTCACATACAGGTTCTTCAGCCCGCCGGGGCTCAGGATCTTGCCCAGCCAGCCATTCGGCGCGTACAGGGTGCACAGGGCGATCCCCGCCACGGCGGTGGGCAGGGCAAAGGGCAGGTCCACCATCGCATCCAGGATGCGGCGACCGGGGAAGGAATAGCGCTCCAGCGCCCAGGCCGTGAGCACGCCAAAGAAGCCGCACACCAGCGCCGCGTAGAAGGAGGTGGTGAAGCTCAGCTCCAGAGAGGCCAGCACCCGCTTGTCTGTGAGCGTGGAGGTGAAGATCTCCACGCCTCCCCTGGAGGACTTCCACGCCAGGGCCGCGAACGGCGCCAGGACGATGATGCTGAGATAGGTGATGGTGTATCCCAGAGAGAGTCTGAAACCGGGAAGGACGTGTCGGGTGCGGGCCATGTGTGTTCTTTAGAGATTGGGAGCGTAGGCGTGCAGGAGGCGGTACTCGGCGAGGATGGTTTTTACGGCGATGACCGTGGCCGCGACCTGCTTCTCCAGCGGGGCGTGACCGGGGGTTTCAAAGACGATCTCCATCGCCTTCGGGCGTTGTTCAGGCGGCGCGCTGAGCACGCCCTGGTAGCCTTCCTTGATGATGCCGGACTTCGCCAGGAAGCCGTCAATGAGGTGGTGGTTGTTCAGCGGCAGGATTTTGCTGGCCGCCTGGAGCGCCGGCTGCAGCACCTCCTCGCTCAGGATGGTGCCGCTCACGAAGCCATACAGGCCGTCCTGCTCGTCATCCGTGTGCAGGGCGATGATGGCGTCGTATTTCTCACGGCGCAGCTCGCTTTCCAGGTACACCACCTCCGGCTCCTGGGAGCCGCTCCAGAACTCGCGGTTCAGGTCCAGATCACGCCAGGAGTGGCGCGTCTGCAGGCGGTGGCCGGAGGGATTGCAGATGGGATAGAGGTGCAACTCGTAGTCCTGCAGCTCCTCCGGGTCATTCCACGCCCAGCGGAGCAGTTCGTATGCGGCATCGATGCCCGCCTGCTCGTCACCATGAAGACCCGCAAAGATGCCCACCTTCAGCGTGTCCTGCCCGCGCGAGGGCTTGCAGACCAGCTTGGGGATGAAGGAGGGTTGCGCCGCGGCTGTGCGTTTGCTCAGGCGGCTGACATAGCGTTCTTCGTAAGTGGCGAGTTTCAGGGCGGACATGGTCTTTATGCGGCAACTTTGTTTCTGGCTTCTTCGGCTAATGCGGTGGAGAGGTAGCGTTCGCCGGTGCTACATCCGACCGTCACAATAAGCTTGTTCTTGTTCTCCGGCCTCGCCGCCACCTGAAGCGCGGCCCACACATTGGCCCCGGTGGAGATGCCCACCAGGATGCCTTCCTCCGTGGCGAGGCGGCGGGCGGTTTCGATCGCGTCCTCATTGGTCACGCGCACCACTTCATCGATGATGTTGGTGTTCAGATTCTTCGGCACGAAGCCGGCCCCGGTGCCCTGGATCTTGTGCGGGCCCGGCACCACCGGCTCACCTCTCAGGGTCTGGGAAATAACGGGCGAATCATTCGGTTCCACGGCGATGGAGCGGAACTCGGGCTTGCGGCCCTTGATCACCTCACTCACGCCCGTGAGCGTGCCACCTGTGCCCACGGCGGCCACGAAGATGTCGATCTCACCGTCCGTGTCGGACCAGATCTCCTCGGCGGTCGTGCGGCGGTGCACTTCTGGGTTTGCAGGGTTGTTGAACTGCTGCGGCACCCAGGATCCGGGCGTCTCGGCCGCCAGCTCCTCAGCGCGGCGGATCGCTCCTTTCATGCCGTCCTTCGCGGGCGTCAGCACCAGCGTGGCTCCCAGCAGGGCCAGCAGCGTGCGGCGCTCCAGGCTCATGCTTTCCGGCATGGTCAAAATGATGGGGTATCCCTTGGCCGCGGCGACAAAGGCCAGGGCGATGCCCGTGTTGCCCGAGGTGGGCTCGATGATGGTCGCTCCGGGCTTGAGTTCGCCCGTCAGCTCGGCCGCCTCGATCATGGCGCGGCCGATGCGGTCCTTCACGCTGCCCAGCGGATTCTTGAACTCCCCTTTGATCGCGATCGTGGCGGGCAGTCCGGCAGCAATCCGGTTGAGTTTGACCAGAGGTGTGCGGCCGACGGTTTCAACGATGTTGGGGTAGAAGGACATGGGTAAGTTTTCCGATTTGAAGGGTTATCTTTTGGGTGATTGAGGGCCGCCGGTTTCCCGGCGGCCCCTTTTTCCAACCAACCAACTCTCACACGGCACTACTGATACTGAAAAAACGAAACTGCATGCGGAGCAGAGCTCCCTTATTTGGCGGGCGTGTAGATCTCGTCGAACGTGCCGCCATCAGCAAAGTGGGTCTTGGCCGCCTTCACCCAGCCACCGAAAGCCTCGTCGATGGTGAAGAGGTTCAGCTTCGGGAAGGTCGCGCCGTACTTGGCAGCGGCTTTCTCGGAGCGGGGGCGGTAGAAGTTCTTGCCGGCGATGTCCTGGCCTTCGTCAGAGTAGAGGTACTTGAGGTAGGCTTCGGCCACGGCGCGCGTGCCCTTCTTGTCCACGATCTTGTCCACCACGGCCACTGAGGGCTCAGCGAGGATGCTCAGGGAGGGGACGATCGTCTGGTACTTGGTGGCGCCGAATTCCTTCTGCACGAGGAAGGCCTCGTTTTCCCAGGAGATGAAGACGTCACCCAGTTCACGCTGCACGAAGGTGTTCGTGGAGGCGCGGGCACCGGAGTCGAGCACCGGCACGTTCTTGTAGAGCTTCTTCACGAACTCCTTGGCCTTGTCATCGCTGCCGAACTTGCGCTTGGCGAACTCCCAGGCGGCCAGGTAGTTCCACTGGGCGCCACCGGAGGTCTTCGGGTTCGGGGTGATCACGGACACGCCGTCCTTGATGAGGTCATCCCAGTCCTTGATGCCCTTGGGGTTGCCGGCACGGACGATGAAGACGATCGTGCTGGTGTAGGGGGCGGAGTTGTTCGGGAGGCGCTTCTGCCAGTCGGTGGGCAGGAGGCCGGCCTTGTCGGCGATCGCGTTCACGTCGTTGGCCAGGGCCAGCGTCACCACGTCGGCTTCGAGGCCGTCGATGACCGCACGGGCCTGCTTGCCGGAACCACCGTGGGACTGGTCGATCGTGATGTCCTTGCCCGTCGTGTCCTTCCAATGCTTCGCAAACGCCTTGTTGAACTCCACATAGAGCTCACGGGTCGGGTCATAGGAAACATTCAGCAGACCTTCTGCGAAGAGGGAGGAGCCCAGCACGCCGGTCGCCGTCAGGGCGAGCACGGATTTGAGGAAGAATTTCTTGTTCATGTTCTGGAGGTGTTGTGTTTTGACTTTGAATTTTTGAAGGGGGAAAAAGCGGGGTCATTTTTTTCGGGTGGAGGCCGGGATTGCTCCGGCGAAGGGGGCGGTGGGCTTAGAAGGAGAAGCGGACGCCCGTCAGGTAGGTCCAGCCGCTGTAGTCACCACCGTTGCCGCCGCCGTCCACGTCAGCGTACTCAGCACCGCCGAGTACCTTCAGCTTGTCGCCGTAAATGAAGTACTGGAAGCCGAGGTAAGCTGCGTTGTAACGATCGCCACGTCCGCCACCGGTCAGGTTGGGGGCGTTGCGCTCATAGCGGCTCTGGGCATACACAGCGTCCGGACCATCGCCATCCGCGAAGGAGTAGCGGCCCACGAGCTGAAGCTTGTCGGGGACAAGGTCAAACGTCGGCTGGATGAAGAAGCCCCATGCGTCATCGGCCTGGCCGGTGCCGGCGAAGCCTTCCACCACGAGACCGATGCGGCCGTCCTGCACCCAGAAGGTGCTGGAGAACAGATCTTCATAGCGGTTCAGGATCGTGCTTCCGGCTTCGATCTCGCTGTGCAGCCAGTCAAAGCGCCAGTCAGCTTTCTTCACGCCCAGGGCTTCCTTGAAGTCGTAGCCGAAACCAGCACCAAAAGCGATGCCACCGTCGAACTGACCGAACTCCTCGTCGATGTCATTGGAGTAGACACCCGCCTGGTAGGTGAAGTTGCCAATCTTGCCGTCTGCGATCGCACCCACCACGCGGTCCACGCGCAGCTGGTTGAAGATCTGGGAGCGCTCAAAGGTCGGCTGGTTGTTCGTGGACTGGAGGAAGTCGTAGTAACCGATCTGGGGCTTCTGGCGGCCCAAGGTCAGGTTGAACTCCTTCGAGGGGCGCCACTTGATGTAGGCATCCACGAGGCCGTTGTAGAAGGGGTCAAAGCCGTCGGAGCTCTGGGCATCCAAACGAACGTCGAACTGGTTGAAGAGCTTGGCGTCGAAACCGAAGCGGGAGCGACGGTCTTCCCAGCTGTCTTCATCACCCTGGTCGGAATCCACCCAATGATACTGGCCCTGGTAACGGCCGCGGAGCTTGAACTCCTGGATGATCGGGTTGTCCTTGTTCTTGTAGAGCGTGGCGAGTCCCCAAATCTTGTCGTAGAGGGATTCTTCCTTCTCTTCCTTCTGGACGGTGGTGCTCCCCTTGCCGGAGGAGGTGACGATTTCGCCGGCCTGGGCTCCAACCGTGAGGGAGGTCACGGTGAGCGCCAGCAGCGCCTGGCTCTTGATGGTGTTGCGGAATTTCATGCGGTTGTTGTTGTGCTGATTAACTTGAGGGATGCGGCGGCTCCGGGGTTCCGGTGGCACACAAGCACGTACTGGCTCGGGTTGATGCCTCCGGGGATGCGGTCGGCAAAGACGTCAAGGTCTGAACTATCTGTCGGGAGTGGAGGTAACAGTGAACACACAGGCGTCGTGGGACGCTTCGGCAGGCACTGTTTGTTTCCTTGAAACCTCCGGTATTCCGGTCAGTCCCTTGGGCGCGGGCGGTGTATTTTTGCCGCGCTAATAATGAATCAACAAACGGTCAACTGGCTGTCTTGAGAAGGATCAGGCATGGCGGTCAGGCCCGCTTTTTGATGGAGGCCTGGGCACCGTTCACGGCATCAGGGAGGCGCGTCTTCTCGGTGCTTTCCACCTGGGTGACGCGGCCTTCATGGACAACGATCTGGACGGATCCAAAACGCATGGCATCCACCTTGCGGCGGACGATTTCAACCCACGCTTCAGTGGCGAGGTCATTTTCAACGGAGTAGCTCATGGGGAGGATTAGAGAGGGTTCTGAGGTTTGGTGAGAAGCGTGAGAAAACCGTCGAGAGGGTCCGCGTGTCGTACGCGGCTGGGTTTGGTAACTCGTTGGGTGGTTTTACTCTTGGCAGGCTTTTCAGATTCGGCTTCGAAGGGCAGTTGCACGCCGTCTCGCTCCATCTTGCGGAGGGTGACGGAGACGACATCCGCCAGGGTGTAACGGTCGAGGATTTGGGCGATGGCATTGCGCACATCAATCATCAACATCCGGAGACCGCAGTGGTGCTCGTCAGGACACGTACATCGTTCGTAGTCGGTCTCACTCGCACATCCGATCGGGGCCAGCCGGCCGTCGATAAGACGGACCACTTCACCGATCGTAATCTCCACTTGTGGCTTGGCCAGGCGGCATCCGCCTTCCTTGCCTCTCTTGCTTTCCACATAACCTGCCAGTCGGAGTTCCTGAAGAATGTTTTCAATGAACTTGAACGGCAGGTTCTCGCCCTCAGCCAAATTCGAGACGGAAACGACATCCTTGCCCTGCCGTTGAGCAATGCCCAATCGGATAAGGGTTCGGAGGGCATATTCGCCTTTTTTGGTGAGGTGCATGCGCAATGTATAAGAGTTCAATCTACATAGCGCAAGTAGGAATTGAATTAAATCTGCATGTAATCCTATCGGGTTTGTGGGAAATGTGGGTGGAAAGCGGGAGGGAGGGAGTGTTGGAGTTGTGGAATATTGGGTTAAATCATTGAGGATGAGTGTATTGTGTTGGGGTGGATTGATGGAGGCTGCGCGCCCTCGTTCCCCGGAACTTCCACCGTCTGGCGACGCGGTCGCTGCGGAGTGCGCGCGTGAAGCGCCGCTTTGCGGGCCTTTTTGGGGAATTAAAACCGGAAAATCAGAGCAGGGGCGGTGGGAATTGGGGGGTGAGAAGACGTTGCAATGAGGGTCAACGGGATGTCATCAACGCTGCCCATACCCTCAAACTCACCCCACGTTGAATGACTCCGGGCCTTTGGCCCTCAGAGCTGCTTGTTACATCAAACCTGGGGCGCTGCTCCAGGCTGGCATGAGACCGGGCCCTTGGCCCTCATGATCGGCTTGCGGTGGGGGCATGCATTGTTCGCACGCCTTGTGAAGATCGCATGGTCGAGGGTGGGCCCTCTTCGTACCCGTGGCTCCATCCCCAGCCTGAATGACGCCGGGCCTTCAGCCCTCAAAACTTCTTCTTACCCCATAACCTGGGGCGATG
>NZ_BATQ01000159.1 GCF_000739635.1 Verrucomicrobium sp. BvORR034 | reverse complement strand
CCGTGGCCGATGCCCGGCTCACCGAGGCCCGCCGCCAGCGCGAGCACGCCCAGCGCCGCAGCCAGGCCGTGCAGCTCCTGCATGGTCTGTTTCAGGAAGAGCAGAGCTCCCTTACCAAACAGTTCACCCAGCCGCTCGCGGAGAAGGTCTCCGGCTACCTCCAGTGCCTCTTCGGCCCGGAAACCACCGTGCAGGTGAACCTGGGTGCGGACAACAAATTCGAGGGGCTGGAGATCGTCCGCCCAGATCGGCAAAGTGGTGCCCTGGGCTTCGATGTCCTCAGCGGCGGAGCCCGCGAGCAGGTCGCCGCGGCCCTGCGTCTGGCCATGGCGGAGGTGCTCGCCGCCGGGCAGCCCGACAAGTGCCTGCCGCTGGTCTTCGACGACGCCTTTGCCTACTCCGATCCCGACCGCGTCCGGCTGCTCCCGCGCATGCTGGATCTCGCCGCCCGGCGCGGACTTCAGGTCATCGTCCTCACCTGTCACCCGGCCGACTACGCCAGCCTCGGCGCCCGGGAGTTCCGCCTTTCTGAGCCGGCGAAGGGCGGTTGGGTGTCACTGGCACCCAATGAGTCAACCTCGACATAGGGATAGGTAAGTCCTGCTTGTCGGCCGGGGTGGCTGTGCTCTATCCTGCCCCCGCCGAATGAACTTCCCCCGCCCGCTGTCCCGCCTCGCTTTTGCCGCATTCCTGACCTGGCCGCTGCTGGCCTCTGGAGGCGGACCCGCTCCTGATGGAGGCGAGCTCTACCGGCAGCACTGCGCCATCTGCCACGGCGCCGAGGGGCAGGGCATCCCCGGCGTCTTCCCGCCGCTCGCAGGCTCCGACTTCCTGGAGCATCAACGCGAGCGCGCGCTCAAGGCCCCGCTGGAGGGCCTCTTTGGCAAGATCACCGTGAACGGTCGCGAGTACCAGGGCGGCATGCCCCCGGTGATCCTGAAGGACGAGCAGATCGCCTCCGTCTTCGCACACGTCTATGGCTCATGGGGGAATAAAGGGGCTGCGCCCAAGGTGGAGGAGATCAAGACCCTGCGCAGCCAGAGCAAGTACCCCACGTATGAGGCCCTTGTGGCCTCCATGGTGAGCAGCCAGCTCCCCGCCGCGCCGCAGGGTTGGACGCTCAAGGTCGCCGCGGAGTTCAGCTTCTCCCCCGTGCGCCTCGCCGCGCATCCAGACGGTGAGCACGTCCTCATCCTCGCGCAGAACGGCGACATCTGGCAGTGGAAGGTCGGCACGCAGGAGCAGAAGCTGTTGTTTCCTCGGGACACGTACTTCGATCTCGCCCTGGGCGATGTCCTCGCGCTCGGCCTCACTGTGGACCGGGAGGGCCGCCTCTACGTCACCAGCAACCAGTGCAACAAGAAGAAGACTCCCGTGGCCAATGAGGTCACCGTCTTCCGCACCGGCAAGTGGAATGCCACGCAGGGCGGCTGGACCAAACCCGAGTCCTGGCTGCGCGTCACGTATCCCTTTGGCATCGGACCCTACAACCACGGCGTGTCCCACATTGCCCAGGGGCCGGATGGAATGATGTACATCAACAGCGGCGCCCGCACCGATGGCGGCGAGCCCGGGAAGCAGCCCAACTACGACACCGGCGGTGAAAACGAACTCACCGCCTGCATGTGGCGGGTGGACCCCGCCCAGGACAAGCCGCAGGTGGAGGTCATCGCCCGCGGCCTGCGCAACAGTTTCGGCTTCTGCTGGGATGACGAGGGCCGCATGATCGCCACCGAGAACGGCCCCGACGCCGAAGCCCCGGAGGAGCTCAATGTCATCGAACCCGGCAAGCACTACGGCTTCCCGTACCAGTTCGCCGACTGGACAGAAAAGGCCTATCCCCACACCCCCGACCTCCCCACCGGGATCGTCGTGAAGAAACCCCTCCGCAATGTTGGCCCCGATGCCGGCGGCAGCACCGAGAAGAGCATCTCCACCTTCGATCCCCACTCCTGCCCCAGCGGCATCGTCTGGCTCGGCAAGGACTGGCCCGCCCCCCTGGGTGGTAGTTTCCTCGCCGCAAGGTTTGGGAATCTCATCAAAGCCGACGCCGGCTATGACGTCCTCCAGATGCGCCCGGATTTTGAAGCGGGCACCACCACCGTAAAGCGCCTGCTCGCCCCCTTGGGGAGACCGATTGATGTGCTGAAACTCCCCGGGCACCGGTTGTTGATCGCGGAGTACTGCCGCGGGACGAATCTGGCAGCAGGGATTGGAACGCCCGGACGGGTGCTGGTGCTGGAGCCAGCTCGGTAAGTGGTAAGTGGTGGGGCTGTTGGAAGCAGGATACTGTATGGAGTACAGGCTTTAGCCTGCTCAGTCTTTTTTGAGAGGTTCCCTGGTGGAGGCGCAACTCAAACTCCAGTGCGAGCTCTTTCAGAAAGCGCGCTCACTTTGCCCCGCTGCTCTCATCTTGTCCCGCGCTGGGCGGATGGTCACGCTCTCTGCACCCGACCCCACAGAAGCTTCAGTTAGTGCCTCCTCACGTCGACAACTACAACCGGTGTTGTTTGCATCTCGGCAGAAGGCCAAACCACCTCCGCCACCGTCCCACATCAGCGTCCCCAATCATCGTTAAGCAACACCACATCCCCTCTGCCTCATCACCCCCAAAGCCTTCGTAGTTGTCGACGTGAGGAGGCACTAGCTGAAGCATCTGCAACACCTCTACTCCCACCTGCCTCCATCTACCCTTGACTTCCCCCAGCATCGTCACCAGTGCGACAGTCTCTTCAAACTCCAATCCGGCCCCCGCACCGTGGTTGGAGTACCGACTTTAGTCGGCGTATTGGAAGCTCCACCACTTACCATTCACCGCTTACATCTTACCGGAAGTGTACTTCCGCAGCCTCTCCCCCGCCGCATGCAGCGTCTCCTCCTTCTTCGCAAAGTGAAACCGGATCAGATGATGCACGGGTTCGCGGAAGAAGCTTGAGCCCGCCACGCCAGCGACACCTGCCTCCTTGATAAACCGCTCTGACGCCTCGGTGTCGTCCTTGAATCCCATCGGGGAAATGTCCAGCATCACATAATACGCCCCCTGGGGCTCGGTGAAGGGCAGGCCGGTGGCGCGCAGGTGTTCCAGGAACACCTCCTTCTTTCGGGCATAGAGCGCTTGAAGTTCGTGGTAATAAGAGTCCGGCAGCTCCAGCCCCGCCACCGCCGCTTCTTGAAGAGGAGCTGCCGCCCCCACCGTGAGGAAGTCATGCACCTTCCGCGCCTGGGCAATCACCTCCGGCGCGGCCTGCACATAGCCCAGGCGCCAGCCGGTGATGGAGTAGGTCTTGGAGAGCGAGTTGCAGGTGATCGTCCGCTCAAAGGCCCCCGGCAGCGCGGCAAAGTGCACATGCTCATGCGGCGCGTACACGATGTGCTCATACGGTTCGTCCGTGATGACAAAGGCATCATGCTCCTCGGCCAGACGCAGAATGGTGAGCAGTTCCTCGCGGGTGAAGACCTTGCCCGTCGGGTTCGAGGGATTGCACACGATGATGGCCTTGGGCTTCTGCTCAAACGCCTTCACCAGATCCTCCAGCACAAAGCCGAAGTCCGGCGGGTGCAGCGGCACATAGATCGGCTCCGCCCCAGAGAGGATCGCGTCGGCGGCGTAGTTCTCGTAGAAAGGGGAGAACACCACCACCTTGTCGCCCGGATTGCACGCCGTCATCATGGCCACCATCATCGCCTCCGTGCTGCCGCAGGTGGTCACCAGATGCCGGTCGGGATCAATGGGCAGCCCCGAGAACCGCTGGATCTTCCGCGCCAGCGCCTCGCGAAAACGCGGCGCGCCCCAGGTCACCGCGTACTGGTGGAACGGCCCCCGCGTCGCCTTCTCCAGCGCCTTCAGCAGTTCCTCCGGCGGGTCGAAGTCCGGGAACCCCTGGGAGAGATTGATCGCGCCATGTTGATTCGCCAGCCGGGTGGTCCCGCGAATGACGGACTCAGTGAAGACAGAGAGGCGGGAGGCGGTGGCGGGCATGGGGGAGGCGGGGTGGGGCGAGAGCGGGAATCCTTGGATGAAATTGGGAAACTTCAAAGTTCAAAATTCAAACTTCAAGCCTGATCCCCATCGCGCTCCCTCAGACCTCCGCCTGCGAGGCTCTGTTCGTAGTACAAACTTCAGTTTGCCTGCACTACGACAGACGCCCTGAGGCAAACTAAAGTTTGTACTACGAACAGCTTCCAACAGCCCCAGCCTCCTCAACCGTTAGCGTCAAGTCAGCGTCTGTCAGCGGTTCCCATCCTCTCCACCCCTCCAAGCCTTCATCAATCCATTCCCCCTGCCTTCATTAGTGTTTCATAAGTGTCAATCAGTGGTTTCCCCTACGCTCTGAGCGCCGCAATCAACCGGTTCGGCTGGTTCAGGAAATCCAGTGCATCCAGGATGTGATTCACCACCAGATCCGCCGACAGCAACGTCTCCACGGCCGCGCCTTCGCGTTGGATCACCGCAATGCCCAGGGCGGCGTCTTTCAGCATCGCGGAGTCATTGCGGCCGTTGCCGATCGCCACCACGGACTCCAGGCCGAGTTTGAACACGTAGTCCCGCTTGGCCTCGATCAAACCCTCGGACGGCAAAATCGTGACCTTTACCGGCAGATCCTCGATCTGCGCTTTCACGAGGCCGAAGGTGTCGGCGGTGACGATGTGCACCTGGATCTTCTGCGAAAACGTGCGCAAGCGCCGGGCCACGCCGTCCAGCAGCAGGCCGTCGATGGCGAGAGTGCCGTTGTAGTCCAGCACGAGGTGATGAATCTTCAGGTGTTTGAATCCGGGGATGTTGATGTCGATCATGACGGAGGGGGGAGTTTGAGGAAACTGAAAACCAGGGCGGCCAGTGCACGCCGGTCAGACCGGGACGTGACACTGGCCGCTTGGTTTCGTACGTTTGGTTTGTCTTGGTTTGGTTATCTCGTATTGGTTGCGAGAAGGGGTGTCCAGGCTCACACCGCATCCAGAGCCTGGTCGATGTCGGCCAGGATGTCGTCGATGTGTTCGATGCCTACGGAAAGTCGTACCAGGTCCGGCGTGATGCCGCCCGCGCGCTGCTGCTCTTCATTGAGCTGCGAGTGCGTGGTGGAGGCCGGGTGAATCGCCAGGCTCTTCGCATCGCCCACATTCGCCAGGTGGGAGAAGAGCTTCAGACTTTCCACGAACTTCTGGCCCGCTGCGCGTCCGCCGCGGATGCCAAAGACCACGATGGAGCCGCCCTTGCCGCGCAGGTACTTCTGGTTGAGCTCGTAGTGCGGATCGTCATGCAGCCCGGGGAAGCGCACCCACTCCACCTTCGGGTGCACCTTCAGGTGCTCCGCCACGGAGAGCGAGTTCTGGCAGTGCCGCTCCATGCGCAGCGGCAGGGTCTCGATGCCCTGGAGGAAGAACCATGAGTTGTCCGGAGAGATGGCCGCGCCCAGGTTCCGCAGCGGCACCGTGCGCGCCCGCAGGATGTAGGCCAGAGGGGCCAG
>NZ_BATQ01000160.1 GCF_000739635.1 Verrucomicrobium sp. BvORR034 | reverse complement strand
AGCCGAGCGATGCGATGGAGAGTTATGAAAACGTACATCCTTGCCAACCCCATGGCTTCACAACCTACCTCAAAATTCGCGTCTGGCCACCAGGCTGCCTCTGGGGCTGTCCGCTCCCCCAAGAAGGCTGGAGTTATTTATCTCGGTGTGGATGTTCACCTGCATCAGCAGGTGGTCTGTCGCAAAGTGGACGGGGCGGCACCCCAGCCCGCGCAGCGCTTTACTCCCGCTGAGTTTCAGCTCTGGGTGGTCAAACAGCAGGCCCTGGCCGAAAAGGTGGTTTGTTGTTATGAAGCGGGGCCTTTTGGTTACACGCTGCAAAGGCATCTGGAGCGCACTGGTGTTGAATGTCTGGTGGTACGCCCTCAGAACTGGGACCAGCATGGAAGCAGGGTCAAAACCGACGGGCGTGACGCCTGTGCCTTGGTTGAGGGCCTGGCCCGGTACGTCGAAGGCAACAACAAGGCCCCGGCCGTGGTGCGAGTGCCCCCGGGAGGAACAAGAGCAGCGCCGGGCATTGTCGCGACACCGGGAGATCTGGTCAGGGAGGTGCGACGCATCCGGGCTCAAGGCTGGGGAAGGGCGCTGACCCAGGGCGTGGAGCTGGGACGTCACTGGTGGAGACCCAAAGTATGGGAAGCGTTGCTCAAACAACTGCCCCAGTGGCTGGTGGCGATCCTGGGCTGCTTGCGCGAGGTTCTCATGACCCTTGAGCGAGGCATTGCTGGATGCACCCAGCAGATTGAAGCGCTGGCTGGGCCTGCCATGCGACGTCCCAAGGGGCTGGGAGAACTCAGCGAGCGGATTGTCAACAACGAGGTGCTTGACTGGCAGCGATTCAACAATCGTCGACAGGTATCCAGCTACACCGGGCTATGTCCCAGCGAACACAGCTCGGGTGGTTCGCGCCGGCTTGGGTCCATCAACAAACACGGCAACCGGTGTTTGCGCACTGCTTTGGTGGAAGCGGCTGCTGAAAGTCAAAGAGAAGCAGCACTGACGCTCAACGGGAAGAGGCCAGGCCTCAAGAAGAAGATCACGGTGGAACTGGCTCGGGGTCTGGCGGTGGACCTGTGGCGATTGAACACCGGCGGGCCACGCTTGCTGACCTGGGCTGGAGCCTGGTCAATGACCGCCCCCCCGATGAACTCCATCCCCAATCACGAACAAAGAGCGACCTCCTGGCAAAGCATGTGAACTAACCACGGACTATCCCAACTAACCCATTTGGAACGGTGTGGCGTGCTCGTAGAGCAAACGGGGCAGTGAACACTGTCCGGACTTTAGATTGAGCCGCCACCCGTTCCTCCAGCTCACGCATGACGTATAATGCACTGATCCCACGAGGTCATGTGCGGATAGCAGGTTGTTAGCAGTGTGGAAACTGCCTTGAATCGCTGGAGGATGCCGTTCCAACAAGACAATCTTGAACCCCAAGTCAGGGAGCAAAACAAAAAATCAGAAAGACGCCACTCATAACTTGACCCCAACCCTCATAGCAGTTTGCTCAGGCCGCCTTGCCCCAGATGCACTGAGGCAAACTAAAGTTTGAACTACAAACAGCTTCCAAAGCCAGCTCTCCACCACTCACCGTTCTAACGGTACCAATCCCAGCTCATACGCCCGGGCCACCGCCTCCGCGCGATCTGCCACGCCCAGTTTGCCGAACACGGCCTTCAGGTGGCTCTTGATCGTGTGCTCACTCACTCCCAGGATCCGCCCCAGATCCGAGTTCGACATCCCACGGCCCAAGTGCCTCAGCACCTCCAGTTCGCGGGCGCTGAGGGCATTCAGCGCCTCGCCCTGCACGGGGGCTTGGGAGGCAAAGCTGGTGCCGCCCCGGGCCACGGTGCGGATCACCGCCACCAGGGACTGGCGGTCGGTGGTTTTGGAAACATACCCAGAAGCCCCCAGCCGACGCGCCAGGGTGACCTCGGCGCTCGTGGCGCTGGCAGAGAGCATGATCACGCGCACCTGCGGATGCTCACGCTGCAACACTTCCAGCACGGTGAACCCGTCCTGCTCCGGCATGCGCACATCCAGCAGCACCACCTGCGGTTTCTCAGGGTCCGCCGCGCAGAGTTGCAGCGCCTCTCTCCCCGAGGCCGCGGTGGTGATGCTCTCAAAGAGGGGATCGCGACGCAGCATCGCCTCCAGCCCCTCCCGTACCACGGCATGGTCATCCACAATGAGGAGGCGTACGGAATCAGCGTTGGTGCTGGAAAAGGTGAGGGGGTTCATGAAAAAACAGATCAACCGTTGACCGGCTTGGGTAGCAGGAGCGGAGCAGGGGAGGGCTCTTCCGCGGAAATGGAAGTGGCGTCAGTCTCGACCACCGCCGCCGCGGACGCAGCGACCGTCGCCCGCGCCCGGCCTAAGGGTAGCCGCACCGTCACACAGGTGCCACTGCCGGGCGTGCTGTACAGATGCAGCGTGCCGCCCAGCCGCTGCATACGCTCCTTCATACCCACCAGGCCGAAGTGCCCCTCCCGCGTGCCGGGCACGGTGGCGACGTCGAAACCGCGGCCGTTGTCCATGATGCGCAGTTCAAGGAAATCGCTGCAGTAGTCCAGCGTCACCTCCACCTGGGTGGCCTGGCCGTGGTGGAAGGCATTGGCCACCGCCTCCTGCATGAGCAGCAGGAGGTTGCCCATCACATCGCGGGAGAGCTCCACCGGCGTGCCGCTGCTCTGCACCGCCACCTGCGCGCCCGGCAGATGCTCCATGGAGTTCACCGCATGGCGCAGCAGCCCCGCGAAATCATGCGGCCCGTCCTCCACATGGCGCAGACCCCAGAGAAAGTCCCTCAGCCCGGATTGCGTGTGCAGGATCGCGCGGCGCGCCGCCGTGAGCTCCTCCTCCGCGTCCTCCGTGATGTCCGGGAGCTGGTCCACCGCCGCCTCCAGGCGGAAAGCCGCCCCGGCAATCATCTGCTGCAGTCCGTCGTGCAGATCTGCCGCCAGCCGCTGGCGCTCCTTCAGCGCCGCCTCGTACTCCAGCTCGGAATTGCGATGCAGGCGCATCATCTCCTCCAGCTTCTCTGTGCGACGCCGCACGGCACGACGCAGAGCAGAAATCCAGGCCGCCGCCAGCAGCAGCACCACCAGGGCAGAGATGAGCGCGGCCGTCAGCCTTGTCGAGGTCCACCAGGACGGCGTGCTCAGCACCTGCACATCATCCACATCCCGCAGCCAGAGGCGGAACGTGGAAATAACCGGTGCCTCAAACCCCGCCTTGCGCTCAAAGTTCAGCTCGCACACGCCCGTGAGCTGCACCTGCGCACCCTCCACCCAGTTCCCCGGCAGGGCCTGCGATCCGCCACGCGGCACCAGGAGCGTCGCGGGGAAGTGCCGCCGCCCGGACTCCACCTCCAGCTGCCAGGTTCCCGGTTCGCCGCTCACCAGGGCAGCCGCCGACACCGTCGACACCGTCGACACCTCCACCCGGCGCAGCACGCCGCGCAGGCGCACCTCGCGACCGTCATAGTCATTGGCCACCTCCTGCGGCCTCGCCCGTCGGGGCGGGTTCAAGATCTCACCCGCCGTCACCTCCGGCGGATCCGGCAGCGCCGCGCGATCCAGCGGGCGCACCACCGCCCCGCTCATGGAGGCCACCAGGCGGCTCATGTCCACAAAGGCCGCCACCTCCACCCGCGTGCCCACCGTGGGCGGTTCCCCGGCCCACTGCACCTTCACACCCGTGTTCCCCTCCTGCATGAAGAAGAACTGCCCCGGCGCGCTGAAGTTCACGATGCCGCTGGTGATCTTGCGATTGATCTCATTGCCCTTGGCCGTGAAGAGCTGGAGGCGGTTCAAGGGAACTTTCGGCCGCGCAAAGGGATCCGCCGGCGGCGGGGTCAGCACCTCGATGTCCTGCCGTCCCATGATCTTGATGCGCAGGTCCAGCATCTCCGCGCGCAGATTCGACGGCGGGGAAAAGATTCCCTCCACCCGCACACGGGCGTCCACCAGCTCCTTCTCCTGGATGGCCGTCCAGTCCTCCACCTGCACGGGGATGACGTGCCCCATGCGGGAGAGCATGAGCGTGCCGCTGGCCGTGGCCGTGGGCGGGTGAATTCCTTGAACCACGCCGGAGATCAGCACCCGCTGGGAGTCCTTGATCCCGGCAAAGAGCTCCGTCAGCTCCGTGGCGCGCCCTTTGGGGATGTTCCCCGTGCCCACCCGCGTGTAGGTGCGGGCCAGCACGTTGGGCGAGTAGCCGCCCACATCCGTCACCCCCTCCAGCTCGATCACCGCCCCCGGTTCCGTGTCGCTCTTGACCGGCGGCGGCCCCTCCCAGATGCGGCGTCCCCGATCATCCGTGAGCTGCACCAGCACCCCCGCCCAGCCATCGTGCAGGACAAAGGAGTCATCCCGCGCGCTCTGCCACATCACCACCCCGCGCAGCTTCACCGGCTGGCGACGCGCCGCCTCCTCCCGCGTGAGCAGGCGCATCTGGCTCACTTTTGAGATCGGCGGCACCGGCTTCACCTCTTTTTCCTTGGGCGCCGCCGCAGGCAACGCCATCCCCGCCAGGAGGACAAATGCCGCCAGGAGCAGAGGGACCGGGGAAATGGGGGGGCGGAGGCGCAAAGCAGGAGGGAAACGTAACCCGCAAGGGCGTTTCTACAGGATCACCCGAAAGAGGGATTTTGGGAAGAGCGGCAAGAAAATACCAGGAGGTCGTGCGTTCGGGTGAAAGGCAAAGGTTCAAAAGCCAAAAGCCAAACTTCAAAATTCAAGGATCAAACTTCAAGCCCAGCCGCCAGCCTCCGGTTCTCCTGACCGCCTAAAGGCGGAACTCCAACAGCTTCCAACTTCCTCCGACCCCTGGCCTAAGGCATTCCTCATTCCTAATTCAAAATTCCTAATTGAAATGACCGCTGCCGACTACACTCCCGACCTCCAACCTGGCATCACCACGGAAGCCGAACTCCAGGCCTTGGGGGAGCAGATCGCTGAGGCCTCCCGGTGGATCCCGGCCATCATGGAGGAGATCAGCAAGGTCGTGGTGGGCCAGCGCTACGTGGTGGAGCGCCTCCTCATCGGCCTCCTTTCCGATGGCCACGTGCTGCTGGAGGGGGTGCCGGGCCTGGCCAAGACCACCATCATCAAGGCGCTCGCCAGCAGCATTCAGGGCGCTTTCCGTCGCATCCAGTTCACGCCGGACCTGCTGCCGTCAGATATCATCGGCACGCTCATCTTCAACCCCCAGACCCAGCAGTACACCACGCGGAAGGGGCCCATCTTTGCCAACCTGATCCTCGCGGATGAGATCAACCGCGCTCCGGCCAAGGTGCAGAGCGCCCTGCTGGAGGCCATGCAGGAGCATCAGGTGACCCTGGGGGATGAGACCCACCCGCTGCCGGAGCCCTTCCTCGTGCTGGCCACGCAGAACCCTGTGGAGCAGGAGGGCACCTACCCGCTGCCCGAGGCGCAGGTGGACCGCTTCATGCTGAAGGTGGAGGTGGACTACGGCACCCTGGAGGATGAGACCCGCATCCTGGAGATCATGGGCACCACTGGGGCCAAGCCCACCGTCGCCCCCGTGGCGGACCTGGACACCATCGTGCAGCTCCGCGCGTTGGCCAACCGTGTTTACCTCGATCCCAAGATCAAGAACTACATCGTGCGCCTCGTGCTCGCCACGCGGGACGCGAAGTCCTTGGACCCCAAGCTGGAGGGCCTCATCCGCTACGGCGCCTCCCCACGTGCCACCATCAATCTCACCCTCGCCTCACGTGCGCACGCCTTCATCAACGGCCGCGCCTATGTGACCCCGCTGGATGTGCGCAGCGTGGCCATGGACGTGCTGCGCCACCGCATTCTCCGCACCTACGAGGCCGAGGCGGAGGAAGTCACCAGCACCCAGCTGGTGAACTGGATCCTGGAGAAGGTGCAGGTGCCCTGATCGAGCCCGCGGCAGCCCGACGTCTTTATTTCCTCGCCCATGATCCCCAGGGAATACCTACGCAAGATCCGCCAGATCGAGGTGCGGACCAACCGGCTCGCCCAGGAGATGCTGGCCGGTGCCTACCACTCCGCCTTCAAGGGGCGCGGCATGGACTTCGAAGAAGTGCGCGAGTACCAGATCGGCGATGACGTGCGCACCATCGACTGGAACGTCTCCGCCCGCACCGGGGTCACGCACATCAAGAAATACCGTGAGGAGCGCGAGCTCACCATGGTCATCCTGGTGGACGTCAGCGCCTCCGGCGTCATCGGCACCGGCGTGCAGTCCAAGCGGGACCTCGCCGCGGAGATCGCCTCCGTGCTCGCCTTCAGCGCCATGCGCAACAGCGATCGCGTGGGCCTGGGCCTCTTCACCGATGAGGTGGAGCAGTTCATCCCCGCGCGGAAGGGGCGGGCCCATGTCTTCCGCCTCATCCACGAGATCCTCTTCTATGAGCCGGAGGGCACCCGCACCTCCTGCCAGCAGGCGCTGCACTTTGTGAACCACGTCTTTCCCCGACGCGCCATCGTCTTCCTCATCTCTGACTTCATCGATCAGGGCTATGAAAAGGCGCTCAAGATCACGAACCAGCGGCACGACGTGATCGCCGTGCAGATCTCGGACCCCAGCGAGACCACGCTGCCGGATGCCGGCTGGGTCACCATGGAGGACGCGGAGACGGGCGAGGTCATTGAGGTAAACACCAGCGACCCCGCCGTGCAGTCCCGCTACCGGGAGGCTGCCCTGGCGCAGAAGGAAAACCGCCGCCGCATGCTCCAGCGGGCCGGGCTGGACCTCATCGAGGCCGCCACGGACCAGCCTTATCTCATCGAACTCCAGAACTTCTTCGAGCGCCGCATCCTCGCGCGCAGCTCCTACGCCTGATCTCCATGGCCATGAACGAACCGGGACCCGAAATCATCGAAGACATCACCCTCCTCCTCCCACCCCAGCCCTGGGCCTGGGTCTGGCCCACCGTGGGCGCGCTCGCCATCGCGCTGGCGCTCGGCTGGCTCCTCCTGCGGCTCCACCGTGCGCACAAGCTGCCCTTCCAGCACCCGGCGGTGCCGCCGGAGGTCCACGCCCGCCAGCGGCTCGCCGCCATCCGCCACCTCATCGCGGAGGGACGGCACCAGGAGTTCGTCCTGGAGGTTTCCTCGATCCTGCGCGAGTACATCGAGGCCCGCTTCGGCCTCAAGGCTCCCAGCCTCTCCACAGAGGAGTTCCTCTTTGAGGCAGAGCGTGGCGCCCAGCTCGACCCTCGCTGGCGGGAGAGCCTGGCCGGCTTCCTCCAGCAGTGCGACCGCGTGAAGTTCGCCCTGGCCCACCTCCAGCCACCCCGCATGGAGGTGCTGCACACCACGGCGGAGACCTTCATCGATGATACCGCCAGCCGCCCCGCCGCCCCGGTGGAGAGGAAACAACTTGAAGAAAACGCCCCCGGCCCCTCCGCCACCCCCGCTGCATGAGCGTCGCCGTCCTTCCCTCACCTCTCACCTTCAGCTTCGGCCAGCCCTGGTGGCTGCTGCTCCTGCCCCTGCTGGGGTACTGGGCCTGGCGGGTCGGGCGTCCCGGCCTGGGGGCCGCCGTCACGCACTCCTCCACCAGCCTGCTCGTGAGCCTGGGCCGCCCGCGGCTCAGCCAGCCGGGGCGTCTGCTCTGGCTCATGCGTCTGCTCGCCCTGCTTTGCCTCATCCTCGCCCTGGCCCGCCCTCGCGTGCCGCAGGGGGAGCAGGATGATCCCACGAAGGGCATCGACATCATGCTCACCTGCGATGTCTCCGGCTCCATGGATGAGAAGGACTTCATGGTGGGGAACCAGAAGATCTCCCGCCGCGAGGCGCTGGTGCGCGCCATCTCCGAGTTCGTGGATGCGCGGAAGACCGACCGGTTTGGTATGGTCGGCTTCGCGTCGAACACCTACACCCTCAGCCCCCTCACCACGGACGCGAACTGGATCAAGGACGTGTTCAAGTTCGTCCAGCTCAAGGACGGCACCGCTATCGGGGACGGCATCATCAGCGGGGTGAACAAGCTGGAGGAAAACTCCGGCCGCTCCAAGGTGATGGTGCTGGTCACGGACGGACAGAACAACACGGGGACCAACCCCCTGGTGGCTGCCGAGTACGCGAAGAAGAAAGGCGTGCGCATCTACGCGCTGGAGATCATGAACCTGCGCAACATCCGCGCCCAGGCCGCGCTGAAGAGCCCCCTCAGCCAGGTGGCCACCATCACGGGCGGCCAGTATTTCCAGGCCTCTGACACCGGCTCCCTCCTGCAGATCTACCGCCAGATCGACCGCATGGAGAAGCGGGAGATCGACGACCGCCGTCACATGCTTTTTAACGAACTCTTCCTCTGGTTCATCCTGCCCGGCGCGCTGCTCCTGCTGCTGGAGTGGGTGGCGGGGAACACCTTCTGGCTGCGCACCCCATGAAATTTGCCCACCCCCTTGTCCTCCTGCTGGTGCCGCTGCTGGTAGTTTCCAGCATCCTCCTCTGGCGTCATGCCCGGCGCCGGGCGCAGCAGAAGATGGCGCTCTTCGGCCCGCTGAACCGGCAGGGCAGCATCCTGCGCTCGCTGGATCCCGCGGCGCGCCGGCGGAAGGCGGTGCTCTTTGCCGCCGCGCTGTGCCTGCTGGCGGTCACCGTGGCCCGGCCCGTGTGGGGCCCGCGGCCGGATGCGGCAGACCAGACCGGCTCAGAGTTCTTCATCGTGCTGGATGTGTCCAAGAGCATGCTGGTTCGCGATGTCACGCCCAACCGGCTGGAGGCCGTGAAGGCCGAGCTGGCGGACTGGCTCAAGACGCGCCACGGCGACCGCATCGGCCTCATCGTCATGGCAGGGGACGCCTTTGTGCAGGCCCCGCTCACCAATGACTACACCGCCTTGAGAGAGGTGCTCTCCCAGACCGGGCCTACGTCGATTTCCAAAGGTGGGACGAACATCCCCATGGCCGTGCAGGTGGCGGTAAAGGCGCTGGATGCCGGCGAGGTGAAGCGCAAGGTGGTGGTGCTCGTGAGCGATGGCGAGAACCTGGAGGGCGAAGTCGCCGCTGCGGTCACCGAGGCCGCGCAGCAGCACAAGATCACCTTCTTCACCATGGGCGTGGGCACGCTGGAGGGCGGCAAGGTGCCGGAGAAGGACCCCAAGCCGGACTTCACCAAGCCGCCCAAGGCCCTCGTGCGGGATGACTACGGTGTCACCGCGCACAGCCGCCTGGATGAGCGCTCCCTCCGGGCCATCGCCGCCATGGGCGGGGGGCGGTACTTCCACTTCACCCCGGACGGCGAAACGTGGGACAGCCTCTACTCCCAGGCCCTGGCCACGCTGGCCCGCCGCACGGAGACGTTCAACCTCCAGCAGTACGACGATCTCTACCAGATCCCGCTCGCCCTCGTGATCGCCCTCCTCCTCTGGGAAATGATGCTCAGCACCCGCAAGAAACACCCGGAGAAAGCCCGTTCCATTGTGACCCTGCCAGAGCCCGCTGCCGCCCCACCCGCCACCGCCATGTCCAGGAAGCCCAACCGCAACGTCCGCCGGCGCAAGGCCGCCCTCACCCTCCTCATCGCCGGACTGCTCGTTGGGGGCTCGAACCCCGGCCTGCACGCCGCCGAGTCCGCCCTGGTCCGGCTCGTCACCCAGAGCGGGGAGTTGATCGCGCAGGGGAAGGCCCCCGAGGCCGCGGAGCTGCTCCGCGCCGCCGCGCAGAAAGACCCCAACGACTACTATGTGGTGTACAACCTCGGCATCGCCTCCTATGCCGCCGGGCAGTGGCAGGATGCCGTGGACGCCTTTGCGGAGGCGACCTCCAGCCCGGAGAAACGGGTGCGCGCCCAGGCCCTGGTGCAGATGGGGAATGCGCAGTACCAGCTCGGCAAGACGCTGCTGAAGACGGGCAACCGCATGGGCGCCTCCGTCGCGTGGGAGCGCTCGGTGGAGACCTATGAGAGCGCCCTGGCCGTGAAGTCCTCGAGCACCACCGAGCACAATCTGCAGGTGGCGCGGGAGCGGCTGGAAAGCGTGCTCATGAATCTGGCGGATTCCTTCATCTCCAGTGCGGAGAAGTCCAAGTCCACGGAATCCAAGATCAATGAACTGACCAAGGCCGTCTTCTCCCTGGAGCGGGTGACCCAGCTCAATCCCAAGAACAAGGATGCGGAACAGAAGCTGGAGGACACCCGCAAGAAGCTGGCGGAGCAGTTGCGCGATCAAGCCCGCGAGCTGCGCGCCAAGGCGGAGCAGGTGAACCCGGAGAAAGACAAGGAGGGCAAGGAGCAGGAGAAGCTCAACACCGCTGCGAATGAACGCTATGAGCAGGCGCGGGAACAGGCGCCCAAGGACAAGGAGCTCGCTCAGGAGCACGACGCCTTCCGCAACCAGGTGGCCAATGCGCTGACGGACAAGGCCGAGGCCAAGATGCAGCAGGCCATGCAGCCGCCCGCCAAGCCGGAGAAAGGGCCGAACCAGGGCGAGGTCAAGAAACGCCAGAACACCCTGAACGATGCCCTCACCAAGGTGGACAAGGCCCTCGCGTTTGAGGAGACCAACCAACGGGCGCAAAACCTGAAGGCGGAGGTGATGAAACAACTCGAGGCCGCCCACATGGAGTACGCGGACATGGCCAAGGCCAACGGCGACAAGCAGGCGCAGACCCAGCCGGAAAGCGCGGCGGGGAACTTCACCGAGGCCGTGCAGAACTACCAGAAGGCCCTGGAGATCAACCCCGAGAACGCCCCGGCCAAGGAGAAGCTCGCCCAGTCTGAGTCCGCCCTGGCCAAGGCGCTCACGGAATCCGGAAAGAAGGAGATGGCCCAGGCCTCAGGCGAGAAGCCCCCGCAGAAGGGTAAAGGAAACAAGCCGAACGCACCTGAACCCACCGCCGCCCCCGGCACCCCGGCAGAACCCACCGCCTCAGAGATGCGGGAGAACATCGGCCACCTGGAGAAGGCCGCGCAGAACTTCGCCCAGGCGGATGCCCTGCGCCCCGGTGAGAACGAAGCCCAAGCCCTGCAGCAGCAGGCGCTGGATCAACTGGACGCCCTGCGCGCCGCCCTGGACCAGAAGCAGAATCAAGGACCCGGCCAGAAACCCGGCCCCGGTGAGTCCGCCCAAGTCGCTGGCGAGCCCATGCCCGGCGAACCCGCCGAGCAGCCCGCCCAGCAGGACAGCAACCTCACCCCCATGAAGCCCGTCCTGAGCTTCAGCGAGATCCGCGCCGCCGACAAGAGCGAGGGCCAGTTCAAGGATCTGAAGCAGAATCAGAAGGTCCGCGACTGGTGAGGCAAAAATTAGGAATTAGGAATGATGAATTAGGAATGTCTGAGTCCGGAAAGCGTCCTGCCTCCCCGGTCCGGATTTGAAGTTTGTCGTTTGAATTTTGAAGTTTTACCTTTCCACATGTTCTCGCCCACCCGCTTCCTCCTCCCGCTGGGCCTCTTCCTCGCGCTAGGCTCTCTGCCCGCTCAGGAACCCGTCTCTTTGATTTCCGCGAACCAGCCGGACGCGGGCTGGACGTTTGCCAACGGTCAGGAGTTCCCGGGGGCGAAGGGGGCGCTCAGTGTGGATGCGGAGAATGCGCGGGAGGGGAAGCCGACCTTGAAGCTCGTGGGGGACTTCACCAAGGGCGGCAAGTACGTGGTGACCGGGCGCAAGATCGATAAAGTGGACATCCAGGAACTCAGCCTCTGGGTGAAGAGCCCGGGCGGGGAGCGGTTCACGATGCGGATCAACGATGGCAGCGGGCAGACGCATCAGCTCGATGTGAAGCTGGAGCCCCAGTCAGACTGGCAACAGGTGGTGCTGCCGCTGGAGCGCTTCTTTGCCAAGCGCGGCCAGTCAGACGCCGTCACCTCCATCACCCGCTATGAATCCTGGGGCGGCGCGAAGGACGGCCAGTGGCACGGTCCCGCCACCGCCATCTATTTCCTCGTGTCTGAGCGGACGGAGGCCAAGGTGCGCACGCTCTGGCTCAATGACGTGCAGATCACCCCGCCAGCCGCCGCCACCCCGGGCGTGGAGGTCCGGCAGACGGTAAGCCTCATGGACGAGGGGGCGGAGGGGCTGGGCTGGCATTTCACGAATGGCCCCGAGTTCAAAGGGGCCACCGGCGCGCTTACCGTGGTGGATGGCAAGGAACTGAAGCTCGCCGGGAACTTCACCGGAGGCGGGGCCTATGTGGCCGCCGTGCGCAGCCTCAAGGAGATGGATGCGCGGGACACCCCGGTGCTGAAGTTCAAGGTGAAAACCTCCAACGCCACCTCGTTCGGCATGCAGCTCGTGGATGGCTCCGGGCAGACCCATCAGCGCAAGGGCAACAAGCTGGTGGCCGACGGCCAGTGGCAGGAGATCGAGATTGAGCCCGCCAAGTACGCCGGGGGCGAGCACTGGGGTGGGGCCAAGGATGGACGCTGGCACGGACCGCTGAAACAACTGGTCCTCTCGGTGACGGATCGATCCGATGCCCAGAACAAGCAGCCCGAGATCCTCCTGGCAGACATTCGGGTCGAGGCCCTTCAAAAGGTCTTCGCCCGGCCCCCAGCGTTTAAGAGTGACTTCCGCGGCCCCAAGCTGCCGGAGGGCTGGGTGACGTTGGGTGATGTGGCGGCGGATCAAGAGGCGGGGAAACCTGCGCTGCGGATTGGTCGGACCATGCAGGAGGTCGGCAAATCGGTCTTTGCCAAAAGCCCTGTCTTCCCCGCCACCCCCGGTCGCTGGAAAATCGGAGCCGAGTTGCAGACCGCCCTCTATTCACCGGACAACTCATACAGCGTGGTGCTGCACCTGTTGTCCCTAGACGCGAAAGGGCAGACGCTGGAGTCTTTCACCATCGCGGATCTCTACGGCAATCACGAGTGGCGCGCGTTCACCCCCACCGTGACCTTCCCGCCCGGGACCAAGCGGGCCCAGTTTGAGATCACTCTCAGGAAGACGTACGGCACGGTGCATCTGGCCGGGCTGAGCGCCGCCTACCTCGCCCCCTCCGTGCAGAAGGACGACCGCATCTCGCGAGTGCTCTTCACTACCGCGCAACTGGGGAATCTGTTGTTTCCTGAGGATCCTCGCACCGTGGACCTCAGCGTGGAGGCGATCAAACCCTTAAGCAAAGGCAAGGAACGCCTCATCTGCCAGGTGCGTGACTACTGGGGTGCTGAGCAGGGCTCTGCGCTGGAGGCCGTCTTGGGCGATCCCGTCAAGAAGGACGGCAAGCTGGTCTATCCCGCCCGAGTGGACCTCGCCCCGCTCAAACTGGAGACCGGGCGCTACTATGAGCTGCAGGCCACCATTGCCCTGGATGATGTGCAGGAGCCTTTCACGAATCACACCTCCCTGGCCATCCTGCCGGAAGCGGCAACGAGGAAATACAAACCGGAGGAGATTCCCTTCACCAGCCGCAACTGGGACAACCGCCCACCCGAATACATCCGCTTGGCGGATCGCCTGGGTGTGCGCATCTGCGGCCTCTGGGGTGGTTGGTCCAGCAAGCCGCCCTACAAGGCGGAGGCCCCGGGTCTTGACCTGTGCAAGGAGCTCGGCATGGGCTGGCTCACCACCACACCCGTGAAGTTCATCGAGGACGGCAAGTACGATCACAACGAGACCTCGCTGAAAGAAGGCGTGCGCAACCTCATCACCCAGTACGGCAGCGTGCGGCCGCTCATCATCAACCTGGGCAACGAACCCCACGGCACGGGCGAGAAAGTGAAGCGCAACGTCGCCGGATACAAGGCTGTGTATGAGGAGGTCAAGCGCGTGGCTCCCGACATCACCGTCGTGGCCACCTCGGTTGAGCCCAATGAAGAGTACTTCAAGCTCGGCTACGGCCAGTATTGTGATGCCTTCGACTTCCACATCTATGAGTCCGCCGAGAACGTCCGCCGCACCATCGGCCAGTATCGCGAGCTCATGAAGAAGTACGACTGCGTGAAGCCCATCTGGTCCACCGAGCTGGGCCTCAACAGCCAGGGCCAGACCCGCCGCGTCGTCGCCGGGGAGCTGTACAAGAAGTTCGCCACCTTCTTCGCCGCTGGCGGGGAGAACGTCTCGTGGTTCGGCCTGTTATACCCTGATCCCGATGGCAAGTCCTCCGGCAGCTCCGGGGATTCGCACAACGTTTTCGACTCTCGTTACAAACACTACGCCCCTAGACTGGACGCCATCGCGTATTACAACGCCGTCAACGCCATCGCGATCAAGAAGTTCGCGGCGGAACAGGTGTACGAAGACGGAGTCCGCGCCGTGCTGTTCCAGGACCGGGACGGGAAGAGCCTGCAAGTGCTCTGGAAAGACAAAGGCCGCGCCGATGTGGTGTTGCCGCTGAAAGGCGTGAAGGCGGGGAGTGCGGTCGAGGTGATTCGCATCGATGGTGTACGGACGCAGTATGAGCCTGCGGGCGGCGCCCTGACCTTGAGCGTCTCTGACGATCCCGTGTTGTTGTTGTATGATGGGGGCGAGGATGCTCTGCCGAAGAAGTTGGAACCGAGTGCCGTGACCCTGGACGCGAAGTTGGTGGACCGCGAGAGCCGCACTGTGGAAGTGACGGTGACGGGGAAGGGGACGCTGTACTGGCCTCCCGATTGGAGAACCAAAGCCGTGGGAGATGAAAGTGCCGAGGTCCGTGGTGGCGTGGCCAAGTATCACTGCACCCCACGCGCTGGCAGCTCCGTGCGGGAATGCGTCTTCACCGTCGAGGCACCCGGCGTTGCGCTCTGGATGGCCGTGCCGCTGGGGCGGTGAGAATAAAGAAAGTAGTGCCGGGCTTCAGCCTGGCCGAGCGGCGGTAGGATGGAGCAGGGGAGTTGCAGATTCTCACGATCACAAGACGTCCGCGCCGTGGTTGGAGTTCCGTCCCGCATGCGGGACGGCTCAGTCGAGGAAGCCTCATATCATCGTCACATGGAAGTTTCCTAATACCCCGCCTAAAGGCGGAACTCCAACCCTGCCGCGAACTCCACACGCCATCACCCCGCTGCTCCCATCATCTCCCGTGCCGCACACTGGGCGATTGTCCACCCTCCCGGCAACCAACCTCACAGAAGCTTCAGCTAGTGCCTCCTCACGTCGACAATTACAACCGGTGTTGTTCGCCTCACGGCAGAAGGCCCAACCACCTCCGCCACCGGCCCCGAGTCACCCTGACCGCTGCCGCCTCCACTCAAGCCCCACATCAGCCTCCCCAATCACCCGTAGGCAACACAACATCCCCTCTGCCTTATCACCCCAAAAGCCTTCGTAGTTGTCGACGTGAGGAGGCACTAACTGAAGCTTCTGCAACATCTCCACACCCACCCACCTCCATCCACCCACGACCTCCCCAAACCACCACAGCGCGATAGTCTCATCTAACCACCAGATAACATTCGCAGCAAGGTTGGAGTACCGCCTTTAGGCGGCGTATTGGATCGCTTCCAACTGTTGAGAGTGTGAACCTTTTGCAATTGAGCCGACTAAAGTCGGTACTCCAACCCTGCTGCGATCTTCACAAGGCAGCAGGGACACTTGACCTCGCTGCTCCCATCTCCCCATTCCACCTTGGACACTTGTCCATCCTCCCAGCAACAACCCCGCAGACCTTCAGCTAGTGCCTCCTCACGTCGACAACTACAACCGGTGTTGTTCGCCTCACAGCAGAAGGTCCAACCATCTCGGCGACCAACCCCGAATCCCCCTGACCGCCTTCGCCTCCACTCACGCCCCACATCAGCCTCCCCAATCATCCTCAGGCAACACAACGTCCCCTCAGCCTCATCACCCCCAAATGCCTTCGTAGTTGTCGACGTGAGGAGGCACTAACTGAAGCTTCTGCAACATCTCCACGCCCTCCCACCGCCACCTACTCTGAGTCTGCCTGTTTCAACAGCCATTCTTCGAACGACTTTGCCTGCACCCGGCAATTGCGTTTCACATGATCCGCGACAAAAACAGGTGTCTTCGGAATGTCCAGGTCGAAAAACACTTCGTTGCCAGCGCGATCAAGTGCGAAGACAAAGAAGACGCTTTCGAGCGGCCGCCCCAGCCAGCTCTTGGCTCGACGAAGCATGTTTTCAGAAATGATCTGGTCAGCATCCAGGAAAAGTCCGGGCAATTGATGACTCTACTTTGAGAGAATGAACCGCCGATAGTCCGGCGGCATCCGGATGCCCAAGGTTTCCTCGATTCTGGCAAGGTCGTGCTCGGTCATATCCCGTGGTGAGTGCTTTGCTACTCCTCCCTGAGCTTGATCATCCCAAACTTCCCGGGGGACATTTCATATTCTTCAAAAGTTTCTTTCAGAGGTCGGGGAGGTCCATTTTGATGAGAATCATCCCTGTTGGTGTTGGCGGAGTCGAGCGTAAAATCGCGGTGGGAGGTCGGGCCGTCTGCGCTCCCCAGCATCTTCACCAGCGCGATAGTCTCATCTAACTATCTCATGTCGTCCGCGCCGTGGTTGGAGTACCGACTTTAGTCGGCTCAGTCGCATACTCTGAACGCGTCGCAAACCCATCACCGTTTCCAATACGCCGACTGAAGTCGGTACTCCAACCACGGCGCGATCTTCATCAGGCAGCAGGGGCACGTCATTGCGCTGCTCACGCTTCCTCTCAAATCCCCCAAGCCACCCACCACCCCAACCAGGAACCAAGCACCAAGAACCCACTTGCGACCCACCCCGTACCCACCTACCACTTACCTTTTACCACTCACCGCCCCCCGACCCACCACTCACCGAAAATGCCAACCTTCCTCCACACTGCCGACTGGCAACTGGGCAAGCCCTTTGCCCGGGTGGAGGATGACACCAAGCGGGCGCTGCTCCAGCAGGAGCGCATCGAGGTGCTCCGCCGCATCGGTACCCTGGCGCGGGAGCGCAAGGCGGCGTTCGTCCTGGTGGCGGGCGATCTCTTTGACTCCACCACGCCCTCCAAGTCCACCGTCGCGGCGGCGTGCAGCGCGATCAAAGAAATCGGTGTGCCGGTATATGCGATCCCGGGCAATCACGATCACGGGGGCGTGGGCAGTGTGTGGACGCAGCCATTCTTTGAACTGACGCGGCAACAGCTCGCGCCGAATCTGCACCTCCTTCTGGAGCCCAAGCCCATCGAGCTGGACTCCGCCATCCTCCTCCCATGCCCGTTGTTGCGGCGGCATGAGGTCACCGATCCCACCGCGTGGCTGCGCGATCCTGAAGTCACCGCAGCTCTGCCCGCCGACAAGCCGCGCATCGTCCTCGCCCACGGCAGCATCCAGGGCTTTGGCTCCCAGGACGATGATGACGACTCCAGCGGTGGCGGCAACGGAGCGCCCGCCAACATCGCCAATTTCCTCGATCTCAACCGCCTGCCTGCCGGGGCCTACGACTACCTCGCGCTGGGCGACTGGCATGGGATGAAGGAAATCACGCCCAGCGCCTGGTACGCGGGCACCCCGGAGCGCGATCGTTTCCCGAAAGGGGAGGGCAATCTCCCTGGCCACGTCTTGTGCGTCACCGTGGAGCGCGGAGCCACCCCGGTCGTGGAGCCGGTGGTCACGGCCCGCTTTGGCTGGCATCATATCGCCCAGGACTTCCAAGACGACGCCGATGTCGAAGCCTGCGCCACCCGCGTGGAGGAGCTCCTCGCCGGACGCTCGGGCGCGGATCTGTTGAGGCTCGAACTCAGCGGCCGTCTCGGCATGGACGCTATGACCCGGCTGGAGACGCTGCTGGAGCTCTGGCAGTCCCGCCTGCTGCGGTTGAAGCTGGCCAATGACACCCGCCTTGCTCCCTCCGACGCTGAGGTGGAGGCGCTGACCCGCCGCACGGGCGATCCGCTGATCTCCCGCGTGGCGACCCGGCTGGTGGCCCTGACCCGGGGTGCGGATGAAAACGCGGCCTCCGTGGCTCGCGTCGCCCTGCGGGAGCTTCACGCGAACCTCGCGGGACCGTCGCAAACACTTTCCTGAAACCCCTCCCACCGCATGCGCTTCAAGTCCATCACCGTCCGCAACTACCGGGTCCACCGGGAGGTGACGGTGCCGCTGGACCCGATGCTGAACGTGATCGGCGGACCCAATGAGGCGGGCAAGAGCACGCTGCTGGAGGCGGCTCGTTATGCCCTCTTCCTCAAGGCCAAGGGCGGCGGCGAGACGCAGAAGAGCATGGTCTCGCTCACCTCGCAGGGGCATCCGGAGGTGGAGATCGAGTTCGAGATCGCGGGCACGGACTACCGTCTGGCCAAGCGCTTCAGCGGTGCCAGTGGCACGGCCACCCTGACTCAGACGGGCGGCAGCACCTGGCAGGCGGAGGAGGCCGAGGAAAAACTCAGCGCGCTCCTCGGCGTGGAGATCATCAGCGGTCGCGGCGCTGGGGAGAAGGCCGAGCAGCAGTGGGCGCACCTCCTCGTCAGCCAGGGGCGCTCCGGCAGCTCGCCGGTGGAGTATGCCAATGCCCAGCGGGATCAGCTGTTCACCCGCCTGCAGTCGCTCGGCGGCGCGGCCGTCATGCAGTCAGAGACCGACGCGGCCGTGGCCGGTCGTTTCCGCGATCTGGTGGACGAATGGTTCACGAAAAACGGCGAGCCCCGCGTGGGGTCCGACTGGGGTCGCGCTGATATCGCGGTGAAGCAGGCAGAAGAGGCAGCCACGCAGGCCGCCGCCCAGTTGCGCAAGCTGGAGGAGGCCGCCCAGCAGCACCAGCAGGCAGAGGCCGTGCTGGCCAGCGCGAAACCGGAGCTGGAACGTCTCCGCGCTGAACTGCAGGCCGTGACCCAGCAGCTCAGCCAGGTGAAAGACCTGCAGCAACGGCAAGCGACCCAGCAGACCGCGCTGCTGCATGCCGCCACCACCCACGAAAATCTGCAAAAAGGCGAGAGCGAGATCGAGCAGCTCCGCACCCAGGTGACCCAGCTCCGCGAGGCCATGGCCCCACGGGAGCAGGTGCTGACGACGCTGAAGGCGCGGGTCGAGGAAACTCAGAAACTCGTGCAGGACCGCGAGGGCGAGCGCCAGAAGCTGGATGCCGCCCTGCGGGAAGCCCGCCTGCGTGTCGAGGCCGCCCGCACCCAGGTGGAGTGGATGGAGAAGTCCCAGGCGCTGGAGTCCCTGCGCCAGCGGGTGGAGCAGGTGAAGGCCCTCGCCGCCCGGCAGAAGGAGGAGGAGCAGGCCCTGGCCCGGCTCCCGCACGTGGATGCCGCCAAGCTCAAATCCCTGCGCAAGCTGGAGACCGAGTGGATGCAGGCCGCCGCCGCGTTGCAGGCCATGGCCACAGGCATCGAGGTGCTCGCCAGTGATCAGCTCATCCACCTTGGCGGCACGCCCCTGGCCCCGGGTGAGTCGCGCGTTATTTCCTCGGACGCGGAGCTGGCCATCGGCTCCGGCGTGAAACTGCGCATCCATCCCGGCGGTGGCAGCTCACTGGTGCAGGCCCAGCAGCGCGCGGAGAAGGCTCGCGCAGCCTTGCAGGATGACCTGGACGAGTCCGGCCTGGACTCCGTGCAGTTGGCGGTGGAGGTCGCCACCCAGCGCCAGTTGAAGGAGGGAGAGATCGGTGCGCTCAAGGCGCAACTCGACGGCCTCGGCGCTGGCAAGATCGGTCGCGAACTGGCAGCTGCCGAGCAGGAGGAAGCCCGCGTGCTGGCCGAGCTGGAGCGCCGCCGCGCCGCGTGCGCGGATCTGCCCGCCGTGGCCGATCTGGCCGGGGCCCGCGCCTTGACCGAGACCACCGGTGCGAGCCTCCGCGAACTGGATCATCAGGAAATAACACTCAAGGGTGTGCTGGACGCCGCCAGCCGCGCCGCGCGTGAGGCCGCCGCCCAGCATGAGCGGCAGAACCAGGCGCACCAGGCGGAGAAGGATCAACTCACCAGCCGCGAGGCCCAGCTCGCCCAGATGGTGAAGATGCACGGCGATGATGCCGAGCGCACCGCGAGGCTGCAGGAGGCTCACACGCATCGACGCGAGTCCGAGGAGCAGCTCGCCCGTACCCAGCGGGAGCTCACCGCCCTCCAGCCCGAATTGCTCGCCGGGGATGAATTGCGGCTCAAGCGCTCCCTGGACCGCCTCACGGAATCCGTCAGCCAGGCCCACGCCACGCGGGAGGGCATGCTCATCCTCCTCCGCAGTGAGGGCACTCTGGATACCCCAT
>NZ_BATQ01000161.1 GCF_000739635.1 Verrucomicrobium sp. BvORR034 | reverse complement strand
TCCCGCATGCGGGACGGTACTCCAACCCCGGCGCGCACCTGCACTGGTAAGGCAGGCCATGCACCGCCCTGTTCGTGCTTTACCAACTCTTCGTGCCTTTGTGCCTTCGTGTGAGGAAATATCTTCTCCGCTCCGGCGACTGATGCCGATTGCCAAGCGGCGGCACAGCAGATTAACAATCTGCGCTACGCTATAGCCTCAACCAGCAACGCGTCTCAACGTGCCGCTTGCGGCACATCTCAACTTTTTGCCCGCACTTGCTCCGCGCTGGTAAGCGTCATCACGCTCCCGTCCTCGCGCTGCACCACCAGATGCCCCTCCGCATTCAGCGTGGCGGCTACGCCGCGGACTTCCGCGCCGTCCACCATGGCGGTGAGTTTCTTCCCCAGCAGCCAGCTGCGTTGCCGGACTTCATCGACCACCTGCGGATAGTGCTCGTCATACCGGGACAGCAGATGATCCAGGTGCTTTAGCAGGGAGATGACCACGGTGTTCCGATCCAACGGCGTGGGGCTGCCCAGGGCCAAGCGCATGGAGGTGGCCTGCTGGCTGAGCTCGGGCGGATAGGTTGTGGTGTTCACATTCAATCCGATGCCCAGCACCATGTAGGCGCTGCCGCCGCCGGTGAAGGTCTCGGCCAGGATGCCGGCCACCTTCCGGTCGTTGAGATACACATCATTCGGCCACTTGATGGCCGGCTGCAGGTTGGTGTGGAACGACTCGATGGCCCGGCAGATGGCCAGCGCGGCGAAGGTGGTGGTACGGGGCCAGAGGTCCATCTTCACCTCAGGACGCAGCAACACGGAGAGCAGCAGATCCTGCCCGGGAGGGGAGCTCCAGCGGTTCTCCCGGCGTCCGCGGCCGGCAGTTTGTTCCTCGGCCAGCACCACCAGCCCGTGTGGATACCCGGCGCTGCCCAGATCCCGCACATGATCGCTCGTGGAGGCCAGAGTTTCATGAACCTGCACCTCCGTGCCCAGAGCATGCCCGGCCATCGCCGTCGTCAGACGGCGGGGCTGCAGGGCGGTGTACTCCGGAGCAAGCGACACAGGGCAATCAACATTTAACAATGAACTCCTAACTCCTCACTTTGAACCCAAATGCTTTTCAATCGCCTTCACCAGCCCGGGGATGCTGTGCTCCTTGGCCTCGATGTCGATCCGCACGCCGTGCTTGCGCAGGGTGTCAGACGTGATGGGGCCGATGCTGGCCACCTTGATGCCCTCTGGCAGCGGCACCTTGAGTTCAAGGAAATGCTCCACGGTGGAGCTGCTGGTGAAGGTGATGACATCCGCACCCTCTTCCTTGAACTGGGTGATGGACTCATGATCGGCGTCCTCCGGCACGGTACGGTAGGCGATGGCCTCGTCCAGGATCGCGCCCATGCCCACGAGCTCATTGCCCAGGACCTCGCGGGTGCTCTCTGCCTTCACCCAGAGCACGGTCTGGTTCTCCACGCTCTGTTCCTTGAAGGCCTTGATCAGCCCTTCGGCCACAAACTTCTCCGGCATGAGGTCCACCGCCAGGTGGTAGGCCTTCACGCGCTCTGCGGTGCCGGGCCCGATGGCCGCGATCTTGGCCGCGCCGATGCTGCGGGCGTCATCGTAGAGCTTGTAGAACATTTCAAAGAACCGGTCCACGCCGTTCGGGCTGGTGAAGACGATCCACTCATACGTGTGGGAATCCATCACCAGCTGGCCAAAGGCCTTCAGGTCCTGCGGGGGCTCGATCTTGATGGTGGGGATCTCCAGCACGCTCGCGCCCAGCTGGCCGAGCTGCTTGGTCAGGCCGCCCGCCTGCTGGCGCGTGCGGGTGACTACGATGCGCTTGCCAAAGAGCGGCCGTTTCTCGAACCAGTTCAGCTTGTCGCGCTCCAGCACCACGGTGCCGATCACGCACACGGCCGGTGCCTTGAACCCGGTCTCCTGCACAATGCCGGCGATGGTCTCCAGCGTGCCCTCGATGGTGCGCTGGCGGCCGGTGGTGGCCCAGCGGGTGAGCGCGATCGGGGTGTTCGGCTTGGCGCCGTTCTCGATGAGCTTCTTCGTGATCTCCTCGATCCGCTCCACGCCCATGAGCATCACCTTCGTGCCGTCGGCCTGTGCGATCTTCGCGTAGTCCAGCGAGCTCTCCTGCTTGGTGGGGTCCTCATGGCCCGTGAAAATGGTGAGTTGGGAACAATGCGAGCGATGCGTGACCGGGATGCCCGCGTAGGCCGGACCAGCGATGGCGGAGGTGATGCCGGGCACGATTTCAAATGCGATGCCTGCGTCCACCAGCTCGCCTGCTTCCTCCGCCCCGCGGCCGAAGAGCACGGGATCGCCGCCCTTCAGACGGGTGACGATCTTGCCCGCGCGGGCCTTCTCCACGATGAGCTTGTTGATGCCCTCCTGCGTGAGCGTGTGGTCCTTGGCCTTCTTCCCCACGTAGATCTTCTCTGCATCCGGCCGGGCATAGCGGAGGAATTCCACGTTGCTCAGGTAGTCATACACCACCACGTCTGCCAGCTCGATGCATTCCTTCCCGCGGATCGTGAGCAGGCCCGGATCACCGGGGCCAGCGCCCACGAGGTAACAGATGCCGGTGGAGGAGGACTTGGAGGCAGCAGGCATGATCGATGAAAGAGGGAGACAGCAGGAAATAACGGGAGCGGAATCGGAATCGAAAACGGAAAAGCGAAACGAACAGACAGGTCAGAGTGAGGTGACCAGGGCGGCCACTTCCGCCGCCAGACCTTTCGGCGAGTGGTAGGGCTCCGTGGAGGTCACCTCCTTGGGCGGACGGCTCGGATCGGTCTCGTCAAAGACGCGCACCTTCATCTGCAGCACGCCGTTCTCGAGGAATGTGTGCGCGCCGATGGGCGTCTGGCAGCCAGCCTTGAGGATGTGGAGGAACTCCCGCTCTGCGGTGACGCGGGCGTAGGTTTCCTCGTGGTTGATCGCCTTCAGGAATTCCAGGGTGTGGGCGTCATCCACGCGGGCCTCGATGCCGATGGCCCCCTGGCCGGCGGCGGGGAGGAACTCCTCACAGTCGAGGATCACCGCATGGAGCGGCTGGCCATCCACCACCACGTGCTCGCCATCCAGCAGGGACAGGCGCTCCAGCCCGGCGCGGGCCAGCAGGATGGCGTCCAGATCAGAGGGGACGAAGAGCTTGCGGATGCGCGTGGGCACATTCCCGCGGATCTCCACACACTCCACCCCCGGGTTCAGCCACTGGAGCTGGCGGATGCGGCGCACGCTGCTGGTGCCCACCTTGGCCCCGGCAGGCAGGGTCGCCAGGGTGTAGCCCTCGCGGGAGATGAGCACGTCCTCGATGGGGGCGCGGGGCAGCACCCCGGCGATGAAAAACTTCGCGTCCAGCACCGTGGGCACGTCCTTCAGGCTGTGCACGGCGATGTCGATCTCCCCACTGGCGAGGGCAATCTCGAGCTCCTTCGTGAAGATGCCCTTGTCCAGGCGGTCGCCATCGGTGAACTCGGAGAAACGCAGGTCCGGGCGCTTGTCGCCTGTGGTGGCGATGACCTTGCGCTCCACGCGCAGGTAGGGGTGGGCGGCGTGCAGAGCGGCCTCGACCATCTCCGCCTGGCGGAGGGCGAGTTCACTGCCGCGGGTGCCCAGTCGGAGAGTGTCGGTGAATTGGGAGATCAAGGCGGGCGAAGGGGAAAACGGGTTACGAATTGCGGGGCGTGAGCGGGAGGACGGGATTGTCATCCTCCTCGCGCTGGAGGGTGGCCCCGGAGGCGGAATCTTCTTGATAGCCGAACTTGCGCAACTGCTCTTCGATGATTTCCTCGCACAGCGCGAGGGCGCGCTCGCGTTCGCGGCGGCCTTCATCGGCGATGGCCTGGAGCGCGTCCACATCGTAGAGGTACACCTCGGGGATCTCGTTCACGCGCGGGTCCACATCGCGCGGCACGGCGATGTCGATGATGAGCAGGGAGTGGCCGTGGCGCTTCCGCATCACGGGCTCGATGAGCTCCGGCTTCACCACAAAGTGCGGCGCGCTGGTGCTGCTGATGATGATGTCGGCATCGTGGAGGGCACCCTCCCATTCATCGAACCGCAGGGCCTGGCCGCCCATTTCCTTGGCCAGTTCCACCGCGCGGTCGTAGGACCGGTTGGAGATGAAGATGCTCTTCGCCCCGCGGGAGAGCAGGCTCTGGGCGCAGGTGCGGCTCATCTCCCCGGCGCCGATCAGGAGCACGCGGCACTGGCGCAGGTCAAAGATCTTCTCCGCCAGATCCACCGCCACGCTGCCCACGGAGGTGGAGCCGCGCTGGATGTTGGTACCGTTGCGCACCTGCTTGCCCACGCTGAAGGCGCGCTGGAAGAGCTTGTTGAGCGTGCGGCCCGTGGCCCCGGCCTTGAGCGCCACATTGTAGGCCGCCTTCACCTGGCCAAAGATTTCCGTCTCGCCCAGCACCATGGAGTCCAGGCCGCTCACCACGCGGAAGAGGTGCCGCGCGGCATCGGCGTGGCTCAGCTTGTACGTGGTG
Source organism: Verrucomicrobium sp. BvORR034 (assembly GCF_000739635.1). Classification (GTDB taxonomy): domain Bacteria; phylum Verrucomicrobiota; class Verrucomicrobiia; order Verrucomicrobiales; family Verrucomicrobiaceae; genus Verrucomicrobium. The sequence continues at coordinate 20,070 of NZ_BATQ01000161.1, read as the reverse complement.
AGCGCCTCCCGCTGGGCGGGGTTGAGCTGGAAGTGGTTCACCAGATAGTCATGCAGAACCGCCAGCCCCTGCTCAGGGCTGTTGTGATCGCATGAGGTGAAGATCTCCACCCGGTTGCAGGTGGAGATGACCGTGCTCTCCTCAAAGCCTGGCAGGCTCTTGATCTGCTGCGCCGCCTCCGGCTGCTTGCTCTCGGCAAAGGCCAGCCGCTCACGCAACTCGATGGGAGTCGTGCGATGGTTCAGGCCGAGGCAGAGAAGCATGGAGGGAGGGAAAAGGGGGGCGGAGTCGGAGTCGAAGTGGGGTGGGGAAAGGGAGGCAGTGGGGGAGGCGGGGCGTAAAAGAACGGGCGGAATGGGGCGGGCTATCGGCCGATCACCACCCAGAGGGAAAGAAAGGGGACCATGAAGCCCAGCACGGAGAGCCAGGCCGTGTGGCGGGCAGAGAGCGTGTGCCGCCACATCAGCAGCAGGATCACAGTGTACAGGCCCAGGATGCTCCAGGAGATGGTCATCTTCACCGTGCTGATGGGCAGGTGGATCTTGAACGTGGAGATCATGGCCACCGCCAGCAGCAGCACGCCCAGCGCGACCATGCGCATGATGGCCCGTGAGAGGTGGTGAATGGGCGGGAGCTGGCGGAACAGGGCGTGAATGTGGTGCTTCTTCAGCAGATGATCCTGCAGGAGGAACATCACCCCCGTGATGCAGGCCAGGGCGAAGGCGGCGTAGGCGATCATCGCCAGCGGGGCGTGCAGATGCTCCCATACAGACATCTTTACGTGCTTCACGGAGCCCGGGTTGTCCGGCATGAAGAGCGCCAGCGTCTGCAGGATGGCGATCAAGGGGGCGGTGAAGAGCCCCAGGAGGGAGAGGCGGTAGGTGGCCCCCACCAGGAAATACAGGAGCACAATGCACCAGCCGATGAAGATGAAGACCTCAAACTGGCTCGTCAGCGGGCACCGGGCGTGCATCTCCCCCCGCAGGTAGAGGAAGGCGCACTGGAAGAGGAAGCCCACCGCCATGGGGAGGAACTGCCACTTGTTCTCCTGCCAGCGTCCAGCCCGCAGGGCGGTGATCGCATGCACCACGCCCGCCATGAAGGCGACGGTGGAGAGGATCAGGAGCAGGCGGGTGAGTTCCATGGGATTGGAAATGTGGACCAAACAGCGGGGGATGTCGAGCGCGGGGCGGGCTTTCCGGAGAGGAAGTGGCCCTTCCAGGCCCGGTCAGGCCCGCTGTCTGCTCTCCTTATTCTACGTGCTTGCCCTTGGCCCTCGCGCATGCACTTTGGCCCGCCCCTTCTGCCCCACCATGAACGAAGACTCCCTCCTCCGCCTCCAGACTGCCATTCGCGATGTGCCGGACTTCCCCCAGGCCGGGGTGCTTTTTAAGGACATCACCCCTGTCTTGGCCGATGCCGAGCTCCTGAAGCTGGCGGTGGACGCCATGGTGGAGGCCACGGCGGAGTGGGGCACGGTGGACAAGGTAGTGGGCATCGACGCCCGCGGTTTCATCTTTGGGGCCATGCTGGCCGCCCGCCTGGGCTGCGGCTTCGTCCCCGCCCGGAAGCGGGGCAAGCTCCCCTGGAGGACTCGCGGCGTGGACTACGCGCTGGAGTACGGCACCGCCTCGCTCGAGATGCATGAGGATGCCCTCCTGCCCGGCGAGAAGGTGGTGCTGGCAGATGACCTGCTGGCCACCGGTGGCACTGCCGGCGCAGCGCTGGAACTGGTGCAGGCCATGGGGGCCACGCTGCTGGGCTCCCTGTTTTTTATTGAGCTGGCCTTCCTGAGCGGGCGGGAAAAGATCGACCGCTTCGGGCCCGTGAAGTCTGTGCTCGCCTTCTGACCCCCTTACCCTTCAGACTTCGCCAGCGTAATATTTCCTCAGCCGACACATGCCCCAGCTCATCAAGAAGCTCTCCACCCGCGCCCGGGAAGCCCTCGCCAACACGACCGGCAAGTCCAGGTCCAACACGGAGGTGCTCCGGGCCTTCAAGAGGTTCCGCAAGGTGGAGGAGGCCCGGCTGCGCATGCTGCACCGGGCCGGCGGCAGTGGCATGGAGATCTGCCGCATGCGCTCGGATCTCATCGATGCCGTGCTGAAGCACCTCTGGCATGAGATGCTGCTCGGGGCAGATGCCAGCCTGCTGGCGAAGACGAAGATCAGTCTCGTGGCCACCGGCGGCTACGGCCGCCGCCAGATGAACCCGGGCAGTGATGTGGACGTGCTCTTCCTCCTCTCGGGCAACAGCACGCAAACACCCACCGGGCTGGCGCAGCTCGTTTCCTCCTTCCTCACCATGCTCTGGGACTCGGGGTTCAAGGTGGGGGACTCCTCCACCCGCAGCGTGGGGGAGACCATCAAGCAGGCGAATGGCGACAATCAGGTGAAGACCGCCCTCATTGAGGCGCGGCTCGTCTCCGGCGATCCGGAGCCTTTTGCCGAGCTGGAGCAGCGCTTTGACAAGGAGTGCATGGACGGGCGCGACATCGAGTTCCTCCAGATGCGGCAGAAGGACCTGGCCGAACGCCACGCGAAGCATGAGGACACCGCCTCCGTGCAGGAGCCCAATGTGAAGAACGGCTGCGGTGGTCTGCGCGACTACCACAACGCCCTCTGGATGTCCTACGCCAAGTATCGCACGATCGACCTCAAGGAGATCGTGAAGAAGGCGGAGTTCCCCAACACCTCGCTCAAGGACATGGAGCGCGCCTATGACTTCATCCTCCGCGTCCGCACGGAGATGCACTACATTGAGAAGCGCGAGAGCGATGTGCTCACGCTGCGCCTCCAGGGCATCGTGGCCACGAATCTGGGCTACCGCCAGAAGAAGATCCTCAACCGCATCGAGGTCTTCATGCGGGACTACTACATGCACAGCAGCAACATGCTGCACCGATGCAGTGAGCTGATGGACCGCTACCACCTTCAGGCCGTGGAGAATGGGAAGCCCAGCCTCGTGGCCCGCCTGCTGCGCAAGACCGTGCCCAAGGTGGAGAAGTTCGACGGCTTCGTGGCCAAGAATGACCGCCTCTATGCCGAGCACCCAAAGGTCTTCGTGGAGGATCCGCCGCGGCTCATGCGCCTCTTTGTGCACACCCAGCAGCGCCACCTGCGCCTGAGCCCGGAGTTGTTTCATCTGGTCCAGCAGAGCTGGGCACTCATCAACATCACCTTCCGCTACAACAAGGCGGTGCGGGAGAGCTTTGAGGCCATCCTCAACCAGCGCGGGGATGTGTCCCGCGTGCTCCGCCAGATGCACCGCGTGGGCTTCCTCGGCCGGTACATGCCGGAGTTCGGCGCGCTCACCTGCCTGGTGCAGCATGAGTTCTTCCACCGCTACACGGCGGATGAGCACACCCTGCGCACCATCGAGAAGATGGATGAGCTGGCCGATGCCACCCCGCAGAAGGGCATGGAGCTCTACAAGCGCCTCTTCCGCGAGATGCAGGAGCCCTACATCATGTACATGGCCCTGCTCCTGCATGACTCCGGCCGTGCTCTCAATACGAACACCCACACGGATGCCAGCGCCGAGCTGGCCAACCGCGTGTGCCGCCGCCTTCAAATCAAGGGCTCCCGCCGCCAGTTGCTCATGTTCCTGGTGGACCACCACCTCACGCTCTACCGCACGGCCACCACGAAGAACCTGGACGACCCCAAGGTGGTCTCCGAGTTCGCTGGCATCATGCGCAACAAGCAGAACCTGGATGCCCTGCTCGTCATGACCCTGGCCGACTCCCGCGGCACCAGTGACAAGAGCTGGAACTCCTGGAAGGAGAGCCTCATCCTCCACCTGTACCACAACACGGTTCGATACCTCAACGATCCCTCCGACTTCATCAGCAGCATCACCGCCCCGCTGGAGGAGCTCCAGGGGGAGGTGCGCAAGAAGCTGGACTCCTACTACGAGCGCGAGATCGCCGCGCACTTCCAGCACATGCCGCGGAGTTATTTCAACTTCCGCAGTCCGGACATCATCGCCTTCCACATTGAGGCCTTCCGCGGCTTCTTCCGCACCGTGGCCAAGGGGACCTCGCAGGAGGACCTCCTCCCCGGCCTCACCTGGGTGGAGCACCCCGAGCAGGGCTGCAGCGAGCTCATCGTCGTCTGCTGGGACCGCCACCTCCTCCTCGCCCGTATCGCCGGCGCCCTCGCCGCCCAGAACATCAACATTCTGAGCGCCGATCTCTACCAGCGCAGTGACGACGTCGTGCTGGACGTCTTCCGCGTCTGCCGCACCGACTTCTCCCCGGTCACCAACGAGCGCACCAAGGCCCGCGTGGAGTCCAGCGTGAAGAGCTCCTTTGAGACTGGTGAGTTCGACTTCAGCCAGGCCATTCAGGAAAACCGCCGCTCTCTGAAAGGGCTGGAAGACGTCGCCGCCGAGGTGCCGCAGCGCGTGTACATCAACAACGACCTCACCACCGACTACAACGTCGTCGAGATCCAGGCCCTGGACCGCATCGGTCTTCTGTATGACATCTTCATGGCCATCGGCCAGCTCGGCCTGAACATCTGCCACGCCCGCATCAACACCGAAAAAGGCGTCGCTCTGGATGCCATCTACATCCAGGACAAAGCCGAGCAGAAAGTGACTGACAAAGACGTGCTCAAAGAATTGCAGTCGCAGCTCGAAGAAGCCGTGTTTTCCTTCGGGCGGCAGAACAGCAGCGGCATGCTCGCGCTACGCCGGTAATTCGGTAATTCGGTAAAACAGTAATTCAGTAGAACGGTAATCCAGTAAACCGGAAGAGCAGGGGAGGGCACGCGACGTTGCCTTCCTTCGACATCGCTGGCCAGGAGCGCGAGCTTCACACGCCGCGCTCCCAACATCTGGCGACGAAGTCGCTGTGGAGTGCGTGCGGGAACCGCCGCTTTCGCACCCCTTGTGATATCCTTTAACCCAATCGCCCCGCCAGCGCCCCTGATCCCCAGTTTGCTGTCTTCCTCACCTGCATCCCCATCCGCACTCGCCCCTGCCTTCCACCCCTTGACCAACAAGGTAACATCTAACGGAGAAACTTCTCTGCGCAGAACATGAAACTCCAGGCACCCATCCCTCTATTCCGCATCTTCGATCATCAGCTTGCGCGGTCCTTTTACCTGGACTGGCTGGGATTCAAGCTCGACTGGGAGCACCAGTTCAGCCCCACCTCTCCGCGCTATCTCCAGGTCTCCCGCGACGAGCTGGTACTGCATCTCACAGAGCACTACGGCGACTGCACCCCCGGCTCGAAGATCTTGGTGCACCTTGACGACGTGACGGCTCTTCATGCAGAGCTCGCCACCCGCCCGAACCCCAACATGAACCCCGGCATCGAAACCGCCCCCTGGGGGGCCAAGGTCCTGGAAGTCATCGACCCGTTCGGGAACCGCATCTGCTTCAATCAGACGGTGGAGGGTTGAGCAGAGAGAGGCTTGGAAACTCCACCCAGCCTGCCTACGCACTCATCAGCTCCATCTCCTCCCCCTCTGCCTCATCACCCCCAAAGCTGGTCGTAGTTGTCGACGTGAGGAGGCACTAATCTCCTCGTCTATCACGCCGCGGCAAAAGACAGGCCCAAGAGTCCAAGGCCCCCAATAGAACACTCGGAAGCAGGGCGCAGCACAACCGAACGCCCCTCGCGCTATCCCCGCCGCAGACGCTTCAGCTAGTGCCTCCTCACGTCGACAACTACAACCGCCACTGTCTCCGTTGCGGCAGAGGTCATAACCTATCCGGCCCCTGTCACCGCCGTCGGCCTGTGCGCTCCCGCGTCTCTCCACCCCGCACGCGTCTCCACCTTGCTCTCAGGTCTTCTGTCTTCTGTCTTAAAGTCTTGTGTCTCCCGCGCAGCGGGTCACCCCATGCCCTTCCGACACATCCGGCACCTCCACCTTCCCCGCTAGTTTCTCAATCACACTCGCGGGCACCGGATCCTTCCTCCCGGCATTCCGCTTCAGCACGACCCGCAGATCGTCCTCCAGATAAACGATCTCAATCCACGCGCCATACCCGGCAAACAAATCCACCCAGCGTTTCCTCAAGCTCACGGTCAGATTGGTCGCGTTAAACGCAAAGTCCTCCCCGGCACGCAGATGCTGACGGCAACGCTCCCGCGCCTCTTGAATGACGCGTCCTTGGTTGTCGGTGGCATCCACATTCAGATCCTCCCGGACAGCGTCCAGGGACACCACCGGCAGCTCCGGGCGGTTCCGCGCCAACCAGGTGTCTTTGCCCACGCCGGGCAGGCCGCTCATCATGATGACCCGGCATTTGTAATGCTCATGCGGCACATGGTGCAGATCGCCCACGGCCTCCCGAAAATACAGAAACCGCGCCTGCGCATTGGCAAAGGGATACGGCCCGTCATAGCACCCGTGCTCCACCGCCACATCACGCCAGAGGTTCAGCATCTCCTCGGTCCGCACGGTCCCATCCGCATCGCGACCTCGGGTGTCTGCCAGGGCAAAGAGGTGCAGCAGCCGGTTCTTCACCAGACAAGACAAGCGGATCACCTCCTGCTCGGGGTGCGCCTTCTCCAGGAGATACGGTGGCCGACCGTGATAGCGCACCAGCCGCACGATCTCCTCGCGCAACTCCAGCGGACATCTCAGCTCCGCCAGCACTCCCCGCGCCAGACTGGCTCCGACAATCGAATGCCTCAGCGACCGCAACCGCCCCGTCTCTGGATCCAGTGCGGTGGTGGCCGGTTTGCCCGAGTCATGCAACAAGGCGGTGAAGAGCAACTTGAGCTGGTCCTCACGATTTAGCTCCTCGTACCCTTCCAGCTTCTCCACCTCCGCGCACACCATCAAGGTGTGAGTCCACACATCCCCCTCCGCATGCCAGATCGCATCCTGCTGGCACGCCCGCATGGCATCCGCCCACGCACTCTCCGCCGCCCAGCGGATGATCTCCTCATTGGAGCCTTTCAAAATATCCTGCCAGCTTCTCATCGCGCGAACCCCCCCATTCCTAATTCGTCATTCCTCATTTCACTACACCCAGATATCCGCCCCGTCCGCCAGCTCATTCGGCACCATCACCTGATGCTGCCAGTGCGTGCTTTCCTTGATCTTTTCCACAAACTCCGGTCGCACGATCTTCGCCCGACCGGTCACGACACCCTCGGCCTCGGTCCGCAGATACAGACCCTCCATGCGATGATCCACACCACCCGCGCCAGGATGCACAAACTCCGCCTCAAAGGCAGAGACCCCAATCAGCTCCTGCAACTTCTCCTGTGTGGCAGCTCCTTCATGCAGCACCGGCACCGTCGGAATGCCCGTCCCCTCCAGCAGTTCCAGCCGTCGCTCCAGGGAGAGGAAGTGCCCGGCCTCTTTGTCATAGATGTCGAACTCAAAGAGATAATGCGGCAGACCGCGATAATGCACGCTGTGTCGCGCATAGAGCCACTCGCCAAAGAGGATGTACTGGTCCGCCAGCATGGCTTCCAGCACCGGGCGCTTCACGGCGGTCCATTGCTTGAAGAGGTCATACTGCGGATGCATGCCCTCCGTGATCTCATGACCGCGACACTGCAAAAACAGCCTCCCGTTGGAAAGGAAGTGAATGCCCACATTGGTGCCGTCCAGCTTCTCTTCCACAATGAGCGACGGGTCTTTGACAAACGCCTCCGAGGCCTTGGGCCCCAGGTGCTTGTCATCGTCCGTGCCCTTGGAGCCAAAGAGATGCGGCGTGCGGGGGTACTTGATGAAGTTGTCGCGTGAGGCTCCCATGGGGGGTGGGGGAGTGAAGGTGGAACTTTACCTGAGAAGGAAAGGAGGTGGGAGTTTTTCACGTCCGGCACATCTGCAGAGGGGCTTCCGAGACGTATCGGGCGGGGGCGGAGGATCCTCGTGAACTCACTCACACTCAACTGCGCCTTTTTGCAGGGGACCTGTTAAAAATCGCAGGTGTGTCATCCACGTCTTGCTGGCATTTAGCTGACCTTTTGTGTTGGATGCAGAGCATGTCGGAAATGGACACCGCGTTTTACCTTGTCACCCGGACGCTTGAGCTGAGCCCGGAGGGCGATGATCAGGTGTTGGTGGAGTTGTTGCTGGTGCCGGAGGCGGCCACCTTTGGCAACCGGGCACGGCGTGCCCGCAGCGAGTTGCTGGATCTGGCAGAGGAAATCCTCAGCAAACATCCGCTGGATGAACTCAACCGTCGCCTGGTAAGGAGCGAGCCCGCTCTGGCCAAGGTCGAGCTCACTGTGGAGCCCGCGCGGCGCAGCGAGGCCTGGCGGGACGGCATCGCCGTGACCCTGGAAGCCATTGTCTGGGATCAGGGGGGGCATGCGGTCGCCACGGTGCCCGCCTTGAATATCGCCGTCATCGCGCCGGATCGTGAACGTCTGCCTGAAATGCTGGCAGATCATGTGCTCCTGGCCATCAAGCGGGAAGGCTTCAACCGGGATCTGCTGGAGCTTGCCCGGCTGGAGCGCGGCACGCTGGAGCTCACCCGCCTGCACTGGACGCCCAATCTGGGCACGGCCAAGGAGCGCTGGAAACAACGCAACAAAGAGCCGGGGAAGGAAGACGCGCTTGCACAGCTCTGCACCCGCATGGAGGGCATCTTCCAGCCGAGGGTGTTCGAGGTGCAGGCCCAGGTGGCCCAGCTGGCGCGGCTCCTGAATCTGGAGAACAAGCCCAGCATCCTGCTGGTAGGCCCTTCCGGCGTGGGCAAGACCGCGCTGGTGCAGAAGCTGGCTGCGGACCGTGGAGATCACGGGCTGGGGCAGCGCGAGTTTCATCGTACCAGCGGGGCGCGTCTCATCGCCGGGGCCTGCGGGTTTGGCCAGTGGCAGTTGCGTTGTCGGGAGCTGCTCCTGCGCGCCCGGGAGCTGGGGGCGGTGCTGCACCTCGGCAGTCTGTTTGAGCTGCTCAATGTGGGCCAGAGCAGCGCAGGAAATGAGAGCATCGCCTCCTTCATCCGGCCGTACCTGGTGCGGCGGGAGGTGCAGGTCATCGCAGAGTGCACGCCGGAACAGCTCAGCGTGGTGGAACGTATCGATCCCCGCCTGGGCGATGCCTTCCGTATCATGAAGGTGGAGGAGCCCACACCGGAGCGGGCCGATGCCATCCTGCTCGCGGCCTCCGTGGCCATGGCGGGTGACCGCGCCCGCTTCACTCGACCCGCCCTGCATCGCGTGGCGGCCCTGCACCGCCGGTTCATGGGCTATGCCGCCTTCCCTGGCGCCCCGCTGCGCTTCATGCGGCGTCTGCATGAGAAGTCTGCGACCGACATCCTCGTGGAGGAGGCAGAGGTCTATGACGCCTTCACCAAGGAGACCGGCATGTCCCGCCGTCTGCTGGATCCCGCGCTGCCGCTGGATCTGGATGCCGCCCGGCAGTGGTTCGAGGAAAGGGTGCAGGGCCAGCCGGACGCCGTGACGGCCGTGGTGGCCATGATCGCCCGGCTCAAGGCGGGCCTCTCCCGGCCCGGACGCCCGCTCATGTCCCTGCTCTTCACCGGGCCCACGGGCACGGGCAAGACAGAGATGGCCAAGGCCCTGGCGGAGTTCCTCTTTCAAGCAGCCGACCGCATGATCCGGCTGGACATGAGCGAGTACAACCACCCCTGGAGCGCCCAGCGTCTGGTGAGCGGCAGCCAGGATGGTCGTGAGGGCCTGCTCACCGCGGCCGTGCGGGATCAGCCCTTCAACGTGCTGCTGCTGGATGAGTTCGAGAAGGCGGACCCCGCAGTGTTTGACCTGCTGCTCCAGGTGCTGGGTGAGGCCCGTCTTACGGATGCGGCCGGTCGCACCGCTGACTTCAGCAACTGTGTAATCATTATGACCTCGAACCTCGGTGCCCGGGAGTTCTCCCGCGGGCGGCTCGGCTTTCAGCAGGACGGGGAGACGTGGCGGAACGCCGTGGAACACTTTACCTCCGCGGTGCAGGCCGTGCTGCGCCCGGAGATGTTCAACCGCATCGATTCCATCGTGCCCTACCGCCCGCTTTCTGAGGAGGTGGTGGAGTCCTTGACCCGCAGGGAGCTGGCGGCGATTACCCAGCGTCCCGGCCTCGCGGGGCGCAAGCTGCGTCTGGAGGTCGCGGAGCCACTCATTCAGCATCTGGCCCGGGAAGGGTATGATCCCCGCTATGGGGCGCGTCCGCTCAAGCGACGCATTGCCCAGGAGTTGCTGGCTCCGCTCTCGGCAGACTTGCCCGTCACTCTGGCACCGAAGAGCTTGGTAAAGGCGGAGCTGGGAGCGGATGGCAAAGTGAAGTTTCAGTTCACCAAGCCGCTCCAACAGGCGGAGCATCTCTCCGGCATCCAGATCCTGCAAGACAGGCTCGAGTACGTGGTGCGCATCCGGGAGGCTCTGGCCCGGCTGCGCATCTGCACCATGATGAATGCCTTGAGCGGCAACCTCCGCGTGCTGGAAGCCCGTCGTCGTCGGCTCCAGCTGAAGAGCCGCCGTCGTGGCGGAGAGGCCTGGGTGGCGCATGATCCGCGCTTTGAGGCGCTCAAGGAATGCGTCGCCACGGTCGAAGCGGCCCATCAGACGCAGACCGCGCATGAGGAAGCCTTGATCCTGGCCCTGCATCACGCTCGCCCTACCGATGCGCCAGCGCACGATCCCATCAAGCAGCATGATGTGGAGGAGATGGCACTGACGGCGCTGGAGATCTTCCAGCCGCCGCCCCAAACGCTGGTGCTGGAGTTTCGTGGACAACCAGGCGCATCGCTGTTGGACTTCGTCCGCGTGTATCGCGCCCTCGCCCTGGCTGCAGGGGGCAAGGTTCAGGTGGGTTACTTTGCCAGGGAGGTGCCGCTTCGCCAGCGCGATGCCAGCGGCCTCAGGGTCTTTGCCGATGTCGATGAGAAGGACGTGCTTTGCGACTCCCTCTCCAAGGCGGATGGCGACAAGCTGAGTGCCATCGTGCTTTGGGTGACCGGGGGCCGCGCTCCCATCTACCTCAAAGGGGCGGGAGGGTTGCATCTCTCCCGCAAGAGCCGCCTGCCGGGCGACCAGGACAATGCCAAGGGTAACTCCGCGAACCTGGGGCTGCCACCGGACTGGACCTGCCGGATTTCCGTGTACGTGCCGGAGCTCCCGGTGAAACAACTCAAGGACTTCCACCTCGCCCTGGATGGCCTGGTCGGCCAGCCGGAACTGGAGAGCGGTGTGATCCGCCGCCAGTACGATCCCGTGAAACAGATCGTGAAGGACGGCCCCAGCGGCGAGCGCGAGAGTGGCAAGCTGGATCCCGACTGGCTGCTGAGGGCGGCGCGTCAGCAACTGTTGAGGGAGGCACTTTCATGAACCGCAAGCTTTCCATCCCCGTGTATGTGGACCACCACCGCGAGCCGGGCGGGCAGGCGCGCTTCCGCGTGAGGCCGCTGCTGCCGCCCCTGTGTGGCCAATGGGGGGAGGCAGATCCCCAGGAGGACCGTGCGCTGAAGCGTCTGGAAGACCGCCTGCAACGTCATCTGGCGGAGCTCGTGACCGGGCCGGATCATCGCTCCCTGCTCACCTGGAGCTTCAGCCCGGAGGTAACGGGCCACTCTGTGCGCTTGCGCCTTGAACTCCGCCGTCACTCGTATGAGGCGCAGTTCTTCGTGGCCGTGTTTGATTCCGCCGACCGCCGTCTGGCCGTCCTGCCACGCGGAGAGGGGCTCACCTTCCTTTGGCCGCCGGGCACCCGGCTGGAGGATGCGTTGCAGAGGGTGCTCACCGAGCACTTCCGCAAGCTGGAGAAGGAATCGGACGAGGTGGTGGATCTGGAGCCCTGGAGTTCCGGGAGCCAACCACATGTCTCCCATGTCAACGTCGTGGTGCCCGGCAATCAGCGGGTGGTTGCGGAGAAGACCGGTCACGTGGCCCTGGGGCAGGAAGAGCCCATGGACGGGCAGAAGGAACTCTATCGCGTAGGACGCAGTCTGGATCGCCAGTATCCGCAGGAGTTGCAGCGGGCCCTGCTGCGGGAGACGGAACTCACGGAACTCGCCGGTTGGTTCAGCCGCAAGACGGCGCATGTGCCCATGGTGGTGCTGGTAGGCCCACCCAAGGTGGGCAAGACCGCCCTCATCCATGAGTGCGTGCGCCGGATCATCGAGTCTCCGAAGGTGTCGCGTCGGGGCCAGTTCTGGCAGGTCTCGCCGCAGCGCGTCATCAGCGGCATGTCCTACCTCGGCCAGTGGGAGGAGCGCTGGACGGTCATGCTCGCGGAGCTGCGGAAGCGCCGGCATGTGCTGGTGCTGGATGATCTGCCCGGCCTCTTTGAGGCGGGGAAAAGCTCCGGCAGCGAGCTCACCCTGGGCCATGTGCTGAAGGCCCGGCAGGAGCATGAGCCGGTGGCCGTGCTGGCGGAGGCCACGCCAGAGGTCTGGGCGCGTCTGCGCGAGATGGACCGCGCGTTTGCCAGCATGTTCCATGTCATGCACGTGCGGGAGACGGATGATGAAACAACGCTCCGCATCCTGGTGCGCACCCTGCAGGCCATGCCGCCGGGGGCGAGGACGCGGTTCACCCTGGGCGTGGTGCCGCTGGTCATGCAGTTGCAGCAGCGCTTTGCCCGGGCACGGGCTTTCCCCGGCAAGGCGGTGGAGATGGTGCACGCGCTGGCGCAGGGCCTGAAAGATGCGGGTGAAAGATTGGTGGACGGACCGGCCGTGCTGGAGTGGTTCGCCAGCCGTCACGGCATCCGTAAGAAAATGCTGGATGCGGGGGAGTCGCTCTCCAGAGCCCGACTGCGGGGTGCCTTCAGTCAGCGGATTGTGGGTCAAGAGCCAGCCATTGCTGCCATGGTGGACACCGTCCTCACGGCAAAGGCTGAGCTGCAGGATGCCCACCGCCCCATGGGGACACTGCTCTTCCTCGGCCCTACGGGCACGGGCAAGACGGAGTGTGCCCGTGCACTGGCGCAGTTCGTCTTTGGCAGTGAGGAGAAGATGCTCCGGTTTGACCTCAATGAGTACTCCGGTGCCGATGCCGCGCTGCGGCTCATTGGTGGTGCAGGGCGGGGTGGTCTGCTCACCTCCCGTGTACGGCGGCAGCCCTTCAGCCTGCTGCTGTTTGACGAGGTGGAAAAGGCCCACCCGGATGTGCTGGACCTGCTCCTCCAGGTGCTGGGTGAGGGGCGGCTGACGGATGCCCAGGGGCAGACGGCGGACTTCTGCAACTGCATCATCATTCTTACATCGAACCTTGGTGCGGGCGCTGGCAGCAGAAGTGTGGGATTTGCGGCGACAGAGGAGGTTGCAGGCGGTGAGCACTACATTGAAGCGGCCCGCAAACATTTCCGACCTGAGTTCTTCAACCGGCTGGACCGTATTGTACCCTTCCACGAGCTGCGGAAAGGGGACATCGTGTATCTCGCCAGAACCATGGCAGAGAGGGCGCTCAACCGGCAGGGCTTGCAGGACCGGCACGTGGATGTGCGCTTGGAAGATGATGTTGTGAAGGCGCTGGCAGACCGTGGGTTTGACCTCGCATTCGGGGCGCGCGCTTTGCGCCGGGCAGTGGAGACCTGTCTGGTGGAACCGCTGGCGGAGAAGTTGCTGGGAATGCCGGGGGATCGTGCGGCTCGATTCCAGGTGACAGTTGATCCAGAAGGGCGGCTTCAGTTTCACCTTCACACCGTCAAGCAGGTTGATGTCCGATTGCCGTTTCCGGTGGAAGTGCCTGATGAGGTGCTCTGGGAAGACCTCTCGCGTGCCCATGCCGTGCTGGATGCTGCGACTGATCGACTGGATGCCTGGGAGTTCGATGAACCTAGCGACGATGTGGGGCCCATGAAGGCCTGGTACTACCATCTACGCGGCGAGATCAGTCGCCTCCGCTTTGGGCTGGAGCGTTGTGAAGACTTCCTGGAGGGGGAGGAAAAAGCGAGAAGGCATGCCATGGCGGCACGCTCGAGCAATCCGCATCCGCCCCGGCGTCGCGACGTGCTGCACGTGCTGCCGGAAGAGGTGCTTGTAACTCTCCTGGATGACCTGATGGCCGAGCGCCTCGCCTCGCATGCGATTGAGGATGTCCTGGGGAGGGCTCGTCCGATGGATGAAATCCGTGGGCGAATCTTGCGCTTGCTCTGGCGCACCCGGTATCTGTACAGCGTGTGTGAGCCCGACTTTGTGGAACCCCAGGAGTGGGTGTTGAGGCTGGACTCCCCCATTGGTTATCCCGTGATGTACTCGCATCGGCCTTGCTGGGCCCAGCATGCCTTTGGGGATTACGGTGAGATTGACCCCGATATTGATAGGGCAAAAGTGACCGCCCACGGCGCATCAGATTTGATCCGATCGCAGAGTGGCACCTTTGCCAGAATTTCTCCGCGTGGACTGAGCTCGATCTCCACGCACGTTTCTTCTTGGGAAGGGCCTATGTTGCAGGCTGATCCGTCGATCATTGAGAAGCTGGAACTGGACGCCATGCTTGTCGATCTACGCACTGGCCTCGTTGCCCACAAGTACTCCCTTGACGACGGCGCGATGGACTTCGCCTACGTCTATGGCCTGCCGATCGAAGAGGTGGAAAACGCATAACCCCTGATTTCCCATGCCCAAATCCCAACGTCATCCTGTGGTCCTCTGGCAGACCGGCGAGCGCGCCTGGAGTGGTCGTCTTCTTAATGACTCGGCCACCGACGGCACGGCCAGCGGCGTCTCGACGGCGGATGTGCTGCGCCAGCTCAAGGAGTACCTCACCGCGGTGGACCGGGATGGAATGCTTTGGCTGATTGCTCCAGATTTCTTCGAACCCAGCCTCCGTACGATCAAGGTCGCGGCCGTGCCTGAGTACGAGTTCTTCGTGGCCGGGAATGAGCAGCGGAAGCGCACCCTCCCCTGTGAGGAGCCCGTGCAGCTCCGTCTGCCCTGTGTGGTGGGCCGGCGGGAGAGCGGCCTGGTTTGCGCCCTGCTGCCCACTCTGGATGTGCAGTTCGAGCTGCCCGGGGGAGATCGGATCGAGGAAATGGCACTGCACTACGCGAGGCAGGCACTTAAGGGGCAGAACCCCGCCTCGCTGTTGCGCTACCTGCCTCCCATGGACTGCCGGCTGGAGGAGATCGTGTATTCCCCCTGGCAGAAGAAGGACAGCGTCCGCGTGGAGCCTCCGGAGCACCTCGGCAAGGTGGCGGAGCATGTGGGCTCGCCCGCGATCCGCCGCCATGTGCGCACCTGGGAGCGGGAGGCGGATGTCGCCCGTGTTCAGGCAAGGCTGGATCTGAGCAAGGGCAGCACCCTGCTGGTGGGTGGCCCGGGCAGCGGCAAAACCGCCGTGCTGGTGGATGCGGCGCGGAAGGTGGAACGCGAGCTCGGACTGGGCCCGGGGGAAGCCCGCTCCCAGCGCTTCTGGATCTCCAGCGGAGCCCGCCTCATCGCCGGGCAGCGCTGGCTGGGCCAGTGGCAGGAGCAGCTGGAAAAGGTGATCGCAGAGCTGCGTAGCCTGGATGGCGTGCTCTGTCTGGAGAGTCTCCGGGAGCTGTTGCGTCTCGGTGGCTCCAGCCCGGGCAGCAGTCTCGCTGCTTTCCTCGTACCCTATCTGCAAACGGGCGAGCTGCGCGTGGTGGTGGAGGCGACCCCTGAGGAGGTGGAATCCTGCGAGCGGGTACTGCCCGCTTTTCTGGATGCCCTGGGCGTCGTGCGCCTGGAGCCTCTGGACGAGGCGCAGCAGGCCCGCATTCTGGACCAGGCCGCCCGCTCATTCTCCGACCAGACGCAGCTCGACTTCGCTCCTGATGCCGCCCGCGAGGCAGGACGGCTCTGCCGGCGCTTCCAGCCCTATGCCGGATTTCCCGGCACTCCGCTGGGCCTCATGCATGAGGCGCTCAACCGCGCTCGCGAAGCCGGGGAGCCGGCCGTCGGGCTCACCGCCATGCGCCAGCTTTTCGCCACCACCACCGGCCTGCCGGGGTGGCTGCTGGATGAGCGGCAGACGATGGATGCCGCAGCGTTGGAGCAGTGGTTTAACGGTCAGGTCGTGGCCCAGTCGCGGGCGGTGCAGTCGGTTTGCCGCACCCTCACCAAGTTCAAGGCCGGTCTCAATGACCCGCATCGCCCCCTGGCCGTGCTGCTCTTCACCGGCCCCACCGGCACCGGGAAGACCCAGCTCGCCAAGACGCTGGGTGATTACCTCTATCCCAACCGGAAGCCCGCCGACCGCATGGTGCGGCTGGACATGAGCGAATACGCCGGCCACGATGCCGCCCGCCGCCTGCTGGGGGAGCCCAACGGCGAACCGTCCGACCTGGTCAAACGCATGCGGCAGAACCCCTTCACCGTGCTCCTGCTGGACGAGGTGGAGAAAGCCTCGCCCGAGGTCTTCGACACCCTCATGAACGTCTTCGACGAAGGCCGCCTCACCGACACCCTGGGGCGCACCACCTGGTTCCGCAGCACCGTCATCATTATGACATCGAACCTCGGCACCCGGAAAGGCGGCTCCCTCGGCTTCACCCCGGGCGATGCCGGAGCCTCCGCCCGAGTCGATCCCGCCGCTGCCGCCCAGTTCTTCCGACCCGAGTTCTTCAACCGGCTGGATGAGGTGGTGGTGTTTGATCCCCTCGACCGCGATGCTGTCAAAGCCATCGCCCTGCGCGAGGTCGCCAGCCTGGAAGAACGCGAAGGCCTCCGCGACCGCGGCATCAAGCTCCAGGTCAGCCCCGCCCTCCTGGACAAAGTCTGCGAACAAGGCTTCGATCCCATCTACGGCGCCCGCCCCCTCCAGCGTCGGTTGGAAGAACTCATCGTCACCCCCGTAGCCCGTTGGCTCGTCGCCCATCCTGGGGTGAGGGAGGTGACGCTGGTGGCTGATTGGGAACTGGAGAGCGGAGGCACCGGTGCGTCAGTGCGTCAGAAGGCAGTGCGTCAAGGTGTTGACTCCTGAATGGCCACGCGAGCCCGCAGCCGGGTGGGATTACCGAATTTAGTCCAATGCCGTCAGGGGAAATTCGCAACCATTCATGCATCTCACTGGTAGCGAGCGCTTTGCAATGTGTCGATATGTCGCGGTTTGGGAATTTTTCCGCCAACAAAATGCACAACAGGTGAAATGGTCGGCAATTTATGGCTGCAATTCCCTTGAAATCCGGTTCGAGGATCAAATTTGAGTTCATTGCAAGTCAACGCAGACGTTAAAACTGGCCTTGAGGACGTCGAATCGTTCGTCCCAGCACTTCAATTTTCTAAAAGCAAGGGCGTCCTATACCTGGGCACCCGTTATGTCACTGCTTCCATATAGAAAGCTTTATGTTAGGATGGTTTGCGTATCATATTGAAATAGAGTGACTTGCTTTGTGGGGGGTTATTTTCCCTGATGGCATTGTGCTTTAGTCCAACTAGGCGGACTCGCGGCCGATTTCGGCATTTTTGGGCCTGTTATCAAGCTGCAACCCTTGATTTTGCGAGGGTCCGATTCCAAATCGGCTTGTAGTGCAGACCTTGGTGGTTGCGCACCTGCTTTGCTGGCTAACTTCTTGGGCCATCATGTTTCTGCGTTCCACCAAACGGCTCAAGGATGGCAAAGTGCACCTCTACTGGAGCATCGTCGAGAACCGGCGCATCAATCCCCGGCAGGTGGTCCAACGGCACGTCCTTTATCTGGGTGAACTCAATGGCCGTCAGGAAGTCTCCTGGCGCAAGACGGTCGAACTCTTCGGCAAAGACCAAATCGCTCCTCAACAGGTGGCCCTCTTTACCGAAGATCATGCTCCCGAGCAGGTCGGTGTTGATGAGTTGCCCATTGTGCGTCTGGGCCTTGCCGCCATGCGTCTGGAGCGGCCCCGGCAATGGGGGGCCTGCCTGCTCTGGGAGCAGTTGCTCCTGGCCGACTTCTGGCGGCAACGCTTGCCGCCCAGTCGTGAGGGCACCCGCTGGGATCTGGTGCTCCACCGGCTCATCGAACCGGGCAGCGAATGGCGGCTGCACCGCCACTGGTTTGACCAGACGGCCATTGCCGATCTCCTGGGCGCGGACTTCGCCCTGGCCGAGATCCACCGCCTCTACGAGTGCCATGACAAGATCCTGGCCCACAAGCGCGCCTTGTTTGATCATCTCACCCAGCGCTGGCGCGACCTGTTTGGAGCCCGTTATGAGGTGCTGCTGTATGATCTGACCACCACCTATTTTGAAAGCAACCCGCCGGACAACCCCACCGGTCTGCGCCCCTTTGGTTACAGCCGCGACAAGCGCAGCGACTGTGTGCAGGTGGTCATTGCCCTCATCGTCACCCCCGCAGGCTTCCCTCTGGCCTATCAGGTGCTGCCGGGCAACACCACCGACAAGAGCACCCTCAAGAGCTTCCTGGCCAGGATCGAAGACCAGTACGGCAAGGCCCAGCGCGTCTGGGTCATGGACCGGGGCATCCGACTGAAGAGACCCTTGAACAGATGCGTCAAAGCACCCCGCCAGTGAGTTATCTGGTGGGCACACCCAAAGGACGCTTGAGCACGCTCGAAGAGTCGCTGGCCCAGCAACCCTGGCAGCAGGCCCGCCCCCAGGTGCGAGTCAAACTGCTGCCGCATGAAGGGGAGACTTATGTGCTGGCCCAAAGCCAGGACCGGGTGGCAAAAGAACGCTCGATGCGCCGACGTCGGCTGCGCAAGTATCTGGATGCCCTGGAAGGGTTGCGCCAGCGCAAGCGTCCCCTGCACCGTGATGAGATGTACGAAGCGTTGGGTGCAGCCAAAAAGGAGGCGGGGCGGGATGCGCGCTTTGTCAAAGTCAGCATGCAGTTGCAGCCCGCAACAGGCAAAGACCAGGGCAAGGGCAAGGGCCGGCAGCGGGCGACTCTGAGCTGGGAGCTGGACCGCAAGGTGTTGCGTGAAGGATGGCGGCGGGAGGGGCGCTACCTGCTGTGCACCAATCTGACGGAGACTGATCCCGCGAAGCTCTGGGAGTATTACCTGCAACTGGTGGAGGTGGAGCAGGCGTTCAAGGAGCTCAAACACGATCTGGGGATCCGGCCGGTGCACCACCAACTGGACCATCGCATTGAAGCGCACCTCTTCGTGTCGTTCCTGGCGTACTGCCTGCAGGTGACGCTCAAGGCGCGCTTGAGGCTGACGGCCAGCGGGCTGACACCGCGAAGTGTGCTGGAGAAGTTTGCAACGGTGCAGATGCTCGATGTGCACCTGCCCACAACCGATGGAAGGGAGGTGGTGATGAGCCGCCACACGCAGCCTTCAAAGGATCTGCAACTGCTGCTCGACCAGCTCAAGATCACGCTGCCTGAACAGGCCCCGCCCAAAAGCACTGGTTGAAGCAGACCCCGGAAGGTTGCGAAGTGGTGGAAGATGTAGTGAAGACTTTTGGAGCCCAATGTCGCAAAATCAAGGGCTGGAGGATCATCAACCCCGGCAATCCGCCAAGTCGGGTTAGTCGGCTCAGTCGAAGCTTTTCCTCGAAGAGGATAGGGCTACAAACCCAACGTTGACGAGCTTCCAGCGAGTCAACGTTGGGTGGGTGAGGGTAGAGAGATTACTCCGAAGGAGTTTTGGCGGTTTTTCTGCGGCGACTGCCAGGGTTTCTTGGCAGACACTGGCCGAAACGTTTACAGGTTTCGCAGACTTTGATGCTCCATGAGCGAGAAGTGGAAAGCTTGGCACTTCGAAGGTGACGTATCAATGTGGCCTGTCTTTTTGGAGGACCGGATACCACCATTCGAGGTAGGCGTAGTGAGATTCCTGAACGGAGAGAGGCAGGTGGCCGATCACCCTCATCACAGGCGAATAGAAATCGGTCAGGGTGGATTCGTTGGAAGCGGGCAACCATCCTCTAAGCAGGCATCCAAGTATCGGCCCTCCACTGAATGGATAAGCCATCAGCAGAGTCAGGCTGATGATGGGGATCCAAAACAGGGATTGATGCGTGCTGCTATGGTGACATGCTCCTTGGTTCTGATCAGGGCCTTGATCGTGAGGTGGCATGTGGCAATCTGGTCTCGTGGTCGGGGAAATGTCAATGGGCAGCCGGAATTTTGGAATTGGCACGTTCTCGACATCGCCCCAACAGAGAATGCAGGTGCTTTCCTGAATGCCAGTTCGCGTTGGCTTGCCAACGACTCCGTAGCAGCTGCTTGTAGTTCAAACTTTAGATACCATGGGGTTGGGCGCATCGCAGCCGAGC
>NZ_BATQ01000162.1 GCF_000739635.1 Verrucomicrobium sp. BvORR034 | reverse complement strand
CTCGACCTCTCCACTTTTCCCTGATGGCATTGGTCCCGCATGCGGGACGGTACTCCAACCCTGCTGCGGAGCGGGGGCGGTGGTTTGGCTGTGCCAGGCGAGGAGGAGCGCGATTGGGGGCAGGGGCGCTGGCGACAGCGTAGCGCAGATTGTTAATCTGCTGTGCCGCCGATTGGCAATCGGCATCAGTCGCCAGCGTGGGTGAGGTTCATTCCCTCACAAGGTCATCGCAAGCCGCACGGACACGAGTTTCTGCGTTACAGTACCCCGATCCCGCCAGGCTCCGTTCCCGTCCATTTCAGCCTTGCCATCGGATCACTCTCCAAGGCACAATGACGTTGAATCGAATTAAAACTTCGAGCCCCCCAAAGTTCTATGACCCGTGATCTTCAAACCCTGCGTGGCAAGATCTTCTTCTGGCTCGGCATCGTGGTGTTACCCGTGTTCTGGATATTTTGGATGAACTCGCGTCAGTTCGCCAGGCACCAAATTCGCGCGGCTCAGATTTGGACTGGGATTTATGCCGCCGCGCTGATAGGGATCCCTGCCGCCTATGATCGCGTGCACGCCTTCCTGTGGGCATTCTCCCAAATCTCTTTCCAGGTTGGCCTGGTGCTTTGGGTGTGGCTATTCCTGCGCACTATGTCGATTGGGACGTTTGTCTTGTTCTTCCTCGTGAGCATAGACATCATCGCCATCATGTCGTCGTTGATCGTGCCATGGCTGGCGAAACTCGCGCCGCACCCGTCATCCTTGGTGTTCATCCTGCTTCCCGCTGCAATGCATTTGCTGGTCGAGCCGGTTCGAGGATCCAATCATCAGACCGCCAGGCATCGGGCCTGATGCCTGGCGTTGAACAGGATCAGGCACCGCCTTCTGCCATCCCTTCAGGATGGTTCTCTCTCTGGCTACCTTCTATCATGCCTTCGGCATGGCCCGCTGCGCGGGAGACACAAGACATAAGACCTGAGGTCAGGGGCGCGGGCGACCTCATAGCGTCAATTGGCAATCCGCGCCGATAGCGGGGTTGGGCAGGGCAGCCGACTGTTCGCTGCCAAGAAGCGCCAGCAGGGCGTTTTGCATCCCGTCTAGCTGATAGAAATTCGCACCGGGGTTGGAGTACCGCTTTCAAGCGGAATCACGCCCCGCACTTCCCATGGCGTGAATCCTGCCCACGACTTCCAAGTCATCGTCAGTTGAGCGGGCCCGTCCCACCGGGAGCGCTATCAAGGGACGCTCGCTTCCTGATTCCGCTTAAAAGCGGTACTCCAACCCTGCTGCGGTGCGGGGGCGGTGGTTTGGCTGTGCCAGGCGAGGAGGAGCTAGATGAGGGCAGGAGCGCTGGCGACAGCGTAGCGCAGATTGTCAATCTGCTGTGCCGCCGATTGGAAATCGGCATCAGTTGCCGGAGCGGGGGAGGCTGATTCCTCCATAGGGTCACCACCTCTGACGCACTGCCAACTGCCAACTGCCAACTGCCAACTGCCAACTGCCAACTGAGCTCCGAAGCACCCACCACCCCCTAACCGCCAAACCACTTGTCCAACCCCCGGAAAAAGGCGATAGAGAGGGCTGCCATCCCTCATGTCCGACCGTTCTGCCGCCAATCGCCTTGCCTGGATCGACCTTTTGCGTGGCCTGGCGGTGGTGGGCATGATTGAGACCCATGTGGTCAACGTCTTCCTGAACTCTGGCTACGACACCGCTGGGTGGCGCTCGCAACTGAGCTTCTTCAACGGCCTGGTCGCCCCCGCCTTCCTCTGGATCGCTGGTTACATCCAGGGGAGATCCATTCGTCGCAGCCACGAGGTGGGCCGTCCGGTGGCCACGGCCGCCCGATGGCGACGTCTGGGTTTCGTGGCCGCGCTGAGCTTCCTTTTGCACATCCCCTGGCATCTTTGGGGGGTGGGGGACTTTGGTCTGGCAAGTTGGAAGCACTTATTTCAGATCGATGTGCTCTCCTGC
Source organism: Verrucomicrobium sp. BvORR034 (assembly GCF_000739635.1). Taxonomy (GTDB): domain Bacteria; phylum Verrucomicrobiota; class Verrucomicrobiia; order Verrucomicrobiales; family Verrucomicrobiaceae; genus Verrucomicrobium. The sequence goes on along the minus strand of NZ_BATQ01000162.1, from coordinate 966 downwards.
CTGGGTGTAAGCCTGGGCATCCTGCTGCTGGCCGGGCAACTCCGGCCCCGGTGGTTTGATGCGCTCTCCGTCGCCCTCCTGGGGTTCTTCGTCCTGGCGGCCCCGATCGCAACGGGTTGGCACACGGGCTGGCCGATGGTGGATGGCTGGCTGAACCGCGCCGAGGGCTCTTTGTTCCCGCTCTTCCCCTGGCTGGGATTCGTTGCCGCGGGCAGTCTGGCCAGCCGCTGGAAGCTCGATGGCTGGTTCTGGCCTGTGCTCGCCGTGGCCATGGCCTGGGGCGGGTATGAGCTGGCTTCTGGACCCTTCTCCAACGCTGATCCCTTGTTCTTTGTGGAGCGCCTCGGCTGGTTGCTGGGCCTGGTCCTGGTCGTGAAAGCCGTGTCCCGCCTGGCGGCTCCCAAGTGGCTCCAACTGGCGGGGCGCGAATCACTCCTCATGTACATGTTGCACATCATCCTGCTGCACGCCTTCCCGGCCGGCGGTGGCATGACCTGGGATCGCAAGATCGGCCAAACCTTGTCCTTGCCCAGCGTGGCGCTGGTGTTCGTCGGGCTGCTCAGCGTGTGCCTCCTGGCCGCGTGGTTCAATGAGACAAGGAAGGCGCGCAGTGCCGAAAGGGCCCGGGAGCGTCAGGAGAACGGGCCAGAGCCCGTGGGAGCGTAGGGTCGGTAAGAGGTGAATGGTAAGAGGTAAGGGGTGGCGCGGTGGGAGGTGAACACGTGCATCCGCCAAACGCTTGTCCTTGGTGGATGCGTCCCAACGACCATTTCTGCCACGCAGCAGGGTTGGAGTACCGCTTTTAAGCGGAATCAGGATTCGAGGTGGCCCTTGATAGCGCTGCCGATGACTTGGGAGTCCTGGAAAGGAATCACGCCATGGGACGTGTGGGGCGTGATTCCGCTTAAAAGCCAATGCCATCAGGGAAAAAGTGGCGAGACCCATTGTCTCCCTTTGCGAACGAGC
>NZ_BATQ01000163.1 GCF_000739635.1 Verrucomicrobium sp. BvORR034 | reverse complement strand
TCCACCGAGGAGATGGAGACCGGTGACACACCCAGTGCCAGCCGGTTGTCATCAGAGCCCAGGATGGCCACATCCGTGGGAATGCGCAGACCCATGGCGCGGACGGCGTGCATCACCTCGATGGCAAAGCGATCATCCTCAGCCATGATGGCCAGTGGCTTGGGCAATGCACGAATGCGCCGGGCCAGCCACTCCCGTCGATCCTCCCTGGGCACACGGGTGAAAGCATCCAGATTGGGATGATCCCCCATGAAATCCAGCACCGTCACCTGCTTGCCGGCCGCTTTCAATGTCTCCACAAAGCCGTTGCGAATCGCCAGCACGTCCGGTCCCACACCTCGTTGATAAAAGGCAAAGTGTGGCTGCCCCAGAGTAAGGAGATGCTTCGCACCCAGACGCCCGGCGCTTTCGTAGTCGGCGGAGACCAGGGGGATGTGGCTGGACGCCTCCTCCATCTCCGGGGTGGGGGCGATCAGCATTCGCACCATCGGACAGTCATACGGCTTCAACCACTCCAGCGTTTCTGGCCGGGTGATGGTGGTCAGGATGCCGTCGCACTTCGCCGTAGGTGGACGCGTCAGCACCGGGAAATTGGAAACATCCAGCTCCCAGTCATTTTCACGAACCCACTGGACGATGCCGTCGTGGAGCGAGGCGTCGTAGAAGCTCAGCGCCATGAAGATCACGGGCTTGTGCTTGAGGGTCCGACCGCGGGGGACGGTGCCTAGGGCCGTGCGCGGCCGTGAGCCAGCGACGGGTGCCGAATCTTCTGCGCGTTCTCGGAACGTCATTGCGTGATTTGCGAATCAGGAGTTGTGCCATGGGGCACAGAAAAAGCAGTCAGGGAGGGGCTGTTCCGCCCTTGTGCGGGAAGAATTGTCACGCACTGAGTGCCGTTCCTGTCATGGCGTCAGGGAAGGGGAATTGCGCAATATGAGAATAGGGAGGGGTGAAAAATAACGGGAAAACTGGCGGAACATGAGGCAGAGTCCTAGCGCTCATGAGATGCGATGCTGGAACTGAAGGTGAAAGGGAGCTCGGGTCTGGGCGATCAGACGACCCGTTTGGCTCCATACCTGCTGATGTCCGGCCATCCCGAAGTGGGGCGTGTTTGACGATGAAATTTTTCGCTTTGGGTGCAGGCAGGAGGCGGCAGGGCGTCGCGCTGGTGCTGGTTTTGAGCGTCGTAGCACTGCTGATGCTGCTCGTGACCGGCTTTCTTATGATGGTCCACTCGGAGACCCGGGCGAGTGGTGCCTATGCCAAGGGGGAAGAGACCCGGTTGCTTGCGGAAATGCCGCTGAACATCGCCATCGCTCAAGTGCGCAAGGCGACTGAAAACAACGGGACCGAGTACACCTGGGCCTCTCAGCCGGGGATGATTCGGCGATTCGGTCAGACGCTGGATTCCGCCACCCAACGTTCCCGGCTGGACCGCGCCTACAAGCTATACAGCGCGGACGCCATGGAGGTGGGGCCAGACGCATCCGGCCTTTCTCCGCTCGTGGATGCGACGAAGGAATTGCCGGCAGACTGGCATGCCCGTCCCGCGCTCTTCACGGATCTCAACTCACCCGTTTACACCCAGCGAGACGCCCAGGGTCTGCCTGCTGACCCCGTTTACCCCATTGTGGATCCCCGTACGTTTGAGGCGGGCGTGAATCCCGCCCATCTCACGGCGACGGTGGACGGTGTGGTATTGGTGAAAAACGGGAGTGGGCTGGAACGGCTGTCCACAGCCACGGGAGCGCTTGCCAATCCTCTCCCAATGCCTGTGCGCTGGCTCTATGTCCTGCAGAACGGGGCCATCCTGGCCGGGGAGGATGACGGGGGCGGCAAGGTGCGGCTTACTGGTGCCTCCTCCGCGAACACCGTGGTGGGCCGCATCGCCTTCTGGACAGATGATGAGACCTGCAAGGTGAACATCAACACTGCGTCCGAGGGGATGTACTGGGATGTTCCTCGAACCAGCGGCTGGGTGGACGGCGACCTCTTTGCCAACCGGCAGCCGGTGCGCAATGAGTTCAACCGCTATCCGGGGCATCCCGCCACGACCTGTCTCAGTGCGGTGCTGGATCCCTGGATCGGCCTGGGTTACATCAACCAGACCCGGCTGCCCAACTACTTCATCCCGCAGAGCGGAAACAAGAAGGAAGCGGGAAACTACGCTGACCTGAAACCGAAGCTGGAGACCTATCTCAAACTGAGCCCCCGGATAGTGCTGGGGCCGACGGAGGGCGGGCTGAACACGGTGAACATCTGGCAGAACAACACCCAGGTGGCCCTGCCAGCTGTACCCACACCAGACCGTGACCGCCTGTATGCCAGTGTGGATGAGCTTGCTTTTCAGGCCTCCCGCGTGGCCCAACCGGCGGACAGCCCCTTTACACGAGATACTCTGGACCGCGTGCGCTTTCTCCTCACCGCGTACAGCCGGGCACCTGAGGTGAACTTGTTCAACAAGCCGCGCATTGCCCTGTGGCCGGTGCAGCAGGATGGCGCTGACCGCAACGTGCTGGACAAGCTCATCGCCTTCTGTGCCCAGACGGGGACCTCAGGGGGTGGCAATCAACGGCCCTATTATTTCCAGCGCCTTTCCGTTCATCAGAAAGGCCAGTCTGATCCGTCGAAGGGGCACGGTAGTGCACTCAGTCCGTCCCAGGACTGGAGCATCGAGCGCAACCGTGAGCTGTATGCCTATCTGCAAGCCCTAACCTCGCATCCCATCCCGGGATTTGGCGGGAGCTTCACGGACAAGTACGAGGAAGCCAACTCGCGCCGGGACCAGATCTTGACGGAGATGGTGGATCATATCCGGTCTGGGCTGAACACCTACTCGGTGCAGGTGCCCAGTGGCGGGCCGGGTAGTGAGACCACCTACTGCTATGCTCCGCCGCGTGCCTTTCCCGGGTATCCGACTCTGGCTGCTGGCGAGTCACAAGTGGTGCCGCTGCGGGTCGGGGCATCCACCAAGGGCTTCGGCCGCTGCATCACCGTGACAGAGGCGGCCCTGGTCTTCTATCCAACCTCAACGATTGCGGGTGCGACTGATAAGACTAAGGCGGTGCCCGACATTAAATACAGCGTGCCCGGCAGTGCCGACCGCTGGGGTTTCGCTGCCAAGGAAATGAAGGCCTTCCTCCTGCTTGAGTTCTTCAATCCCATGGTGGGGAACCCTTCCACCAGCCCGTTTCTGGCGATCGATGTGAAGTCGGGGGTGAAGGTGAACGGGCAATCCCTGGCCTTCCCGGTGAATGCATCGAACCCGCAAATGGGAGATGTGTCCCGGGTCGTCTTGAAGACGGCAATCGGGACGGGCCCTGGCGCAGGGCACAATACTGCGCATTCGGCGATGTTTCAGCCCTTCTTCCAGGGCCCCTATGGCAGCGTGCGGCGGGATCTGGCCAGCAGCCATCCTGACACGGGATTTGCCTGGCACAGCGCCACGCCGCTCACCGTGCCAGCCCCCTCCGGCACCACGGTGCCCACCATGACCCTCGATGGCGGTCCCCTGGAGATCAGCATCCGGACGCCGGATGGGAGCGAGGAAATACAGCGGGTGCAGATCTCGTTCGACTCCGCACCGTCGATCCCGGCACCCTATGCCTACATCAACGAGACCAACTATGCCGGACTCACCGTTGCGGCCAACAAAGCCACTTCCCAGCACTATGTGGATGTGCGGGAGCTGAATCTGAGCAACCGAATCGCTGGGTGGCCCAACGACTACTTCGCCTGGCTCATTCGCCCGGGGGACTGCGCGCGCTCGATGGAGGCCGCCTATGATGCCCGGCCCAAGGGAGACTTCAGGCTCTATGCCGCCAGGACGGAGGTGCCGGCTGCATGGTTTCGCCGGAGCGGCACCTACAGCATGAACAGTGGGGCCGTGGTGTGGACGGATGCTTACCGCAATGCGTCGGCCCGGTTCGCCCATGGCCTGCGACACTCCTCGGACTGGCAGTATTGGGGACACTTCTGCTCGGCCAATTCGGCAGAGTGGAACATGTATCTGGTGGGAGGCGGTGGCTCCGGGACGCTCGCCACGCATCCCTACTATCGCAACTCCTCCTACTTCATCGCGGGCAGTCTGGTTAAAGGCATTGGTGGTGGGCCGATCGACAATTCGGACCAGGTAACCTACTTCCGCGATGCCCCGCCTGTGACGGCACGAGGGGTGGACTACGCGGCGCGGGTGGACGGCATGCCCGGCGACTGGGACAATGGACTGGGCAACGTGGAAGACGGTCCCTATGTGAACAAGCCGGACGAAGACGCCGCCAACCTCACCGCCGGCTACTCCAACGACGCCGGCGGGTACTATGGACGTGCGGGCTCCAGCCATGATTCGGCCAGTGGAGATCGAGGGATCAACTATGCCCCCAACCGTCAGACGGCGTCGGCCGTTCAATTCGGCTCACTGCCCACGGGAGTGGTGCCCGGAAACGCGGCCCTGGACCGGCCTTGGGAGACATTGCTCTTCTGCCCAAATCCCGCGGGACGAACGAGCGCCTCCAGCAATCGGGGGCTGAACACGGATCACATCGGGTTCGCCACACCGCCTGATCACCTGCTGCTCGACTTCTTCTGGATGCCTGTGGTGGAGCCGTATCCCATCAGCGAGCCGTTTTCCACGGCGGGCAAGATCAACATGAACTACGACATCTTTCCCTTCCGCTACATCAAGCGGCGCACGGGATTGCATGCGGTTATGAAACGGACGGGCATGGCCGCGATCCCCAGCAGTGCTGCCTCCTACGACCAGCCGCCCAAACCCGTGGGCTGGCCCTGGTTTAACAAGACCTCCAACTACAAGGGAGGAAGGGACCATGCCCCGTATCAATCCCGCTACGACATCAATCTGAGCGCCGTGGACGGCACGCTGGCGGCCTTTGAGCGTCGCTTTGGGGCTCAAGGGGATGTCTTCCGCTCGGCGTCGGAAATCTGCAGTGTGTTCCTCATTCCCCAGATGTGCCCGAACCCTTACATCCCGTATCCACCGGAGGCCACCAGTCGCACGCATCTGATGAATGCGGACCGCATCATGGAGTGGTGGAATGGTGATCCGGCCCGGGCTGATGCCTTCGAGCTCACGGGAGACAACACCCGCGAGGCTCCCTACGGCCAGATCTATCCCCGCCTCACCACCAAGTCGAATGTGTACCAGGTGCACTACAAGGTGCAGTTGCTCGGCAAGGTGCGCAGCACTGACCCCGCAGTATGGGAGGAGGGCCGTGATGTCGTCACAGGTGAGCAGCAGGGGGCGGCAATTTTTGAGCGGTACCTGGATCCGGCGGACCGCAACATGCCGGATCTGGCCAGCTCGGCGGGATTTGGGGATTCGAAATATTCTGTTGATTCCTATTACCGATACCGGGTGGTGAGCCAGCGCCGCTTCGTTCCGTAGTCTGGCAGGTCGATGCCCACTGCGACTCCCGGCCGGGAGCCTGCGGCGGGGGCTGGATCTTTTGCGCGTTGTAGGAACTTCATTGCGTGAATTGCGAATCAAGACTGATGCCATTTGGTGCGGAGAAGGCGTACAACCGGGCTGAGTACCACCCTTCAAGGTGAAGAATTAAGTCAAATTTCGATGATTCCTGATTCTGTATCAGGGGGGCAGATCTACTCAGCGTGGGGACAGGAAACTGTGGGAGTGGATCCGAATTTGTGTGGGACCTGAGGCAGAATCTTAGCACTCGAAGGATGCAATGAAGACGAAGCGCATGAAGCATCGACCCTGGCCCGAGGCAGAGGCCCTTCGGGCAGGCGTCTTGGCTGCCAAAGTGTTGCCATCCCACACCAGGGAGCATGCACGATGCGACCGTCGAGGCATCGCGCTGGTGCTGGTTTTGAGCGTTGTGGCCCTGCTGGTGTTGCTGGTGACGGGCTTTCTGATGATGGTGCGCACGGAAACGCGGGCTGGTGGCGCCTATGCAAAGGGGGAGGAGACCCGGCTGCTGGCCCAGATGCCGTTGAATCTGGTCATCGCCCAAGTGCGCAAGGGTACGGAGAACAACGGCACCCAGTACACCTGGACTTCACAGCCGGGGATGATCCGCCGCTTTGGCCAGGACCTCGACGCCGGAACCCAGCGCTCGCGTCTGGACCGTGCTTTCAAGCTCTATAGTGCAGCCTCCATGGAGGTCGTGGCAGGCGGCACCGGGATCTCGCCGGAGGTGGACCCCGCCAAGGAGTTGCCGGAAGACTGGCATGCGCGCCCGGCCTTGTTCACCGATCTCAATGCCCCGGTCTATACCGAGCGGGACGCTGCGGGACTGCCGACCAACCCTGTTTACCCGATCGTCGATCCCCGGACCTTTGATGCCGCCGTCAATCCCGCCAATCCTGATGCATCGGTGGAAGGCGTGGAGCTGATCAAAAACGGGACAGGCCTGGAGCGGCTGCCCCTGGCCTCCGGAACTCGGAGGAACCCCCTCCCCATGCCGGTCCGCTGGCTGTATGTCCTGCAAAACGGAGCCGTCCTGGCCGGGGAGGATGAGGGCACTGGAAAGGTGCGGCTCACCGGGGCCACGGCGGACAACGGGGTGGTGGGGCGCATCGCCTTCTGGGCGGATGATGAGAGCTGCAAAGTCAACATCAACACGGCGTCCGAGGGGATGTACTGGGATGTACCTCGAACCACCGGCTGGGTGGATGCCGACCTGTTTGCCAACCGGCAGCCGGTGCGCAACGAGTTCAACCGTTATCCCGGCCACCCGGCGACCACGTGCCTGAGCGCGGTGCTGGATCCGTGGATTGGGCTGGGGTACATCAACCAGACCCGCATGCCCAACTACTTCATCCCGCAGAGTGGGAACAAGAAGGAACCAGGAAACTATGCGGCTCTGAAAGCCGGTCTGGAGACCTACCTGCGTCTGAGTCCCCGGATTGTGCAGGGGCCCACGGAGGGCGGGCTGAACACTGTCAACATCTGGCAGAATGGTACCCAGGTGGCGCTGCCGACGGTGCCAACACCAGACCGCGACCGTCTGTATGCCAGCGTGGATGAGTTGGTCTTCCAGGCCTCCCGGGCAACTCAGCCGGCGACGAATCCGCTCAACAATGAGGCGCTGAATCGGGTGCGCTTTCTTCTCACCGCCCACAGCCGGGCTCCGGAGGTGAACCTTTTCAACAAACCCAGAATCGCCCTTTGGCCGGTGCAAAAGGATCTGGCGGACCGGAACATACTGGACAAGCTCATTGGATTCTGTTCCCAAACTGGGACGGCCCAGGGTGGCAATCTGCATCCTTTTTACTTCCAGCGCCTGTCGACGCATCAGAAGAGCCAGTCCGATTCGTCGAGGGGGCACGGCAGCGCTCTCAGCACGACCCAGGACTGGACTATCTCCCGGAACAAGGAGCTTTACGCCTATCTACAGGCGTTGACCTCCCACGCGATCCCGGGATTCGGCGGCAAGTTCACGGACAAATACGAGGAGGCTGGCGGCCGGCGGGACCAGATCCTCACGGAAATGGTCGATCACATTCGCTCCGGGCTGAACACCTATGCGGTGCAGGTTCCCAGTGGTGGGCCGGGCAGTGAAACCACGTACTGTTACGCGCCGCCGAGGGCGTTCCCCGGATATCCCGTGCTCGCAGCGGGAGAATCCCAAGTGGTGCCATTGCGGGTGGGTGCCAAGACCAAGGGGTTCGGTCGCTGCATCACGGTCACAGAGGCCGCCCTGGTCTTCTATCCCACCGCCACCATCGCTGGCGCCACAGACAGCAAACCGGGGGTTCCAGACGTGAAAGTCAGTGTGCCGGGAGGCACTGACCGATGGGCCTTTGCCGCGAGTGAGATGAAGGCATTTCTGGTGCTGGAGTTCTTCACTCCCATGATCGGCAATCCATCCACCAGTCCGTATCTGGCGGTGGACGTGAAGTGCGACGTGAAGGTGAATGGCCAGTCTCTGGCGTTCCCGGCCAACGCCAGCAACCCGGAACTGGGGAGTGTCTCGCGGGTGGTCTTGAAGACCGCCATCGGGAGCGGTCCGGGCACTGGGCACAACACGGCGCATTCCGCGATGTTCCAGCCCTTCTTCCAGGGAGCCTCTGGAGGCACAAGAAGGGATCTGACCAAGAGTGATCCCCACATCGGTTTCGCCTGGCACAGTGCCACGCCGCTGACTGTGCCCGATCCTGCCAACAACCTCCTGCGCAACATGCCTTTGCAAGGGGGGGCTCTGGAAATCAGCATCCGGACGCCTGACGGGATCGAGGAAATTCAGCGCATTCACATGTCCTTTGACTCGGCTCCCGCGATCCCTGCGCCATACGCCTATATCGAGGGGGAGAAATACGGAACGCCGGTGGTAACCGGAGGGAAGGTGACGTCCTCCCACCTCGTCGATGCGCGGGAGCTCAAGCTGGAAAAACGTCTGGCGGAAGCCCCCAACAACTACTATGCCTGGCTGATCCGGCCGGGGGACTGCGTCCGGTCCATGGAGGCGGCGTACAACGCCCGGCCAGGAGGGGACTTCCGTCTCTACTCCGCCAGGACGGAGGTGCCTGCCGCGTGGTTCCGGCGGAGCGGCAGCTACACCGTGAGCAATGGCACGGTGACCTGGGCGGACGACTACCGGAGCCGCGAGGCGCGATTTGCCCATGGGCTGCGGCATTCCTCAGACTGGCAGTGGTACGGCCACTTCTGCACGTTGAATTCGGCAGAGCCGGCCCTGGCCGCGCTCGGCGGCAGTCCTGCGGGCACGGTGGCCACGAATCCGTTTTTTCGCATTTCCTCGTACCGTCTTGGCGGGAGTCTGGTCAAGGGCCTTGGCGGTGCTCCCCTGGATGGCAATGACCAGTTTCTGATGTACCGGGATTCTGCGCCGGTGGTGGCACGCGGGGTGGACTACGCCGCCCGGATAGACGGCAAAGCGGGCGATTGGGACAATGGATTTGGAAACGTCGAGGATGGTCCCTATGTCAACAAGCCGGATGAAGACGCGGCCAACCTCACGGTGGGCTACTCCAATGACGCCGGCGGCTACTATGGCCGCGCCACCTCGTCCCACAGTTCAGCCAGCGGGGATCGAGGAATCAATTTTGCGCCCAACCGCCAGACGGCATCGGCCGTGCAGTTTGGTTCCCTTCCCTCCGGCGTGGTGCCGGACAATCCTGATCTGGACCGGCCTTGGGAGACGCTGCTGTTCTGCCCCAATCCTGCCGGTCGTTCCAGTGCCTCGTCCAACCGGGGGCTGGCGTCTGACCACACGGGCTTTGCCACGCCTCCAGACCATCTGCTGCTGGACTTCTTCTGGATGCCTGTGGTGGAGCCCTACCCCATCAGTGAGCCGTTTTCCACGGCGGGGAAGATCAACATGAACTACGACATTTTCCCGTTTCGCTACATCAAGCGCCGCACTGGCCTGCATGCGGTGATGAAGCGCACGGGGATGGCCGCCCTGCCCGGCAGCGGTGGTTCCTATGACCAACCTGCCAAGCCAAGTGGCTGGCCGTGGTTCAACAAGGCTTCCAACTACAAAGGCGGCCGGGACCAGGCGCCGTTCCAGTCCCGCTATGACATCAACCTGAGCGCCGTGGATGGGACGCTGGCGGCCTTTGAGCGGCGTTTTGGCGTGCAGGGCGACGTCTTCCGTTCAGCCTCGGAGATCTGCAGTGTGTTCCTCATCCCGAAGATGTGTCCGGACCCCTACATTCCCTATCCTCCAGAGGCCACTGATCGCACCGCCTTGATGAATACGGACAAGATCATGGAATGGTGGACGGGTGACCCTGCCAAGGTGGACGCGTTTGAGCTTACCGGGGACAACACGCGGGAGGCGCCGTACGGCCAGATCTACCCGCGGCTCACCACGAAGTCGAATGTGTACCAGGTGCACTACCAGGTGCAGCTTCTGAAGAAAGCTCGCAGCACCGGGCCTGATGTCTGGGATGAGGCGCTGGATCTCGTGGCAGGTGAGCAACGGGGGGCGGCGATCTTTGAACGATACCTCGACCCCGGAGATCGCGAAATGCCGGACCTGGCCAGCCCGGCGGGATTTGGGAAGCCGGAGTTCAATGTTGATTCCTATTACCGATACCGCGTGGTGAGCCAGCGTCGGTTTGCACCGTAGCCTTGCCGGGGCGAAGGTTGTTCGACGTGCGTGATTCGGGAATGCGAGTGCGCTCAATGCGAAGCGCCAGGTGCACGGCGGGGCACGCTAGTAGCGTTCATCCGGTCCGTCGTGATGCTCCATTCCGCATTCCAACTTGAGCCAAAGCATGCTCGGTCCTGCTCCTGCATTCAAGGCAGGATGAGCACTTGCGTTGCGCAAGCTGGCAACTGACCCCCTTCACCACGACGCCCCCCAGCATGAAGAAATCCCTTAGTCGCGACTTCGTTTTCCGGTATGCAGGAAGATGTTTCCAGTTTGCGGGAATAGTGACCGCCTTGCTTCTTACCTTTGATCCCGCCACCCCGCTAAATGCTGCGACCTACACCTGGCAGACCGGTGGCGCGACCAACAACTGGAGTACGACGGGCGATGCCAACTGGTTCGTGGACAGCGGGACGGTGCTTTCTTCCTGGGTCAACGGGAATGCCGCGGTGTTTAACAACACGACGGACACGAGCATCACGGTGACCGGCGTGGTTGCTCCCACGTCCATCACGTTTGGCGCCACCTGGGCCAACAACCTGACACTCACCGGAGGAACGATCGCCTTTGGATCCCTGTTGGGCATCATCGACTCCTCCGCGGTGGGGGCCACGAACTCGACGGTGATGACGATCGGCAGCAACTTGACGGGCACTGGCGGGCTAAGCATCAACGCCCACGGGAACCTCACTGCCAGTGGAGGGGGCAACAGCGCCCGTCTGGTACTTAGCGGTGACAACAGTGGACTTTCTGGGGGAATCGCCATCACGGGTGGCCTGGTCGAGGTCACCTCAGTGAATTCACTGGGAAGCAATGCTGTCACCCTGACCAATGGCGGAGGGATTTTGCACACGGTTAGTGGTGCACTCACGCTTGCAAACAACGTTGTCGTCGGTTCAACCGGCGGCACGATTCGCAACTACGGCTCCAGCACCCTCACCCTCTCCGGGACATTGAGCGGGAGCGGGGCTTTGAATCATACGGACGGCGGCCGGCTGATCCTGACAGGCAATCTGGCTGGCTATACGGGCACTCTCAGTAACCTGGCGGGCAATCTGGTCATAGAAACCAACAGCTCGTTGAAAGGGGCGGTGGTCGTCAGTGCGGGAACCTTGTCTGTGGGAAACAATGGCAATCTGGGGTCGCTCAAGGACGCCACCTCCATCACCATCAACGGGACCTCCAGCCTCTATATCCGCCGCACTGACGTGACGAGCGCATCCGCAATCCTGCCGACGAGCATCACCTTCGGTGCCGCAGGATCGATTCTCGAGTACAACCCAACCGACGCCGCGGCCGTTTTGAATCTCGATCTGGACATTGGATCGAGCACGACACTGGGGACCTTCAGAGTTTCAGGTGGAACCGTCAACATGCTAAACGGCACGGATGTGGTGGTGAATTCCGTGATCATGGGGCTTCAATCGGCCACCAACCGGGGCACCCTCAATATCGGGGCGGGCTCATCGTTGAGCACCTTGTTCTTTAACATCGGCGCGACTTCCAACAACTCCGGCACCGTCAATCAAACTGGGGGACTCGTGACCGTTTTGAGTGGCAGCAGCGGCTTCAGGGTGGGGCATTGGTCCAATGGCAGCAATCCGGGGAGCGCGTACAATCTTTCGGGGGGCGTGCTGGACGCCACCGCACTTTCCGCGAACTCAGGATCGGACCGGTTCATCAACGTGGGATGGGATGGCCTTGGCACCATGACTGTGGGCGGTGGAACCGGAACCGCGACGTTGAAGGCGTTCGGAATTCAACTGGACATCCGTTCACCCGACGCCGCATCGGTGAACACCCTGACGGTTCTGAACAATGGGGTGGTGGAGGTCGGCGCAGGAGGCACTGCGGCAGGCAATGTTACGGATGTCATTTACCTGTCTGGAGGCAGCATGAAAGCGACGGCTGCCTCGACTTGGGCTGCCACCATGTCAACAGTCGCAGACACCGTTTCCACGGTGGATACCAATGGGTTTCAAGTGACCGTATCAACGTCCATTGACGGGGCTGGTCGCATTCAAGTGTCAGACTCTGCTGGTGGCGGGGTGTTGACCTTTAGCGCTGCGTCGGGCACCCAGACCATTGCAGCTGGACTCACTGGCACCGGTGCGGTTTCCAAAACTGGGGCTGGCACGACGGTGTTCTCTGGCACTGGGACTTACTCTGGCACGATCTCCCACACTGCCGGCACCCTGCTTGTGACGGGGAACCATCAGTCGGCCGCCATCAATGTTTCAGATGGGGCGGTGTTCGGTGGAGAGGGTTCAATTGGAAGCCTTGTGATGGGCAGCGTTGCCGGGACAGTGTTTCAGATCAATCCGGTCACCGGAGGAGCATTGAGCGTGACGGGCAATGTGGCGTTTAATGGCACCGTTTCCCTGGAATTTGCCGTCCCTGCCACCGTTGTGGGGCAGCCGATCAAGTTGTTTGCCTACGGTGGAACCTTGACCGGACTGGGTAATCTGACCTTTGCTGGGCAGCAGAACTATCGTTCCTTCAGTCTTGTGGATACTTTGGGCACGGTCACGATGGATCTCGGCACCAAGACCCTTCTTTGGAATGGAACCAGTGGTGGCCAATGGCAGGTGGGCGGCGGAGTCAACCGGTGGAACGCCTCCCAGGCTGATGCCTTCTATTGGGGGGATGTCGTCACCTTTGATGAAACGGGGACCACCACCGACATCGTGCTGACCGGCGAACTGCGCCCTGCTTCTGTGGTCATCAATTCCAGCTCCAAGAACTACACCTTCACCGGGGGCACGGGGAACTTCATCTCCGGCATCACCACGGTTCTCAAGTCGGGCACTTCAACGGCAACCTTCACGGGTCCAAACACCTATACAGGCGGCACATTGATCCGCCAGGGACGGGTGGTGGCCCGCAGTGCGACCGCTCTTGGTGCAGGGACGGTGACCTTGGGTGATGGCTCGACCACCGCTGGTGCCCTCGAGCTTTTCATCGATCCCATGGGAGCCGGCTCCAATATTACGTTCGCGAACGCGATCAACATTGGTCCAGTGACTGCCGGAACCACGGCCGTGATAGGCACCCTGGGTTCTACCGTCAATGTAGTGACGCGGTCGGGAGCCTTCAGCGGCTCCATCACCCTGAACGATGACGTCATCCTCCGTTCAGGTGCCCACGACAGCACCACGTTCTCCGGTGCCATCACCGGGGCAGCGGGACTCACCATCACGGTGGAAAACGGCCTGATCCAACCCGCCAACGTGACCAGCACCCTGGTTGGGAAAGGGCAGGCGGGCAATCGTGTCATCCTGAGTGGGGACGCCAACGGATTCGTCGGCAACTGGGTGATCAAAAGTGGCACGTCAGACAACTACACCCTGCTTCAAATCAACAGCGGGAACCGGATCAACGACAGCTCCAATGTGCACATTGAGGAGTTTGCCGTTCTGCGCTTGAACGCGGCGGAATCCATCAACGCCCTCACGGGGAACGGTCGGGTGCGAGGCGCTGTTTCCTCCCGCACCCTGACTGTGGGGGCGGGCAATGGTTCCGGGACCTTCTCGGGAGTGCTGGAGAATGACACCTTTGACGCCGGTACGCTGGCCCTGACCAAGAGCGGAACGGGGACGCAAATTCTCACTGGCGTGAACACGTACACCGGGATCACCACCGTGACGGGCGGCGCTCTGGAGGTGAGCGTCCTGGCCAATGGTGGAGTCGCAAGTTCCATCGGTATGTCAGGAAGTGCAGCCACGAACCTTGTGCTCAATGGCGGGGTGCTGCGTTATGCAGGCAGTGCCAGTATTGCCATTGATCGTCTTTTCACGGTCGGCACCGCAGGAGGAGGGATTGAATCCTCAGGTGCGGGAACGCTCACGCTTTCCGCCCTGGATGCGATCACCCTGTCCGGGACAGATACAGCCCGGACCTTCACCCTTGGGGGGAGCAATACAGGAGCCAACACCTTCGCCGGGATCATTGGAAACAACGGGACCGGAGTCACATCCCTGAGCAAGACGGGTGCCGGAACATGGGTGCTGACTGGTGCCAATGTGTACACGGGCACGGTCACTGTCAGTGGCGGCACCCTGGCGGTTGGGGATGGCGGCACCACCGGCGCCTTGGGTGGAACCAATGCCATCACCGTGTCGGCGGGAGGGACGCTGGTTTACAATCGTTCCGATCTTGTCACGCTGGACCGGGCGTTTGCCACCGGGAGTTCGGGCACCCTGATCAAGAACGGGGCGGGCAACATGACCATCTCCGCCTTCACCCTGTTGCCGACCAGTTTCATCGTCAACAGCGGCGTCGTCACTGTGAACGGAGGCAGCTTTGGGGGCAATCGTCTGGAGGGGAACGGCACGATCACGATTAACGCCGGGGGCAGTCTGGTTCTGGCCTCCACTCATGCTTTGGGAGGCAGCAACGGCGGGATGTCAGACTCCGTTGTGGTCAATGGCGGCCTGCTCACAATCAATGAGGAGCAGTACTTCAACAACCTGACGCTTCAGAACGGCGGCAATGTGAATGGGATAGACGAGGTTCGAGCCTCCAACGCCACCAACTGGCAGGTCACAGGAAGCAGCGCGACCGCGTCGGTGATCAGCACGCTTGTCAGCCATGTGGCGGCTGCCAACTGGACGGTACAGGATATCACGGGAAACTCGGATGCTGACCTTGTCATCAGCGGGCGGATCACCAGTTCGGGATCGCTGAATAAAGGCGGCGCCGGCACGATGGAGCTTAGCAATGATGCCAACAGCTACAGCGGTGGCACCAACATCAACGCGGGTACGCTCCTGGTGAATACGCTCACCGGCAGCGCCACCGGCACGGGTCAGGTCACCATCGCAGCGGGAGCCACCCTTGCCGGGCGTGGCGCAGTCAACACTACGAATGCGAACATCACCATCAATGGCATCCTGAGCATTGGAAACAACGGCGACGACCTGTTCACCTCGGATCTCAATCTCCATCTCGGCACCGGTACGGGGGCGGTGATTTTCAATGGTGTGCTGGTCTTCGACATCTTTGGCCAGGAAGACGACACGCTGGGAAGTGCACACGGGCAGCTCTATGGAGATGTGCTGAAGTTCAATGCCACCGGCTCTGTCCAGCTCGGCGGCACGCTCAAGGTGAATGATGCTACATCTGATGCCTTGAACTGGAACGAGGGAGATTCCTGGCAGTTGATTGACTGGACCAATGTGGCGATCAGCGGCATCACTGGAAGCTTCAGCAACTTTGAGCTTCCCACCCTGGCAGAAGGCCTCAAGTGGGACACCAGCCTGCTCGCGGAAACGGGTGTCATTTCCGTGACTGTGGTCCCCGAACCGGGGCGGATGGTCTTGCTTTCTCTGGCTTGTGGACTGGCCCTGGTCCGCAGAAAACGAAAAGTAAATACACCAGCGGGAAGCGTCGCAAGTCGCGGATGATCAACGTGTAACAGGTGGTCTAATGCATCATTTGAGAATGATCTTTCGCACTTCGGGAATCCAGACATCTCGCCACATGACGGCATTTTGTTGTTCAATTCTACGTGACGCTGGCTTCGCGGAATCGGGAAAGCTGGTTCGTCAGCCTAGTGACAGAGCATCCCGCGTGATCGGGTGACTCAATCAGTGCCCTCCGGGCATCCCGGATGATCTCATGAGAAACAACCCACAGTCCAAGTGCCACAATCCCGATGTCCGGTATATCGGACAAGTGTTCCGATTTGTTGTGGGTATGTTGTTTCCTATAGGTGAGGGCGGATTCTGCCCAGTTTCCCCTGAGAAAACAGCGCTTTTTGCATCGAAGAAGGTGCCGTGCTGGTTTCCTGGTGATGCGTCAAAAGCGAATGCGAATGCGCAATTTGCGAATCTGTCCCGTGCCCTGTTTGGCATGAGCGGCATGCTCCTAGCTTTCATCCAACCCAACTCCGCTTGGAATGCTTGCTGAATTCTTTTCAGCTTTTTTCGAGACTAACGAAACGCCCACTGATTCACAATGAAAAACTTTGAGTTTGTTTTTCTGCCGACAAAAAAGGCTTACGAAGCCGGAAGAAAATTCTTCAAGGCAGGGAACATCCGCCGCCGTCAGTCGGGGGTCGCCTTGATCATGGTATTGAGCGTCGTCGCCTTGCTTGTCCTGCTGGTGACGGGGTTTCTCTCCATGGTGCATACAGAGACTCGCGCCAGCGGATCTTATGCGAAGGGGGAGGAAGCCCGGTTGCTGGCAGACCTGCCGCTTAACATCGTCATCGCCCAGGTGCGCAAGGCGACGGAGAACAACGGCAGCACCAAGACCTGGGCATCACAGCCGGGCATGATTCGCGTGTTCGGCCAGGATGTGGATCCGACCACGCAGCGCACTAAGATGGACCGTGCTTTCAAGCTTTATTCCGCAGCCCAAATGGAGGTGCAACCAAATGCCGGGGGGATGTCCCCGGACATCAATGCGACCGACGAGCTTCCGGACCAGTGGCATGAGAAGAAGGCGTTGTTCACCGATCTGAATGCCCCCGTCTATACCAGCCGTGATAGCTCAGGAAAGGGGATCCAGCCGGTCTATCCGATTGTTGATCCCGAAGGGTTCAAGGATCAAGCTGCGGCGGTTGGGAACCAGGCCAGGGTTGCGGGAGCTGAAATCTTGAGCTCGGGTACAGGACTGGAAAAGCTTGTCCTGGCTCCTGCCACTGGCAGCAACCCGTCCAACCCGCTTCCGATGCCGGTGCGCTGGATCTATGTCCTGCAGGACGGCACGATGAGCGCTGGCACCGAGAGCGGTGCGGATGGTATGAAGGTGTCCGTGCCTGGTGCCACGGTGGACAACCCCGTCACCGGCCGGATCGCCTTCTGGACGGACGACGAATCGTCCAAAGTGAACATCAACACGGCGGGCGAGGGAGCGTTCTGGGATCTCCCCCTTGGCAACACCAACATCGAACGCGGCAACGCGGCTTCGCTAAGCGCCGCGGCCACCGCCCCCTACGGGTTCGCCACCAGCCTGCTGGTGCGGGATGAGTTCACCCGATACCCGGGACATCCCAGCCGCACCAGCATGAGCGCGGTGTTCGGCCCCTGGCTGCCGATGAACAAGTCTCCGCATCTCGCTGCAGAAGCCACGGAATACGCCACCCAACTGGATGCCTACTACAAACTGTCACCGCGGATTGCCATGGGGGGCACGAGAGGGGGCACGGCATTCACGACCAGTAACAATTCCGTCCCTGCGAATCCCCGTGATGCAGACCGCTATTATGCCTCCCCAGATGAGCTGATCTTCAACCCCGCCCGCACCAATGTCGGGGTGGGTGCCATCAACTCCGATGTTCTTTCCAAAACCCGATTTTTTCTCACCGCCCACAGCCGGGCTCCCGAGGTGAACCTTTTCAACAAGCCCCGCCTCTCCATCTGGCCCATCAATTTCAACACTGCGCATCGCAATGCAGTGGACAACATGATCGCTTTCGCCTCCACGGCCAACAAGCGTCCCTTCTATTTCCAGCGGGCCAGTTCGAACGCCCTCGACAACACACAAAACCAGCTCACCAGCGCCCATTATTTGTCGAATGATTATACCGAGGCCAGCATGACCCGGAACCGGTCGATTGTCAGCTATATGCAGAAGATGGCCGGAACCAACATTCCTGGGTTCGGCGGGAACTTTGCCCAGAAATACGCAGACGACTCCGACCAGATTTTGACCGAGACCTTCGACTACGTTCGCTCGGCCCCGAACATGTTGTCCAAGGCCCTGGCACCAAAGTACAGCTATCCCGGCACGGGCGGACCTAATGGGGTCCTTGGTGAAAGCTACGTAGTGCCGCTTCGCCTTGACCTGAACGGCAAAGCCTGCAAGGGCTTCGGGAGGTTTCCGACTCTCACAGAGGCGGCGCTGGTCTTCACGGGTACGGAGAAGGATGCGGAGAAGCGCGTGACCAAGGTGGAGTGCTTTCTCCTGCTCAACTTCCTGCGCCTCATGCCCGGGGAGCCGCAGTTGTCTCCTCGTTACCGTGTGAAGATCACAGGCATGGACGGGTTCCGTCTTGGACCGGTGCTGGCCTCCACGTCCAACCCGCCGACCGCACCCATGGGCTTCGTCAACAGCGCCACGACGCGTCTCAACACCAATACCACATCCGGCGGATGGGGGTCCTGCCAGGCTTACCAGAATCTTCTGGTGCTGCTGATGAAGGATCTGAACGGCTTCAAGAATCCGGTCAAACCAGGTGGCGATGAGAAAGTCGACTACCCGTTCTTCTCTGACCAGGTGTCGGTGCCTTTGGGAGATGACCCCACCAAGATGACCTTCACCGGCAGCAACATCACGATTGAACTGCGGACCGTGACGGACAGCCCCCAAAGCGGCGGCGAGCTCATCCAGAAGCTGACCATGGACTTTTCAGGCACTCACGTCTTCCCGCGCCCGAAGATGGACGATGACAACATTGACGGTACCAACACCAGCACCACCAAGGATGCGGCCTCGCTGGAAGGAAAGGAACGGCGGACCTTCGCCCAACGCCTCAAGCGGCTGAGCATCAACAGCGACTACAACTATCCCGCCGCACCTGCGGGAAAATTTGGCGGTCCGCTGTACACCAGCATGGGTTATTGGAAGGACCACCGCTTCACCCTGATCAACAAGGAGGATGTGGTGCGCGCCGTGCAGCTCAATCCGGCCGGGCCCAGCAAAGGAGATTTCCGTCTGCTTGCCGCCACCCCTGAGGTGCCCTCAAGCTGGTTCTCCAAAAACACCAAGTGGAGCAGCTCCAACTATGCGGATCGCGACGGATGCTCGCTTCGTGAAGACCGGTGGAACCTGCTGGGTCAAGTGGGTTACAACCCCACGCCGAACACGACGGATGCCGATATCGCCCTGACCGGCATCGCATCGAACGCCAACCGGCCGACCAACATCTCCCGGGCCGGTTACCTGGTTTCAGGAATCAAATATGGCCCCAGTGCGGTTCCCATTGTGCCCAAGGGGCTTGCGGCGGCTTTGAATGCCGACAACCGCCCCGGGGACTGGGAGACGGGGGTGGGCATCTTCTCCGACGGTCCTTTCCTCAGATACCCCATTCTTGCCAGCTTCAAATACAACGGCGGAGGTTTCTACTCCTACGGATATGACCCCAGTGATGGCACGGACACGAATTTTACCCCGAACCGCCAGATCGCGTCTCCGGTAACGTTTGGCGCACTGCCCACAGGAGTAAAGGCATCCCGTCCCTGGCAGACGCTTCTCTTCTGCGCGAATCCCGCCTCCCGCCAGACGAGTTCCACCGCGCTGCCCAACGTGCAGGATCACTTTGGATTTGGCTCTCCCAAGGACCACCTGTATCTGGACTGGTTCTGGATGCCCGTGGCGGAGCCCGGTGCCATCAGCGAACCCTTTTCCACGGGAGGCAAGATCAACATGAACACGGAGATCTACCCCTTCCGCTACATCAAGCGCCGCACGGGTCTGCATGCGGTCTTGAAGAACACCCGCATCACCGCCCTGCCGCCCGATCTGGCGGCAGACAAAACGATGGGAAACTCGGACAACTACAAGGGGCTGAACAAGTGCCCGTACGACTTCCGCTATGACATCAACCTGGATGCCACCACCGGCACTCTGCGTGGTTTTGAAATGCGCTTTCAGGCAGGGGATGTCTTCCGCTCCGCCTCTGAGATTTGTGACATATTCCTCGTACCTTCGGCGTTGAAAGGGGCGACCTATCACCCCAATGCTCCGGCGGTGCCCACTTATTCCAGCTCCGTGCTCTGGTGGCGCAAGATGACGCTGACTGGAGACAACGCGCGTGAGAGCCCCTACAACGACATCTACCCACGCCTGACGACCAAGTCCAACGTCTTCCAGGTGCACTACAAGGTGCAGCTTCTGCGCAAGGCCCGCAGCACGGACCCCACCGTGTGGGATGAAGAGAAGGACCAGATGGCCGCGGAACAGCGTGGGTCCTCGATCTTCGAGCGCTACATCGATCCTGGCGACCGGAACATGCCAGACATGGCCAGTGCCTCCGAGTTTGCCAATCCCAATTACAGCCTGGACCGCTACTACCGTCTTCGCGTCATCCAGAACCGCAAGTTTGCCCCTTGAGAAGACTGAACCCACCCCAACTGAACCCCGATATCCCGCCCTATGAAACTCATCACCCGCCGCCCCCTTCGAAGCCGGGGCTTCAGCCTGGTTGAAGTAGTCCTGGCCGTTGGCATCGCCGCCACCACCGTGGTGCTGCTGATCTCCCTGCTGCCCGCCGGCATGGACCAGATGCGTGCTTCATCGAACCAGATGGCCACCGCGCGAATCCTCCGCTGGATCTCCCAGGACCTGCAGATGCGTGACTTTGACGAGTGGGCGAACAATGCGTCCGCCATCACCTACAAGTTCGACGCCGGCGGCGACCCCGTGCAGGGTGGAAAGGTGGATGCAGTGAACAGCATCTATACCGTGCAGGTGTCCCCAGACACCACGGGCAATGTCTCCGGAGTGGATCTTCCTGGGAATGCCCGCAATGGATTCCTCCGGCAGGCGACGGTTGCCATCAGTGACAGCCCGCGCACGGATCCCTTCAGCGATCCCCGCCGCGTCTGGAAGCGTGCAGTAACCGTCGTGCGGATGGAGAAGACGGAAGTGGCCGGTCCGGCCGCCGCATCGCTCTGAATTGCCCTGCTGCTCTTCCGGCTTGAGCTAGCCCAACCCTGACTGACAGAATGATGACTCGCTCCTATCTTTCGCCCCGTGCCCGTAGCCACGGCTTCACCCTGGTGGAGTTGCTGGTGTCCATGACTGTGGTGGCTCTCCTCATGGGGGTGCTGTTGCAGACGGTGTTCCAGACCCAGGTCATCTGGACTGGGGCGAGAAACCGGGTGGAGGAGTTCCGGGAAGCCCGGATCGCGTTCGAGGCAATTACACGACGCCTTTCCCAGGCGACGCTGAATTCCGTGTGGGACTACGACAACCCCACCACGCCCACGCGGTACCAGCGTTACTCGGACCTGCACTTCGTGACCGGGCCTTCGCATAAGACTTCCGGAGGACAGGGATTGCTCCAGACGGTCAACAACACCTGTGGCCATGCGATCTTCTTCCAGGCTCCGATGGGCTTCGCCGGCCAGGAGGTGGGCGGCACCAGTGCCTCTGCCGCCTACGACAACATGGAGGAACTGCTGAATGGCTGGGGATTCTATGTGCAGTACCGCAGCGATCTGGCCGACCGGCCGGAGTTCCTGAGAAAGGACAGTGGGCCCAATGGTCGGAATCCCGAGCGGAACACCTTTTCGCTCATGGAGTTCCGTCAGCCTTCAGAGTCGCTCCCGGTCTTCCTGCAGGGGACGGACTTGAAGCCTCTGCTCGCCACCCAGACCGCCTCTGCCGGACTCTACAGCTGGTTCCGTGACGGCACGGTGGGGGGCGTGAACCCGCCCGTGACGTGTGACATCAACACGGGCTCCCGGGTGCTGGCCCGCAACATCCTGGCGCTGATCATCAGCCCCCGGGTGCCCACCCAGGGGGTGGGAAGTGCGTGCGACTACGATGTGGCCCCGAGTTATTTCTATGACTCCCGCGAGTTCCAGATGGCCACTCCCACGAACAGTGGGACGGATCGCAATGGCACGCAGCTTATCCAGGCCTCCCGGCATCAACTTCCGCCGGTGCTTGAGGTGACGCTCGTCGCTCTGGACGATGCCAGCTGGGGAAACTACCTGGAAGGCGGTGGAGACGAATCCAAGTACCTGGAATATGTCCGCACCCACTTCCAGTCTGTGGGGACGGTGACCAACCGCAATTCTTCGAGCTATGAAGGCACTCTGAGAACAGACCTTGCCAATCTGGAATCCATGCTGGCAGGCGACAGAGTTGCCTACCGGATTTTTTCATCCTCGGTCGAATTAAGGTCGGCCAAATGGACCACCGACGCGGACCTTCCCGCCACGGCATCGACGAACCCATGAATCACCCTATGAAACGGCACCCACTTGCTATCCGGGCCGCCAGCAGGCAGGCCTTTACCCTCATCGAGATGCTGGTTGTCATCGGCATCGTTGGTCTTCTGCTTGCTCTCACGGGAATGGGTTCTGTGGGCAGCCAGACGGCGCAGAAGCTCAAGACCGAGGCCATCAATCTCGCTGGTGACGTCCACAATGCGCTCCTGGAAAGCGTGAAGAACAATCACCCGGTGGTGTTGCGGTTCTACGAGCATGCGGACCCTTCCCAGCCTGGCACGGAGGTAAAGTGGCGCAGCTGGCAGACCCTCCGTCGTACGGACGAAGGGGAGATGAAGGCGGTCACCGAACTCCACCGCATGGACAGCGGGGTCATCATCAATGAGCGTGAGCAGTTCTCCACCATCTTCAACCAGGCGGCCTTGACCAAGGGAACGCAGAGTGCCGATGCCAACAAGGACCCTGAGTTGACCGCGGGCATTGGGCACAGCTACCGTTTCATCGAGGTGGAAGTCCGGCCCAACGGCTCCAATTCCCTGAAATGGAACGCCGCGAACCGTACCTGGGCGGTGGTGTTTGTGGCCGAGCATGGTCCGGCTTCAGCAGACACGGAAGTGCCTGCGGACAACTACCGGGCGGTCTTGATTGATCCGTTTAACACCCGGGCCACGGTTTATTGAACATCGTGGCGGTTGCGATGAGATGAGGTGACGATGCAAACTATCGCATGCGATAGAGCTCCATCATCTGAATGGATTGGCGGGAGGGGAAAAGGCGCACCTTCTCGAAGAGTGCCGGGTCCTCCACCATGGCGATGATCTCGGCATTCGAGGATTCTGCCAGGGTCCGGAAGCCCACCACCATGTAGAGCTCGCCTTTCTTGGATTTTATTTCCTCCATCCTCGCCCGCAGGCCCGGTCCTGAACGCACTTGAATCTCCCCTCGCGGGTCATAGACGGCACTGTAGCGCCACAGCCAGCACATGAGCACATTGGAAGTGGCCTTGGGAGAGAAGCTCTCGTGTTTCTCCCGTGAGGCCGCCAGCACCCCGCGGTAGTCCTCAAAGGGGAGGTGCATCTGGCTCCAGTTCATGGCCCATAGTGAGCCGGCCGCGATGATCAAGAGGCTGATGGTGACCCCTGCGGTGATGGCAACTTCGCGCACCCGAAACAACTGGCAGAGACACCTGCCCAGCAGAGACATGCCGAAGGCTACCGTGATGCTGAGGGCGGGCAGGGCGAAGATGAGATACCAGGAGCGAAGCTCGTCCTTGATGCCGAACTTGAAATGCACGGTGCAAAGCACCACCGCGGCGAAGGTGCTGATGATCAGTAGAGCCCGCTGCCGGTGCCACTTCCACAGCCCGACGAGACCGGTCAGAAAGGCAAGGATGATGAGGGCGAAGCCTGAATAGGTCAGCACCGGTGATGTCTGCATAAGGCCTTCCCAGCTGATTTCACCCGGATTGCTTGCGATCTGGCGATGATAGGGGATGCCGGTAAAGAATTCCGCCACCAGATTGTGAAACCAGACGGCATCCATGGGCAGGCCGCGCAGCCATTGCAGGCGTTCGTGGGCTTCTGCGATCTGTGGCACATGGGGCGCATAGAGGGAAATGAACAGCATGGCTGCGACGAGGTTCACCGTGACCCAGCGCACCATTTGCTGGACCCAACCGGCCTTGGAAACCATCAGCCCCATCGCGACCAGATTGAGCAGGGCCATGGCGTAGGCCATGCCTGCCCAGGAATACATGATCAGGAACTCCAGCAGCCCGAAGGTCAGCCACGCGCGCCAGCGGCCCTGATCAAGCGCATGCGAGAGTGCCAGCAGCAGGAAGGGGTAGAAGGCCAGGGCCAGCGCGTAGCCCCGCGCCTCTGCCGAGTAGCGAACATGCCACGGATGGAGCGCCATGAAGAGCGTGGCCAGCAGGCCGAGCCATGGCACGCCCCACCGTCGCAGTAGCAGAGCCAGCCCCGCCAGGGAGACGAGGCCACCGATGAGGCTGGGGATCCGCGCCACCCATTCCGTGAACTCCGTGTCCTTGCGGCTCGTGATCTTCCGCCAGGCCTCAAGGCAGAGCCGACTCGATGCACTGAAGAGCACATGGTTGTTTGGGCCATGTCGGGCGCTGAAGAAGGTCTGTGGCCAGATGGCCCCCTCAAAGTACACAGGACCTTGCCGGTCCTTCTTCTTCAGAGGCTTGTACATGCCGTGCACATAGGTGGCCAAGGCGTCAGCTTCGTCGCCCCAGAGGGAGTGAGTCATCCGCGGTGCTCGCATGGCCAGGGCCCCCGCCAGCACGGCTCCCAGAAGACTGTAGAAGACGACAGGTGATGGCGATGACGCCGCCCCGCTGGTCGCCAGCAGCTTTTGTGTGCTCGTGGAGGCCGGCGTGGTCGTCCTCCGCCAACCCAGTGAGAGCAGCAGGATGGCTCCCGCGATTCCGGCACGTGCCACGGCACCGTACCAGAGTCCGGTGGCCACGTGTTCCCGGAAGCTCGGATCCACGCCTTCGGCCTTATGGCGTCCCCATGCAGATTTCCACGGGGGCTTTTCCTCGCGCAGATGCCCAATGGCCTGAACGCAGATGATCAGCAGGACGATACGAAAAACGTTGGGGAGAGTGAGAAGGCTTCGGAGTCTGGGCATGGCAGGCTTGCTGCTTGAACTTTGGCCTGACACGGCTAGCGTCCAGCGCCTTTTTTTGGACCGGTTTTCATGATTTTCCCCCGCCCATCAGTTCTGCTTCTCCTGACCGGGTTACTCGGTCCACTCACCGCAAGCGCCGCGGAGAAGATTAGCTATAACTTTCAGGTTCAGCCAGTTCTGGCGGAACACTGCCTCAAGTGCCACGGGCAGGATGAGAAGCAGCGAAAGGCAAAACTGCGTCTCGACGTCCGTGAAAACGCCCTTCTGAACAAGGTCATTGTGCCCGGTAAGCCAGATGAAAGTTCGTTCATCGAAAGGCTCCTGACCCATGATGAAGATGAGGTGATGCCTCCGCCGAAGGAGAACAAGAAGCTGACGGCTGCCCAGATCGATCTCTTCAAGCGCTGGATCGCTGAAGGTGCCGTCTATGAACGGCACTGGTCCTTCATTCCACCCGCGCCGGTGCCCGTGCCAGAAATCGCCAATCGCGAGATCGCCATAGAGAGTCCGATCGATGCTTTTGTAATGCAGCCTCTGGTGGCGGCAGGAATCTCCCAAGCGAAGCCTGCTGAGCGCGAGGAGTGGCTCCGCAGGGTGACCTTTGACCTGACGGGACTGCCCCCCACGCTGGAGGAGCTCGACAAGTTTGCCGCTGACACAGCGTCGAACGCTTATGAGAAGGTGGTGGATCGTCTCCTGGCCTCCAGTGCCTATGGCGAGAGAATGGCGATCGAGTGGCTCGATGTTTCCCGCTTTGCCGACACCTACGGCCGCCACGAAGATCATGATTGCCTGACCTGGCCGTATCGCGACTGGGTGATCCGGGCGTTCAACGACAATCTTCCTTACGACCAGTTCGTCACCTGGCAGACGGCAGGAGACATGTTGCCTGCGCCAACTCAGGACATGTACCTGGCCACGGCTTTCAACCGCCTCCCCCAGCAGTCCAATGAGGCGGGCAGCAATGAGGAGGAGTTCCGCCAGGACATTGTGGCGGACCGTGTCCACACCAATGGCATTGCCTTCCTCGGGCTCTCCATGGAGTGCGCCCGCTGCCACGATCACAAGTACGATCCCATCAGCACCAAGGACTACTACAGTCTCTCCGCCTTCCTCAACAACATTGACGAGTGCGGCCTGTACACGGTTTACACTTCGAACATTCCGGCTCCGTCCATGTTTGTCTACGATGGCGATGATGAACGCCGCCACGCGGAGCTGAAGCTGCAGATCAACCTCAAGGAGCAGCAACGTCAGGCCATGCAGGAGTCTGCGCGCGAGCGGTTCGCCCACTGGATGGCCTCCCGGGACTCCTCAGTCACACCGGTGAAGCCGCAAGTTCATCTCGACTTTGAGTCTTTGAACGATGACAAGGTGCTGGCCAACCGGGCGGATGAATCCAAGCCGGGCAAGGTGCGGCTTAAGACGAAGTTGATGGACGGGCATGTTGGGAAGTCGATCCGCTTCCAGGGGGACAACTCCCTGAGCATCGCCAACGCTGGTGACTTTTCCCGGACGGATCCGTTCTCGTTCTCCGTCTGGATGAAGTTGGAGAAACCTCTCGCGCGGGCTGTCGTAGTGCATCACAGCCGCGCCGGCCTGGATGCAGGCTCCATGGGATACGAGCTCCTGTTGGAGGATACGAAACCCTCCTTCGCCCTCTGCCACTTCTGGCCAGGCAACGCCGTGCGGGTGCGGTCCACGAAGTCTCTGCCGCTCAATCTGTGGACGCATGTCGCCGTGACCTATGACGGTTCCAGCCGGGCCTCAGGCATGCGTATCTATGTGAATGGCCAGCCAGTAGATCAGGAAGTCGTGCGCGACAATCTCTACAAGGACATTGTGTATGACAACTCCTACGAGGGCAAAGACATGGTGGAGATCGCCACGCTGACTCTTGCGGGCAGGCACAATGACGTCACGCTCTCTGCCGCATTGCTGGATGACTTCAAGGTGTATGGCTGTGAGCTCTCTCCAGTTGAAGTGCGTCTGGATGCCGGTGCTGCCGTGTTGAATCAACCCCGTGAGTGGTTTCAGTGGTGGCAGCGTGAAGCGGATGCTCCTTCCAAGAAGGTGGTCGCCGAACTCAAAACCCTCCGTGAAGAGGAGAATGAGATCTCCAACCGCATGAGGGAGATCATGGTGATGCGGGAGATGCCCGGCGAACGGCGCCCCACTCACGTGCTCAATCGGGGGCACTTCGAAGCCAAAGGAGACCGGGTGGAGCCCGACACTCCCTCCAGCGTGTTCCCGTTCCCGTCTGAGTTTTCACGAGACCGCCTGGGTCTGGCCAAATGGCTGGTGGACCGGCGCAATCCGCTGACCTCCCGGGTGTACGTCAACCGGGTCTGGCAGATGTTCATGGGACGCGGCATTGTGGGCACCAGTGAAGACTTCGGTGTTCAAGGACAGCTGCCCACGCATCCGGAACTGCTCGACTGGTTGGCGCTCTGGTTCATGGACAATGGTTGGGATACCAAGGAACTCTGCAAGCTTATCGCGATGAGTGCGACCTACCGTCAGTCTTCCCTGCCGCAGCGGGTGGAAATGCTGAAGGAGGATCCGGACAACAAGCTGCTGGCCCGTGGGCCGCGTCAGCGCCTCACGGCCGAACAGTTGCGCGACAATGCTCTCGCAGTTAGTGGACTGCTGGATCGCCGTCTGCTCGGTCCGCCGGTGATGCCCTACCAGCCTGCTGGCCTTTGGGAGGACTCCGGTACTCAACACAGCTACAGTCAGAGCAAGGGGGCGGATCTGTTCCGTCGCAGCGTTTACACTTTCTGGCGTCGGACCCTGCCGCCACCTGCCATGAGCGTCTTCGATGCTCCGACCCGGGAGTTTTGCAAGACACGTCGTGATCGCAGTGCCAATCCGTTGCAGGCACTGGTGTTGTTCAATGACCCTCAGTTTCTGGAGTCTGCCCGCGTGCTGGCGGAGAATCTGGTCCGAGAGTTTCCGAATGATGATGCTGGACGGATTCGCAAGGGTTACCGGCTGCTCACCTCCCGTCATGCAGCGGACTGGCAGGTGGAGCTCCTCACCGGGCTTCTCAAAGAGCAGCGCGAACACTTTGCCAGCCAACCTGCGGATGCGGACAATCTGCGCCGCAAAAACGGTGAGGCTGCAGTGGATGGCAAACTGCCAGCTGTAGAAGTCGCTGCCACCACGCTGGTCACCCGGGCGCTCCTGGCCATGGACGAATGTGTCATGAAGCCCTGACCTTCATTGTTCTCTTCCTTTTCTTAATTTCATCCCCCAGACCCCACTCATGTTTTGCCAACAGCGCACCTCTGCTTTCGGACTGACCCGCCGGGACATGCTGAGCCGTATGGGCCTGGGATTTGGCGGGCTGGCTCTGGCGGACATGCTCCAGCAGGGGCAGGCCGGGGCTGCTCCATCGCCATCGGTTGTCTCAGAGGGCGGCCTTCCCGGACTGCCTCACTTTGCCCCCAAGGCCAAGCGGGTGATCTTCCTTTTCATGAGCGGCGGCCCTTCGCAGCTCGACAGCTTTGACTATCGTCCTGAGCTGATGAAGCGGCAGGGGGAGGGGCTGCCGGACTCCTATTTGAAGGGGAAACGCCCGCCTGGCATGGCCGGTTCCCAGACATCGTTTCCGCTGGTGCCGTCTGCCTTTGCCTTCAAACAGCATGGCCAGAGCGGCGCATGGGTGTCGGAGATGTTTCCTGAGACCGCCAAGGTGGTGGATGACCTCTGCTTCATCAAGAGCATGACGTCGGAGGCCGTGAACCATGACCCGGCGCTGACCTTCATGCAGACGGGCGCCCCGCTGCCGGGCCGCCCGAGCATCGGGTCCTGGTTGCAGTACGGGCTGGGCACGGACAATCGTGACCTCCCGGGCTTCATCGTCCTCATTTCCCGCCGGCCGGTGGACCAGCCTCTGAGCTACCGTCTCTGGGATGCGGGCTTTCTGCCCACCCAGTACCAAGGGGTGCAGTTCCGCGCCGGGAAGGATGCTGTGCTTTATTTGAGCGAACCCGAGGGGATCGCCCGCGGGGCCACCCGCAAGATGCTGGACACGCTGAGGGTCATGCACGAGCGGCAGTTCGTCTCCCGACCGGATGCGGAGATTACCGCTCGCATCGAGCAGTATGAGATGGCCTTCCGCATGCAGGCCTCCGTGCCGGATGCCACGGACTTCAGCAAGGAACCGGAGTCCGTTTTTGAGATGTACGGTCCGGATGCGAAGACGCCGGGGAGTTTTGCCTCGAACTGCATTCTCGCCCGCCGTCTCGCAGAGAAGAACGTCAAGTTCATCCAGCTCTACCATCCGGGCTGGGATCACCACGGTGGCCTGCCCATGAACTACCCTGTCTCCACCAAGGAGATCGACCAGCCGTGCGCCGCGCTCATCAAGGACCTGAAGCAGCGTGACATGCTGAAGGACACCCTGGTGGTCTGGGGCGGGGAGTTTGGCCGCACCAGCTATTCCCAAGGCAGCTTTAGCACCAAGAGCAAGAGCTACGGACGCGATCACCACCGGGAGTGCTTTACCTTCTGGATGGCTGGTGGCGGCATCAAAGGCGGCATCACCTATGGCGAGACGGACGACCTCGGCTATGAGGTCGCTCGCGATCCCGTGACGGTGCACGACTTCCACGCCACCATGCTCCACTTGCTGGGCATCGATCACGAGCGTCTCACCTATCGCTTTCAGGGCCGGGACTTCCGGCTCACGGATGTGGCGGGGAACATTGTGAAGGGGATTCTGGCGTAGGCAGACCGGGCTGTCGCCCTCTCGTGCACCGTGCGCTGGCTTTTGCAGGCCAGCACCCGTTGACGCGGTGAGGAGGAGGCATCAACCCGGTAGTTGGCGGAGATAGTTCCGGCCTGCCCAAGACCCCTCGACAATGCTCTGCGCCTGGATGGTTTTGGACGTCGTTCCTTCTGGCAACCTCCCGCCTGGGAAGGCTTTCTCCGCTGCCTCATCCCGGGCGGCATTGTAGAAGCTGGACCAGCTTTCAAAGCGGTCATCGCCAAAATCAACATGGTGGGTCTCGGGCTTGTTCAGGATGTAGGGGTCGAATGCCTGGCAGAAGCGGTTCATGCCCTGGCTCAGGAGGAAGTTCGTGAAAATGATGTTGGTCATGGTCACCGTCCTTTCACCCTTGAGCTGGGCCATCTGACTGATGTGCTTTTTGCCCTGGTCGGAGACGATGCTGAGAGAGGCTTCCACGGCGTGGTTGTCGAGCAGGGCATTCACCATGGGGAATTTCCTGTCGAGCATGATGTCTTCCAGGACCTTTTGATTGCGGATGAGCTGCTGTTTGCCCTCATCACTTTTGTACTTGGAGTTCTTGAGCTCAGAACACACGTGATAGTGCAGGCGGGTGAGCTCTGCGGTGGAGAATGGGGCGAGCATCTCCGGGGTCAGATCCGTGGTGCGGTAGGGCAGTTGTTTCACCGAGCCCCCGGAAAGGTCCGGCACCAGGAGGTCCAGCGCCTCATCGCGGTTGCTTCGGGGGTGATCGGGCGAGAAGTGTGCCATGTGATCGAGGATCATGGCGGCGTAGATCTCCCCGTCGCCCTCCTCAGGCATGGGAATGGAGGGGTCCAGGACGCGATGATGATGGGCGAGCCCCCTGGTGACCTCGGCACGGAACGCGTTCATGCTCGTCCAGAGCCGCTCGAGATGGATGGGGTTGGCACGCATCTCGGTCAGCACGGCCTGGCCGAGGCGACGGACTTCCGGGTAGCTGGATTCGATCCTCGCCGTGGCGATCGTGCGCACTTGTTTTCGTATATTGATCTTCGAGGCGGGCAGTTCTTCAAGGTTGACGCCAGCTTTGCCGCCGATCTCCAGCAGCGTGGTGAGATCCTTGCTGCTGAATTTCTCAAGCAGACCGTCCGTCTTCGCGACATTTTCGAAGACGGAGGTCATCACGCCCTCAAAGCCAGCTTTGAGCATGCTTGAGAGGGTGGTCTCACCTGTGTGGGATTCCAGTTGCTGTGCGACCTTGAGAATGCTGAAGAAATCCGAATAGGCGGCTTCCAAAGCGGGAGCGATTTTGTCCGGTGCTTCGGGGTCCAGCGCGGCGAGCGGCCCTGTTATGGAGTTCATCCGGTCCACGAGCGTCTGGGTGATCACCTCCTTCAAGACGCCAAGGAGGGGTTCCTTGGCATTTTTGGCCATGGCCGCCAGTCGGGACGGCTCAATGAGCTGGGCCACCTGTTTCATTTTGTCCGGATCAGTGAGCTCCGATATGAGCTTCATCCGGATGTGGGTCGACATGGCGAACGGCAGGACGTCGACCCCATTTTGCTGGGGGAGTGGTTCTCCCTTGAGGCGTTTTGCCACGATCCAACGGTCGATCAACACTTCGACGTCATCATTCAAACGCCGGGCGGCTTTTCCGGCGTCCAAAGTGGGCTTTGAAAGCTCTGCACGTATTGCTCCCAGTCCGCCTGCGAGGCGGGCATCGGCCTCCTTAATCACCGCCTGACGAAGGAGCGGGCCATCGGGACCCAGCTCATTTTGCGAGTCGGTATTCAGGAGCTTGGCCATCGTGAACAGGGTGCTGTCGTCGATCTGTGTAAGGTGTTTTCCAAGCCGGACCAGCAGGATGTGATCAGCCACTTCTTTGGGGGTGTGTTGCCTGCCGGAGAGCTCAGAGGCCTGATCCAAAACCGCCTTGTCGAGCATGGGTTCGAGGTTCTGACGGGCCTGGGACAACCACTTTCCTGCCGTGGGGATGCTGCCCGAGGCCAGTGCGCCCAGCGCCTCGCCCATGGCGCGACTGGCCGTGCGCACCGATTTTTCAGTGATGCGGGTGGCGCGCGTCGTGGGCTGGCCTACGGTGGTCAGCTTGATACGAGTCAGATCGGATCCGGAAAACCGTGCGCTGCCTCGGGCAAATGGCGTGCGCTCTCCCCGACCCACGTCAGGGCGGCGTCCGGTGCTGAAGTCTTTGGTGACGAAAGCGGACAGGTCGACACCGTGGATGGTAGGTCCTATGGAGGGCATAAGTCTGGCTTTTTACTTTGGGGGAGGGGAGGTTTACAATGCTGCGATGTGAGCTAGGGAGAAGACAGGTCTGAGAGCAAAAGGTCCAGACTGTCCTGAGGACCGGACCTGTGACGCTTCATGCTCAAGGCGCGGTTCAAGTCTCCTCGCAATTCATCGATCTGCTGAAGTGTCTCTCGCAGGACGTGCGGGTGAAGGTTGTTCTGAGGCCATTCCTTTTTCCAGACGATTTCGCACTCCAGCCTGTCGTAGGAGAGGGTTCCCATCCCTGCGGCATGAAGGTCCATGTTCGCTTTCAGCACCGCCAGCATGCCATCGGGATGCAGGGATTCGGGCCGGGACACGGACGAAATCACTCCAAGACAGCAGAAGCGTTCTCTCGCTTCATCGTGCTCCAGCATGAAGGTGGTGTTTCCCATAACCATTTCCAGCGCAGATGACTGCGGAAGGTTGCCGGGATCGTTCCCCAACAAGGCGTAAGTCAGTTCGTGCCAGTCCATTCTTGGGACAACTTGAGGGTTTCAGGAAAGTTAGGCGGTGAAGCGATAGAAGTCTGGAGAGGCTTGCAGCCCGACCGCAAAAGGCTCTTCTTCGCATGCAGACAAGCCTGTTGTGGCCAGGCTTCCATCGAGCCGTTCGGGAATCGTTGTGCCAAGTTCCGCGAATCGCTTCAGGCAGTCCGCGAACTCGCCTGTCGTGTACTCTGTCGCATTGACCGACTGGAGCAGATGCAGTTCACCGGCTTCATCGCAGGCCAGTGTGGAGTCCTGCAGATCCGCATTGAGAGTCAGAACGTCCAGATAGTGTTGTGCGAGGTCCTCTGGAACGCTGACCAGGATGGACCGGTGCAGGGTGACCAGTGGCCAATTGGCGAGGTTCATGCTGACCACTTCGTCGTGGCCGAAGCTGAGACCGACCGTATCCCCGCCTTCTGGAAGGGACAAAGGAACATCGAGGATGTTTCCAGCTTCTTCCAGGTATGTCGAACAGGTGAGCATGGATGAGGGACGGTGGTGGAGGGGGCACCAGCTTGGCGGTGTGATGAACCCTCCTGTCTCTCATTGAACTACCTGAGTGGAAACTGGAGTTACTGAAAAAACTGTAAAAAAAATACTTTCTGGGCAGTCTTTACTTCTTGTCTGTGGCTGGCCTCACTTTCACGGGTTCACCCTCGAGGCCTCGCTCCTCTTTCGCATCCTCGGGAGAGGCGTCATCCTCAGATGACTGTTGGGTTTTGGCGAGAGGCATGCTGCGGGTGATGTCCACACTGGCCGTAGCGCTGAGAACGGGGATCCCGTGTCGGTCGGGATCGTGATCGAACGCTCCAATGTCTTGTCCTTGAATCACGGCTTTTTCCAGCCTCACGTAAGAGATGAGAATGCTCAATTCCTCCGACAGATCATTGCTGGCGTGGAGGGTGTGGAGATGGCCCTCCAGTTCGTCAAGATGCTGGAGCATGTCTTCTGCTCGGGCCGATTCATCTTTGAGCTCTTCCTGGTAGCGGTCAGCGGCTTTCAGGGCGGCTTCGGTCTCTGTGGAAGTTGAGGAGATGGATCGGGATACCAAGGGCTTGAATCCCTCCCGGCTGATTCGTTGGTCCGGGGCCAGGCTCTTCCAGTTTCCAGAGGAAGCTTCGGTCCGCACTTTCATTTGCTGCCACAGAACTTCTTGAGTCTCGCGTACCTCCTCCACCGGGGCTGATGCCAAAGGACGCTGCACATCACGGTTGCCGGGCTCAGAGATAGAAGCGTTCATGGGATTGCAGGATGGAAGGTAGGAGAACAAAGGAAGTTTGCGCACGTTCCCCTTGTTCCAGACTCTGTCCGCAACTCCTTCTGGATTACACTGAAAGCTTTGTTTGTCGGTGAAGCCTGATCAAGGCGGCGACATGGAAAGCACGCCTTGAAGTCTTTCGCCATCCAGCCAATAGCTGGTGCTCGCCAATGCGGGCACCTCCCAGAGGCCGGGAGTTGCGAAGGCGAAGGACAAATTGATGCTTTTGCCTGGGAAGGGGCGGGGGAGTTTGATCATCTCCCACCATTTGACCTCGCTGAGATGCGCGCTTTGTCCTGGTTCCAAGACGACTTCTCCTTGCTGGGAGAGTGAGTCCATCTTCGGGGTGGCAGTGACGAATTCCTGTGAGTCATTCAGCGTGACCCGGACGATGAGTAGCTTCTGCAAATCCCTGACAGGCAGGCGGATTTTCTGTGGTGAGATGTTGGTGATCGTCAGACGTTTGATGGGGGTGGCTTGATTCTCGTGCCCCTGGTGTTCGAGGGTCAGTGACACAAAGGGATTGGCGTACTCGCGTTCAAAAGTGCCGCGTGCGACCAGTCGGGCCGCAGCCGGATACTTTTCATTGGCTGTCGCCGCTTTTAGGAGGGAGGAGGCCTCAGCCTTGCCGTAGGCCTTGGGAATTGCCCTCAAAGCTGTCTCCAATGCTGCATGGTTGGGAGTGGTCAGCGCCAGCTCAAGGAGCGGGCGCAGCTCCTGGCCTCGCGAGTAGGGGGAACTGAGCAGGGTCTGGAGCACCAAGTCACTCCAGGGATTGGTTCGATCCCGATACTGACCCTCCAGATAAAACCACAGATCGCTTCGTCCGGGATAGTAGAGTGGGGATTTGATCAAGATTTGCAATGCTGACTGATATCGGATGCGTGATGCTGATCGGGTCAAGTTGTCCGCATCGTTGCCGCTTTCATTCCGGCGAGCTGTTGCAGCGACACGAGCACGTTCCAGTACTGTCTGGAGAGTTTCTGTCCAAGCCTCCTCCCCTACGAATCGCTCCAAGGCCCTGACCGCCGCCTCTTCTGGATCCTGCCATTGAGCCTCGTCCTGTCTTACCGTCACCGCGCCAGTGGCGAGGGCCGCCACATCCTCAAAGGGGGCAGTTTGCATGGCCAGCACGTCGTACCGGCATTGTAGGATCTCGTCAGCGGCAACGGTGGCCTCTCCTTCGTTGGAGACAAAATCATTGGGTGCTGGCTGATAGAGGCGAAACCGGACCCGTGACTTGACCCCGCTGGAGCTATTGAGAGTCTGGCTCCATGAAACAAACTCTCCCTGAGGCACTGCCCGGCCGCCATAGCTGTTGCCACAATCGCTGAACCGATGGCCGTCGCAGCGACGCCAGACGTCGTCAGGCGCGAAGACCTCCCGCTTGGAGTACAGGCTTCCATCTTGGGCAAGAACCTGGATGGTTTTCTTGGTGGGATTGAGCAGGTAGACCTGAACCTGATTGTCCGCGACGTTTTGAAAGTCTGCATACAGGGTGGCTTTCCCTAAGGAGGCCTGTTTTTTGATGATGTCGGGAAGGCTGGAGATCTCGCCTCTGTTCGGGGGACCAAAGAGAGGGGCAAGATTGTCTTTCGCCTGGGCCTGGGTTGTGAGTGGCAGGAGGACTGCCAGGAGGATTGCCCGGGGGTTGGTAAAGAGCATGAGAGGAATTTACCAGAGCTGCGCGTCCAGATTCCAACTATTTTTTCGATGGGAACGGGGCCAACGAAGGGCCTGGAGCTGCTGAATTCCCCGGGTGCGGCCGGCAATCTTGAACGTGAAGTCTGCAAGCGACGTCTGCCCATGGCGACATCCGTGCTTGCCGATGGTGGCAGGCTTACGGTAAATAGAATCCCTGTGATGCGTGGAAAGAATCTGATCCTGCCGCTGGTTTCGCGGGTGCTTGGCGCCGGCCTTCTTCTGTTTTCTCCGACCCTCGGGTTGGCCCAAGGAGGGAGCCGGGAGTTCCAACTGAAACTCGATCTGGCCCCGTTGCTGGTGATTCCGGAGGTCTGGCAGATGTCCCAGGACAATCTGACAGGCAAATTCCCCGCAGACGGATTCCGTTCCAACCCCTACATCAACTGGCAGGGGCGCAGTCAGGGCGCAAAGGATCTGGCGGTATTCTCCCCCCGACCGTTTGAAAATGTCGGGGTGGATCTGAGCCTTTTCGAACAGAAGGTTCCGGTGGAGCGCGCCATTGTGGAGTTCCGCGAAGGCAAGGCGATCCGGACCCAGATCCTGGTTAATGCACCGGGCAGCTCACCCAGTGGGGATCTGAAAACGCTGAAACTGACCTGTGAACAGCAGCTGAGCGCCCTGCTGGGAGTGCCAGCGGCTCCGCTCAAGCGGGACTTCGGGACCGTAGCAGAGAGCAAGGCGGAGTGTCTGGTGTGGAAAGGGGAGCGCGGGGTGGCCTGCCTCGATTATTCCAGCTCCAGTGGCTTGCTGAGGTTTTCGATCGCTTCTGCCACCGTGAACCCGGGAAGTCTGGCGGCGCTCTATTCCAACGACGGCACGACCGTGGGGGAGGATGGGAAGCTCCAGTTCTTTCTGAATCTGGACTCCATGCTCAACATGCCAGACCTCTGGAATCTGACAGCTGATGCCGTTGAGAAGAAGTTCGCTCTCAGCGGCATGAAGGAGCCGCCTTACTTTCAATGGCTCACGGCAGACAAGTCGGGCGTGCGGTTCACCCGCCGACCCTATGGCAATGTGGAGGTGGATATCTCTCTCTTCAACGGCACGGTGCCCGTGGAGGAAGCCGTGGTGGAGTTTGTGGATGGCAGGGCTGCCAAAGTCTCTGTCTCCCTCTACAACCGGGGTGACAGCGGCGGCTTGAAGCGGCCAGAATTTGAGCAGCGCTACAAGACGGCGGGCGTCGCGATGGGGAAAATGCTGGCGGTCCGCCCCACAGAGCGGAAGCCCAACGCGCAAACAGCCATCAAGATCAGCGGCTGGATGTGGAACTCTCCAGGCGGGCTGGCGGCGCTGGAATACAACACCGAGGCGCTGACCGGCCCTGCTGAGCCGGAGTTTCTCCGCATCAAGCTCGCGGCTCCGGGCCAGAAGGCCGCGTTCCTGCAGGAGAGTGGGCAGACCATCCGAAAGACCTCGCTGGGCCGCTCGGAATTGCCCCGGTTCGTGAAACGGGAAAGCAATGGGGATACCTATGTGAGCAGCGTGCCGATGGTGGACCAGGGGGCCAAGGGCTACTGTGTGGTAGCCTCCTGCCAGCGCCTGTTTGGCTACCTGGGCATCCCGTGTGACCAGCATGAGATGGCTCAAATTGCGGGCAGCGATGCCGACCGAGGGACCAGCCCCATGGCCATGGAGGAGGCTTTGAAGAAGATCGACTCAAGGTTCAAGGTCAACTTCAAGCCCCTGGCTTACCGTCTGCGCGGCGGGGGGCTTGGCGTCCCCTCGGGCACCCGTCTCGTCGATGTGAACCAGGCAAAGTTTCAGAAGTCGATTCAAGACTACACCAGCAAAGGGGTGCCTCTGCTGTGGGCCTTGCAGTTGGGGATCTATCCGGAAGTGCCGCAAATCTCGTTGCAAGCGGGTGGTGGGCACATGCGGCTCATCCTTGGCATCAACGCGGAGAAAGGAGAACTCATTTTCACCGACTCCTGGGGAGCCGGACACGAGATCAAGCGCATGAAAATCAGTGACGCATTTCAAGCCACGCTGGCGGTCTATGTGATTGAGCCCAAGGAGTACTGAGAAGTGCGCTTTTGTGGCGGAAAGAACTTGAAATGGGATCAAGTGAGGTTATTTTTTATATCAAATGAGGAAAGAGGAAAGCAAGGTGAAATACCGAACCACAGCTTCCGCAGAGCAGGCCCCTTTGGTTGTCTCGGATGTGGTGGCGACGTACATGGTCCCCTCAGCCGCCACTCACTGGCCCACCTCGGGTGAGTTGATCGCGTCCATCGTCAAAGGCCTCGCTTTCAAGGAGTTGACCGCCCTTCAGGAAGGTCTCGGCGTCAGCCTGGACAAACTGGCTGGCACGCTTGGCATTGCCAAGGCCACCCTGAGCCGCCGGAAGGTGCAAGGGCGGCTGGATCCTGAGGAGTCTGACCGGGTGGTGCGTTTTGCCCGGCTCATGGGCAAAGCCGTAGAGGTGCTTGAGTCCCAAGACGCTGCCCGCCAATGGCTGAATGCTCCGCAAACGGGTCTCGGCGGGGCCATCCCGCTGGACTACGCCCGCACAGAAGTGGGCGCGCGAGAAGTGGAGGCGCTCCTCACCCGTATTGAGCACGGCGTGTACGCATGATGCTGGAGGCCTGGCGCATCAGCAAAAGTCGGCACGCCGCCACCGCCTTTACGGGTGAGGGGGCGGCGATTGCTGGCGGTCGGTGGAACTCACCGGGCATCCGGCTGGTCTATGTGAGTGCGTCCCAGTCACTGGCGCTTCTGGAGAATCTGGTGCACGTCAATCCAGCGGTGCCTTTTAAGTTGGTGGCGTTTCACATCAAGTTCCCGTCTGCCGTGGTCAAGGTGCTGGAGCTGGCTGATCTGCCGTCGAACTGGGCCGAGTCGCCCGCACCCGTGGCGAGCCAGAAGGTGGGCGATGCGTGGGTGGCGGCGGGTGATTCCGCCGTGCTGGCCCTGCCCAGTGTGATTGTTCCCGGCGAGCGAAATTATCTCCTGAACCCGGCTCATCCCGACTTCAAGAAGGTTGAAGTTCGTGGGCCGGCCGATTTTCCTGTCGATCCTCGATTGCTCTGACGCTGGTTTGTCAGTTCTGTCCTGCCTGGATGGAGGTGAGGGCAATGGTGTACACGATGTCCTCCACCAGGGCACCCCGCGAGAGGTCGTTGACCGGCCGGCGCATCCCCTGCAGCATGGGGCCGATGCTCACCACGCTCGCACTCCGCTGCACGGCCTTATAGGTGGTGTTTCCCGTGTTGAGGTCTGGGAAGATGAAGACTGTGGCCCTGCCTGCCACCTGACTGTCGGGGGCCTTCGAGGCCGCTACGGCGGCCACCGCGGCAGCGTCATATTGCAGAGGGCCGTCCAGCATCAGGTCGGGGCGCTTGCTCCGTGCGATCTGCGTGGCTTCGCGAACCTTTTCAACATCAACTCCGCTGCCGGACTCTCCGGTCGAGTAGCTGATCATGGCTACCCTCACGGGAAGGCCGAAGGTCGCTGCCGAATCGGCACTTTGAATGGCGATGTCCGCCAGGGTCTCGGCGTCCGGGTCCGGGTTCACTGCGCAGTCGCCATAGACCAGCACCTGATCGGGAAGACACATGAAGAAGATGGAGGAAACGACTTTGGCCCCGGGCCGGGTCTTGATGATCTGCAGCGCCGGCCGTATGGTGTTGGCAGTGGAATGTACGGCCCCTGATACAAGACCATCCACCTCGCCCAGCGCCAGCATGACCGTGCCAAGCCAGACGTTGTCCTCAAGCAGCTCCGCAGCGGCTTCAGGAGTCAACCCCTTTGCCTTGCGCATCTCCACCAGGGGGGCGATGTAGTTCTGCCGCAGCGGCGCAGGATCGAGGATCTCCACCAGTGGGGGGAGTTCGACCTCCTGACCCCGGGCGATGCGTCGGATTTCTTCAGGAGACCCGATGAACACACAGCGGGCAATGCCACGCTGGGCGCAGATCGCCGCTGCGCGGATGGTGCGGGGCTCATTGCCTTCAGGCAGGATGATGCGGCGGGTGGTCTGACGGGCCCGCTCCGTGAGGCGGAAACAGAATGCGGCTGGGGACATGCGAGCCTCCACAGGGATGGCGGCATGAGAGGCGATCCATTCACTGTCAATGTAGCTCGCCACGTAGTCCATGCTCTGCTGCACCCTCTCGATGTCATCCACTGGCACCTCCGCGCTCATGCGGGTGAGGGCGGTGGCGGTGTGCCAGCTGTTAGTGGGCACCTGGAGAATGGGCAGTCCGGTGGCCAGTCCGGCGCGGCAGAGATCAAAAATGGCAGGAGGCACTTCCATGTCACCCGTCAGCAGCAGGGCGGCGATGGGAATGTCATTGAGAGTGGCCATGCAGGTGGCGACGATGACGTCACTGCGGTCCGAAGGCGTGATCAGCACGGAGCCCGGCAAAAAGGTGTCCAGCATGTTGGGCACGGTCCGGGCCAGCATGGTGAAACGGCGCACCCGTCGCGTGCTCAACTCCCCTTCATGCAGCACGGTGGCATTCAGATAGCGGGCCATATCCACGGCGCGACAGGAGGCAAGTTCCGGCTTCTCCGGCACCGCGCCGATGAGGTGGAATCCACTGCGATGGAACAAGCGGCTGCGCAAGGCGAAGGTCATCGCCAGCTCCTTGAGCGACTGATCAACGGCGTCAGGAACGCGATTGATGATGCAGCCCACGACGGAGTCGCCAAACTTCCTGGAAGTGTACTCCATGCGCGATTCGAACTCACCCAACGGTACGTCTCCGAGGGAACCGACCAGGATGACTTCGGCGCTCAAGGTCTTGACCAGCTGAAGATTGAGTTCATCGGCCTGAGGCGTCTCGGCCGTGTGGACCAGACCTTCGACGATCACCACATCCGCATCGGTCGCAGAGGCGTGATAGTTTTCAATCACCCGCTCGAGCAGTTCATCCATGCGACCGGTCGTGATCAACCTCTCTGCCTGGTCCAGCGGAATGGGTGTGGATGGCCGCAGATGCGTTGCCTCCCGCACGAAGTGGGTGGAGCGTTCCGGGCCCTTGTCCTGACTGGTGGACTGGCCAATGGGTTTGCAGAACGCCACCTTCACGCCGTGAATGTCAAGGGAGCGAACCAGGCCGAGGGCGATGGTCGTGAGGCCGGCACTGCTGCCGCTGGGGGCGAGGTAGAGGGTGTGGGGCATGCAGTTGGAGGGGGATCAGATTTCTACCAGGCGAAGCCGGTCAGCTTCGCGGGCAATCACGAGTTCTTCGTTCGTCGGCACCACCATGGCCAGGAGTCCTGAGTCCGTCGTGGTGATGCGTCCGGCGACCGCAGAGCCGTGTTGAGCATTCAGATCATGATCAATCCGCGCCTTCAACAGGCCCAGATGAGCCAATGTGCGTGCGCGCACCGGGGCGGAATTTTCGCCAATCCCGCCCGTGAAGACCAGGGCATTCACGTGATCAAGAGAAGCGCAGAGGCCGAGGATAGCCTTGGCAAGGCGGTAGCAAAAGACCTCGATGGCGAGGTGGGCGTGCGTATCGCCCTGTTCGCTCGCGGCCACCAGAGTGCGCATGTCATTGCTCAATCCTGAGATGCCCAGCAGACCGCTTTCACGGTTCAGCAGATCGGTAATTTCCTGCAACGTGCGTCCGGTGTGCTCGGCCAGGTACTGGTGGAGATTGGGGTCCACATCTCCGCTGCGGGTGCCCATGACCAGCCCTTCCAGGGGCGTGAAGCCCATGGTGGTATCCACGCTGCGACCATGCTTTACCGCACAGGCGCTGCAACCATTTCCCAGATGGGCGGTGATGAGCTGAAGCTCCGTCGGCAGCCGGCCCAGGCGGGTGGAGGCCTCACCCGCGACATAGCGGTGACTCGTGCCATGGAACCCGTAGCGCCGGATCCGGTGCTTCTCGTACAGTTCGTGCGGCACCGCATAGAGGTAGGCATGCGCCGGCATCGTCTGGTGGAAAGAGGTGTCGAAGACTGCGATGTGAGGCAGCTCAGGGAAACGTTCCATCGCCGCGCGAATACCGGTGACGTTGGCCGGATTGTGCAGAGGAGCCAGTTCATTGCAGGCCTCGATGCCGGCGAGAGTGTCCGCATTGAGCCGGACACTGTCGGAGAACTGTTCTCCGCCATGCACCACGCGATGCCCTACCGCGCCCAGTGCAATGCCCCTCAGCCCCGACAAGATGAAGTCGAGTGCTTCTTCATGGTCGGCCCTAGGCAGGAGCTTGGTGTGCTTCTCGCCATCGGTTGCCGTCCAGATCAGCCGTGCCTCCGGGGAGCCCAGCCTCTCTGCCAGACCCTGGCTCAACACCTTGCCGGAGACGGGCCAGATCACTGCGAACTTGAGCGAAGAACTGCCGCAGTTGATGACAAGGATGTTGGGGGAATCCATCTCGGGAGGGAATAAAAATTCGGGCAGCCACAGGCATGCTACCCGGCCGGGTGAATCATCTGCGGGAGGGCGGGCGGCAGAAGAATGTTGTGGTGACGATTTTGTGAGGTGCTGGGTCGAAATTCACTTCATGCGCTCCCGCCACCAGCCTTCGTACAGGCCCATCCAGCGTTTTGCGGGTCCCTTGCTGAACTGATCGGCAGGGAGGTAGAGGTAGGCGAGCCAGGATGGGGTGTCATCACGCATGCCGCAAACCATCGATTTGTGTTTAACGGCAACCATGACGCCGTCAGGACCGGCATAGGTTGTCGTTGTAGAGGGAGACGATGTGCTGGAGAGGCCCCTCTGATAGCGCGCCTGCAGCGGTGCCCAGGTGGCGAGTTCGAAGAGAAACACTGCCAGCAGCCATGTGATCAGGGTGGTTGTCTGTCTCCTGTTCATGGTGGCATTGTGCAAAAAATTGAGGCAGGTGTCGAGCCCATTGTCCCTCCTCCGCCTTGCTCCCTGCTGCATCGAAAGTTGTGCGGGACCCGACTTTGTCCCAAAGTGAGCTCATGAGATCGATTGCCGCGCTTTGCATCCTCAGTGCCAGTATTTCCTCCCTCCATGCGCTGGAGGTGCAGGTCAGCCCGGATGGGGCGGTGAAGACAGTAGAACAGGCCCGGGACGCGATTCGGGCCTGGCGGGCCGCGGAGGACAAGGGGAAAGTCGAGCCCGTGACGGTTCGTCTGGCGGCGGGATCTTATGAGATCACCCAGCCGGTGATCTTCGGTCCTGAGG
The DNA here is from genome assembly GCF_000739635.1 of Verrucomicrobium sp. BvORR034. Taxonomy (GTDB): domain Bacteria; phylum Verrucomicrobiota; class Verrucomicrobiia; order Verrucomicrobiales; family Verrucomicrobiaceae; genus Verrucomicrobium. Next base: position 84,225 of record NZ_BATQ01000163.1, on the reverse strand, counting down.
ACGGTGGCACCTCCGAAGCTCCAGTGACCTATCAAGGCGAGGGCAAGGTGGTGATCAGCGGCGGCCGGGCCATCAAGGGTTGGCAGGAAGCTGAGGATGGCCTCTGGGTGGCTGAGATCCCGGAGGTGAAGGAAGGCAAGTGGTACTTCCAGGACCTCTGGATCAATGGCCGGCGAGCCACTCGCGCCCGCACACCCAATACGCGCTATTTTCACGCCACACGTCCCGCTCTGGAGGCTCCGGAAGGGGCGCCTCCCATGGGCAAGCCGGAGTTCACTGCCTTCTATGCGGAGGTGGACGACCTCGCTCCGTTGGGCAAGCTGGGGCAGCAGGAACTCAAGGACGCCGAAGTGGTGGTGTTTCAGACCTGGCAAATTGCCCGGCACCGGGTGGCGTATCTGAAACCTGAGGCCGGGTATGTGCAGTTCACTGCGGGCTCACGCTGGCCCTTCCTGGTCTATGAGACCCGGCAGCGTTATTTCCTAGAAAACATGAAATCTGCGCTGGACGCCCCCGGAGAATGGTTTCTGGACCGCTCCGGCAAGCTGTTCTACAAGCCGCTTCCAGGGGAGGAACTGGGCAAGGTGGATGCCGTGGCTCCGGTCGCGGATCAGCTGATCCAGATTCAGGGAGCGCCAGAAAAAGGCGAGTTTGTCCAGCACCTGCATTTCAAAGGCCTGGCGTTCAAGCACAGCCGCTTCGAGCTGGGCAATGATGGGCACATCGACTCCCAAGCTGACTCCAAGGTGCCGGCGGTGGTGATGCTGGACGGCGTGAAGAACGTCACGTTTGAATCATGCGAAATCGCCCACACCGGGATCTACGCGATCTGGTTTCGCAAGGGGTGCACTGAAAGCGCCATCACCCGCTCCTATCTCCACGACATGGGGGCGGGAGGCGTGCGGATTGGCGATGTGCCGCTGGACCCGGATCCTCGGGGACGCACCCACCACATCACGGTGCACAACAACATCATCCACACAGGTGGACGTTATTTCATGGGCAGCGTGGGGGTTTTTATCACGCATAGCGGAGAGAATGTCATCACCCACAACGACATTGGTGACTTCTTCTACAGTGGGGTCTCCGCTGGCTGGGTGTGGGGGTATGCGGAGAGCGTGGCGCACCACAACAAGATCGAGTTCAACCACATCCACCATCTGGGCTATGGGGTGCTGAGTGACATGGGGGCGGTGTATCTGCTGGGCCCGGCCTCTGGTACCACGGTGTCCAACAACCATGCCCATCACGTGAATGGCTACCGTTACGGCGGTTGGGGGCTCTATACCGACGAAGGCAGTTCTGGCGTCCTGATGGAGAACAACCTCGTGCATCACACGCGCCATGCGGGGTTCCACCAGCACTATGGGAAGGACAACATCATTAGGAACAACATCTTTGCCTTTGGGGAAGAGGCCCAGATCCAGCGCTCGCGAACGGAGGAGCACCTATCCTTCTCGTATCAAAACAACATCGTGTACTTCGACAGCGGACTCCTCCTCTACGGCCAGTGGAAGAGCCCGAAGGTGCGCATGGAACAGAACCTTTATTGGGACGCCTCCAAGCGCCCAATGGACTTTGGGGGAGGGGACTTCGCCGCGTGGCAGAAGCAGGGCTATGACCGCGGATCAAAAATCGCTGACCCGCTCTTTGTGGACGTGGCGAAAGGTGACTATCACCTGAAGCCGGAGTCGCCCGCGCTGGCCATGGGTTTCAAGCCCTTTGACTACAGCCTGGCCGGGGTCACGGGCGACGCTGCCTGGAAACAACTCGCCGCCAGTCTGAAGCCCCTGGAGCTGGAGCGCGAAGAACTGCCCAAGTTCACTCTGCATGATGACTTTGAAAGCACTCCGGTGGGCAAGACCATGTGGAATGGCCGGGTCAGCACGGATGAAAAGGGCGGCACCATCCTGGTCAGTGAAGATCACGCAAAGAGTGGGAAGCGCAGCCTGAAGTTTCAGGACGCACCCGGCCTCGCCCAACGTTACCAGCCGCATCTTTCCTTTGATCTGAATCACAAGACGGGCACGACCACTGTCGGGTTCAATCTCTGGCTGGAACCAGAGGCTGAGTTCACCCATGAGTGGAGGGACAAGAATGCGCCCTATCGGTCAGGTCCAAGCCTCGAGATTCGCAAAGGCTCGCTCAAGGTCGCCGGCAAAGAGTTGTTGAAACTTGAACCCGGCCAATGGGTGCGAATTGAAATCCGCGCTGCCCTCGGGGAGTCCAGCACCGCAAAATGGGATCTGATCGTGACCTTGCCCGCTGGCATCCGCAAGGAGTTCAAAGAGCTGGCCTTCAAGAACCCCGACCTCAACGCCCTTGAGAGCATGGTGTTCGTGAGCGATGCCAATGGGGCCACTTCCTTCAACCTGGATGATCTCGACATTCACAATGAGTAGTCATCGTGAACTTCGCGTTGGCATCATTGGGTGTGACACGTCTCATGCGACGGAGTTCACGGCCCGCCTGAATGATGCGGGGCACCCTGGTCATGTGGCCGGGGCCCGGGTGGTGGCAGCCCATCCCACGGTGAGCCCAGACATGCCCTGGAGCCAGACCCGGGCGGCTGGGTTCGTGGAGGAACTGCAGACGCATCATGGTGTGGAGATGGTCGGGAGCATCGACGCACTGCTGGAACAATGTGACGCTATCCTGTTGTGCAGTCTGGACGGTCGGGCTCATCCAGACCAGGTGGCACCCGTGTTGCGGGCAGGACTGCCGGTGTTTCTGGACAAGCCTGTCGCGGGCAGTTTGCGCGAGGCAGAGCAGATCTATGAACTGGCCGCGGAAACGGGCACGCCCCTCTTCAGCAGTTCCGCTTTGCGGTGGTATCCCGGCATTCAAACTCTGGTTGAAACCGATGCGGGAGTCGTTCGAGGAGTAGTCTCCTATGGGCCGGCCCCGATCGAGCCCACGCATCCGGACCTGTTCTTTTACGGCATCCATCCCACCGAGGCTTTGTTCACGGTGTTGGGGACAGGCTGTCAGAGCGTGCAACGCACCACCACTCCGCATCTGTCTGTGGTGACGGGGCTTTGGGATGAGGGGAAGGTGGGCACACTCCATGCCCTTCATCGCTGGCCTGCAGAATATAAGGTGATCAAGTTCGGTGATGCTGCCGTGGTGGAGCAACAGGAGGCCGGAGACTACACGCCGCTGCTCAAACAGATCATCGCTTTCTTTGGCTCAGGTGTGGTCCCAGTTTCTTCGGCCGAGACACTGGAGATCTACGCCTTTATGGAGGCTGCAGACGAGAGCAAGCGTCGTGGCGGGACCAAGGTGGAGCTGAACGAAGTGCGCGGTGAGCGCTGGCGGATCTAGCTAGCGGATGCTCCGGGGATCGAGCGCGTCACGCAGGCCATCACCCACGAAGTTGAGCGAGAGCAGGGTCAGGGAGAAAAAGACACCCGGGAACAGCAGCAGCCACGGGGCGGTGTCCATACGCTGGGCTCCGTCATTGATGAGTACTCCCCACGACGAAGCGGGCGGCTGAATACCGAGACCGAGGAAACTCAGCGTTGCCTCCAGCAGCATCACCCCTGGTACGGTGAGGCTGGCGTACACGATCACTGGTCCGATGACGTTTGGAAGCAAATGCCGCAGAAGGATGCGCCCGGTACCCGCACCGTAGCTTCGGGCCGCGGTGACGAACTCCTGATTCTTCAGCGATAGCACCTGGCCGCGCACGACGCGGGCCATGGTGAGCCATTCCACCGCGCCGATGGCGGCAAACAGCAGGAGGAAACTAGCATTGAACCCGAGATCCGTTGCGGCCCCCTTTAACGCAGGGATCACGGAGAGTTTGTCCAGGACCCAGGCCTCAGCCCCTACCAAGAAAGGGTGAGTTCCGAGAACCGCTGTGAGAATGATCACGAAGTTGAGGAAGGGGAAGGCATAGAGAATGTCCACCACCCGCATCATCGCGGAGTCTGTGCGCCCCCCCACCAGCCCTGATACCATGCCGTAGATGACGCCGATCGCCACGGCGACCCCGGTCGCCACAAAGCCCACCAGCAGCGTCACCCGGCCCCCATACATGGTACGGGTCATCACGTCCCGGCCCAGGGGATCGGTGCCCATCCAGTGACTGGCGCTGGGAGCGGCCGTCTTGTTGTCCAGATTCTGCTCGGTCTGTTTGTAGGGAGAGAGGGCCGGACCGACGATGCAAAAGGCAAAGAGCAGGGTGAGAAAAGCGAGGCCGGTCACTGACCGCGCATTGCTGAACAACCGCCGCCTTGCTGTGCGCCAGGGAGATTCGATGAGGGCCTTGGGAGGCGCGGGAGGAGCCAGGGTCATGACTTCAGTCCGATTCGCGGGTTGAGCGCTGCCTGGATGATGTCCACCAGCATGTTGAAGACGAGGATGAGGACAGCAAAGAGGAGGGTAATCCCGACAGCCAGCGTATCATCCCGGTTGATGGCTGAACTGATAAAGTGCTGGCCGAGACCGGGGATCTGAAAAACGGTCTCCGTTACCATGGAACCCGTGAGCAACCCCGCGGCCGTGGGGCCGAGGAAATTCAGCAGCGGAAGGCAGGCCAGCTTCAATGCATGGCGGATGACCACAACGGGTTCACTCGCCCCCTTGGCGCGGGCTGTGCGGATGAAGTCCTGAGCGAGAGTTTCCCGAAGCCCACCGCGGGTGAGCCGCGCTACATAGCCGCTGTAGATGAGCCCCAAAGTGAGCGAGGGCAGCACCCAGTCCGCGGAATCGTGCCAGCCCGCCACGTTGAACCAGCGGAGGTAGAGCCCGAAGATCATGGCGATGAGTGGTCCAAGAACGAAGCTGGGAATACAAATACCCAGCGTGGCCGTTGCCGTGGCCCAGTGGTCGTCAAAAGTGTTGGGACGCAAGGCGGCGATCGCGCCCAGTGGAATGCCTATGGCCAAGGCGATCAGCAGTGCAGGAACCGCTAGGGCGACAGAGACAGGAAAGGCTTGTGAAATCACCTCTCCAACACCGCGGCCGGGTGACTTGACGCAGTCGGGCGGGTTGAAAGTGGCGAAGGCCTTGATGTGACGCCACATTTGGACCAGCCAGGGTTTGTCGTAGCCATAGTAGGACTCAAGCGTTGCTCTCACTTCTGCGGACACATTGCGCTCCCCGTTAAAGGGACTGGTCGGCGAAAGCTTTTGCAGGACAAAGGTGATGACGAAGACCGCCAGGATCACGACGATGCCTTGCAGAAAGCGGCTGAGAAGGAACCGGATCATGCGATGTCAGGGGGCAGGGGTAGCAACGGTCGCGGGTTGATTGAGGACGGAATGGTCCAGGTACCAGCCCTTGTAGGCGCGGTGCTGCAGGACACTTGGCATACGCCCTTTGAGCTCGGGGCGCGAGGCATACACCTGCACATACCAGTAGAAGGGGATGATGGGCATCTCATCCAGCAGGATGGATTCCGCCTGCCCCAGCAAATTCAGGCGTTTGGTAGCGTCGGCTTCCTGGTTGGACTGGTTGATGAGATCATCAAACTTGGCGTTGCTCCAGCCAGTCTCGTTGTTGCCATCACCAGTCTTCCACATCGAGAGGAAGGTGAGCGGATCTGGGTAGTCGCCGCCCCACGCTGCACGGCACACGGCGTAGTTCATCTGGCGTTGCGATTCCAGGTAAACCCCCCAATCCTGGTTGTAGATGCCCACGTTGATGCCCAGATTTTTACGCCACATCTCCTGCACGGCTTCCGCGATCACGCGGTGGGCTTCGTGAGTGTTGATGAGGATGTCGAACTTCGGGAAACCCTTGCCATCGGGATAGCCTGCTTCAGCCATCAGTCGTTTGGCCTCAACGGGATCAAAGCGGATCGACTTGGGGGCCTGCGGGTAGTCGAGGCTTTCAGGATAGGGGGTCAGGCCCAGCGAGGGCTTTTGGCCGGCGCGCAGGATGTTGTTGATGATGCCGTCGCGATCAATGGCCAGACTGAGGGCCTTGCGGACCCGGACATCTTTCAGCATCTCGCGGGTGGTGTTGATGCGGTAGAAGTAAACGCTCAGGATAGGATCGCTGGTGAGCACGTCCCTCCGGTTCTTCGCGTACTCCTGGATGAGCGGGTTGGGCAGTGTGAAAGTGGAGTGAATCTGGCCGTCCCGAAAAGCGCGCTCTTCGGTGGTGTCACTGGCAATGGGGACGAAGACGATCTTCTTGATGCGGACGACGTCGGCATCCCAGTAGTAGGGATTTTTGTCCACAGTCAGGGAATGCGTAAACCGCCACTCCGTGAGGGAAAAGGGGCCATTGCCCACCAGATTGCCCGCCTTCGTCCAACGGCTGGCCCGGTCCGTGGGGCTGCCAAATTTCTCGATGACATGGCGGGGAACTGGAAACCAGGAATAGTGCTTCATCATGCCCAGAAGGTAGGGCATGGGACCCACGAGAGTGATTTCCAGCGTGTAGTCGTCGGTGGCCTTTATCCCCACCTGGGAGAAGTCTTTCAGCGTGCCCTTGTTGAACTCCTCGGCATTCTTCAGGGGAAAGAGCATGGACGCATACTGCGCGGCGAGGGCAGGGGTCAGAATGCGCTGGTAGGACCAGACGAAGTCGTGGGCGGTGAGAGGGGTGCCGTCGCTCCACTTCCCATTGGGCCGGAGGTGGAAGGTCCAGTGGATGGAGTCTTTGGTCTCCCAGGATGATGCTGCACCAGGAGCGGGTTTGTCGGGATTTGCCGGGTCGGGGGCGACGAGACCTTCAAATAGGGCGGCAAAGACCATGTGCTCGGGCTGGCCCGTGGCAACCTGGAGATCCAGGGTGCTCAGCTCCGTGGCGTTTCCCAGCAGCAGCGTGTCCTCCTTGGTGGCCTCATTCACCCTTAAAGGTCTGTTGGACCGGACGATGTGAAAGCACACCAGCCCGCCGGCGAGCACGGCAAGTACCAGGAGGCGGGTGGTCCACTTCATGGGCGCGCATTCTAGGAGGGTTGAGCGGGCAGTAAAGCGTGGAGGTGAAAATGCAGTGTTTTAGGCGGTTTCATGAAAGAAAACACGTCCCACCCCCGCGAGGGTGAACATCCGGACCGGACAGATTTCTCAACCTCGATCCGGCGGATGTTGACGATGAAAAACTTGTGCGGCCGTGCGTTCTGTACGAAGCGTTTTGATTGACTGAACATGAGGGACTATTTCATTCGCCGCCTTCTCCTCATCATCCCGACTTTGCTCGGGGCGACGATCGCCGTGTTCTTCATCACCCGGATAGTTCCCGGAGGGCCGCTGGAAGCCCGGATGCGACAGGCCATGGCGATGGCCTCCGAGCGCAGCATGAAGGATGCGGGTGGGTCGCTCAGTGAGGAGCAGAAGGAGCAGCTCGCCGCCTACTATGGTTTCGACAAGCCTTTCTTCCCTGCCTACCTGATCTGGCTGGGAGCCGCCCCCCAGGAGGTGGAAAAGCAGTTCATCAAATTCGAAGAGGGGCAGAATGAGGCCAAGGTCACCTTGAAGACCCTGCTGCCACGGGCGCAATGGACGGCCACGAATGCTTTCAAGGTGTCAGAGGCCACAGTGGACCGGAAGGGGGCGTTGACGGGGCCAGATGTCGTGGGCTGGAAGACCAAGGCCGAACCTGAAAAGCAACGGGTCACCGTTTTCCGGACCAAGTTTAATGGCCTGCTTCAGGGCAATCTGGGCGTCTCAACCCGGTACAACGACCGGGTGTGGGCCATGATCAAGGAGCGAATGCCGGTCTCGATCTTCTATGGATTGATCACCTTCATCCTGACCTACGCCGTCTGCATTCCTCTGGGCGTGATCAAGGCGATCAAGCACCGCACGGTTTTGGACAACGCTACCTCGGTGGTCATCTTCATCGGATACGCGGTGCCTGGGTTTGTGCTGGGAAGCCTCCTGGTGGTTTACCTTGCGGCGAGGATGGGCTGGTTCCCCACGGGTGGGTTTGTCAGTGACAACTTCAGTCAATTGTCGGTATCAGGGAAGGTCTGGGATTTGACTCACCACGCCATTTTGCCGTTGATCTGTTACATGGTCGGCGGCTTTGCCTTCATGACCATGCTGGTGAAGAACAACCTGATGGACAACCTCGCGGCGGACTACGTGAGAACCGCGATTGCCAAGGGAGCGACTTTTCGCGGTGCCGTGCTGGGGCATGCGTTGCGAAACTCGCTCATCCCCCTGGCCACCACGCTGGGCCAGATCGTCACCGTGTTTGTGGGTGGGTCCATCCTGATCGAACGGATTTTCGACATCGATGGATTTGGCATGTTGAGCTTCCAAGCCGTTACGGACCGCGACTATCCGCTGGTGATGGGTGTGCTGGTGGTTTCCGCCTTTCTCACCCTGTTGGGGAACATTCTTTCTGACTTCTTCGTGGCGCTGGCGGATCCGCGCATTCGTTTCCGATGAGTTTATCTCCACGCAAACTAGGTGTCGCCCTGCTGGGCTGGGCTTTGGGGTCGGCAGCCTTTCAATGGGCTGGCCTTCGGGTGCCGTTCTTCAAGCTGCCTCAACTGGCCGGGGAGGAGTTGACGGAGGTGACCTTCGCATTGGCCCGGCTCTGCGGGGCCAAAGGGACCTGGACGGCCAACCCGGTGGGGTTTGCAAGCGTCGTCTCATGGATCTTGCTGGCTCTCGTGGTGGTGGTCAGCCTGTATTTTCTGCTCAGGCATGCCCCTGAGTGGCAGTTCAATCCGCTGACGAGGAAGAAGATGCACCGGTTCCGCTCGATCCGGCGTGGGTATGTGGCATGGATGATTTTGCTGGGGCTCGTCTTCGTGGCGTGTCTGGACAATCTGCTGGTTGGCAAGCGGGCCTTGGTCGTGAACTACAATGGGAAGTACTATTTCCCGTTCGTATCTCCTCTGATTCCAGGCAGCACGTTTGGACTGCCCTATGATAGCGAGACGGAATACCGGTCGCTCAAGAAGAAGATTGCCGAAGAAAAAAGCGGATCCAACTGGGTGCTCATGCCGCCTGTGCCCTATGGGGCTCATCTGGATGCGCCAGAGGTGGTGGAGGAGTTGGAGGACCGTAGCGGAGTCATCTATCGCCCTGGGGCCGCCCAGCCTTTTGATGGTCGCGCCTACAGCGTGTTTCCCTCCAAGCCCAGCCAGCCGCGCCAGGAGTGGACCTATCGCAAAGGCCTTCGACAGGGCGACATGCGTGGCTGGAACTCCGCAGGGGAACAGGTGGAGAAAGGCAAATTTGAGGAGGGGAAACAGGTCGCGTACAGCGATTTCACCGATGGCAAGGCCGCCGAACTGGAGGCAGGGGCCGGCCTGCAGACCCAGTTGTTCCCCCCGATGGCACCCTCGCTGCAGCATCGGCATTACCTGGGTACCAACACGAGCGGCGGGGATGTGCTCGCCTCGCTATTTGGCGGATTGCAGCAGTCGATCTACGTGGTGATCTTCTATCTCGTGGTCACCGTGACGCTCGGGGTGGTGGTTGGTGGGCTCATGGGTTTCTTTGGCGGATGGATCGACCTGTTTGGACAGCGTCTCATCGAAATCTGGTCCACCATGCCCTTCTTCTTCATCGTCCTGATTGTCAGCTCGGTGATCCAGCCGCAGACTTCCATCCTCGTGCTGATCATCTGCCTGTTCTCATGGGTGGGGCCCACGCTCTACATGCGTACCGCCACCTATCGTGAAAGGGAGCGTGACTACGTGGCCGCCACACGTCTCCTGGGGGCGGGAACGGGGCGGATTCTGTTCAAGCACATCCTGCCGAACACCATCGCCGTCTTCGTCACCCTGGTGCCCTTCATGGTGCCAGACATCATCATCGCTCTGGCAGGTCTCGATTTCCTTGGATTCGGTCTGCCGCCTGACCAGCCCAGCTGGGGGCGGCTCCTTCAGGAAGGCACCGAGAATTTCAACTATCCCTGGATCGTGAGCTCAGCCTTCTGTGCACTGGTCTTCGTGCTCGTGCTGGTCACCTTCGTCGGGGAGGCTGTGCGTGAGGCATTCGACCCCAAAAAATTCACCACCTATCAATGATGCCTGCGATGAGGAAAGCCCTATGGTGGGGCGTACTGGCTGCATCCCTTGCCATGGGAGGATTCTCCGCCCGTGCGGAGGATGATCGTTTTCCCCCGTATGACAACACAGAAGAGGTCAAGGCGTTCTGGAAGTCCAAACCGGACTTCTTCCAGTGGAAAACACCTGCGGACCTTCCCAGTGACCTGAAGTGGGAAAATGGCGGCGACCTGCCGGAGATGGGAGATCCGGCCGCCAAAAAGGGCGGGACCTTCCATGACTACATCGAGTCATTTCCTGCAACTTTCCGCGTCAACGGGCCGGATGCCAACGGAACGTTCCGCAGCGAGCACCACGACAACATTCTGATCACGCTGGTGCAGCGTCATTTGAATGTCGATGGCTGGGTACCGGGACTCGCCGACGAGTGGGCCATTTCTCCGGACAAGAAGACGATCTACTACCGGCTCTGTCCCACGGCGACCTACTCGGACGGCACGCCCGTGGAGGTGGAGGACTTCTTCATGACGTTCTTCATCATGCTGAGCCCTCACATCCAGGATCCCTGGTACAACGATTTCTATGCCAAGGAGTTCAAGGCGATCACGAAGTATGATGACCACACCTTCTCGATCACCATTCCGAATCTGAAGCCCGATCCGCTGTGGTACGCGGATCTCCCGCCGTCCCCCCGGCATTTCTACAAGGAGTTCACCGACGACTATCCCGCCCGGTATCAGTGGAGGAAGTCACCCACCACCGGAGCCTACGACATCCTGCCAGATGGCATCAAGAAAGGCCGGTCCGTCACGCTCACGCGGGTGAAAAACTGGTGGGCGAAGGACCGGAAGAATTTTCGCTACCGGTTCAATCCGGATTTCCTGGAGTACAAGGTGGTGGCCAACATGGACAAGGCGTTCGAGATGTTCCGCCAGGGCCAGCTTGATTTCTACATCATGAGTCTGCCCCGCTACTGGTACGACAAGGCGGAAATCCCCGAGATTTACAATGGCTACATCGAGCGTGGGCTCTTCTACAGCGTCTATCCACGCATCACCCGGGGTATTTACCTGAACCAGAGCAAGCCCCCGCTCGACAATCTCGACGTGCGCCTGGGTGTCAATCATGCGCTGAACTTCAAGAAGGTCATTGAGATCGACTTCCGCGGGGACCCCAACCGCATGAAGAGCACCTTTGCGGGTTTCGGGCGCTACACCAATCCAGCCCTCAAACCGCGGGAATTTGATGTCGCCAAGGCCGAGGAACACTTCAACAAGGCTGGCTACACCAAACGGGGGCCGGATGGGGTTCGTGTCAATGACAAGGGGCAGCGCCTCAGTCTGACTCTGTCGCTTCCTAATCTTGGACCTATGGTGCAGATTGCCATGCGTCTAAAGCAGGAGGCCCTTAAAACGGGGCTGGATCTGGGGGTGGAGGCGCTCGATACCACCCAGCTCTACAAGAAGTTGGATCAGAAGAACCACGAGATGTGTCTGGTGGGCTGGTCCGCGCAGCCGCCCTATCCACGTTTCTGGGAGTACTATCATTCCGACAACGCCTGGAAGGTCCAGCCGGATGGCACCAAGAAAGTGGTGCCGGACACCAACAACGTGACGATGACGGCCGACCCGGTCATGGACCCGTTGATCGATCAACAACGTGTGGCGCCGACAGAAGAAGAGATGCAGCGGCTCTGCTGGATCCTTGAGGAGATGGTCGAAGCGAAGGCCGTCTCGATCCCCGGCTGGGAGTCTCCCTGGTACCGGTATGGTCACTGGCGGTGGGTGCGCTGGCCCAAGGATGGAAATCTCAAGAACAGCCAGCTCCCCCTCGACACCTATGTGCATTGGATTGACGAAGACGTGAAGAAGGAAACCCTGGAGGCGAAACGCGCCGGAAAATCTTTCGGCGAAACGCTGCGTGTGTTTGACCAGTACAAAGATTAATGAGTGCCCCAGAGAATATTCTTGAAGTGAAGGATCTGGTCACGGTGTTCGACACCGATGCCGGCCGGGTGACTGCTGTGGACGGGGTGCGGTTTGAGGTCAAACGCGGCAAAACGCTGGGCCTGGTGGGAGAGTCTGGGTGTGGCAAGAGCGTCACGGCGTTCTCCATCAACCGCCTGCTCCCCCAACCGCATGGCAAGATCGCGGGAGGTTCCATCTCGTTTGAAGGCCGCAATCTTGCGGAACTGAGCGTGGAGGAGCTTCGCAAGTTTCGCGGGCGGGAGATCAGCATGATTTTCCAGGAACCCATGACGGCGCTCAATCCCGTGCAGACGGTGGGCAAGCAGCTGGCCGAGGCCATCTTGCTTCACCAGAAGTCCAGTTCACGGGAGATCCTGCAGCGGTCCATTGAACTGCTGACGAAGGTTCGCATCCCCTCACCGGAAGTCCGGCTTCAGGAGTACCCGCATCAGCTCTCTGGCGGCATGCGGCAGCGTGTGATGATCGCCATGGCCCTGGTGCACAAGCCCAAGCTGCTGATTGCTGATGAACCCACCACCGCACTGGATGTCACGGTGCAGGCGCAGATTCTGGATCTGATCAACAGCCTCCAGACGGAGATGGGCATGAGCGTGTTGTTGATCACCCATGACCTGGGGGTGATCGCCGAGACCTGTGATGAGGTGGTGGTCATGTATGCAGGCCGGGTGGTGGAACGGGCACCCGTGGCTGAGATCTTTTCCTCACCGCGACACGCCTACACGCAGGGCCTGCTACAGAGCATCCCCAAGATTGAATCCGTTCCTAAGTCGCGGCTCAAGGCGATTCCTGGCAGCGTGCCTCCCATCGAGACCTTGCTTCCAGGCTGTCGTTTCGCAGAGAGGTCGGGACGACCCCATCTGCCGGAACACCTGAACCAGCGTCCGCCCTTCATCGAAATCTCTCCCCAGCACTGGGTGGAACAATGCCCCGTTTGCGTCGCATGAGCCTGCTGAACGTTGAAAATCTGAAGATGCATTTCCCTGTGCGCGGGGGGATCCTCATGCGTGCTCTGAAGACCTGCAAGGCCGTGGATGGCGTCTCGATCTCTGTTTCTCAGGGAGAGACTCTGGGCCTGGTGGGGGAATCTGGGTGCGGGAAAACGACACTCGGGAAGGCCATTGTGAGGCTCTATCAGCCCACCGATGGCAAGCTCCAGTTTGAAGGGCAGGACATCACCCACTCCAGCCAGCGGGCGCTTCGTCCCATCCGGCGTGACATCCAGATGATCTTTCAAGACCCTGCGGAGTCTCTGAATCCGAGGCTGACGGTGCGCGACATCCTTGAGGAGCCTTTCCTGGTCCAAAAACAGGGCACGACGGCCGAACGCCGCCAGTGGGTGGGTGAACTGCTCGACAAGGTCGGCCTGGCTTCCACCGCCGCCGACCGATTTCCCTTCGAGTTCTCCGGTGGCCAGCGCCAGCGCATCGGCATTGCCCGTGCCATTGCGCTCAAGCCCAAGCTGATCGTCTGCGATGAGCCGGTGTCGGCGCTAGACGTCAGTGTGCAGAGCCAGGTGCTGAATCTGATGCTGGACCTCCAGCGTGAGATGGGGTTGAGCTACCTTTTCATCGCCCATGGGCTCTCCGTGGTGAAGCACATGAGTGACCGGGTGGCCGTGATGTATCTGGGCAAGATCGTGGAGCTGGCACCTTCAGAGGAACTTTACCACAATCCGCGCCACGCCTACACCAAAGCGCTCCTGGATGCCATCCCGGTTCCGGATCCCTCGAAGCGTCGGGCCCGCCGACTTCTCTCGGGCGACGTGCCTTCACCCATCGATCCGCCCAAGGGCTGTGCTTTTGGCCATCGCATGAAGCATCCCAAGTGGGAGCAGAGTGTGGGCATGGAACTCAAACTGGAGGAGATCTCCCCCGGCCACTGGGTTCAGAAATGCCCTTGCTGTGTGGACTAGTTTGAGTTGATTCCTGAATCCTTCACCCCGACTTCCAGACATGGCTGCGGACTTCACCCAACGCAAAGAGGCCTGGGCGCGGAAGATGCAGGAGCGGGGAGCGCATCGCCTGGCGGAACGCTCCACGGACCGGCTGCCACCCGGCCAGCATCTGGCCTCAGGGTTTCCAGTGCTGGATCTCGGCATTCATCCCAAGGTCAAGCTGGAGGAATGGAAGCTGGAGATTGCCGGAGAGGTGGAAGTGCCCCTGACGCTCTCTTGGGCTGAGTTGGTCGAGATGCAACAGGACCAGCGCACCAGTGACTTCCACTGCGTCACGACCTGGAGCAAGTATGACTGCGCCTGGAGCGGAGTGCCGCTGGTGGATCTTCTCGACCGGCTCCGACCGCATGAAGGGGCGCAGTACGTCTTCTATACCAGCTATGACGGGTACACCACCAACACTCTGGTGGAAGACTGGACGCATGCCGATGCCCTGCTGGCCACGCATTTTGAGGGAAAACCCATCACCTTGGAACACGGCGCGCCAGCACGGATCGTCATCCCGCATCTCTATGCGTGGAAGAGCGCCAAGTTCGTGAGAAAGATCGAGTTCCTGAGCGCGGAACAGCTCGGGTACTGGGAAAAACGCGGCTACAGCAACACGGCAGACCCGTGGTTGAATGACCGGTTCGCGGAAACGGCAAGGTCTTATCTTCCTTGAGAGGAAGGCGTTGCAGGGGTAGGGATAGACAGAATTAACAGAATTAACAGAATTTACGGAATTGGATTGAGGGATGCCGAGGGGGCAAACCATGTATCGTTTTTTTGGGGCAAGTGAGCCCCAGGGGCCGGCGGTTGTGCAAGCACAAACCGCCGGTCCTTGGATGACTTGGCGTCACCACCTCAAAGCGGTGACTTGGGAGTTGTTGGTGCCTTCAGCCAAGACTTCCGCCAGGAGAGGATGCGCCGTTCCAATGGGGCGCCGAGAAGCCAGCACACGATCAGAGGTGCGGCGATGAAGACCGGGCCGGAGATCCAGACGGGACTGCCTGCGAGCATGGCGCCGGGTTTGAAGAGGAGGTCCGTGAGACCGATGACCGGCTGATGCAGCAGGTAGAGGGGATAACTCCAGATGCCGAGGGTGTGGGCCAGCTTCTTCCAACGAGATTCTCTCAGCCAGGCCGCATCGCGGAGGCGAATGATCAGGAACGCAAACCCAATCCCTGCCACCAGTTCCAGGCCGTGCAGAAGGAAGACCCGGCGGGAGTACATCCAGAAGGCGGTGTAGAGGGCTAGAAAAGCAAGGGCGGCGGCCGCAAACAGCCAGTTGCCCGCGCTTCCGGAATTCCTCGAACTTGTCATTGCTGTCCAGCGTTCATAGAGCCCCACGCCGACAAGCCAGACGAGAAACCGGACCGTGACGGTCCAGGATTCATTCAAGGGCCCATGAGGCTTGCCTTCTGCAAGCCACCAAAAGACGAGGCCGCCGGTGACGAGCAACGTGAGGGCAACACCAGCCCACCAAGCCCGAGCCGAGTGAAATCGACACGCCACCAAGATCACGGGCCACGCCAGGTAGTAGAGGCATTCGTTGGTGAGGCTCCATGAGGGGGCAAAGTGCTCTGTGTAGCCAGTGAACCCCTGGAGCATGAAGAAGTAGCCTCCGACCTTATCCCAGCTGAACTGGTCCGGTCGGGGGTTGAGCCATTCCGCAAGAAGACATGCGGCGATGCCCACCAGGAAGAGCGGGTAGATCCGGCTGAACCGGGCTCGCAGGTAGTCGCTGAAACTCCATGTCCCCGTCTCCAGACTGCGACGGATGCTCATCTGGATGCACAGGCCGGAGATGACAAAGAAGCCCATGACCCACACCAGGCCCTGCCCGACCGAGGCATGGAGCACACGGATCAGAAGGGTGTCGCCCGTGGCCCACTCACTGCGCGTCACCGTCTGGCGGAAGGCGTGGGAAAGCAGCACCAGCACGGCGAGGAGTCCCCTGAGTAGATCGAGGCCCGAGGAGGTGCTCTCGTCCAGTTTTGGTGCGGCGGGTGGGGTCAAACCAGGCCCTCCTTCAGCGCCTTGGCCACGGCCCCCGTGCGGGTGTTCACCTCAAGCTTGCGGTACACGCCGCGCAGATAGGTGTCCACGGTGTGCAGGCTGAGGCTGAGCCGGTCGGCGATCTCCTTGCGGATGAACCCCTGCACCATCAGTTCCAGCGTTTCCCTTTCCCGCGTGCTCAAGCCGTAGTCCGCATGCCGCGGGGCGAAGCGGGAGAAAAGCTCCAGCACCTGGTGGGCGATGCACGGCGTCATGGGCACCCCGCCCTTCAGGGATTGCTGGATGCCGCTGATAATTTCCTCGATTGACGAGTTCTTCAGGAGATAACCCTGGGCGCCGTTGCAAATGGCCTGGGTGATCTTGGCGGCATCTTCAAACACGGTGAGCATGAGCACCCGGCAGTCGGGGGCGCGGTCGCGCATCGCAGGCAGCAGATCGATGCCGCTGCCATCTGGCAGGCCGGCATCCAGCAGGACGATCTGAGGAGGCAGCCGGTCCTGGATGGCCTGCATCAGAGCCTTCCCCGTGCCAAACTGTTCTTCGCAATGGAGCTCCCCGGTGGCGGTCAGGGCACGGGCCACCGCGCCGCGGTACACGGCATTGTCTTCAACGATCCAGACGCGGGGCAGGGACATGGACGAAGGCTTGGTCGGGAAGGTTGGAATTGCAACTCACGAATGTCCGGGAGGCCGGCGTTCCGGTTTCATCAATGGATCACACCGGCCATGGCACCCGGATCTGAACTTCGCAGCCGCCCTCCTCAGGAGAACTCAGCCGCACCTCACCCCGCAGGGAACGCGCCCGCTGTCGCATGTTTTCCAGTCCGTTTCCAGGGTTCGGGTTCTCTCCTGCCTTGGGCAGCCCCTTGCCATCATCCTTGATGCGCACCACCATGAGCCGGCCCTCGCGGATAAAGGAAATTACCACATTTTTGGCTCCGCTGTGCCGGGCGACGTTTTGCAGGGCTTCTTTGAAAATGAGGAAGATCTCGCGCTTGAACTCCAGCTCCAGCCGGGGTGGCAGTGCAGTCTCTGGAGGATGGAACTGCACACTCATTCCGGAAAGCATGCGTCCGGCCGTGAGTCGCAGGCCGCTCACCAGATCCCCCGGCATGCCCGGCTGCACCATCCACACCAGATCCCGCATGGAGGCGGCCGTCTCATCCGCCACTCGGCAGACTTCTTCCAGAATCTGGCGGCGAAGCGGAGGGGATGCCGTTTGACTGGCCTCTCTGCTGAGCAGGGATATGCCGGCCAGGTTGCTGCCCACCTCATCGTGCAGATCACGGGCGATGCGTTGTTGCAGGGCGCGCAGTTCCCTGCGCCGACGCAGCGAGTTGCGCACAAGGGAGGTGGTGAGCCCGGCCAGTGTCAGTAGCACCAGGCCGATGCCTCCTCTTAAGAGGCCACGTTTCCATTTCGCTTCCCGCTGGTATCGCTGCGCCTTCAGCGATTTCAACTCGTGCTCCACCCGGGAGGATTCCTGGAGTTCCTGCACCCAGTTCTGGAGCGGCAGGATCGGGTTGTCACTGGCGTCACCATCCACGAGGTTCTCATTTGCCCAGGGTTTGTCTGGGTACACGCTGGTGGTAGTCACCGTCGCCTGCCGGGCCACATTGGCCCCACCTGAATAGACTTGCACTTCAGAGAGGGCGAAGGCGTGATCGGTGAAGCGCTCCCACTGCTGGGTGGCGGTGATGCGCACGAGGCGGGCCTGGACGCCGTCGGCCGGTAGCGTCACCGCATTCATGCCAGGATTCGGGACATCATGGCCTGTGAAGTCGGCAATCACGCGGGGAGTGCTGAATGACGGATCATCGGCACACTCCACCCTGTAGCGCACGGGAAAGCCAAACCCCAGCCAGTGTGGGTAGCCCTCCCATCGCATGGGAAACAACCGCACATCGTCCAGCGGCATCACTTGGTCAAGATCCAGCGTGATGGAGACAGGAGTGGTGGCTTCTGGGTAGGCTTCGCTGTGCCAGCCCTTGCGCGATTTGGAGCCTGCGCCCACCGGGGCGCCCAGCACGCTCTCGCCGTCAGTGAGGTTTTGCAGAGACCAGACAGGGGCCGCTTCCCGGGAAGTGGGGGCGGTGACCCGCCGGCCTGCAGCCAGATTCCGGTCGCCATACAGCGCCATGACTTCCGCCAGGGCCAGGGAGGGCCAGTTGATCCGGCCATCTGATCCCACTCTGCCGGTGGGGCCGGTGGCCGTTACCCTCAGGTGTTGTCCTCTCGCACCCTTTGCGTGAATCAACAGCGGGGCCCGTCCGGGATTGGGCAGATCGGTTGAGGAGTCAATCAGCACCTGCTCATTCGCCATGTCCGGTGTCTCAGCCACGGCAACGCGAAAGCGGCGGGGGAATCCATAACCCGCGATGCCGCCCAATTCCCGCGGAAGCACGACCGGTACCAGTACAACGGTATCAAATTCCCGGCTCGCCCCCAGATCCACCTGCACCCAGAGATCTCCCACTCTTCCGCCTTGAAGAATGCGGCTGTGATAACCCAGGCGTTCCCCGGTTTGCTCCTCGGGAAGATGGGCCAGTGTGGCCAGGCGTGTCTCAAGGAGCGTGATGTCCTCATTGAGGCGCTTGAGGGTGCCATCCAGATGGGACAGCCAGGACCAACGCGAAGCCTCTGCCGCGACAACGGGAGGAGTGCCCTGAGCCTGAGCGCAGATCGGCTCTCCCCATACGAGGCACCCTAGTGTGCAGGCGGTGATCAGGAACCGGGGGGAATTCATCACGTTGCAGAACGTGCCTTCAGTGAATCACGTTCTGCAACCCTACGGAAGAAAGATTTCCTCTGCTCAGTTCCGGCTGCGGCCAGATTTCTGTATTTCCTCCAGCTTGGCCGCCATCGCTGCGGCTTTGTCAGGATGCTCGCTCAGAACATTCATCTTCTCTCCGAGGTCGCGGGAGAGATCGAACAACTGGCCCTTTTCATCTTTGCCGGACTCCACCCCCGTGTTCTGCTGCCGTTTGGGGCCTTTGCCCGGGGGGATGTATTTCCAAGTACCGTGACGCAGGGAGAGCTGGCTCGCGTGCTCCACCAGATATTCCCTGCCGGTCTTGGATTCGCCCAGCAGTGCGGGCAGCATGTTGAGGCTGTCTGGGGCTACTTCTGTGGGCAAGCTTTGGCCAGTGAGGGCGGCGAAGCTGGCCATCAGGTCAATCTGGCAGACGAGTGCATCTGAGGTGCCCGGTTTGATGCGATCCGGCCAGCGGACGATGAAGGGCACGCGGGTCCCGCCTTCGAAGTTGCTGTACTTGCCGCCGCGCAGGGGGCCGGAGGGGCTGTGATTTCCCAGTTTGGCCACGGCCTCATCCTGGTAGCCGTCGTCCACGACGGGGCCATTGTCGCTGGAGAAAATGATCAGCGTGTTTTCTGTGAGCTTGAGTCGTTCCAGGGTGGCGAGCACTTCTCCCACACACCAGTCGAGCTGGACGATGGCGTCACCGCGGGCACCCATCTCGGTCTTGCCCACAAAGCGGGGGTGGGGCACCCGCGGTACATGGATGTCGTGAGTGGGGAAGTAGAGGAAGAAGGGTTTCTCCTTGTTCTGCTCCACAAATGCCGTGGCCTTGCGGGTGATGGTGTCGGCAATGTCTTCATCCACCCAGCGGGCTGCTTTGCCGCCGGTCATGTAGCCGATGCGGCTGATGCCGTTGACGATGGTCATGTCGTGCCCATGGCTGGGCTTCATCTTCAGCAGGTCTGGGTTTTCCCGGCCCGTGGGTTCATCACCGATCTTCTCGCCATAGCGCACGGAGATGGGGTCGGCGGGATCCAGGCCCACCACCCGGTGATTCTCCACGAACACACACGGGGTACGGTCGCCGGTGGCAGGAATGAGGAACGAGTAGTCGAACCCGATTTCAAGAGGGCCCGGTTTGATCTCGGTGTTCCAGTCCACCTTCTGCTCTGCCGTGCCGAGCCCCAGGTGCCACTTGCCCACCACGCCGGTCGTGTAGCCCGCCTGCTTCATGAGGGCTGGGAGGGTGAGGCTGCCTGGCTCGAAGATGAGTGCGGCATCACCCGGCAGGATCGCGGTGCCTTTTTTTCTCCAGGCGTACTGGCCGGTGATCGTGGCGTACCGGGTGGGGGTGCAGGTGGCGGAGGGGGCGTGGCCATCCGTAAAGCGGAGGCCCTGCGCTGCCAGACGGTCCAGGTTGGGTGTGTTGACCCGGGTGGCTCCATAGCAGCTCAGGTCCCCGTAGCCGACGTCGTCAGCCAGGATGTAGATGATGTTGGGTTTTTCCGCAGCGGGCAGCGCTGCGGACAGGCCCAGTAGGGCAGCAGTCAAGAGGAGGTGGCGAACCGTCATATGCATAGAATGTCCGACTGGAGCGAAGTGTCACTCCTTCTGTTTCGGCAAAATGCACTGCACGGAGTGTCGCGTTCCGGTACATTTGAGGCGGATGCGCTGCGGTTCGCAAGACCCTGCGGCCTGACGGCGATTGGTCAGACATGCGTTCACCTTCCTTCCTCTCGTGGAACTTGCTGATGGCAGCTGCGGCATGCGGCATCCTGCTGAGCCCATCGTTGCCCGGAGCGGCGGATGACAAGCAGGGTGAGGGCAGTCAGGCGGCGTACTTTGAGCGACAGGTCTCGTTGATCGAGGATTCTTCAGCCGTTGCTCAACTCAGGAAAGAGACTTGGAATGCCTTCCGCGACCAAAGCCGGGCAGAGCTGGCAGAGATGCTGGGGCTGGATCTGAACGCGCCGCGCACCGATCTAAAAGTTACGAAGACAGGTGAGTTCGAGCACGAGGGAGTCGTTGTCGAGAACCTTCACTACCAGTCCCGACCCGGGCTGTATGTCACGGCGAACCTTTACCGGCCCAAGGTGGTGGACAAGCCCTTGCCCACCGTGCTCTACGTCTGCGGCCACTCCAACATGGTGAAGGATGGCGTGAGCTATGGCAACAAAACGGGGTATGAGCATCACGGGGTCTGGTATGCGAAGCACGGCTTCGTCTGTCTGATCATCGATACCGTGCAGTTGGGCGAAATCGCCGGGGAACACCACGGCACCTACCGGCTGGGAAAATGGTGGTGGATGGCTCGGGGCTACACGCCTGCCGGGGTGGAGGCGTGGGCGGGCATTCGCGCGCTCGATTATCTGGAGACCCGGCCGGAAGTGGACAAGACCCGCTTTGGCGTGGCCGGGCGGAGTGGCGGTGGCGCCTATTCATGGTTCGTGGCCGCACTGGACGAGCGGATCAAGTGTGCTGTCCCCACAGCAGGCATCACGACGTTACGAAATCACGTGGTGGATGGTTGTGTCTCTGGGCACTGCGACTGCATGTTTTTCGTGAACACGTTCCGCTGGGATTATGACCGCCTCGCCGCGCTCGTCGCCCCGCGGGCTCTGCTGGTCACAAACACGGACAAGGACGGTATTTTCCCCATTGATGGTGTGTTCGACATCTACCAGTCCACCCGGCGGGTGTACAAGGCCCTGGGGGCCGAGCAGAACATCGGCCTGCATATCGCAGAGGGGCCGCATAAGGACTTGCAGCCTCTCAATACGGGAGAGTTTCACTGGATGATGCGCCATCTGCAAAGCGCAGGCCTGATGGACACGACCGATGCTCCGGCAGTAAAAGGCATCCCCATGGAAAAGCTCCGCGTCTTCCAGGAACTGCCTCCCGATCAGATCAACACTCGCGTGGATGAGGTGTTTGTGCCTCTGGCAGGTGCGGTGAAGGCTCCGGAGGATTCTGCGTCCTGGGACAAGATGCGTGCTGGCTGGATGGAGGCGCTGCGTACCAGGTGCTTTGCCGGGTGGAGTGGGCTGGGGGAGCCTGCGGCAAAGTTCTCTGAACCTGTTGTCACCACGAACCAGAATGTCACTCTGACCACCTGGAAAATCACCCCTTCATCGGATCGTGATCCTCAAGGGGGAGGGGACTTGTTTCTGCTCCACGGGGCCGCATTCAAGCCAGAGGATCTACAGTTGATGGTGTTGCACGTGCTGGATGATGAGGGCTGGAAGGAGTTTGGAAACACCTTTGGAGATGCGTTTCCGTCCATCGCGGGAGAAAAGGTTGCCGCGGCGGAGCCCGATGCCAAAGCGTTCGATCAGGAAAGGGGTATGCTCACGCGAATGAAGTGGGGCATGATTTATTTCTGCCCGCGTGGCGTGGGCCCAAGAGCGCTGTCCTCTGACCTGAAGACTCGTACTCATCAGCTGCGTCGCTACTACCTGCTGGGGCAGACCCTGGAAGGGCAGCAGGTCTGGGATGTCCGCTGCGCCATTCGGGGATTGCACAGCGTTGAGGCTCTTAAACAGACGCCGCTGTGGATTCAGGCCAGTCGTCATCAGGCCGGGAATGCTTTGTACGCCAGTCTTTTTGAAGACGGCATCACCCGTCTGGATCTGCATGAAGTTCCAGCATCCCATCGGGACGGCCCGATTTACCTGAATGTGTTGAAGTATCTGGACCTGCCCCAAGCTGCGGCCATGGCGGCCCAGCGCACCCGTGTGATCATCTACGCAGACGACAGGTCGCCGTGGGAATTAGCCCGGTCATTGAACGAAAAGTTCGCGTGGGACGCAGAGAAGAAGGCGGGCCTGCAGCTTCGGGATCTGCCCAAGCCTCGGTGAGGCCTTGTGGACACTGTCGCTATTTTCCACCCCAAGCATTTTTGGGGTTCCGCTAAACCACTTGTACGGAAAGTAGTCATGACAACGAAAGAAGAGATTGCTGTGCTGCTCGCGGAATTCTGGAAAGGGCCAACTGAGGAGCGCACCGAGCAAAAAGACGAGCGGATGAACGTGCTCTCCCCGGACCCTGGGTGGAGCAATTACATTTACTACTCTGACGCACTTGTGAAGTCTGATTGGGTTCTAGATGTCACTGATGTTTTAGATAAGATCTTCTCTGTTCGCCCCATTGCGCCGGATGGCGGCGCGTAGTTCTAAGCGTCATCGGCATGCTGCCCTCCATCTGCCTCGGCTCCGCGTATTGGGAAGATTCTTCTTGGTAGAAGAACGCGATTGCAGTGCGAGGAGACAAGCTACTAGCGGGAACCAAATAGTCGAGTAGTAGCCTGTCTTGCAGAAACTGTCTGCACTGGCGCAGCTAGGCCGAGGCGAGGGCGGGTGGACGCAAGCTTTGTTGGCTTTACACCAGCGAATACTGTCCCGTGGCTCGTACCGTGTGCCAAGTGTAGCCAGCACCCTCTCTGGCTGCCGGGTGTGGCTCCCTGGTCAGGGTGAGGAGGGTTCGAGATGGTTGCGGATCCGACAGCGCGGTGCTGCGCCAGGGCATACGGCGTGAGGTCGTGGAGCAGGTGCGTGCAGAGGAAGGCAAACTGACCCTGGCGGAGACACTGCGGCATCGGGTGATGTGTTTCACCGCTGGCGAGGCCCTGGGACGAAGGACATTTGTGAGCGAGTTCTTTGGAGTTCGCCGCGAACAGTTTAGTGACCGAAGAAAGCAGGGGAGGCCAGTGAAAGGAGGGAACATTTGCCGGGATATTTGCCTTTCTAGCACCGAGTCCAGGGTGTTTGAACGTGATGAAGTATCTTGACTTGCCAAAGCTGCAAGCATGGAGACCCAGTGTTGGGGCGATGGGATGAGGCGCAGTGCACCACGTTCTTCATGGTGGATAAAAGAAGGAACCGTTGCCTGGTGCAAGTTGGCGGCTAAGCAAATCATTTAGCATTCCATCGAGGATTGGAAGTGTAGGCACTAAGAATTCCTCCTCTCTATCTTTTCACTTCGAAATCTAATGTACATTGTATTGACATATTCTGGTGATTTGATCAAATTTGGTGTGTTGGGTGCCAGTTGATATGTGAGCGCAGAGTCGGATTTCAAACGATGGCTGAAGGATTCATGAAATCACAACCCAGGAACCGCCGCGTCAATGTGGGCCGCAACGGCTTCACGCTGATTGAACTTTTGGTCGTGATCACCATTGCGGCGATTTTGCTACTGTTTGCCGTGCCCGTGACAAACTCGGTACTTACGGCGAACCAGATAACCACCGGCACCCAGATGGTGGTAGATGGTCTCAGTCTGGCCCGCCAGACCGCCATCACGCGAAACCGGGTGGTGGAGGTGCGGTTCTATGACTTTGCAAGCCTGGATCGTGGTAACGCCACCACTGCGGAGGTGTCTGCCTTTGAGGCTGTGATCTATGATGAGACCAACACGAAGTCGTCTCCTCTGGCGTCGGTAGAGCATCTGCCGGGCGGTGTGTTGATCAGCAAGGATGAAACGCTGTCCACCCTCTTGAAATCAAGCCGTGAGAAGACCAACTGGACTACGGATGATCCCAAGCAGAGCCTTCCTCGGGGCATTGGCTCCAGCTATCAGACTTATGCGCTGCGTTTCCGACCGGATGGCTCAACGGACCTGGGTGCTGGAAGCTGGTTTTTGACCCTGCATGGCAGCCGCGAAGCGGGCAGCCCTCCACCGAATCATGCCGCCGTGCAGATCGATCCTTACAACGGATCGTTGCGTCTCTACCGCCCCGGCTAACCCCCACCTACATCATGAAAACCTCACGACTTCCCGCAGCCGCTGCTGCCGGGCCGGGTGGCTTCTCGCTTGTTGAAGTCGCCATTGCCGCTGGCATTGCCTCCATCGGCATCATCATGCTCTTTGGTTTGCTTCCGTCAGGGCTCACCATGTTTCGTGACTCCATGACGGTCAGTGTTTCGTCCCAGATTGCGCAAAGGGTGATTCAAGAGGCGGTGCAGACGGACTATGATGTCCTCGTGGGTGCCAGTGGCACCGGTTCCACGCCGGTGGTGAAGCCGTGGCGCTATTTTGATGACCAGGGGACTGAGCGGCCGGTGCCTCAGGATGCCATTTATCATGTGCTGACACGGGTGATTCCCGCCAGCCAGCTGCCTTCAGGCAATGCCGCTGCGGCCAATGCCTCACTGGCCACCATCACGGTGCAGGTGGTCGCCAATCCCTACAACCGCAACGTGGACCTTCTCCCCGCCTCGGCCACAGATCCGCTCGCTCAGACCGTGGACCCTCAAGGCGGCCTGCCGTTCTTCACTTACAACAGCCATGTGGCCCGTGCCCGATGACGACCATGAAATGCCGCGCCTTTACGCTCCTTGAGTTGCTGGTTTCCATGACCATCGTCTCGATCCTCATGATTGTGATGGTCACCATCACCGGGCAGACCAGCGCTGTATGGAGGGACACCACGGGCAAGTCCAACCAGTTCCGGGAGGCTCGCAACGCGTTTGAGTCCATCAGCCGCAATCTTGCCCAGGCGACGCTTAACACTTACTACGACTACTACGCGGCGGACGGCTCCTCGCGAAAGGCATCCGACCCCGCCACCTTTGTGCCCGCCACTTACGGCCGCCAGTCGGAACTTCGGTTTCAGGCGGGCGACGCCTCGGCACTCGTCGGTGGATCTGCCTCGACATTTCCATCCCAGGCGCTCTTTTTTCAGGCTCCCCTCGGGTTCACTCAAACCTCCGACAACGCAGGGCTGGAAAGCCTCATCAACACCTGGGGCTACTACCTTGAGTTCCGGGAGGACTCGGACCGGCCCGCCTACATGCCGGGGACGAAGCGGCATCGCTTCCGTCTCATGGAGTTCATGGAGCCAACCGAAAATCTCAAGGTGTACCAGCAGCCCAACCAGTGGCTTCAGACCGCCGCGGGTGGCTCCAACTCCCACGTCATTGCCAGCAACATCATCTGCCTGACCTTCTTGCCCAAGCTGCCTTCCCAGGGGCCGGTGGGAGATCTGCGTGTGGATCCTAACGGCAACCGTCTTTCACCCAACTATGCCTACGACTCGACCACGGTGGGCCAGGCAGCATCGGGTGCGGAGTTGAACAGTCGTCATCAGCTGCCCCCGGTGGTGGAAGTGATCATGGTCGCCATTGATGAGCCGTCTGCAGTGCGGCTTGAGCAAGGATCCACCCCGCCGGACTTTGGCCTTGCCACCTTGTTCAAGGATGCCACCCCGGCTCGCCGGAAAAGCGATTTGCAGACCCTGGAGACCACCCTGGCCAGCATGAAAGTCAACTACCGGGTGTTCGCCACGGAAGTCAGCCTGCGAGGCGCCAGGTGGAGCCGCGAACAGGCCAACTAGTCTCACGTTTAGACAACCCCCTCTTCGTTCCATGCAGTGGTTTCTTCCTCCTCCCCGCGTGCTGTCCGCCCTGCGCCGTCGCAAGGGCATGGCGCTGGTGCTTGTTTTGAGTTTCCTCGTACTTCTCAGTGCGCTCATTCTCGCCTTCTTCGGCAGCGTGACCACGGAGACCAAGGCCTCCCGTTTCGCAGACAACGGGACAAGGGGGCGTGAGCTGGCGGAGACCGCGACCAACATCGTGATGGCCCAGATCCGGGACGCCACGACACGGGGCTCAAACATCGCGTGGGCGTCTCAACCGGGCATGATCCGTACCTACGGCGTCGCCAGCGGCACCAGCAGCGGAGCCTCCAGCGCCCCACTGGCCTACTACAAACTCTACTCCGCCGAACGCATGAGCTGGACTCCAGCGGATGGGGCCTTTTCTCCTGCGACCGACGTGCCGGCCAACTGGCACACCCTTCCTGCCTTGTACACGGATCTCAACCTGCCGGTGAAAAATCTGTCTGGCACCCGGCTCTACCCCATCATGGATCCCACCGCGGCAACGGTTGCGCCAGTCACCCAGGGGTTTGCCATCACCAGTGCCCCTGTGAAAGGCACCGGCGCTGAGGACAACCCCGCACCGATGCCGGTGAGGTGGCTCTATGTGTTGCAGGACGGCACCCTCACGGGCCCTTCTGGCAGTACGGCGTCCGAGGTGACGTGGGCTCCTGGAACCGCGAAGTCCCCATCCAAGAGAAATCCCATCGTGGGCCGTGTGGCCTTCTGGACGGACGATGAGACCAGCAAGGTAAACATCAACACCGCGGCTGGCGACGAGTGGGCGCTTCCCGCCACGGAGCCGGGTTCCTACTGGGATGTGCCGCATCTGTTTACAGACTTTGAAAAGAACAAGCTCGCCCTGCGCCAGCCGGCGCAGCTTGAGTACCAGCGTTATCCGGGGCATCCAGCCACCACTTATCTCAGCGCGGTCATCCCCAGCCTCACGCGTGAGCAGATCGGCTTGATCGCTCCACGTGCTCAGTTCGGAGGATCCAAAGGGGGCACGGTGTGGGCACCCGGCAAGGTGCTGCTGGACACGGACCGACTGTATGCCTCCGTGGATGAGCTGATTTACAATCCAGACCGCAGCACTCAAGCCGGCATGGACAGGACGGTGCTGAAACCTCTGCTGGAGCGCAGCCGGTTCTTCCTCACCGCTCACAGCCGGGCACCAGAGGTGACTCTCTTCAACACCCCGCGGGTCTCGATCTGGCCTGTTCATGCGCTCACGAACACTCCTGCCGCCAAGTATCGCAGTCCCTTTGATGAACTCATCGCCTTCTGCTCGCAGTACCGGATGGCTGGAGTGACCAAAGAGTACTTCTTCAAGCGCAATGACCCGCTCTCCGTGACTTCAGACCTCGCGGCAATTCCTCGCAATGTCGAGCTGTACACCTATCTCCAGAATCTCACCTCGCGCGACATTCCCGGGTTTGGCGGCAAGTTTGACCAGAAGTACCCGCTGGATCGCGATCAGATTCTCACCGAGATTTTCGACTACATCCGTTCCACCAACCTCTTTGACGACAGCATCGAGCCGCAATCGCTGCCGTGGAGCTATCCCACAAAAGGAAAGCAGTTCACCAAAGGACGTTCTGGTGAATCCAGCGGGGTGGCGGGTCATGGACAGGCCGCTCCGATCTACCGGCCGGATCCCTCCAACCCCGGAGACTTGACCAAGAGCACGATGGGCTTTGGCCGCTTCGACACGCTTTCCGAGGTGGGGCTGCACTTCATCTGTACCGCAGACGGGAGCGGTGATCCCGCGCAGGCGGATGCCACCAATGTGGCCAAGGTGGCGAGCAACAAGACTGCGAACCGCACGCTGGTGCAGCCCCTCGCGAACAGCGAAAAACGGGTTGAGGCATTGTTGCTCCTCGAACTATTCTCCGCGGCGCATGGCTGGACAGCCCTCTGCCGGGACATCCAGATTGAGGTGGTGGGGTTGAACCTCCTGTCCCTCAAAGGAGCGGCAGACGGGGCTGCCCAACCGATGGGGTTTCCTGCCACGGCGCGCATGCACATCACCCAGACTTCCGCCGGCACCATTCATGGTCGCGGTTGGGGCGGGCTTGGCGGCTTCCGTACCCACATGCGAGGACGTGGGCTGCCAGCGAGGGGGAACATGGCCAAGGATGGCAACTCCACGAACATGGACAACACCTATCCCTTTGTCAGTGCCCCGGTCACCATCAAGCCTGGGGCCGCAGGACGCATGTTCCTGGAGGCCTCCGGGCCCATCACGATCAACATCTATGCAGGCGGAACCGGCACCGTGAACTCCACCCAGTTGGTTCAATCCCTGCACATGAATTTCACCGGGCATACCTCTGTGACAGAGTTCCCCGCGCCGCAACTGGCCATCGATGGGGCCAGTTCCGGCCAGACTTGGATGCACACCAACAACTCCGTGACTGAGGCCCGTAACTGGTGGACCTTCTCCCGTGATGGAGCCATCTCAGGAGCTCCCGCGCCGAACTACGGCCGCATCTACTACGTAGGTGAGGAACCGGGGCGCAACACCAATCCGGCCGGTGGTGGGGAGGCGAGTGGCAACCCCATCCGAAAATATGACACAGTGCGCACTCTGGTGCCATTTCACGGGGACTACCGGTTGATTGCAGCCCAGCGTGATGTGCCTGAGGGAATCTTCAAGCCCCACCAGTACTACAACGACACCTCCAAGTTGCTCGCCCACTCCATGACGGAGGTGCTGGGCTCGGACATGATCTATGGTGCCACCATGACGGGCAAGCTGGTGAAGTCCGCAGCCTATGCCAGCAGCCGGCGCCCTGACGTTCCCTTCCGGGCGGATGCAGACGGCGGCCCATGGAGCAGCGACTCCGGAGATTTCGACAATGGCCTGGGACCCGTGCCGGACGGGGCGTACATAAACAAACCAGATGAAGGCAGTGCGTATGACGGGGCTGCAGACGCCATCCCATACTTTTCCTACACAGAGCGGCATGAGACAGCGGGGCCTACTTTCTTCTCCCCCAATCGCCAGGTGATGTCCCCGGTGATGTTTGGTTCATTGCCCACTCAGGTGAAGGCCAACGTCCCCTGGCGTACTTTGCTGTTCTGTCCCAACACGGGAGTGGCGACTCATGTGGGGGCTCAGTCGCCCAAGGATCACCTGCTGCTTGATCTGTTCTGGATGCCTGTAGTGGAGCCCTATGCAATCAGCGAGCCTTTCTCCACTGCTGGCAAGATCAACATGAACTACCAGATCATGCCTTTCACTTACATCGAGCGGAGCACGGGGCTGAGAGCCTTGTTGCGCAGCGAGAGGGTGGCGGCTGTGCCTGTGACAAATGCCAACAACTACAAAACTGGCACTGCCACCAACTTCCGGTTGGAAATTGATGCTGCCCAGACGCTGGAGCAGTTCAAGACCCGGTTCACTGCCAATGATATCTTCAAGGCTCCCTCGGAACTCTGCGACCTCTATCTCGTGCCGCAGGGGGCGGCTTTGGCAAACATGGCCACGTACTGGAACACGACCAACACTCTCACGGGGGACAATATGAAAGAGCGTCCGTACGCGACGCTGTATCCACGCCTCACTACCAAGTCCAACACCTATACGGTGCACTACCGCGTGCAGGCACTCCGGCAGGCGGGGCGCAGTCGTGGAGACAGCCCGGATGCCTGGGCCAAGTGGAATGAGACCAACGACCTGATGGTGTCAGAGACCCGCGGCTCGACCGTGTTGGAGCGTTACATTGATCCAGAAGATTCCCGTCTCCAAGACTACGCAACGAAGTCTGCTTCCGCGGCCGACTATGCTCCGCTGGATACCTTGTACCGATTCCGCGTCATCCACAGCAAGCGGTTCCTGCCGTAGCCGAAGGCAGCGGCGCAATTGAGAAGCTCTTGCTGTCTTGATTCACTGCTGCTCTCCAACACGAGGTGACCCAACCGCCTCCGTATTTCACTTGCCCACGTATCCTCCTCTGGGGGAAGATGGGCCTATGATTTATCTCGACTCGAATGCAACCACCCAGACCGATCCACGGGTGGTTGAGGCCATGATGCCGTTCCTGACGAAGCATTTTGCCAACCCTTCCTCCGGGCATGCGGGAGGCAGATTCGTGCACAAGGCGGTGGAACATGCCCGGGAGCAGGTTGCCGCACTCATCGATTGTGAACCCAACGAGCTGATCTTTACCAGCGGGGGCACCGAGGCCAACAATGCCGCGCTGGCATCGGCCCTGACTTTGCAACAGCCGCGCAAGACCCACTTGATCATCTTCAAGACGGAACACCCCTCCGTCCTTGAGCCGGCCCGCCGTTGGACGGAGGAAGGGCGTTCCGCCAGTTATCTGGATGTGAGCAGAGAAGGGGTGCCCATGATTCGGGAGCTGAAAAGCTGTACACGTTCCGGTCAAACGGCGCTGGTGAGCATGATGTGGGCGAACAATGAGACAGGGGTGATCGGCCCGATCGAGGAGTCTGCGGAACTGGTTCATTCCAACGGAGCCATGTTCCATAGCGATGCCGTGCAGGCCGTGGGCAAGATCCCGGTGTCCGTCAAGAAGGTGCCGGTGGACTACCTCAGCCTCAGCGGGCACAAATTTCATGCGCCCAAGGGCATCGGGGCGCTCTTTATCAGCAAGCGGGTGCGCTTTCGCCCATGGATGCTTGGAGGTGGTCAGGAGTTTGGCCGACGCTCTGGAACGGAAAACGTGCCGCACATTGTGGGATTGGGCAAGGCTGCCGAACTGATGCTTGAGCATTTGTGCGACGACGGAGGGGCCAAGGTGGCCGCCATGAGGGATACCTTTGAGCAGCGCATCCTGGCTGAAGTCCCCGGCACGGAGGTCAATGGCAGTCGCGAATTTCGTGTCCCAGGCACCTCCAGTCTTTACTTCCCGGGACTGGATGCCGCCGGGCTTTTGATCCTTCTTGATGACCGTGGAGTTGCGTGCTCGGAAGGATCCGCGTGTCACGCTGAAACGCTGCGTCCCTCCCACGTACTTTGCGCCATGGGCTTTACGGAGGATCGCCTGCGTGGTACCTTGCGGTTCTCCTTCTCCCGCATGAACACCGCAGAAGAAGCCGTCCTGGCGGCGGAAAGGGTGATCGAGTGTGTCGCAAAACTGAAGTCCCTCAATGTTGAGGGACTCGTCAAGATGAGCGCCTAGATCCTTGGCACTGGTCCGGGTACGAGGCGGGAGTAATGCGCCTCCACCCGACTCAAGAACCAGCGCCAGTTCCGACCCGGCCGCCCGTTGTCGAGCAGGAAATGTGGACAGTTCTTGTTGGGCGGGGTCAGCCCGTGCCGGGGCCAGTGATAGTGGGGAACGACGTTCCGCAGGGGAATCTGGTGTTCCATCATGAGGAAGGCGGTCAGCTTGGCGGTGTTATCGATCGTGCGAGCCAGATCGTTGCCACGATGTTCACACATCTCGATGCCGATGCTGTAGTTGTTGCCCGGCCCGTCAAAGTCGGCGTGTTCCCCCTGTTCATTGGTGGGCAGGTGCTGGATGGCCACGTTGTCCTGCACGGTGAAGTGCCAGGTCAAGAAACCGATGCGGTTGCCGCCTCTGCGCTTGGGTGCGCGCAACGCTCCTCTTTTGAGCGCCAGGGCATGGTTGTAGGCATTACCCGTGTAGTTCTGAGTGGAGTGGATGGTGATGAACTGCGGATTCATGCGCCGGAAGGTCTTACGACCGGCCGTGCCTTTGGTGATCATGTCCTGCTGTAGGCGAACTTCCTGCAGCATCCCTACTGGCAATACCTTCCGTTCCACCGGCACCGGACCCAGCCGTCCCTCCCAGCCAGTCACGCGGGGGCTGGTGCTCTCACAGCCCAGGAGGACGGCAATCAGCACCGCCAGACAGAGAAGAGGGGGAAGTAATCTCATGGAGTGTAATATCCATAGATGTAACGCATCCTCACCGTGTGACAAGGGGGGCTTATCACCGGAATGGAATGTAGGGGTGGAGATTTATGACCGGCGGCCCTCAGGATTCCCCGGCCCGCCATCGTTTTCGTCATCGTCGTCCTTCACTCGACGGTGAGTCAGTGTGAGCAGCAGGTCCCACAGGACGAAGGCCACCGCATAGCCAGCGAAAGCGAGCACCACCCCGGCGACCGAGCCGCCGATGTAGAGTGAGGCGGCCCACGGCTTGAGTTGAGCAAAGAAGTTCCAGAATCCCGTCGCCTCGTTCAGGATGCGTTTGAGATCCTTCCAGTCCAACGGGGGAGGGGTGCCGAGATGAAGCGTGTGGCTCAACCAGTTGCCAAACTCGATTTCCCACCAGGCAATGGGCGGCATGGTGACCGGATTGCTGATCCAGCAGGCCACGATGGCGATGGGGATGTTGACCCGGAACAAAGCGGCCAGCAGCGCCGCGAGAGGCATTTGCCCGGGAATGATCAGCATGTTCACGAACAGGCCGATCGCGAGACCTCCGGCGAAACTGTGCCGGGTGGGTTTCCATACTGTCTTGTCCAAAAAGTGCAGCGCGAACCATTTGCGAAGGCGGCTTTGCTTGAGCTTCCGCGGATGGCGGAACCTCTTGTAAAGGCGCAGAACAAATCTTCGGTAGTGCAGGTGCATGAAGGGCGGGGCAGTGACGGAAGATGTCCGTAAAATCAATGATTCTTTTGGCTTGATTGCGGGGGGTGGACCCGCTTAAACCTCAACAACATCTCACCGCCATGAAGAAAATCGAAGCCATCATCAAACCGCACAAGTTCGAGGAAGTCCAGGAAGCGCTCCGTGAGGCGGGAGTATTCGGGATGACCGTGACGGAGGTTAAGGGCTTCGGCAGACAGCGAGGTCATACAGAGATCTATCGTGGCAGCGAGTACACGGTGGACTTTGTTCCCAAGACCAAGATCGAGATCCTCACCACGGACGAGCAGCTTCCCGGCATCATCAAGACCATCATTGAATCTGCCAAAACTGGCAAGGTGGGTGACGGCAAGATTTTCATCTATGAAATCGAAGACGTGCTGCGCATCCGGACGAACGAGCACGGTGTAGATGCCCTTTGATTTGCCCTATCGGCTCTGAGCCGATTCCAATCTCCTGCAAGCCGCAGGCCCTCCCATTGGAGGGCCTGTTTTATTTTTTGCCGTGGTAACGGTCAGCGTGCCAGCCAGAGCAGCAGCACCCCTCCGAGGACGACCCGGTAGATGGCGAAGCCGTTGAAGGTGTGACTCTGGACAAAGCGGATCAGCCAACGCACCACCACGAAAGCAGAAACAGCGGCGGCGATGAAGCCCAAGCCCACGTGGAACCAGTTGAGGGTGGCAAACTCGCCATCCTTCAAGGCTTTCAGAATCTCATAACCGCCTGCGGCCAGCAGGGTTGGGACGCCGAGCAGGAAGGAGAACTCTGTGGCCACAGGGCGGGACAGCCCCATCATGAGGGCGATCATGATCGTGGCACCGGAGCGGGAAGCTCCTGGGAACACCATTGCGATCAACTGACCGGCAGCCACCCCGATGACGATAGGCCAGGTGAGCGAGTCAGAAAGCACACGGCGCTTGCCGAAGGCTTCCACCCCAAAGATGACGAACCCCCCGATCAATGTGGCCCAGGCCACTGGCCGGGCGTCCTCGGGGAGTTCCAATCCCAGTTTTTTCATCGCCATGCCGGCTACGCAGGTAATCAGGAAAGCCGTGCCCAGCTTCATGAGAAGGTCACGGTTCTCAGCCTTGCCCAGGCCGAAGGCCATGCCGCTGAACTTTTTCCAGAAGAGGGGGACCAGGGCGAGGGCCGCTCCGCTCTGAATGACAATGTTGAACAGCTCCGATTGCCGGGGGAGCCATTTCTGGGCGATCAGCAGGTGACCGGTGGAGGAAACTGGGATGAACTCCGTGAGTCCTTCAATAAGGCCGAGAATGATGACGGTTAGCCAGTCGGGCATGGTGAGGTTGGGGGGATGAGCCGGGCATGATGGGGGAGGATCATGGATGCGCAAGCTTCAATAGCAGGCGGCCGGTGAACTTGGCTTCATATGCAACTTGATCGTGGCAATCCTCGCAACCCCGGCTACGGTGTCGTCCCCCGCCAGCCCGAAGTCTCTTTTTCAACGCATTGATCCTTAAAACTGTCGCAAGCCGAATGCTCCGTCGTCCGACCCTATTGCCGCACCAGAACCCGCCCCGTGGACCCGTATTGGGTTGGCTCGCAGTCGTGGCCATGATGACGGTTCTGTTGGGGGCTGGGCCCGCCGCAGCCTTCGACACGGTCCGCTGTCAGTTGGCGGATGGATTCGACTTCCCCTGTGGCAAGCCAGAGGGCACGGGCTACTACAAAGCCCGCGGATTCTGGCCCAACGGGCACCTCGGCGAAGACTGGAACGGCTCCGGTGGTGGAGACAGTGACCTCGGGGATCCCATCTACGCGATCGGGCGCGGGATCGTGGTGCAGTCGGAGGATATCAAGGTCGGCTGGGGAAACGTGGTCATCATCCGGCACGTCTTCCGCGAAGTGACCGGCAAAATTGAGATGGTGGACTCTCTCTACGGACACCTTCTGGAACGGAAGGTCAAAGTGGGACAGATGATCGAGAAGGGCCAGCTTGTGGGCACCATGGGGGGGAACAACGGCATGTACCCGGTTCACCTCCACCTTGAGGTGCGGAAGAATCTCACCATCGGGATGAACCGTTCCAAGTTCGCCAAGGACTATTCCAACTACCACAGTCCCACGGCCTTCATCAATGCCCATCGCCAGCTGGCCTCCGACTTCAAAAAGTACGATGTGCCGATCAATACGTTTGCGCCTTACGGGGGTGAATTGACGGAGGCTCAAGAGCGTGTTTCTGGAGCCACTTCTTCTGCGGCGAACACCGCCTCTGGGGTTGCGCCCTCCCGAGGATTCACGCGCACGGGTCGCGGATTAACCATCCCTGTCATCAATGGTCCAGGCAGCGGCTATCCAGCTGCTGGCAAACCCGCCGCGGGGGCGACCTCGGCTTCCACCGCGCCAGCGCCTGGTGCACCGGGGCCCTCCACTATTCCAGGCAGCACGCTGCCCACTCCCCCTGCGGATCCGAATGCGGGGAAGGGCGACTTCTGGTCCCGGCTCAAGTCCAAGATTGCCAATGGTGGGGTGACCACCGGTCTTGACGAGAAGTAGCGGCTGAGGGGCGGCAGTTTTCGGTCCGGTCAGGAGAGAATCTCGACCGGACAGGGCGGCAGGGCGTTAAGAAAGGCCCGGCCGTAGGGCTTGGTGAGTACCCGGTTGTCCAGGATGGCGCAGATGCCCTGATCCTTTTTTGTTCGGATCAGGCGGCCCACTCCCTGGCGGAGTTTGAGAATCGCCTCCGGCACGGAGTACTCGGTGAAAGGGTTGCCGCCGCTTTCTTCGATGTGTTCCAGGCGGGCAGCCGTGAGGGGGTGATCTGGCACGGCGAAGGGGAGCTTGGTGATGATGACATTGCTCAGGGCCTCCCCTGGCACATCCACGCCAGTCCAGAAGCTCTCCGTGCCGAAGAGGATACTGTGGGTGTCCCGGCGAAACTCGGCGAGAAGCTGGTGACGCGGCAAATTCCTGCCCTGAACGAGTAGAGTCCAGCCGCGATCTTCGCAGAACTCTTCCATCTGCTCCGCGATGCGGGTCATCTGCGTGTAGCTGGTGAAGAGCACAAAGGCCCGCCCCTGGGAGAGGTCCAGGAAGTGCTCAATCCACTTGGGGAGGGCGGCCTCATGCTCCTTGGTGCCTGGCGCTGGCATCGATTTCACCAGATAAAGCCGCATCTGTTTCTCGAAATCAAACGGGCTGGCGATATTGACCGCCACGGTGGAGGTGGCCCCGACGCGCTGACGGAAATAGCTCAGGTCCTCTCCTTCGCCCACTCCCAACGTGGCACTGGTCAGGATACAGGCCTTGTCTCCACGGAAGAACAGCTTCGAAAGCTGGGGGCTGACATCGATGGGGGCGCTGTGCAGGCTTACGGACTTGTTCTCCCCGTTGCTCCGCTCCACCCAGTACACGTGGTCGTCCTCGCTCTGATCGAGGAAGGCGGTCATCCCAGCCTGCACGGAGGCCAGCCGCCGGGTCAGATCCTGGAATTCCAACCGGGAAGTTTCATTTTTGGCCGCGTCTCCGGCTATTTTTGTCCGCTCGATGACCCGGTGCAAGGGGAGGGCGAGGGTGTTGTCCACCAGCCCCGTTTCCCGGACCCGGAATTCCCGGCTTTGCTGGTTCATGAAGTGAGACGAGCCTTCCACGGCGCGGAAGAACATCTCCATCGCGTCCAGGGCCTCTGTCACCGCGCGGCATCCTATGGAATCCCCCTGGTGGGGGAACTGACCCTTCTTGGTCCGTGGATTGAAGAGCCGTTGCAACTCAAAGCGGATGCTGCTTTCGGACAGGTGGAGGCCGAAGGCCCTCGCGGCCACGTTCTCGATCGTGTGGGCTTCGTCCACGATCAGGAAGTCCTTGGGATAGAGGAAGTTGGCGTCCTCAGGCAGGACATCCTCCGTGGAGGACAGCAGCATGAAGAACAGGGAGTGGTTCATCACCAGGACATCCGCCTCCGCCATGCGCTTGCGCACGGCCTGGTAGAAGCAACGGGTCTGGCCGCAGCGGCGAGGGGTGCAGATGTAGGATTCGCTGCAAATCTGAGACCACACCTTGGGGGACGGGGTAAAGTCCAGATCACTCAGGCTGCCGTCCTGCGTTTTCTGGCTCCATTCCCAGATCAGTTTCAACTCCGCCTGCTCGCTGGTCGTGAAGAGATCTGGCGTGCCTTGAAAGGCCCGATCCAGACGCTGGGGACAGAGGTAGTTGCCGCGCCCTTTGAGGAGTTCTGACTTGAAGGGGGTTCCGATGATCTTCTGCACGATGGGCAGATCCTTGTGAATGAGCTGCTCCTGGAGGTTGATCGTGTGGGTGGTGATGATCGCTTTCCGCTTCTTTTCCACCGCAAATGTCACGGAGGGAAGGAGGTAGGCGAGGGACTTTCCAACCCCTGTGGCCGCCTCAATGACGACCGGACGGGTTGTCTCCAGCGCTTTTCCAACTATTTTTGCCATGCGCTGCTGCTGCTTCCGGTACTCGAAGTCAGGAGACTTTGCCAGGATGCCATCGGGCGAGAATGCCTGCCCCATGCGCTCCGCCAGTGAGGGTTGGGCGGCACTTTCGGCATCGGAGGCAATGTGAATCATGGAGGTTGTTTTGATACGTCCGGCCGGGCTGCTGCGCAAGGTGCAGACGGTGGTTGGGCGTTTGCCCCTCCTTGACGAGGGCCGCTTTGTGTTGAAACCTCCCACCCCCAAGCATGACAAAGCATCTCCGGAAAGTGCTCACTCCCGTTTTAGACGGCTGCAACGCCATCTGGCGCTGGTTGCGGCACTCCCCGAATGCCGGCTGGCTCGCCCTGTTGCTGGCAGTCATCGTCATGTTCATCTGCCAGATGGCCGGGTATCACCGCAACTACATGCCGGTGACACCTTCCAACATCAATGAGCTCCCGAAAGGCTGGGAGGCACCGCCGGAGGGCGCATACTTCACCCTCTACATCCTGTCCTACATGCGCCTGTTCGTGCTGGTCGGCGGGGTGGCCTACCATGCGTTCATCCTGCGGGCTTATCCTGACGCCCGCAAGATGGTGATCCCGACATGGATTGCCTGTGGTTATCTCGCGCTCTGGGCGCTGGTCAGCCAGTTGTATGATCGCTGGGAGACGCTCAGTGCCAGCTTCTCTGGTGAGGTCTTTTCTGTCACGGCATTTGCGGTTCAACTGCTGCTCATTCTTGGGCTGCTGTGCACGCCGCCTCTGGTGCTCATGTACTACGCCCGCAGCAAGATTCTCGAGCGTTACGTCATGCGCTCGTTCCTGCAGCCGGTGATGTTCTGTTTCATCGCCTTCTGCACGCTCTGGATCGTGATGGACCTGCTGGACAACATGCAGGACTTCCAGGAGAACAAGATTTCCAGGACGCAGATCGTGATGTTCTACATCAAGCTGATTCCGTTCATCTTTGTGACGGTGGCTCCCATCACGCTGCTCCTGTCCACCCTGTACACCCTGGGGCGTATGTCCCGTACGAACGAGCTGATCTCGATGCTGGGCACGGGCAAGAGCATGTTCGATGTGCTCAAGCCCTTCTACGTGATCGCGTGCTGTGCGTCGCTGCTGGGCATGGCGGCCAACTACCACTGGGCTCCGGTTTCTGCGGGCAACAAGGAGAAGCTTCTTGAGAACGTGAAGGAGCGTATCGGGAAGAACTTCCTGGTAATGGGCCTGATGTACCGCAACCAGGAAGATCGGCGGACGTGGTTTGTCGGTCAGGTGCCGGAAGATCTGCGCGGAGACCGCATGCGTCGTATCGAAATCCGCCAGGAAGATGAGCAGGGCCGCCTGGTGAAAGGCTGGTTTGCCAAGAGCGCCTTCTGGTGGCCAGATCGCAAGGTGTGGTCCTTCTACTCTGGGGTGGAGGTCACTTATAAGAATGGGCAAGTCGTGGCGATGCAGAACTTTGACACCGGTACGGGGCACCCGCGCATCGACTTTGAAGGCTGGACGGAAACCCCCTGGATCCTCCTCAGCGGCACCTTGGTACCTGACTATCTGGGGGTCCCGGATTTGATCTCCTACATCCGCGGGAACTCCGCGTACGGGCAGCGGAAGCTCGCCCCGTACCTGACCCACCTCTTCTACCGGTTCACATTCCCCTGGCAGTGTCTGGTGGTGGTGCTGTTCGCGGCTCCGCTTTCCGTCGTGTTTTCCCGGCGAGGTCTCGTGGGCGGGCTCTCCATGGCCGTGATCTTCTTCTTTGTGCTGATGTTCATGGACAACCTTTTCCTGAACCTCGGGAAGAGCAACATCATCCCCTCGTTCATCTCCGTCTGGCTGCCGCACCTGCTGCTGGGGAGCATTGGCGTTTACCTGTTCAAGTTGCGATCGCAGAACCGGGAACTGCCTAAACTCTCCATCAAGACACTCCGTGAGAAGCTGGCGCTGGGCTGGCAGGCCCTGCGCTCACGCATCTTCGTCAAGACAGCCTAGCCTTTGGGATGCAAGCGAACTGGAACATCAAATCACGAGCCCACGAATGCTCCCGCACGAACCGCCCATTCGAAGAGGGGGAGAGGTTCTATACTGCCATCTATTTCGATACCGGATCGGGCGAATTCCAGAGACGGGACGTGGCGGAGTCCGCTTGGAAAGAGGAGCTCGCGGAGCGGAAACCCTTTTCCTATTGGAAGTCCGAGTACGTCAAGCCAGAGAGCATGAAGCCGAAGGTGGAAATCACCGGACGCGAAAGTGCAGAAGACCTGCTGAGGCGCTTTGTCGAGGAGGATGAAGAGCACACCGAACACGCTCGCTACATCCTGGCGTTGATGCTCGAGCGGAAAAAGCAGCTCGTGCCCAAGGAGACCAAAGAGACAGAGCTCGGCAAG
Organism: Verrucomicrobium sp. BvORR034; assembly: GCF_000739635.1. Lineage (GTDB taxonomy): Bacteria > Verrucomicrobiota > Verrucomicrobiia > Verrucomicrobiales > Verrucomicrobiaceae > Verrucomicrobium. The sequence continues at coordinate 44,847 of NZ_BATQ01000163.1, read as the reverse complement.
ACGATCATCTACGAACACCGCAAAAGCGGGGAAGTTTACATCATCAAGGATCCTGAACTCCGGCTCGATGAGCTGGCCATGGTGCAGGACGAAGTTGCCATGCTCCTGGGCTTTGGCGGTCCCGCTGCCGAAGCGGCTGCCGCGGTTGGCATGCGGATCACGCCGGACGGCAAGGTCGAAAACTTGGAAAAGGGCAAGAAAGGTGGCAAGGCGGGCAAGGGCGCGAGTGCTCAAGGCCAGCCTCCGATCGAGGCCCCGCCTTCGGACGTGGAAGTGCCTGCTGCAGAAGCGTCAGGGGAATCCCCGACGACAGAGGAAGCGCCTTCCACGGAGAATCCCGAAGGCTCCGAAGCCCCCACAGAAGAGGGGGAGCCGGTTGCCGAAGGGCTTGAAGAAACCCCATCGGATGAGGTGGTCGAAGCGGCCGCAGAATCAGAAGAAGTCGCGACATCTGATGAGGAAGTGACAGACGCAGAGCTGTCCGAGACGGAGGCGGCTGAGAAGGAAACCGCTTCAGCTTCAGACGAGCCAGAAGCCCCTGAACGCTCCGCTTAAGCGGACCCACGCCAGTGCTGTGCCCGGGAAGACCACGGGCTAGCGGCTGAAATTTTTATACCTACACATGATTTCCAGAAATCCTTTTGCTCAGGCTGTCTTGCTTCTCTTCAGTGTCGCGTTCTTCTGCTCCTGTGAGATGGAGGCGAAGGGACGGGCGGCGCCTGACCGGGCTGGAAGTCGTTCGTCGGACAATGCCGTGCCGGGGTATCAAGAGGTGAAGGTGGAAATCCGGGAGGATGGGCTTGCCTATCTCCCCGGTACAGAAGCGCCCTTCACCGGGGATGCGGTTGAGCTCCACTATGATCGGACGCCGCCCCGGTTGGCCCGTCGCACACCGTATGTCAAAGGTCGCCGCCACGGCATGATGGTAAGCTTCACCAGCGGAGGCAAGCTGCGGGAGGAACGCACCTTTGATCAAGGCAGACCCGCGTTCCTGGTGGTGTACCACGGCAACGGCAAGAAGAAGTACCAATTTGCCTTGAACGAGAAGGAGGTTGGGGAAGGCCCCATCTTGCGCTGGTATGACAATGGGGTGCTCTGGTCCGAAGGGCAGCTCGACGCTGAGGGCCGTTTCCACGGCGAGGGGAAGGACTATGATCGCGACGGACGGCTAATGGGGCACTACATCAAGGAGCACGGAAAGCTCAAGGAGATCCGCTTTGAAACGCCCGAGATGATGGCGGAGAGGCTCCAGCAGGAAGCTGGGAAGCCGTCAGCCGATGTCATTGAGGCGGAAGCTTCCGGACAAAGTCCTTAAGGCCTGAGTCTGGCTTTTCAGCGTCGGGTCAGCCAGAAGACTCCAGCCAAGCCAGCGAGGAGGACGGAGGTCAGTACGAGGCGCCACAGCGTGGACGAGTCGTTCTGAGGAGTCGAGGGAGTGATCGGGGCGGGCTCGGGAGGGCTGGTCGTTTTGAGAGGCAATGGAAAGGCCCGGCTGGTCTCGCCGGGGTAAACGGATTGGGGGGTGATTTTGGGATTGCTGAGTTCTGAATTGAGCAGGATCACCGGGACGGCGGCGGAACGGGCGAGGGCAAGCTTGAACTCCCTGGCCTCTGCCATGGGTTCCACCCGACAGCTGGCCAGCAGATGCACTTCCGCACTCGTGGGAGAGAGTGCGGTGGTCAAGGTGCTGTCGATGGCCTGAACGGTCCATGTGGGGTGGGTCTGAGAGGTGCCGAAGACAAACTGGAGGGTGCTGGCCAGGTACTGGCGCGCGCGATCCTGGTTGGCGGCCCGATCTGCCTCGCTCTGATCCCACCACCAAGATCCGGGTATGGGAGGCAGCGTAGAAGGGACTTCGTGGAGAAAGAGCCGAGGATCGAGATTCACCTTCAGCTCGCAGGTGCGGTCCGGGTGAAAAACGGCTTCCACGACGAGCGTGGGGATGGGATGGGCCTGGATACGGACCGCTGTCAGAATGAATAGCAAAGCCATCAGAGCCCACTGCCTACGAACCATAAGGGAACCTCGAAGAACTTGCTGAAAATGCCAACTTGAAATCTTACGCGGGAAGGTGTCTGGAAGGGTTGCCATCAAACTGATGAAAAAAAAAGGAAGAGTTGACTTTCATGGGTCCATTCGGTTGAAAGGAGGTGACAAATGGGAGCCTACCTCAGAACCTTGACCAGCGGTGATACCTTTCCTCTGGAGGACTTTAACCTCATCGGACGCAGTGAGGAGGCCACCATCCGCCTGAACGACGCGGGAGTCTCCAGACAACATGCCACCATCCGCCGTGAAGGGGTGCATTATTGGCTGGTGGACCTGGGCAGCGCGAACGGGAGCTACGTCAATGACATGGCGCTGACGACCGCGCGTGTGCTTCGCGACGGTGACCGGTTGCAGATCGGTGGTGCCGTGTTCCTCTTTGACCAGAGTGAGAGCTCAGCCAACAGCGACACCACCATGCTCGGCACCAAGACCCAGGTGTTGCGCCGCAACCCTGTGCCGATGAAGACCACATCGGCCACCTTGCTGGTGGGCGATCTCAAAGGATTTACCCAATTGAGCTCCCAGCTCAGTGCTGAGGAACTGGCCGAACTGTTGCGCGAATGGTACGCGGACTGCAACACCATCATGAAGCGCTATGGCGCGATGATCGACAAGTTCATCGGCGACTGCGTGTTTGCCTACTGGCCGGGGATTGAGGCCGATATCCGCCAGAAGGCGGTGGCCGCTGCGCGCGCCCTGCGCGAGGTGGAGGTGACGGTGACCACCCCAGTGCGCAAGCACCTTCGCGAGACTCGCGGCGTGGTGTTGGACTGTCGCATTGGTATGCATTTGGGTCCTGTGGCCCTGGGAGCGATGGGCAAGGGCATCAACACCGCCCTGGGCGATGCAGTGAACCTCGCCTTCCGTATTGAAAGCCTGACCCGGCAGACGCGCCAACCCATCTTGGTGAGTGCCGCGTTTCTGGATGGCTGGGCGGAGGGCCAGGAATGGTTCGAGCCTTGTGGAGCCTATGAGGTGAAGGGGCATCCGGACAAAGTGGAGGTCTTTGGCCTACGCCAGGGACAGGCATAGAGGAGTGTATCGGTCCGACACATTTTTTTGAATGTTCACGGGCGGTGGTCGTCGAACTACGACCACCTCCATGAAGATTCCCGCCGTTTGCAGTGTCGGAGCCCTCGCGGCTGCGTTCACCCTGAGTTCCTGTGTGTCCTACTACCCAGGACCCAATGAACGGGTGGGTGGCGTGGCTGGGGCGGTAACCGGTGCCGCGGCTGGCGGCATCATCGGCCACCAGAGTGGTCGGGGATTGGAAGGCGCAGCCATCGGTGGCGTGCTCGGGGCTCTGGCGGGTTCATTGATCGGCAACTCCCAGGATCAATACGCTTACGGCGGCTATGGGTACGGACCGCCCCCGCCGCGATACTATTCTTCGTACTCGTACGACTACTGCCCGCCACCTGTCGTTTACAGGCGGACCTACGCGCCGCGCTATTACGGTGGTCATTGCTGGTAAGCCTGGAGCAGGCTCCTGTCTGCTGGAGGCGGCTGACAAACCTCCTGTAACTTCGTGTTGCGGTCGACGTTGGTAGGCGGCATGGCTTTCTCCATGGCGTATCGGCACACCTTCGCTTCCTTTGGCGGTCTTCTGACATTGATCTTCGGGTTGACCCACTGCGGGCCAAAGCAGGAGTCGCCAGTGCCTGACAAGACGGCTTCCGCGTCCCCTCCTGCCGCCCCTGCACCCACACCCACGCCAGCCCCACCCGCAGGCAAACTCAAGTTTGCCTGGACGGAGGAGCTGCTGAACAAGGAGATCAAGTTCCACAACCCGGAGTACGAGGGCGGTGGACAGTTCCGCATCGAGGGCGGTGAGCCACTCGCAGTCGGCCTGGATGGGGCCAAGGTGAGCAACCTAAAGTTTCTGGAAGGTCGTCCCCACCTGACCGCGGTGTATCTCAGCGACACTCAGGTGAGCGATCTCACTCCGTTGAAGGGGCTGCCGATCAAGGAACTCTACATCGAGCGTACGAAGGTACGGGATCTGTCTCCTTTGCGTGGCATGCCGCTGACCAAGCTTTATCTCACCGGAGCGCCGGTGCAGGATCTGGGACCCTTGGAAGGGCTGCCCCTGACCGACTTCAACGCCAAAGACTGTCCCGTGTCCGACATTTCCGGACTGCGCAAGAGTCCGCTCTCGATGGTGTGGCTGAATGGGTGCCCGGTGAGCAACATTGCTCCGTTGAAAGGGCTGCCGCTGAAGAGCCTCACCTTGCACCTTACCCGGGTGGTGGATCTCAGTCCGCTCACGGGTTCGTCTTTGGAGCGGCTGCACATCGGTGAAACGCCTGTAGAAGATCTCACGCCTCTCCAGGGGCTGCATCTCACGAGGCTGGTGTTCACTCCAGATCGCATAAAAAAGGGGCTGGATGTCGCGAAGGCTCTGCCGCTTGGGGAGATTGGCACCAAGTTTGCCGAAGAGGGCAACGATCTCAAGCCGCCGGCTGCGTTCTGGGCATCCCGTCCCACAGGGCCCTGAGGCCAATGCGGAAACCTTGCGAGTTGGGGATCTCCTTCGAGTCAGACGGAACGGCATAAAAAAGGGGAGTCGGGCCATGCCCTTCTCCCCTGAATTTTATAGCGGCCCAGACCCGAATCAGATCCACATCCCAGCCGGGATGATGGCGTCCTTGGGGATGACCACAATGCCATCGCGGATGTAGTAGAGACCTTCCGGATGGTCGAAGTTTTCTGGTTTGTCCTTGGGCGTGATCACCACGCCATCGCCGATGTGGACGTTTTTGTCGATGATCGCACGCTCGATCTTGCAACGTCGGCCAATGCCGGTGGCCGGCCGATTGATGGGGCAGTTCACGGCACCGGCGTAGTAGTCGGCTCCCATGATGATGCAGTCTTTGATGGAGGTCTCAGCCTCCACCACCGTGCGAATACCGAGGATGCTGTTTTCAATCCGGGCTTCGGACAGAATGCAGCCGTCTGAGAGCAGGGCACGATGAATGCTGCCGCCGTTGATCTTGGTGGCAGGCAGGAAGCGTGCGTGCGTGTAGATCGGGGCCTGCGAATCAAAGAAGTCGTACTGGGGCACCACTGAACAGAGATCCAGGTTGGCCTCGAAGAAGCTGCGGATGGTGCCGATGTCCTCCCAGTACCCCTGGAAGGGATAGCTCAGGACCTTGTAGTCCTTGATCGCCTGTGGGATGATGTGCTTGCCGAAGTCCACGAAGTCATTGTCCAGGGCGGCGATAAGGGCAGCACGGTTGAAGACATAGATGCCCATGCTGGCCTCATAGTAGGGCTGGTCTTCGCCCAGCTTCAATTCCTTCACGATCTCTGCCGGCATGGCGAGAGATTGCAGAACTGCGGGATCCTTCGGTTTTTCAACAAAGTTCCGAATCCGGCCATCGGGATCGGTCTGCATGATGCCAAAGGACTTGGCCTGCCGCTCGTCCACCGGGATGGTGGCAATGGTGATGTCCGCGTTGTTCTCCAGATGTCGGGTCAAGACTTTGCGGAAGTCCATGCGGTACAGCTGGTCACCGCTGAGGATGAGAAAGTACTCGTACTTGCCCTGCGTGAAGTTGCGCAGGTTTTGGCGGACAGCGTCTGCCGTGCCCTGATACCAGGCCTCGCCTTCAGGCGTTTGTTGAGCCGCCAGAATTTCCACAAAACCATGGCTGAAAAGGTCGAACTTGTAGGCTCTGCTGATGTGCCGGTTGAGCGAGGCGCTGTTGTATTGTGTCAACACATACACCTGGCGCACGCCGCTGTTGATGCAGTTGCTGATGGGGATGTCCACTAGACGATACTTGCCAGCAAGTGGGACGGCAGGCTTGGCCCTGTCTTTGGTCAGCGGGAAGAGTCGTGTGCCAGCCCCCCCACCCATGATGATTCCCAACGTGTGACGATTCAGAATCGCTTCAGTTTCGAAACGATTCACGGAGGAAGCAGCAGCAGCCATGGTGGAATTTTCCTGAAACAAGGCATTGGGGCAAGCGTTTCCTTCGCCGCCCTATGACAAAGCTTCCTATAACCCGTCGGTCCATCGTCCTATGGGTCGCTGCCTCGCTCCCGGTGACGCTCTCTGCGAAGGTGGAGTTCAAGTCCGAAATCCTTCCCATTTTGGAAACGAAATGTCTAAAGTGTCACAGCGCGCCGCACGAAGAAGGCGGAAAGCTGGTGAAACCGAAGGCGGAACTCCGCCTGGATGCGGCCTGGGCGATGCTCAAGGGCGGCGAGAGTAAGCGTCCCGCTGTGGTCGCCAAAGAAGTTGCCAAAAGCTACTTGTTTGAAGTGCTGACGCTTCCCAAGGACGATGACATGTTCATGCCGCCCAAAGGCGATCCGGTCACCGCAGAGGAGATGGCCAAGATCAAAACTTGGATTGAGGAGGGGGCGGACTTTGGTGGTTGGGAAGGAAATGTCGCGGGCAAGCCAGCAGATCCTGCTGCATCTGGCAAGGTGGCGCAGAAAGAGCGGGAACATGATGTCCTCTACAAGGCGATCGCCGAAGGTCTGCAGCCTGCCAGTGCTGAGGCACTGAAGAAGGCCAAGGATGCCGGTGCCCAAGTGAGCCCGCTCATGGTGAACAGCCCGCTGCTGCGAGTGGACTTCCTTACCGGCGTGAGCCGTTGTGACGACGCCAGCATTCAGAACCTGCTGGTGCTTAAAGAGAACGTGGTACACCTGGACCTCGCCCGCACGGCCGTGACGGATGCAGGTCTAAAGACCGTGGTGCAATTTCCCCGCCTCACCCGCCTGGATCTGCGCAAGACCAAGGTGACGGACAAGGGAGTGGAGCAACTTGGGGCTCTGAAACATCTCACCTACGTGAACCTCTACGGCACTGAGGTGACGGATGCCTCGCTGGCCACCCTGGCTGGCATCAAGACCCTGAAAAACATCTATCTTTGGGAGACCAAGGCGACGGATGCAGGCGTGGCCAAACTCAAGGCGGCGCTGCCCCAGGCGGAGATTGTTCACAATGTGGTTATCGCAGCCCCTGAAGGAGCCGCCCAGGAGGATACTCAGGGCAAACGCAAGAAGAACAACAAGTAGGGACAACTGGGGGGCGGCGGAGTGACGTGAAGAGGGGTTGTGTTTCGACGGAGTTGCAGGATCGTAGCCTGTCACCGTCGAAGCTTCCCTTATGAAAACCCGCCGCAAACTCCCCATCTTCCCGGCCGCATTTTTTTGCGATCCTGGCCACGATAGGCACTCTTCTCGTTGCCGGGCAGGAAGTTCCTGCGACGCCCGCCACGGCACCCGCAACTCCGACTCCTGCGGCGGTCAAAGAAGACACTCCCAAGGAATCTGCCAAACCTGGGGAGCCGGGCGATGGAAAGAAGGATGAGGTGGCAGCAACCCCGCCCGTCACCACGGAGGCCGCCAAGCCCCTGCCCAAGATGCAGGACTTCGTGCTGCCGCCCCGCGTCAAACCGCCCGCGACCAAAACGGGTGAGTACACGGGCAAGGTGGTGGTCATTCCCATTGGTGAAGAAGATCTCATCAGCCCGGCGCGGTTCGAATACATGTCCCGCACCATGAAGCGGGCGACCGAGGAGGGCGCAGAGGCGGTGGTGTTTGATCTGGACACTCCCGGTGGCCTCGCGTGGCATACGACCACAGTGGTCATGAAGGACCTTCAGGAACTGACGCCTCGCAGCGTGGCGTTTGTGAATCCCCGTGCGCTTTCTGCCGGGGCCATCATCGCGATGGCGACGGACGCTGTGTATATGAGCCCCGCGAGCAGCATCGGCGCAGCAACTCCAGTCTCAGGTGGCGGCGAGAAAATGGACGATGCGGAGCGTGCCAAGATGAACTCCGCCTTCATGGCCATGGCGCGCACCGCCGTGAAGAGCAAAGGCCACAACCCAGAGATCATCGAGGCCATGATCGACAAGGATGTGGGATTGAAAGTTTCCGGTGTGGAAATCTGCCCCAAGGGCCGCATTCTTACCCTGGACCAGCAGGAGGCCACGAAGACCTATGACGGGAAGCCGCTGCTGGCCAAGGCCATCGTGCGCAACCTGGATGAACTGGTGAAGCAGGAAGGCTTCAAAGGTCCGATGATCAAGGCTGAGCCCAAGGGGTTTGAGCTGGTGGCCATTCTGATCACCAAGTACGCCGCCATCCTGTTGCTCGTGGGGATCGCCGGCGGCTACCTGGAAATGCAGCATCCGGGGTTTGGCATTCCCGGGATCATTTCCGCGACCGCTTTCGGCCTGTTCTTCTTTGGGCACTATGTGGCGGGCAGCCTGGTGGGATATGAGACAGTCTTTATCTTCTTTATCGGCGTGCTCTTCTTGATCGTGGAGCTGTTTGTCTTTCCTGGGCACCTCATGTTCGGACTGGTGGGCCTGGTGCTGGTCATTGGATCCATCATCTACACCATGTCCGGCTGGGATGTGAACGTGCCCGAAGGCGGCACCTTCCCGGTGCGGTTCGAGGACTATGTGGTGGCCCTGCGCAATCTGGGGCTGGCCTTCACCGGGGCCCTGCTCTTGATCATCATCTTCATGCGCTACTTCCCCTCCGTGGGCCCGTTCCAGAGGCTGATCCTGCAGGCCGCCGTGGGCGGTGAGCAGGACTCCATTGAGGGCCATGGCCAGAGCCGTGCCGCCTCGGTGGCAGTGGGGACCTCCGGTACCACCCGCAGTGCCATGCGCCCGTATGGGCATGTGGACTTTGGCGAGACCACCATCGAAGCGATGGTGGAGGGGGACTACATCGCCCCTGGGACGTCCGTGAAGGTGAAGTCCGTGACGGGCAACCGGATCATTGTCCAGAAGGCGTAGGGCGGGGATTTTTGATTTGCGATTTTTGATTTTGGATTGGTGATTTTCGAATGCTCGGCCCTCCGGGGTTCAGGTGTGATTAGTTCGAAGTTGATCCCTGCAGGGGATCCGTAGCACAGCCCACCGTTGACGAGCTTCAAGCGAGTCAACGCTGAAAGCGTTGTGTAGATGCTGCGTCTCCTGAAGTGCTTGGCGGGCACCAGGGGGCGTCAACTTGATGGGCCTACCACTCCGTGGTAGATGGCAAGCGGGAGATGCCCATGGGCAGTCCTCTCCCGCCTTGCGGGATCGGCCGGCCCATGGCTTTTCATGGCGAACCCTCCGGGTTCAATGCGCCCTGCGACACGAGAGATCACGTTTGAATGTGATTCTTCAAGTCGGCGGTATAGGCGGAGCCGCTGCTCGAAAAGCCGCACCTCGGAGCAATGCGGATTTCCAATCGCAAATCAAAAATCAAAATTCCAAAATCAAACTGGCCTATTTCCTGAACCCGAACTCAGTCGCCAAGGCCAGGCATTCAGCCACAGGGCGCAGGCCGGCAGAAGGCGTGGGGTCGGCCAGCGATGCCGCTGCCGTGCAGACGGCCAATTGCAGACGCTCGGCCAGGGAAAGCTGTTCATGCAGGCCGTAGAGCAGGCCGGCGGCAAAGGCATCGCCCGCGCCGGTTGCCCCTTTGCTGTAGCCGGGTGGGATGAGCAGAGAGGGCTGGTGGAGCCTTTCACCTGAAATGGTGACCGAGGCGCAACCGTGCTCCGTATGAACGGTCACGGATTGACGTACGCCCAGACTCAGGAGATCCGAAGCGGCACCCAAGAGCGCTTCCGGCTGATCAGCCGGAATGCTCCGGTGCAGCACGCGGGCAGCTTCCACTTCATTCAGCATGAGGTGATGCGTGTAGGGCAGGGCGCTCAGGGCAATTTCCCTGAACTGGGGATGCTCCGTGCTGACCATGTCCACACTGGTCTCGAGGCCGGCGGCCACGGCCTTTTCCAGCAGGTGGGAGGCTTGCGTGCGGCCGTCCGGTGCAAAGGAATCCAGGGTGTCCAGCAGCATGAGGTAGCCCAGATGAAAGATGCGGGCGGAACTGATGCGGAAGTCCACATGCGGCACATCGAAGAGCGCATTGGCTCCGCGCTGGTGAAAGAACGTGCGCCGTCCCGTGCCGGCCACGGTCATGGCGTCGGTGTAGGAGGTGGCGCGTTCCTTCGTGGCATGGAGTTGGACTGTGTCAATACCATGAACCCGGCAGTCCTCGCGGATCCAGCGTCCGTTGTCGTCCTCGCCCACCATGCCGGCGGCAGCCAGGGGGAAGGACGCCCCCATGGCGGCGAGGTCCTTGAGCACGTTGTACGGACCGCCGCCATTGGCCTGGGTTTGGCCCAGGATGCTGGCGAGCATGTCCTGGTCCGGGTAGGCGTCGATGATCTTCACGTGGTCCACGATGAAGTTCCCGCCCGCTAGCAGGCCGCTGCGTGAGGGGCTCATGACAGACCGGGGATGGGGACGACGGTGCTGGTGCGCTGGGACTCCAGGGCGGCGGCAAAGATCTCGTGTGTGGCCACGGCTTCCTCCGGCGTGGCGCAGCCAAACCGACCCTCAAGCAGGCCTTCACGCTCCATGAGATAGGCGGCCCACATCTGCTGGATGACGTCTGGGAATCCGGGTTCGAAGATGCCACCGGTGACGGCCTTGAAGGGCGTGCCGAAGCCGAGCTCAGTCTTCTTCCACCACTGCTCCTTACCACGCTCAAAGACCCAGAGGGTCTTGGGCTCGGCCGTGCTGAAACGGACGCCGCCCTCAGTGCCCAATATTTCAATGAACCAGGTATTGGTGGCCCCTGGGGCGAGACGTTTCATTTCAAGACGCAGCGGCACCTCGTCGCCGCCGATAGTGGTCCAAGTGTGAAGCAGGGCGTTGTCCCAGGTGTCACAGACGGCCAGTCCACCCTTGCCATCCGGACGTTGGGGATAGCCTTTCTGCAACTGGGCGAAAACGCGGGTGGGATTCCAACCGAGGCGCAGGGGCAGGTGGCACGCGTGCATGCCGAGGTCATTGAGCGCGCCGCCTTCGCCGCAGAACTGGTTCATGCGCTTCCAGTTGGCGGCTTTGTTTGGATCCAGATCGCTGCTGTGATGAAAGCCGGAGACCACCTCAAGCACGCGGCCCAGGGTGCCGCTACCGGCTAGACTGAGCGCCCGTTGCGCTCCGGGGAAGAAAGGCATCTCGGAACTGCAGCGGACAAAGCGGCCGCTGGAGCGAACGCCTTCCAGAATGCGCTTCGCGGAGGCGAGGTCGATGCCGAAGGGTTTCTCGGCAAAGAGATCTTTCCCGGCGGCCAGCACATCGAGGTAGATGGGTTCGTGGAGATGATGCGGCACGGCCACATACACCACATCCACATCAGGGCTGGCGAGCAGCTCTTTATAGTCCCCCGTACGCAGCGTGCACGAGGGAATGATGTCAAACCAACCCAGGGTGGCGGGGTTGAGATCTGCCACTGCGGTGAGCACGGGACGCACGCTCACATCGGTGAGGGCGCACCAGCGCGCGAACGCGCTGGCCATTTCCCGGCCCATGAGGCCGCCGCCAATGATGCCAATCTTGATGTCTTTCATGCGGTGCAGCAGGCGGGCGTTAGATTTTGGTCAGGGCTTCATCCACACTGGCTCCGTCATGCACCATGGACATGAGGGCCTGGGTGATGCCCTTGGGGTTCGGGTGCTGGATCACGTTGCGACCGTACACGATGCCGGATGCTCCTTGCTCGAGGAGGCCCTGCGTGCGCTCCAGAATCTCACGATCACTCACCCGGCCACCGCCGCGGACCAGCACGGGAATGCCGCCTGCGGTCTCCACCACCTTGTGGTATACGCTCACGTCGTCAGTAGGATCCGCCTTGATGATGTCCGCACCGAGTTCCACAGCCTGGCGCACCAGGTACATGATCTGCGTGAGGTCGCCGTTGACCATGTAGCCACCGGCTTTCTCATTGGGCTGAAACACAAGTGGCTCCACCATCATGGGGATGCCGTAGTAGTCGGCCTGGGGCTTGAGCCGAAGGATGTTCTCCACGCACTCGGCATGCACTTCCGGGGCTCCGGGGATCTGGAAGAGATTCACGCACACGCAGGCCGCATCGAAACGCACGGCCTGGAGCATGGTTTCTTCGATCATCAGGCTGAACCGGGTCTCCGGCAGTTCCTTGCCATAGATGTTGGCCACGTCCGTGCGCAGCACCAGTGATGGCTTGTGCCGGCCGGGGATCTCCTGAAGGTGGCGGGCCTGCCCCAGCGTGAGCTGGATCGCGTCCGGCGCTGCATCCACGAGGGTCTTCACCACCGTGCGCATGTCTTCAATGCCCTGAAGGAAGCCGGGCTGGTTGAAAAAGCCGTGATCCACGGCGACGTCGAAACAGCGGTTGGACTTGGCGTTGAAGAGGCGATTGAGGCGGTATTGTTTCATGGAGCAGGTTGGGAAAGCGGGAAGGGGCTTTGGATGGGGCAGACGGTGGCAGTGGCTGTGGCTCAAACTCTGGTCTTACTTGATACCCATAAGGTGCTTCAAGATGTAAAGTTCCAGGGCCTCATAATCACGGCCGTCGCGGTACTGCTGGACCAGGCCGTTGTCGAGTGAGCGGACCTTGTCCACCAGATGGAGGAAGATCTCACGGCTGTTCTTCAGGTGGTCGGTCACCGGGCAGCCGCGCTGGGTGCGGATGGCCTTCACATCCAGGCCGATGAATTCACCCCGCTGGCCGTAGCCGGCCTCCTCCAGGACACGCACCTGGTTGAAGGCGGCGCGGAGGTTGGCACCGCCGAAGTTCTTATCCTGGTCGTACTTGAGGCCGTTCTGGTCGTTCAAGTGCACGCTGGCCAGCTTGTCGTGGGAGAGGGCGAAGGCCATCTCATCGCTGGGGTCAAGACCGGCGAGCAGGGCGTGGGCGCTCTCGATCAGGCCTTTGACCCGCTTTGGATCGCTGGAGGCATAGGAAAGGGCGACGGCATGGCCGATCGTGGGGACATAGGCCTGATCCGTGGGCTCATTTGGCTTGGGCTCGATCCAGATCTCGATCTCCTTGTCGTAGTCCAGCATGGCGTTCACCGTCTCCAACAGGCGCTGGTAGGCCAGGCGGGCATCCTTGGACTCGCGGATGTAGGAGCCCTCACGGGCGAGCCAGAGGACGATCGCCTTGCAATCAATGGCCCGGGCGATGTCGATGCACTTCTTCGTGCGGTCCCAGGCGTAGGTGCGGTCGCTGGCGCTGTTGGAGGTGTAGGCACCATCCGTGGTTTGTTCCGCGAACCAGAGGCGGGGCGCGACAAATTCCGGGGTGAGGCCCTGGTTGGCCAGGATAGTCTTCACCTCGGCCGCCTTGGCGGAAATCTGGTCCGGGCTCAGGGTGTCCATGCCTGGGACCACGTCGTCATCGTGGAACTGTACGCCTTCAAAACCCAGCGGGCGGTAAAGGGCGTATTTTTCCTCGTGCGGGAAGGGGCTGCGGACGTCAACGCCGAAGGGGTCCGAACCTTCGCTGATGTTCCAAGGGCCGAAGGAGAAGCGGTACTGGGTGGGATTGCTCATGCCGGGACGATGGCCGGGTCTGGAGGCGGGCGCTACGCTCCCAGACTCAGGGGCTGCGACTATTGTCTCAATTTTCGTGCTGTACACCGTCATTCGGGGATGGAAGTGACATGAAACGGTGGAATTGTGACGGGTGTGGGCCGGGCTCCTGGATGGGCTCCTCCTCCGTGTCCCCCTTTCCGCTTTTTCCCACCATGCAGGTTCTCCGAGAGAAAATCGACTTCCCGCCCGGCCAGTCCTTCCGGGTTATCCGCTGGTCGCGGAATCTCAGGGAGGTGGAATGCGTGCTTGCCCCGGGCAAGGCACAAAAGATCGCGGGTGAGGGCACGCACTGGCACTACCACACGGAGATGGAACTGACCCTCTTCACCAGCGGGGCAGGGATGCGCTTCGTGGGGGATCACATTGGCAGTTTCGCGGGAGGGGATCTGGTGCTGCTGGGGGCGAAGCTGCCGCACTACTGGCACACGAAGGAAGCCTCGTCGGGCGTCTCAGTGCAGTGGCATTTCCCCGAGAGTCATCCGTTCTGGGCGTTTCCTGAAACCCTGAAGCTGGCCGGGCTTTTCAAGAAAGCTGGTCGCGGGCTCCGCTTCAGCGGGCGCACTGTCAAAGCAGCGGCCGGACTGTTGCAGGAACTCACGACCGCCGATGGTGTGGAACGTCTCGCCTTGCTGCTCAAGCTGCTGGCGCTGCTCTCACGGGCTGCCGAGCAGGACCGGAGCTCCCTCTCCGTGCGTTCCTTTGCCCTGCCCATGGAGTCGCACTATCAACAGGCCATTCGGGATGCGGTGCGACATCTCATTGCCAACTTCCGCCAGGAGGTCCGGCTGGAGGAGGTGCTGGAACTGACCAATCTGAGCCGGCCCACCTTTGCCCGGCAGTTCAAGAAACACTCCGGCCGGACCTTCAGTGAGTTCCTGAACCGCCTGCGTCTTCAGGCTGCCTGTCGCGAGCTGGTGGAGAGTGACCGGAGTGTGCTGGAGATCTCCGGCGAATGCGGGTTCTCGCAGATCTCGTTCTTCAACCGGATCTTCAAGCGGGTGCACAAGTGCAGTCCGACCGAGTGGAGGAAGAGGAGAGTTCGGTAAGTCAGTGGGCAGTGGGCAGTGGGCAGCGCGGTGAGCTGTAGGGCGAGCGCTCCGCTTGCCGCGAACGGCTCCTGAGGTGGCAAGCGAGGCGCTCGCCCTACAGTCCAAGAGGTTTGGGAGTGGGAGCGTGATCAGGGCGTCATGAGTGGCTTGTCTGACGCACTGAAGTGCTGCACTCCTTTGCTTCGCTGCAGCGGGCGTCGTCCGGCTGTCCTCAGCCGGTTGGGTGAGCGGAGTTTGATGGCGTCTGAGATCTGTCAGCGTTTTGCCGCGGAGGACGCTGTAGGGCGAGCGCTCCGCTTGCCGCGAACGGCTCCTGAGGTGGCAAGCGGGGCGCTCGCCCTACAGACCAAGAGGTTTGGGAGTGGGGGCGTGATCAGGGCACCATGAGTGGCGTGTCTGACGCACTGAAGGGCAGGACTCCCTTGCTTCGCCGCAGCGGGCGTAGTCCGGCTGTCCTCAGCCGGTTGGGTGAGCGGAGCTGGATCGCGTCTGCCATCCAGCAGCATTCTCACCGTCCAGCACGCTCACTCAGGTCTTCTGTCTTTTGTCTTCTAATCTTTGGTCTCCCGCGAAGCGGGCTCCACATCCTTCACCTTCACCCGCAACAGAGGCGGGGTATTGCTGCCGCTTTCCTTTGTGGCAAAGGCGTGAGCCATGCCGTCGCGCGCGGATTCATCGGTCTCGCGGCAGATGATGAAAGTCACCAGCCCATTGGTGTCGTTCTGCAGGAACTTCACAAGCTCCTGGCCCTTGATGGAGCGGGTTCCGCGGCTGACCCCCTGGGCGATCTGGAAGCGACCGAGTAGGGCGGCCTTCTTCGGATCGGGAAGGTGGTGCTTGCCGGCGTCGGTGGCGACATTGTGGGCGGGAGCTTCCTTCCAGGTGAGGGTGTTTTCGCTCCAGTTGTCCTCCGACTCATCGGTGAGCCCGTACACGGCGAAGGTGCTGTCTGGCACGAGGGTGGCGAAGCCGAGATCGCTGGGTTCGATGCTTAACACCAGCTCGGCATCCTCCTTGAGGTCATCCTTGAACTTGCCAAGGTCGAAGCACACGTAGCCTTTGCGGTCGAGCTCTGGGGAGAAGCTGCTGCGTTTCACCCGGAAGTACGGATCCTTGCCGAAGTTCTTCGATTTGGGATTGCCCTGGATGTAGGTGTCCTTGCCACGGCCATAGGCGGTGGAAACGATCTGCCAGCCACCGCCCGCATCCAGAATGATGTTGGGCTGCCAGCGGCGGGACTCAAGCTCCACGGTGGAGGGATTGGGAGAAGGCGTCAGCTGGCTGCGACGGATACCGGTATCCACGCTCTGACCGCCGCGCAATTGTTTGGCTTCGCCGGTGGCCTTGGGGCTCACTTCCACCAGGCCGTCCAGCACCTTCACCAGATACTTGCCATCCTCACCGGCACTGACACCGAAGCGGGTGCCGTAGTCCACCACCTTGGCGTCGGGCGTGTCTACGACGAAGCCGATGGCGCTGGGGGGCACATCGGCCATGAGGGTGCCTCTGACCAGCCGGCACGCCTTGGCATCGACGATCTCCAGCGTGGCCGGGGCCTCCATGACGATTTCTGCGCCGCTGTCGAACTTGAGCGTGGCAAGGCCCTCGGCGAGTTCCAACATGCCTGCGGCCACGCGTGACCCTTCGGCAGTGGGCAGGGTGCTGCCCGCCCATTTGCAATCGCGGGCCTTGATGACTGTGGCCACGGTGAGAGTAGTTCCGTCGCCCGTGCGAGGGGTGAGCTGCCAGTTCCAGACGGCACCCACAATGCCCAGGACAGCGATGCCTGCGGCCGCCGCAAGGGCGGAGGGCAGCCAGGGGGTGCGCGAGACAATGCTCCTGCCAGGGGAAATCTTCGCGATCGAGGGCGGGGATTCGCCAGCCAGTTGCTTGAGCAGATGGGTGTCGAATTTCAGTTCCGCATGCTGGTGGAGCGCCGCGGCAAACAAGCGGCGCGCTTCCTCATCAATGCGCAATCGCGTATTGAGTTCCTCCTTCTCAGCCGCAGTCAGCTTTGCCGTCAGGCTTCTCTCGCAGAGCTCAAGCAGGTGCCAGCGTTCGGAGTCGCTCATCGGTTGGTCATTCATGGGGTCACCGCCTCATTGGCGTTGGGTTGCAGCTGCATCTGCCGGGCCACGCAGTCCAGCAGGGCCATGCGCACACGACTCAGGGCGCGGTACACGGCCCCCGGAGTACTTTGGATGCGGCTGGCCACCTGATCCACCTCGAGATCCTCATAGTAGCGCAGCAGAATGAGCTGGCGGTGCTCCTTGGGCAGCTTGAGCAAACAGGCCTGAAGGGCATCCCGGCGGTGATCGCCGCCGTCTGTGGCCAGCTTTTCCACCTCGTGGCCGATCGCCTCCAGGACGTCATCTTCCAGCGGGAGGTGCTCCTTTTTCTTCTCCCTCCGGTAGGTCAGGATCTGGTGGAAGGCCACCTTCCGGGACCAGGCGAGGAAATTCGTGCCCAGCTCAAACTGGGAGAAACTCCGCCACATGACCATCTTGGTCTGCTGCAGAATGTCGTCCGCATCGGCCGCCAGAGGCACGAGGCTGTACACATACACCCCCAGCGCACGATCGTGCTGGGTGAGCAGGGTGAGGAATTCGGTCGTGCGGTCGGCGGACTCCATGCGGGCGGAATCAGAGGGTGGCAGGGCTTGAAAGAAGAGACTATCACCCTAACTAGGCCGGAAGGCGCGGGAAATTGGACAGGAAAGTTGAGGTGTGCCGCAAGCGGCACGTTGAGACGCGGCCACCGGGGCGGCCGCTGGTTGAGACGGCTTCGCCTGGTTGAGGCGCTGCCGCTGGTTGAGGCGCTGCCGCTGGGCTGGGGGGGGCCGCTGGGCTGGGGGCCGCTGTAGCGCAGATTGGCAGTCGGCACCAGGTGGCCGGAGCGAGAGAATGCGTATTCTCACACGAAGGCACAAAGGCACGAAGAGGTGAGGCATGGCAAAGGAGGCGGGGGTTCCCAGCCCCGCTCAGTCGCACGGCCTCACCATGTCTCAATCTCCCAAACGTGGCCGGGGGATCACGGCTCGATCAATGTCATTGCACCTCTTCCGCTCAAAGCCCGCCGTAAACTGCCGGGTCGGGCACGATCTTCACCGTTGCCGTGGCCGGGTCACGCCGCTCGATCACAATGCCGCTGCCCAAGGGGATGGTGCCGCGATCCGTGTTATCGCCTCCCACCAGCTTCCAGCCAGCGGTCAGGGGTGGGGCATCTGGAGTGTAGAAGTACTTCTTGTATCCGGTGCTCGTGGTGTTGGGGATCCACACCAGATCGGCCGTAGCGCTGTCGCCCTGCCGAATCTGATCCTGCAGCGTGCTATTGGCCAGGGTAACGCTGACCGGTTGGTTCACGCTCACGGGGTTCTGCCCGGGCTGGACCACGTAGTGGGTGGGGCGTGTCCGGAGTTCGCCCGCGAAGGTGAGGTTCAGACTGGTGAGCCAGCGGCGGGTGATGGTGAGGGCGTCCACATGGTACACCGGGGTGGCGGAGGCATCTGCGGTGCCCGTGGCGGAGTTGCGCCAGCCAGCCGGGCTGGAGGTGCTATAGAAGATCGTCTGCGTGCCGCCCTGGCCGTCGGGAATAACGATGGTGTCCGCACTGCTCGCGCTGCTGCCCGTGCGCAGGCCGGCGGAATTGGTGGCCCCAAAGAGGCTGGCGATCGTGTGCAGCGGCCGGATGGCGTAGGTATCGCCCGCCGCGCTGTACAGGGAGAGGTCATCCTCGGTGGTGATCGAGTTTGCCGTGAAGGCGGTCACGGTGGAGGCCATGCCCTGGTGGGCACCGCTGGTGATCTCCACCCAGTACTCTGTACCTGCCGCGAGCGTGCTGGTGAAGTCCACGTCCGTGTCAGTCAGGGTGTTGGCGGCAGTGCTTTCCAGATGTCCCGCGATGGCGGTGGGCCGCACAAAGCTGACCCCGAGGAGCCGGGAGGACAGTGCTCGCACCGTGACCTTGTGAAATCCGGCCAGATTGGACTGGGCGGTGGTCACCTCCTGCGCCTGAGCCTGCGCTCCGGGGAACGCCGGGAGCAGGCACGTCATCAGGGCCAGACCCATGACAGTGGGGAGAGCGGGGCGGGAGGAGAGGGCGCGCAGAGGCTTCATCGGAGCGGTGGGTGGAGGTTGAGGTTGGAGCTGAAATAAGGAAGGGCGGCAACTTGATTTCCTAGAGCCCGCCGTAAATGTCGGCATTCGGCGGGATTTGCATATTGGTGGCGACGTCCCGCCGCTCAATGATGATGCCCGGCGTGAGGGCGACGGTGCCACGGTCGGTGTTGTTTCCGCCAACCAGACGCCAGCCGGCCGCTGTGCAATAGTATTTCTTGTAGCCTGTGGCGCTGTTGGGGATCCACACCAGGTCACCTGTGGTGCTGTCACCCTGCTTGACCTGCGTCTGAAGGGTGCTGTTGCCCAGGGTGGTGCCGAGTGGATAGTTCACATCCACATAGTTCAGCCCGGGCAGGATGCCGTAGGAAGTGGGGTTCTTGCGGAGAGATCCCGTGAAGGTGAGCTTCAGATTGGAACTGGCGTTGCGGGTGATGTTGATCGCGTCCACGTGGTACACCGGCACATTGGCTGCATCGGCAGTTCCGGTTGTGGTGGTCCGCCATCCAGCCGGAGCGGTGTTGCTGTAGTACACCACTGTCAGTCCACCCTGGCCATCCGGCACCTCCACCGTATCGGCCGTGGCTGAGCTGGCCCCTGCCCGGAGACCGGCAGAGTTGGTCGCGCCAAAGAGGCTCGCGATGGTGTGGGCTGGACGCACCGCATAGGTGTCTCCAGGCCCGCAGAAGGCAGAGAGATCGTCCTCCGTGACCAATCCATGCTGGGTGAAAGAACTGACAGTGCTGGCCAGTCCCTTGTTGACCCCGCTGGTGATCTCCACCCAGTAGGCAACGTCTGGAGACAGTTGCACGGTGAAGTCCACGTCGTTGTCAGAGAGGGTATTGGTCGCGGAGCTTTCCAGCTTGCCGACCGCCACCGAGGTGCGCACAAAATTCGCACCAATGACCTTGGCGGAATTGGCGCGCACCGTGACCCGGTGGTATCCCGCAAGGTCACTGGCGACGATGTCCCCTGTTTGCCCCCAGGCGTGCGAGGAGAGGGGGATGGTGCTGGCGACGAGGAGGAGCGGGAGGAATTTCATGGAAATTTCCCGAGTATTAGCAGCCCTCGAAGAAACTGTCGAGACAGCTCAAATTATGTCGAATTGACATCAATTCTTTAACGTAGGATGCTATGAATGAGCTCGTTGCAATCGGGTCTCATCACTGCATTTGCGAGCCCGAATTCCCGCCATGTCCCCCGACTTCATCTCCCGTTCATTCAGGTTCCTGTGCGGTCGCCGTCCGGGCGCCTTGCCGGTTGTCGGTCGGAATGCAGCATTGGGAGCGGTCCTTTGCCTGACGCTCGCAGCCTTGTCAGGTGTGCATGCCTCGAACCCCGAGGAAAGTCCGGTGTATCTGAAGAAGGTTCGTCCGCTTCTCGATGCCCAATGTGTGAAATGTCACGGGCCGGAGAAACAAAAGGCCAACCTGAGGCTGGACACCCTCAAGGCCATGATGGAGGGAGGAGACAGCGGACCCGCCGTTGTGCCCGGTGATGTGGAAGGCTCGAACCTGATCGCCGCCATCTGCTACGAAGACGCCGACCTCCAGATGCCGCCCGACGGCAAGCTCGACGAGGAGCAGATCGAGATGTTGAAAAAGTGGGTGGGGGAGATGGGAGGATAGGGGGCTTCGTTTTGCGGGTTCGAGGTATAATAATTACGCTGGGTTTTTTGCGCGACTGATTCCGTCCCGCACGCGGGACGGTGCTCCAACCACGCCGCGGGCCTTCTCATGAGGCTTGGAAGTCCCTTTGCCCTGCTCGCAGGCAGCAGCCGCGAACAGCGCGACTTCCCATTCAGTGTACTAAAGACGTCCGCAGCACGGTTGGAGTACCGTCCCGCGTGCGGGACGGAATCAGTCGCAGGCATTGAAGTTTGCCCCTTACCCACTCATTTTCCGACACTGCTCATCATGCCTCCATCCTCGCAACCAAGCGCCACGAACCCTCTAGGCCACCTTCGGCCGGAGCTGGCGTGTCTGCACCTTTCCGCTGGCACCTGCCTGGGCCGGGGCATGCGCTGGCGCAGGCGTCATGACCAGTCCAATGGTCCCCCGGCGCACCACATGGTAGTGGTGCTGGCTCTTGTGGCACACGGTGGTCTCAAAGTAGAGGTCCATGGCGGCCTTCCGTTCTTCCTCAGAGTAGTCGTGCCAGTAGATCTCCCAGAGGCGGTGCTCCTCATCCACATGCACGTCGAAGCCCAGCTCGGCCGCTTCCTGCCCCATGCGGTGCAGAGTGCGGATAAGGCAGGCGGGCTTCATCATCATGAGCAGGCAGACATAAGCAGGCATCACCTTCACCTGCCGGTGCCACACGGCATCCCAGCATTCCGGGCTTACGCAGGTGTCGATCAGCGCGCCGTTTTTGTAGTGAACTCCCAGCCCGTGCACGGCCAGCTCATAGGTGTGCACCACATCGGAGAGGGTGCCATCGTGCACCGCGTTGCAGGTGATCTCTATGAGATGACCTTCCAGGCGGAATTTGAGTGCGTGTGGGTGCTGGGCATCGGGCACCAAGGAGGCCCCACGCTGAATCAGGGCCTGGCAGAGCTTCATCCGGTCCTCAGCCGTGCGCACCCAGAGGTCCACATCATGCACGGGCAGGCTCTTCTTGAGCAGGGGCTTAAAGGCACTCCCACAGAGAAATATCTCGCCGGAAAATCCGTGCGGAAGGAGAAAATGAAACAGCCGCTCAGCATGCGCTCTGACACGCCTTTTGAAGAGTTGGCAGAACATGGAAACTCGGACCCTCCGGTTTGATTTTTATAAACTTGGGCCGAAATTACCAATTTTTCAGCGAATCGGCAACAAGTATTTCGGAATTCTAAAATAAACCTCAATAATGAGGGGGATTTCTTAGAATTTGGAGAGTGAATTCTCAGGGTGCCGCATGAGTTTTTAAAGGATTTACCATATCGAGGTCGAGCAAAATCGACAGAGGACTCAAAAACTGGCTGAAATATTTTTATTCGCGTCCGAATTCGGGTGTTGTTTGAGGCCGTCTTGCCATGGGTAGTGGAATTTGGTATCCTCAAAACGATCACCAAAGAGGAGGCCACGGAGTGCACGAAGAAGCTGCCTCGGAGCCGGTTCGACGGGACTCAACACAGTCCAGCCTGGGCCTTTGCCCGGACTGTGTTCATGGTCGTTCCGTCCGCCAAAGAGGGGGAGGCCTTGGAGGTGCCGCTGTCGCTGCTGAGCCCGCGTTGCCAGACGCTTCCCTTTGTTTCCGAGGATGCCCCTTCTGGAAGACTTTGCGATTTTAGTTCATCGAACCCAATCCGCCGCCATGCAAACTTCTACCCTGCCAGCTTCGTCAACCGGGTCATCTGCCGCCATGCCGCCGGTGGATGAGAAAAAACTGAACGCCTTCGTGGGCAAGATGGTGGGGGACCTCGGGGCCGCTGCCAGTGGCGCCCTCGTATTGCTGGGGGACCGGCTCGGTCTCTATGCCGCCCTGGCCGGGCAGGGCCCTGCGACCTCCACCCAACTGGCGGAGCGCACCCAGTGCTACGAGCGTTATGTGCGCGAGTGGCTCGCCTGCCAGGCGGCCTCAGGCTACGTGGACTATGATTCTGCCACTGAGACTTTTTCCATGAACCCGGAGCAGGCCGCGGTGCTGGCGGACCCCAACAGCCCCGCGGCCATGGTCGGTGGCTACTTTGCGATGGCGTCCATCTACATCGATGAACCGCAGGTGGAGACTGCGTTTCGCACCGGGCGAGGTATTCCCTGGGGCGACCACCACAACTGCCTCTTCTGCGGAACGGAGCGCTTCTTCCGCCCAGGCTATGAGGCCAACATCGTACACCACTGGCTGCCTGCGCTGGATGGGGTGATTGCCAAGCTGGAGCGCGGGGCCCATGTGGCCGATGTCGGGTGTGGCTGGGGGGCTTCCACCTTCATCATGGCGCGGGCTTTCCCCAAGTCGAAGTTCACCGGCTTCGACCTGCATGCGGAATCGATCGAGGAATCGAATCGCAAGGCCCAGCATGCCGGGCTGGACAACCTCAAGTTCGCCGTAGCTTCGGCCAAGAATTTCACTGGGCATGAATACGACCTCGTCACGGTGTTCGATGCTCTGCACGACATGGGCGACCCCGTGGGAGTGGCCGCCCAGATCTGCCGGCACTTGAAGCCGGACGGTACCTGGATGCTGGTGGAGCCCATGGCGGGCGATTCACTTTCCGCGAACCTGAATCCCGTGGGCCGCGTGTTCTATGCCTTCTCCACCATGATTTGCACTCCCTGCGCCATGAGTCAGGGCTTGGGCGTCGCCCTGGGGGCCCAGGCCGGTGAGGCCCGCCTGCGCAAGGTGTTGGAGGAAGCCGGGTTCACCCGCATCCGCCGCGCCGCAGAGACGCCGTTCAACATGATCCTGGAAGCGCGCCCGTGAGATGAGGGAAAAGGGATAAGGGACTAAAGAGGGAAAAGGGGCAGTGTGCCGGTGGCAGCCTGCTAAACTGAGGTCTGGTGTCCGGCCGTCTGGTATCCGGATAGATCATTTTCAAATTTTGTGATTTTGATCTCGCGCCATCGCGGTTCAAAATGGCGGGATGCTGATGCCCCCGTCCGACACGCCTTCAGAGCCCGCTAGCCGCCGCGCTGCCCTTGCGATGCTGGGACGCCTTGGTCTGGCCGTAGGGGCGGGGGTGTCGATTCTGGGGTGCAAGAAGCGGGATCGTACCCAGCCGCAGCCGGATCCCGCCGCCCCTCTACTACCGGAGAAGAAGGGGGTGTTTGGCAAGGAGGCTCCCAAGCGGTCGAAGGTGGTGGTGTTCCTGGACTCGCTGGAGACCCCCATGCAAAACTTCCAGCAGGTGCTGACCGAGCGTCTCGTCCGGACCCGGGCCGGGGTGGATCTGGTGCAGATCATGGCCCTGGGAGACGTGCAACGTCAGATTGCCCAGATACGCACACAGGTTTCCCAAGGGGCCACGCATCTCTTCGTGTTCCCGGTGGATGCTCTGGCACTTGTGCCCGTCCTCACTGAATTGAAGGCCACTGGCGTCACCATCATCGCGTTTTCCAAGGACCTGCCGGAGAAGGCCTGCACCACCGCCCTCTTTGTGGACGAGGCCAAGATCGGTGAGATGGCCGGGAACTTTGTCGTCTCCGCCTTGCAGCAGAAGTCCGCGGAGGAGGGGCGGCCGGAGACCGTTGGCCGGGTGGTGCAGATCACCGGGCCGGAGGGCAATGCGTATTCCAAAGGGGTGTCCACCGCCTTTCAGGCCGCGCTCAAGAAAGCCCCCGGCGTGGTCCTGGTGCATGACGCCCCCGCCAACTGGGCGGCGGAAGAAGCCGGTTATCGGTTCAACGACGCTCTGCGCTTGCAGAAGCAGTTCGATGTCGTCTTCTGCCACAGCGATTTCATGGCCTTCGGCGCTGCCCGTGCGGCTCGTGCCGCCCAGCCGCCCGTTCGTGACTCCCTTCTGATCCTCGGACTCGATGGCAACCCTGGCAACGGCGGCGGCCTCAGCCTCGTGGTGAATTCAGAGATCGACGCCACCGTTCACGTCCCACCGCTGGTGGACTTCGCCTGGGACATCTGCGTGAAGATCCTCGACGACCCCGCCTACACGCCCAAGCCCCGCTACGAACTGCTCCCCGTGCTGGCCTCCGGCGACCTCGCCGCGACGCTCCAGAGTAAGGGTTCGCCCAAGCCGAGAATTTAGGGGGGAGACACCAGACTGCCAGACATCAGACTCCAGACATGAGGTCAGGGACCGGCTGATAGCGTAGCGCAGATTGGCAATCTGCTGTGCCGCAGATTGGCAATCGGCATCGTTCGCTGGATAGGAAGATCTGTATCCTCACACAAAGGCACGAAGGATTCATGAGGTTGGCCGAAGCTAGGCAGCCGAAACGGGTCAGCCAGTCCGAGTTGCAAGCTGCTTCACCTGAACGGGATCGCAGCATTTTCAGCCCCCTCCAACCTCTTCGCACTCAACTTCCCGGGCCTCAAAAAAATCTGAAAAAATCTCTGCCCTCTGTTTGACAAAAACCGCTTTCCGCCTATTCTTCCAATCCCTCGCCGACACGATCTGCGAACGACACAAGCACCCGTAGCTCAACGGATTAGAGCATCTGACTACGGATCAGAAGGTTTCAGGTTCGAATCCTGACGGGTGCGCTTTCTCTCTCCTGAAGAGAGAACATTTAAGACTCTTCGGACGAGTCATCGTTTCCCCCAAAGGTGGTGCTACTTTCCGATATTGCCTTTGCATCAAACGATCCTTCGGTTGAGAGGCGCAGGCATCAATAGCTGCTCCAATTTCGATGCGCTGAAGGCGCCGTCTGAGGCAAAGCTTGCTGACGAGGCTGCATCGGGTGAAAGTGTGAGTGAACCAAGTCATGCACGCCTTTCCAGACATTGACCGCCTCAAAGCTAGGCTCGATCAGCATCGACCTCTGGATCCGGCCATTGTCCGCAATTTGCGGGAGGATCTCATCGTCCGCTGGACTTACCATTCCAACGCCATCGAGGGCAACACGCTCACACTACAGGAAACCAAGGTGGCGCTTGAGGGGATTACGATTGGGGGCAAGACGCTCCGTGAGCATCTGGAAGCCGTGAATCACCGGAATGCCATCCTCTACCTTGAGGAACTCGTGCAGCAGAACGAACCGCTGAGCGAGTGGGGGATCAAGTCGATCCATCAGTTGATCCTGAAGGGGATCGATGACGACAATGCAGGGCGCTATCGCACGATCAACGTGCGTATTGCCGGCGCCAATCATCTGCTGCCTGATCAGGTCGTGGTGCCGGAGTTGATGGAGCGTTTCATCGCCTGGTATCAGACCGAGGCGATGAGTCTGCACCCCGTCGAGCGTGCCG
The DNA here is from genome assembly GCF_000739635.1 of Verrucomicrobium sp. BvORR034. Classification (GTDB taxonomy): domain Bacteria; phylum Verrucomicrobiota; class Verrucomicrobiia; order Verrucomicrobiales; family Verrucomicrobiaceae; genus Verrucomicrobium. The sequence continues at coordinate 19,395 of NZ_BATQ01000163.1, read as the reverse complement.
CTCGGGTGCACAGCGATTTCGTGAAGAACCATCCCTTTGTGGATGGAAACGGGAGAACCTCACGGTTGCTCATGAACCTGGAGTTCATGAAGGCAGGCTTCCCGCCAGCCATCTTGCCCGTGGAGCGTCGCCTGGCCTACTATCAGGCGTTGGATGCAGACCACGTCCACGGCCAGCGGGAGGCTTTTGTGCAGATGGTGGCCACGATCGTGAGGGAAGGTTTCGGACCCTACTTTCACGCGTTGAGTCTGCCTTGGGTGGAGGTGTTCTGATTGAACTCTAAGAAGATAGGCTGTGCTTGCCAAGCCAAGTAAGTAATCGCAATCTCGTCTTGGAAAGAATGCTCCCGCTGCCCGGTTTGTGATTTCCCCGTCGTCAGTCAAGAGGCATTTAGTTGTTCTGCCCCGTTGCAGGTCAGTAGCCTCCGACGCGGTCCGTTTGCGAGTTGCCTCAAGAAGTAATACTGGCTATCGTGACGGCGATGGAAGTTCCGCCCCGCACATCTGCTGAGGAGCACCGCAAGTACTTCCCGGGGAAGATGATCCACTTGGGGGAGGGGCCGGCGTGGCAGAACATCCTTGTCGAGATTCATACGAGGCCGGCGGTGGGGAAGACGATGCTCATCCCTGCTGTGGCCGAGCCGCAACTGCACTGGCAGATTTCCGGCCATGTCGTTTGTGAAGACAGGGAGTTGGGGGGAGAATGGAACACGCATCTGGTGGAGCCAGGGGCTCTGTTCTTGATCACCTCACCGGACCCTTACGAGCTCCGTTGGAAGTCCACCGGACCGGACCCAATTGTGGTCATGCACGCCACGATCGGGCTCCCGCTTTTTGGGCGGGCTGCGAAAGAGCTCTTGGGGGCAAGTGCTAGAGCCCCTCAGTTGAAAGAGTTCAATGGCATCCGGGAACCCGTGATAGTCGCCTTCCTGGAGATGCTGCGGCAGGAGCTTTGCGAGCAAAAAGAGGCCAGCCCGTCGTTCGTGCAAGGGATCGCTCAGAGTCTGGCGACGCACCTCGTCCGAGCCTACCGGGACGATGAAAACCCGCGTCACCATCGTGCCACCTCACTTCCTGCGTTTCATTTGCACCGGGTTTTGAAGATGATGGAGGTGTCCTTGGATCAAGGAATCAACATTGGAGAACTGGCGGCGGCGATCAAGATGAGCGAGTCGCACTTTTCCCGCCTGTTCAAGGGCAATACCGGTTTCTCGCCCTCCCAGTATTTCATCCGTCTCAGAATGTCGAAATCGCAGGAGCTTCTACGCGATACCTCGAAGCCCATCATCGAGATCGGCATGGATGTAGGCTACACCAGCCCCAGCCATTTCGCCCATGTGTTTCGCAAGGAGACAGGGCTCAGCCCTCACGAATACCGGGAGAGGACGAAGATCGATGTGTCTCCAGACGATTTTAGCAGAATCGCGACAGGCTGAGCAGAACCGCGAGAGCAGGCGGGGGCTCAACGGGGTACCGTGGGCTCACCATGAAGAATCACCAAGATACGCCTTGCGCAACGCCGCCTCTGAAACCGCCGCACCACCCGCGTCGCGGATGGCGGAAATTGACGAACACCGTGATCGCCGCGCTGGGCTTTGCTTCAGCCGCTGCTGGCCCGGCCATGGCTCAATCGGAGGGCGAATGGGACAAAACATTCCCCAAGAGCGCAAAGGTCGATCATCGGAAGGTCTCATTTAAGAACCGCTATGGCATCACCTTGGTCGCAGACTTGTACCGGCCGAAGAACATTCGCGAGCAGCATTCGGCGGCAATCGCGGTGGGGGGCCCATTTGGCGCAGTAAAGGAGCAATCGTCTGGATTGTATGCGCAAACGATGGCGGAGCGCGGATTCGTCACCCTGGCCTTTGATCCCTCCTACACTGGAGAAAGCGGCGGCCAGCCTCGTCATGTCGCGTCACCGGACATCAATACCGAAGACTTCAGCGCCGCGGTGGACTTTCTCGGCTTGCAACCCGAGGTGGATCGCGAACGCATCGGGATCATCGGCATTTGCGGCTGGGGTGGCATGGCTCTGAACGCTGCGGCTGCGGACAAGCGCATCAAAGCCGTGGTGACCAGCACAATGTATGACATGACCCGAGTCATGTCCAGGGGGTACAACGACAGGGTGACCGTGGAAGAGCGCGCAAGAACCCTGGAGCAGCTCAGCCAGCAGCGCTGGAAGGATGCGGAAAAAGGGGGGGCCGGAGCTGGGCCCCCTCTTCAACGTGCTAAAAGGGGGAGAACCGCAGTTCATGGTGGACTACGCCGACTACTACAAGGAGCCGCGCGGATTCCATCCTAGGTCGATCAACTCAAACAGCTGATGGACCCTCACGAATCCGCTGTCCTTCATGAACATGCCGATACTGACTTACATCAAAGAAATATCGCCCCGTCCGATCCTCTTTATTCACGGGGAAAAGGCTCATTCACGCTACTTTAGCGAGACTGCCTATGAGGCGGCGGCGAAGCCGAAGGAACTCCTCATCATCAAAGGGGCGAACCACGTTGATCTGTATGACCAGGTAAAGGTGATCCCCTTTGACAGGATCGGAGAGTTCTTTGCCACGAACCTGAAATGATGCCCCGACGGCAGTTTCTGGGAGCATGCGGGTTGCGCTTGGTCTCAAGCTTGCAGGCCAGCATTCTTCCAGAGGACAATAACACACCCACCCGATCGGCCAGACCACTATTGTCACCTCTGGATTGGGCAGGACGCAGTGCGAAGGCGGGCCCCTAGAGGAGATCAGCCCTGGCGATGTGGTCTGGTCCCCACCCGGGGTGAGGCACTGGCACGGCACCAGTGCCAGCGATAGTCGTCCGGCCTCACCCCTTCTTTAACGCATGAAACTACCGACCGATGTATTTGCGCGGCTTCGGAATGGCGGAACCATTCCCGCTGATGACCCCGAGTTCGGCAAGCTTGTGGACGCCTCCTTTGCCACGCGGAAGCTACTGCTGCGATTGAACCAGTCCGCCGATCCCAACGAGATACGTCACCTTCTGAGCCAAATTACGGGTAACGAGATCGACGAAAGCACCGCCATCTTCCCGCCCTTCCACGTCAACTACGGCAGGCACACCAGGATCGGGAAGCGCGTCTTCATCAACTTCAACTGCGTCTTTCTCGACCTGGGAGGGATCACGATTGAGGACGACGTCTTCATCGCCCCTGGAGTGAGCTTGCTCACTGAAGGGCACCCGGTGTCGCCAGAAAACCGACACTCGCTCACTGCGGCACCCGTCCACATCAGAAAAAATGCGTGGATAGGCGCGAATGCCACCGTCATGCAAGGAGTCACCATCGGGGAAAACGCCGTTATCGCGGCCGGTGCGGTGGTGACCAGAGACGTTCCCGAAAACACGATTGTGGGTGGTGTTCCTGCCAGAGTTTTCAAGTCCATCGCATGAAACCGCCAGTCATCACCCTCCTTTCGACAATGCTCCTATCCATTGGCGTCCCAGCGGCGTGCCAAGGTGACCCGCCGCCGGTTGCCAAGATGGCGACGTGGAGCGAGACTGCCAATGCTAGAACAAACGTGAATGCAACTCGCATGAAGATCTGGATCGGAGGGAAGTCTTTTTCAGCCACATTCGCCGACCATCCTGCTGCATCCGCCTTCAAGGCCATGCTGCCTGCAAGCTTTGAAATGACTGAGCTGAACGGAAACGAAAAGCTCTTTCGACTGCCATCTTGGCTGCCTTCGAATGACGTGAACCCAAGAACAATCAAGGCGGGTGATCTGATGCTGTGGAATTCAAACACCCTGGTGCTCTTCTATGAGACCTTCCCGACCTCTTACAGTTACACAAGATTGGGGCGCATCGACAACGCTGGGGGACTCTCCGCTGTGGTCGGAAAGGGAGATGTCACCATCCGGTTTGAGTTGGAATAGGCAACCTCCGAAACGCAACTGCGTTAGTTTGATCTAGAACCCTGGCAATGTTCCGAAGGGGGCGCGTGCTTGGTTGACGACGAGGTCGCATGATCCGGAAGGGGCCAACTTCATGTGAAGAGCTTCCGGTGAAGCAGGATGGGCTGGATCTGCTGCGAGCGGAACCAGCCCTTTCTTGTTTTTGGGCGGCCGCCTCCTCCTCCTATTGGCTGCCCTCTGGGTACTCCTGCAAAGTGAAGACGCCTCCTGCTTGACCCGTCTACCCAGTCGGTCACAAAAACTTCTTGCCAGTCTCAATTCCCCGTGTGAATCTAGCGTCGTTATGAACGCGATGCTCTTCCCGTACTTCGGCGTCTCCTGGAACAATCCAGGGGTGGAGAGCTGCCTGATCGCTGATTGACTTGATTCCCTTTTCGAGATCCGTCCAGCCAGTTCCTCCACCAAAGCCAGTGAGCGGGTGGCAGACCGGACCAGATCGAAAGTGCAGGCATCTCGTCTAGGAAGGAACGCCCCCCCGCTGCCCCAAAACGGTCAGCGACCCTTTGTCAGTGTTCCTCTTCCGAAAGCCCCTTTCGGCATCCTCATCAGAATCCGCATCTCTATCTGTCTGCCCGTCTTCGTCCCAGTCTCCCGTCTTCGTTCGTCAGTTCCTGCTCACGCATTGCAACGCTTTTTCATAGCCCTCCACTCCCATGGAAAAATCATCCAGTGATTCATCGCCCTCCGATCCGGCCGCCTCTGATGCAGGGGCGCAGTCGGTCACCGATCCGGACTCATGTACCAGCCCGGACTCGGACTTGAAGTCCAAGTTCATGTCCACGCCTGAGTCCGAGGCGCAGCCTGGGGCCGGCACGACCTCCGGGCCCACATCTGCCCCTGCTGCTGCAGAGGCGGCTTCTGCTAAGACCAAGCCCAAGCAAGCTCCCGCGGCGCTGCTCTGGACCCTGATGCAGGGGTTCCGCAGCCAGTATGCGCTGGCCATTGCGGCGCTGCTGGTCTTCACCGTGATCAACTACCTCATCCCGCTGGTGGGCAGTGCGACGATCGACTTTGCCCTGAAGTCGGGTGTCTTGCCTGGAGTGACCCCGGCCAAGGCGGCACCGGAAGCGGTGCTCTCCACGGTGCTGATCTCTTGGATGGGGGGAGCGGATCTGGTGCGCCATCATCTCTGGCTGCCGGCTCTGGTCATGGTGGGGCTGACCGTGATCGCGGGCTTCTTCAGCTACCTGAAGGGGCGGTTTGCGGCCCAGGCCTCGGACGGCATTGCCCGGCGGCTCAAGGACCGGCTCTATGATCATCTGCAACGTCTCCCCACGCGCTATCATGACCACGCAGAGACGGGCGATCTGATCCAGCGCTGCACCTCCGATGTGGAGACGCTGCGGATGGCGCTCTCCACCCAGGTGGTGGACATCAGCAATGCCATCTTGATGTTGCTCACGGCGGTGCCCGTCATGCTGTTGCTCGATGGCCGGATGACGGCCATCTCGTTCGTGTTGGTGGTGCCGATTGTGCTCTTTGGCTACATCTATGTGGGCCGGGTGAAACACCTGTTCCGCGAGGTGGATGAGGCGGAAGGACAAGTGACGCGCGTGGTGCAGGAGAACCTGACCGGCCTACGGGTGGTGCGGGCCTTTGGGAGGCAGAGCTTCGAAATCAACAAGTTCGCCAAGCCGAACCAGCTCTACCGGGATCGGAGCCTGCGCCTGCTGCGCCTCATGGCGTGGTATTGGTCCACTTCTGACCTCATCGTGCTGATCCAGCAGGGGATCGTCCTCATTGCCGGAGCGTGGTTCATCTCCCAGGGCACGCTGACGGTGGGCACGCTGTTCGCCTTCATCATGTTCCTGAGCATGCTCCTCTGGCCGGTGCGCCAGATGGGCCGCACGCTCACGGATCTGGGCAAGGCCACGGTGGCGCTGAACCGCATGGGCGAGATCTTGAGCGAGGCGGAGGAAAGCAAGCCGGATCCTGTCGGAGTGCATCCTGATCCTTTCCAAGGTGGCATTGAGGCGCGGGATCTGGTGTTCGACCACGACGGCAAGAGCGCGGCGCTCAACGGCATCAGCTTCACGGTGCGACCAGGTGAAACCCTGGCGATCCTGGGGCCTTCGGGTTCAGGGAAATCAACCATCATGCACCTGCTGCTGCGGCTCTATGACTACCGCTCCGGCTCGATCCGCCTGGACGGGCAGGAGCTCACCACTCTGGACCGCCAGTGGGTACGCTCCCAGTTCAGCGTGGTGATGCAGGAGCCCTTCCTCTTCTCCAAGACGATCGGGGAGAACATCCGCCTGGGACGCGAAGGCGCGGCCAAGGAGGAGATCCAGGAAGCGGCGCGACTTGCAGACATCCACGATACGATCAACACCTTCTCCGCCGACTACGGCACTCTGGTGGGTGAGCGAGGCGTGACGCTCTCTGGCGGTCAGCGTCAACGCGTGGCCCTGGCCCGCGCCCTGCTGCGCGAGACGCCAGTGCTGCTGCTGGACGATGCCCTGAGCGCGGTGGATGCGGAGACCGAGACCAACATCCTGCACGCCCTGCGCAGCCGCCATGGACAGCGCACCACGCTGGTCATTGCCCACCGGCTCTCCACTCTGGCCCATGCCGACCGCGTGATCGTGCTCGACAAGGGCCGGATCATCCAGGAGGGGCGGCCGGAAGACCTCTTGAAGCAAGAGGGCCTCTACCGTCGCCTCTGGACCATTCAAAACGCCGCCCAGCAGGAGATCCTCGATGACGAGCGGCTCGCGGCGACCTCTACCGCCGCCCATTCTGACCTGGCCGCTGCCCAAGCTGCTGCCGCTCCGGCTTTAACCTCTGTCCCTGCCAGCCGATGAAAAACGAACCTCAGGAAGATGTCTTTAGTGAAAAGCTTGATCTCAAGCTCTGGGGGCGCGTGTTCCGACATGCGCTGCCCTACAAGAAATTGTTGACTCCTCTAGCCATTGCCGCGGTGGGCATTGCCCTCTGCGACGCGAGCTTCGCGCTCATCACCCGGTGGACGGTGGACGCCGTGGCCCAGCAGCAGCAGGTGAACCTGTGGCCCTATGCGACCGTGTACTTCGTGGCCGCCCTGGCGCTCTCCATCGGGGTCTGGATGTTCATCAATGCGGCGGGCGGGCTCTCCAACAACATGAGCCACGACATCCGGCAGGAGTGTTTCAAAAAGCTCCAGGAGCTGGAATTTGCCTACTTCGACCACCGGCCCACCGGATGGTTGATCTCGCGGCTGACCTCCGACTGCGACAAGCTGGCCCGCATCATCGCGTGGGGCACGCTGGACGTGCTCTGGGCGGTGTGCCTGGTGTTCATGATTGCCGTGGTGATGGTGGTCCTGCAACCGCTGCTAGGTCTGCTCGTTCTCTCAGTGGTGCCGCCGCTGGTGTGGGTGAGCGCCGTGTTTCAGAAGAAACTGCTGCTCAGCTCCCGCGAGACGCGGAAGTACAACTCCATGATCACGGCCTCCTACGCTGAGGAGTTGCAGGGGCTGCGCACCACGAAGTCTCTGGTGCGTGAGAACGAGAACCAGCGGGAGTTCGAGGTATTGTCGTCCCAGATGTATGGCGTCTCCATCCAGAATGCCCTGCAGTCAGCGGTGTACATTCCCATCGTGCTGACGTTGGGCAGCGTCGCAGCTGGCATCGCCCTATGGCGCGGCGGCGCGGACGTGATGAGCGGCACCCTGAGCCTGGGCACGCTGGTGGCGTTCATCTTCTACGCCGGGCAGTTCTTCAATCCCATCAACCAGATCGCGCAGACGCTCGTGCAGATGCAGGGCGCTCAGGCGGCGGGTGAGCGGGTGCTGAGCCTGCTGGCCACCGTGCCGGGGATCCTGGACCACGAGGAGGTGCGGGCCCGTCTGCATCTGTGGGATCGTCCCGACCGGCCTGTGGAGCTGGCGCCGGATGGCTACGAGCGGGAGATCCGCAGTGTGGCCTTTGACCATGTGGACTTCGCCTACCAGACAGGAGAGCCGGTGCTGAAGGACTTCAACCTCAAGGTGGAAGCCGGGCAGACCATTGCCCTCGTGGGGGCGAGTGGTGGGGGCAAGAGCACCATCGTGAACCTTGCCGCGCGATTCTATGAGCCAACGGGTGGACGCATTCTGGTGAACGGGCGGGACCTCCGCGATCGCAGCCTGGAGTGGTATCACTCCAACCTGGGCATCGTGCTCCAGGGGCCGCACCTGTTCAGCGGCAGCGTGCGTGAGAACATCCGCTACGGCAGGCTGGATGCGACCGATGCCGAGGTGGAGGCGGCCGCCCGCAGTGTGAATGCGGACAGCTTCATCCGAGCGCTGGAGAAGGGGTATGACACGGATGTGGGCGAGGGCGGGAATCGCCTTTCCACCGGTCAGAAGCAGCTCGTGTCCTTCGCACGGGCGCTGCTGTCGGATCCGCGCATCTTCATCATGGACGAGGCCACCTCATCCATCGACACGGAGACGGAGCAACTCATCCAGCAGGGGCTCAAGGCGATCTTTCACGGTCGCATCAGCTTTGTGATCGCCCACCGGCTCTCTACGATTCGTGGGGCGGACCGCATCCTGGTGATCGAGAAAGGAAGGATCCTGGAAAGCGGCACGCATGACGAGCTGATGGTCGCTCACGGGCACTACCATGCGCTCTACACGCAGCAGTTCAGGAATGAACAGGTGGAGCATATCCTCGATGCCGCGGTGGAGAAGTCAGTGCGTCAGTAAGCGGTGCGTCAGTGGTCAAGGTGTTGGGGCTGAAGCTGTAGGGAGTACAGGCTTCAGCCTGCGATGCTGGATGCTGGGGCGGGGCAGAGAGTGAGCGGGGCTGGGAGCCCCGCCTGCTTTTCCAAGGGCCTCAACTCTTCGTGCCTTCGTGTGAGAATACATCTTCTCCGCTCTTGCCATCCGTGCCGATTGCCAATCTGGGCTACGCCGTCGCTGGCCGGGCGGGCGTGTCCCAGCGCGAGCAACCTTTAAGGGCCGAACGAATCCTGATTCCGTCCCGCATGCGGGACGGTACTCCAACCCCGGCGCGGACCTGGACTCACCAGCTAGAGCATCCACCGCCCTGTTCACATTCGGCGTGCTCCAACACCCATCACTCCCAAACCACCCCCTTCTGATGTACTGACGCACTGCCCACTGACGCACTGGGCTCCGAAGGGACCAACTCCCATCTACCCAGCACGCCTAACCGCCCCACCGCTCCCATCTATCCCTGACCCTACCCCTGACTGCTAAGTTTCGCCCGCTGCGCCGCGATCTCCTTATATTGGAGCTGCTCCAGCTCGTTGATCTTGTGCCGGGCGTTGCCGCTGTGGCGGGTGCCGGGGAAATTACCAGCCACCTGCTCCAGGATGTCCTTCGCGGCATCGTAGTTCCGGGTGGCCATGTGGATGTCAGAGAGGCGGAACATCAGGAACGCTGCGTTCTCCTCCGTCCAGTCACGGTTTTCCAGGTTCTCCTGAATGACGTGCAGCGCCTGATCGGGCGCGTGGAGCTTTTCCGAGTAGATCTTGGCGATCTCAGACACCGGGAACGGATCCTCGGGTTTGTTGGCGATCATCTTCTCATACTCCTTGATCGCCCCGTGGTAGTCGCCCTTGGCCACCAGGGCCACGGCCTTCATGCTCTCATCCTGCTCCACTTCCTCGCCGGATGAGTACATCACCGTGCCGATCGCATCGCCGAACTTGGGAAGGACGACGGTCACGAAAAAAACACCACCCACAATCGCCAAAACGATGATGGAAATTAGAGGGTACATGGGATTGTCCTGCCATTCAGGAGTATTCCATTGTGCCATTACATAGAGAACTGCCAGAACGAACAAGGCACCGACACAGATATTGACAATGGTTCGCGAAGTCATGGTCAGGGGAATGCTGTTGAAAAAAAATTATCAGACCGATTACGGCTCGAAAAGGAAAACCTTCATCCAGAAGCGGCAATGCTGCGAATAACTGGATGAGAACGAAAAAAACCTAAAAATTGGGCCTTGCCACAATCGCTCCTTGCAAATCTGCGAACCTGATGTTTTTATAAGCCAGCCAGTATCATTTACTGGATGAAGATCCTTGCTGAGACGGAATATAACGACCTCTAGTTTTTTAATAATTTCAAAGCTTTCTAAAAATTATCTTGAGATTATTGGGATTAGGGTGTTGGTTATCAGAGACGCGGGCATAGCATAGTGGTAATGCGCTAGCCTTCCAAGCTAGCAAGACGGGTTCGATTCCCGTTGCCCGCTCCACTTCCGAACCGTTTAAAACGCTCAGAATCAGCAAGTTATGAAACTTCACCTGCTCCTCACAATGGCCCTCGCCGGGGCAATTTGCCCGGTTATGATGGCAGGCGACTTGACGGAATGTGACCGAGTTGCTGACAAGGTTCGATCAGATGTGGAAGTCGAACCTGCGAAAGTTCTTCTTATTGTTGAGGACGCAATGGTCAAGAATGAGGCTTGCGCTTGTGAGATTGTAAAGGCCGCCATCCTCGCCTCCCATGCCACGGATGAGCTGGTGAAGCAGATCATGCTCACTGCCACGAATGTGGCCCCCAACCGCTCCGCCTTGATCGCGGAATGTGCCAACGCCATGGTGGCCCAGCGGGCCGGCGGCAAGGAAGTGAAGCAGGTGATCGCGGTGCAGCCTGAGGTGCAGCCGGATTCTGACTACAAGGTGGCTCCTGCGGACATCCGGGGCATCTACCTCATCCAGCCTGCAGCAGGTGGGGTGGTCATCACGCAGGATAATCCAAAGCGTACCCCCCCGCCGCGGCGCAATCCGCTTTCCCCGTCGAAGGCCAAGCAGAAGTAAGATTCTCCCCGCGGGCATCAGACCCAACCTCCTATCAGGTTTTTTTGTCCCCGATTATTTAGCTCCGCACATTACGCATCAGGCATCTTGAGCCCGCACCCTCAGCTTCCTATGAAGGTCACCCTCGCCCTGTTCCCCCTGACAGCTCTGCTGTCACTGGCACCCGCCCTGCAGGGGCAGGGCTTGCTGGGTATCGGGCGCTCCACAGATTATCTGGACGAAATACCGCTGACCTTCAACGTCGGGGCCAGCGTGGGCTACGACCGGACGGAGTATGACTCCATGGGACTGGAAAATGAAGAATCCGCCTTCATCCAGGCAGGAGTGGGCCTCACCTATGCCAACAACACCGCGCCCACCAAGTGGAACGTGGGTGTGGACCTGGGCACGATTTATTACCTCGATGATTCGGTTCGAGGAGAGAATTACGACTACACTGCGCGCGTCGCCTTCAACGTCGCGCACCAGGTGAACCGTCGCCTCCAGGTGAGCAACAACCTCTACGTCACCTATGAGACGGAGCCGAACTACGGCATCGGCGTGACGACCGGCCGGCGGTCTGGCCAGTACCTCTACGGGTACAACAACACCTCCGTGGCCTACGCCTGGAGCGAGCGCGTGGCCACCACCACCGGCTACACCATCGACGGCATCATCTATACGGACGATGACACGGTGGCCGACTTCGAAGACCGCCTCAGCCACCTCATCAGCCAGCAGGTGAGTTATGCTCTGAACCGCACCACCAAGCTCACGGCCGAGTACCGCTTCCGCTACACGCGCTTCGCCAATGACCCCGCCACCGCCCTGGACGAGGAGGTGGCCAGCCCGGATTACATGAGCCACTACATCCTCGTGGGGGTGGACAAGGCCTGGAGCGAGCGCTCCTCCGGCAGCTTCCGCGCCGGGGTGGAGATGTATCAGAGTGACCGCTCAAACGAGACCGCGCCCTATATGGAAGGTGCCATCAACTACGCCCTCACCCGCCGCAGCAACCTGCGCTGGTATGCTCAGATGGGCTATGACGCCTCGGAGATGTCCCTCTACGACTCCCGCTACTCCTACCGCACCGGTGTGGTGGCCGGCTACCAGTTCACCCAGAGCCTGACCGGCAACTTCGGGCTGCACTATGTGCACAGTGACTTCGAGGGGAATCAGGAGATCGAATCTTCCTCCGAAGACGAAGTCAATGCCAGCCTCGGCTTCAGCTACAACTTCTGGAACAATCTGAGCCTGGACGCGAACTACAGCTACACCACGATCTCGTCGGACTCGTCCTTCCGCGAGTATGACCGGCACCGTGTGAGCGTCGGCCTGAACGCGGTGTTCTGAGCCACTCCCGCCCATGAACGCCGCATCCGGGCAGAGCCTCCCCCGCACTCTGCGGAAAGGTGGAGCCGCTGCGGCTGGTATGAGGTATGGTGCACTGCCGGACCCCTGTGCCACCGTCCCGGGAACGAGGGCCGGAGCTTTCTCAAATTGACCCCTTGCCATGAGCACGACGCCCAACCGTCTTGAGATCCAGCGCCACGCCCAGGACTACTGGCAGATCGTCCGCAACCGGCTTGGATTGATCTTTCTCGCCTTCCTCCTCGTCTTCAGCGTCGCGGCCATCATCACCTACATCATGCCGCGCAAGTACGTGGGCCGGGTGGAGATGGTCATCGAGCGGGTACAGAGTGATGCCCGCGTCATCGGCCACATGGGCGATGCCCTCGCCGTGTCCACCGACGGCTTCCTCAAGACCCAGTTCGAGATTCTCTCCAAGCGCAAAACCCTCGACCGGGTGGTGGACAAGCTCGACCTTGTGGCCCGGTGGAACGCCCCTAACAAGGCCGCCGCCGCCGGCAAGCTCATGGGGAATCTGGAGCCCCAGAGCAGCATGAAGAGTGACTTCATCACGCTGGAGTACTTCGACGAGGACGCCAAGCTGGCCGCAGACATCGCCAACTCGATCGCAGAGAGTTACAAGGAAACCCGGCTGGCGCTCGACAACGAGCGCACGGACAAGGCGCTGGCCCAGATCACCGCCCAGATCACTGCGAAGGAAGAGCAGGCCACCCAGGCGCTTGCCAAGGTGCTGGATATCAAGAAGCGTCTCGGCATCGTGGAGATGCCCGGCTCCGTGGGCCGCGCCGCCAACCAGGATGACGTCTCCACGCCGGAGAGCAGCTCCCTGGTGGACACCATCAAGGACGTCAGCAGAATCCAGCGCGAGATCCGCGACATGACCGCGCAGATTGAGCAACTCCGCTCCCTGCAAGGGGATGACCTCATCCGCCAGGCGGGTGAGCTGCGGGTGGAGAACGAGACCATCAAGAAACTCGGCCCCACCTACCAGGACCTCCTGATCTCGCAGAAAAACTTGGGCAATGCCGGTCTCGGCCCCAAGCACCCCACCATGAAGGGCATTGCCGACTCCATCCTGCAGACCCGGGGCATGCTGCTGGAGGCGGCGGAGGACTATCGCAAGAACCTCACCTTCCGCGTGGAGACTGCGCAGAAGCAGCTCACCGAGGCCGAGCGCATGCGGGACAATCAGAAGGACACCTCCATCCAGGCCCAGACAGATCACCAGGAGTTCCTCGCCGCCCAGCGGGAATGGGAGATTCTCCGCCAGGACGTCACCCGTCTGAAGGACACGCTTTCGCAGAAGCAGATCGACCAGCAGATGACCAAGACCCCTGTGACCGTGTACCAGGCAGCGGAGCCCGGATCGGCACCGGTGAAGCCCAATGTGCGCCTGCACCTGCTCCTTGGCGGAGTGGTCGGCCTGCTCTGCGGCCTCGGTTTGGCCTTCTTCCTTGAGTACCTCGACACCAGTGTGAAGAGCATGGATGAGGTCGAGTCCATCATGGGCGTGCCCGTGCTGGCCGTGATCCCCAAAGGCGTGGGCATCCTGCACCGCTCCAGCGGCGTCACGCCCGATGCCGAGGCCTACCGCATCCTGCGCACGAACATCGAGTTCAACCGCAAGGACATGAGTGCCAACTGCATCAGCGTGGTCAGCGGCAGCCCCGGTGAAGGCAAGAGCACCACCATGGTGAACCTCGCCACCGTCTGTGCCCAGGCGGGATACACCACCCTGATCATCGATGCAGACATGCGCCGCCCCCGCCAGCACACCTTCTTTGATGTGCCGCACAACTTTGGCCTCAGCAACTACCTCACCGGAAACGTGCCTCTGGAGGAAGTGGTGGTGCAGACTCAGGTGGACAATCTCTACCTCCTGCCCAGCGGCATCATGCCCGCCGACTGCGCGAGCCTGTTGAACTCCCAGAAGTTCACGGATCTCATCGCGGACATGAAGAGCCGCTTTGACCTCGTGCTCATCGACTCCCCGCCCATTCTCGGCGTCAGCGATGCCAGCGTGCTCTCGGCAGAGGCCGACATGACCCTCATCGTCGTGCAGCACCGCAAGATCCCACGACACATCCTCGGCCGTGTGAAGCAGGCCATTGAGCAGGTCGGCGGCTCTATCGTCGGCGTCGCGCTCAACCGCGTGGACATCCGCAGCGACAGCAACTACAGCTACCAGACCACGTACTACGGCTACTACCACAACACGCCCAACTACGACGATGCCCCCAAGGGCACACGCCAGACTTCTTCAAGGAAACAACGCAAGGCCAAGGATGCATCCGAGCCCCGGAGCCAACGTGGCAACACTGGTGGCGACGATGTGTTCTAAGCCAAGGCCAAGGTCCACCCTGAAAGGATTCCCGTTTATGAGCACGTCCACTTTCCGAGCCCTCCTCATCGGCCTCCTCAGCAGCCTGATGCTGGGGCAGGCCATGGCCCAGCAGACGACCGAGTCCGTCCTGCGCATCGGAGACAGCATCGTCATCAAACTCTCCGGCGTGCCCGCAGAGGAGATCTCTGTTGTTTCCAACAGCTATGACATCGCCGACAACGGCTCCATCAATCTTCCGTACATCGGCGAGATGAAAGCGGCTGGTGTGCGTCCCTCGACTCTGCAGAAGAACATCGAGTCCGCGTACAAGCACGCCGAGATCTTCACGCACCCTACCATCCAGGTCACGCCCAACCGCGAAGCCGCCACCCAGGTCATTTATGTCAGCGGTGAAGTGCGTGCCCCCGGTCGCATCGGCCTCACTCCCGGCATGACCATCCACGACGCCATCACCAGCGCCGGCGGCCCCACCGAATTCGCCGGCATGAAGAAGGTGAAGTTCACCCGCGGCGGCCAGACCCGCGAGCTCGACCTCCGTCGTGCTGATGGTGCCGAGGCCGCCATCCAGGCTCAGCCAGGTGACCGGATCCATGTGCCGCAGTGAGCTGCGCTGGTTGAGACGCTGCGCTGGTTGAGGAGACCCGCGTAGCGCAGATTGGCAATCTGCTGTGCCACCGATTGGCAATCGGTATCAGTGGACTCCGAGCCGAAACCTATTCATCCACCCGCGCGCTGCCGCCAGCAGGGTTGGAGTTTCGCTTTTAAGCGGTCAGTCCGCGCTTCCCCGGACACCGCCCCACCAACTTCCTTCTATCCAAACGACGGCCTGTTGGGTAAAAACGATCCGCCGTCTCTCAGCGGTTCACCCTATGAATCTTCCACCTGCAGAAAGCGGCAGCGAAAACCGCAGGCCCAAATCCTTCTGGTCCCGCGTGGAAGCCGCGGGCGACACCATGGAGCTGGGCATGCGGGCCTTCCTCGGCTTCTTCTTCGCTATCGTGCTCTCCAGCGGCGCAGGCTACTTGGGCGGCGAGGTCTGGGTTGGCGTTGGCGTCATCCTCGCCATCCTGACCTTCCCCTTCGCCTTCTTGATCGGCTTCTTCTGGCTCGAAGTGAAGTTCGCCCTGCAACTCCTCATCCGGTTTGTCATCCGGTCTATCGTTGACGGGTGATCGTCGCTTCAGGTGCTCCGTGCAGTTTCCAATAACCGACATCTATCCCGGCCCAATCCCGGCCCTAATACGGCACCAACGGATGAACCCTCCACCTCTTCCCAAGCCGCACACCTCATCCATGGTCTTGAGGCTCGCCGTCCTGTCGGCCTCTGTTGTGGCCGCGCTTGCTGTGACCAGTCTGCTCACTCTGGTGTGGGATTTCAGTTTGGACCATAGATCTGCACGGCTGTTGTACCCGCCCTCCTTGATCTGGGGCATCTGCCTCTTTGAAGGCGTTGTCGGGCTGGGTCTGGCCTGGTGGGAGCTTCGCAAGAGACCTGCGTTTTCCGTGGTCATCTATCCAATCCTGGCCGTCCTCCTTGCCCTTGGATGCTGGGGCTTCACCAAGTTCATGACCTACGACTATGCCCTGGCGAGGGACAACCCTCTTCTCAAGACTCGACAACTGTAGGGCCCGCGGTCGAATCTCTTCAGCCGGCGCTACTTTGGTTTTGGCAAGCTCCCGAAGCTGGCAGATGAAGATGCCATCTAAGGTGGAAGAACTTCATCTTGGCCGGAGTAGAGTCGCTCAGCTTCGTGGCACAGATTGCCGGAGTGAAGCATGCATGTTTCTCACACGAGGGCACAAAGGCACGAAGGGTTGAAAGGACTTCAGCAGGGCGGTGAGGAGTCCTTAGTCTCAGAAGAGGTCCGCGCCGGGGTGGGAGTACCGTCCCGCATGCGGGACCAATGCCATCAGGGAAAAGGGGAGAGGTCGAGCATCTCCCTTTTGTGAAAGTATTGAGGGCCGAAGGTCCGGCATCATTGCAGCCTTGGGCAACGCCCAAGGCAGGCGCTCGTTTTAGATGTTGAGGGCTGTAGGCCCGACGTCATTCAGGGATGCTCGTCATAGGCAGATTTGATGACACCGGGCCTACAGCCCTCAAGGGTAGTTTGGCCATCTATCCCTGGGGCGTTGCCCCAGGCTGGTATGAACCCGGACCTTCGGCCCTTCTGAAAGGGGCTCACCAGTTACAGTCGTGGCGGTTGCACCATCGCGGCTCCGAGGCGCGCCAAGGCAAAACAGCAAGACGATGCGTTTTCCCTGATGGCATTGGCTTTTAAGCGGAATCACTCCTCACGCGTCCCATGGCGTGAATCCTTCCCAGGACTTCCTGGCAACCACCAACTGGTCGCCCGCATCCACCGCGGGCAATATCAAGGACATTCGCATCCTGATTCCGCTTAAAAGCGGTACTCCAACCCTGCTGCGAAGCGGGGGTGATGGTTTGGCTGTGCCAATCGGGGAGGAGCCCGATGGAGCAGGCTGGCTCCAGCGTAGCGCAGATTGGCAATCTGCTGTGCCGCCGATTGGCAATCGGCAACCGTCGCCGGAGTGGTTGAGTTTCATGCCCACACAACGCCCCAATGCCTTCTAAACACGTGTTTTTCCGTTACAGCGCCTCATCCGTTGCAGCTCTATTGGTGGTTGATATTTAAATTGCTCATTCCACCTTCCGCACCCTGGCGCAGTCCCGCATGCGAGACTGCACTCCATCTTACTTTCCAACTCCCGTTTCCCATAGCCAGTCGATGAGTTCGCCAGCTCGTTCTGAATCTCTTCCTCCCAGACCCGCTTCCCATCGTTGGGTGATCGGAATCTTTGGGTTCATGACCTTCGTGTTTATTCTGATTCTATTTCGTGCTTTCTTGGACAAATCCTTCGGTCAGTTTCTGAGGCTGCCGCCTCTGTTTGCGTCAACAATCGTAGTCATCGTTGCGATCTTCTCTATGTGCTGTGGAGGTCGCCGTCGATGGGTCTACTATTTGAATTCGGCGGTGCTGATGTTCTTTGTCGTGAGGAGCAATCAGCTAGTCTACCTCTTTGCATCCTTCCGGCTGTCACATCCCCCGAGGAAATTCCCTTCTCTTTTTGGGACATGCTTTTCCATTTCACCGCTGCCTTCCTGATCATCCTCCTGGCATGGCGCTTCATCCTGGGGCGTCCCAGTCGGCGTTACTTTGGTTTTGGCAAGTCCCCAGAACTTGCAGATGAAGTTGCCGTCTAAGGTGGAAGAATCTTCCCGGTTTTTGAATCTCAGAATTTCCGGTGTCATGTCATTGACCTCACGTCATTCGGCATGGAGTGTTTAATCGACAGATGGTCAAATCCACCTTTGGTTGTCATGCGTATTGATCCTGCTGAAGTCTTTGCCTCGACCGTCGCCTCCTTGCCGGTACGTTTGTTGCTTGCGTGGGGCGTTGGCACCCTGGGGGCTTTCACGCCACTCCTGCTTGCACATGGCCTCAAGTCCTTTGCGGCCATCGGATGGCAGGCGCTGTTCTTCCCCATCTACCTGTTCTTCACGGCCATGATCAGTGGTTGGTGGGGGTTCGTTGCTGTACCCCTCGTTGTCGTCTTTGGTTGGAAAGTGCTGGTATTCTTGAGAGGTGAAGGGGGGAGGCGCGGATCTGTGCTGGATCTTCCTTTTGCCCTTCCTCATCACCATCCGCACTAGCGGGTCCGCGTGGCCTTTCGCCGCCGTCGGCGCTGGCATTGCCATCTTCTTCGTCGTGAGACATCAGCGTCAATACAGCGTACAATCCTGGTAGCGCCTTATGAGCCATTGCATCCACACTCTGCTAGCCCTCTGCCTCCTTGCGGTCCAAGCCGTGGCCAATCCCATGGTGTATGACGACGGCAAGCTCTCCTCGACCATGATCCACGAGGAGGTCACGATTGCCGTTAAAGCAGGGAAGTCGCAGGTGAAAGGCGTCTACCGATTCAAGCTGGAGACCACGAGCACCGAAGAGAAAGTTTCAAAGGACACGCTCGTCAAGATCCTCGTTCCCGTGTTTGAACCGCCCCAGCAGGGGGCACATTCTGCTGTGGATCCCTCCATCACCGTCGGGAAGCGTATCTATCGGGCAAAGAAGTGGAACGGTCTCTCCATCCCGCCGCCAGATTGGTATCTGCAGACCTACGTCTGCGAGGTGCCGTTGCGATATCTCGGCAACGAGTTCGAGGCGACCCTGTCCTATACGCAGCCCCACTTTGATGGAGTCATCGTACGGTATTTCCCCATCCGGCCTCCGCTGGATAGCCAGGCTGGCCGTATTGTTTTCATCGCGGACGAGGGCCGGGCCTTGCGCGCGAAGTCACGCTGGTCCTGGTTGAACAGAGCCAGGAGCAGGCTCCAGTTCACGCCCAGGGATCGGGTGTTGATTCAGGTGCGGTCAGAACCGGCGTCTTGATTCAACTCTTGCTGGTTCTAGGAGTAAAAGTGACACTGGCGTCCCGCCGGAGTGGCGAATGCATTTTTTCACACGAAGGCGCGAAGGCACGAAGGGTAGCAAGGGCTTCAGCAGGGTGGGGTGGGTTCCTTTGTCCCAGTGGATATTCGCGCCGGGGTTGGAGTACCGCTTTTAAGCGGAATCACGCCCCGCACGTCTCATGGCGTAAATCCCGCCCAAGATTCCCAAGCCATCGCTGGCCCGTCGGGAGCGACTCACCGGGAGCGCTATCAAGGGTCACTCGCTTCCTGATTCCGCTTAAAAGCCAATGCCATCAGGGAATAGATAGCCTTGCTGATTTGCGTTGGTGAGCCTCGGAGCCGCGATGGCGCATCCGCCACGACTGTAACTGGTGAGCCCCTTTCAGAAGGGCCGAAGGTCCGGGTTCAATACTTTCACAAAAGGGAGATGCTCGACCTCTCCACTTTTCCCTGATGGCATTGGTCCCGCATGCGGGACGGTACTCCAACCCTGCTGCGGAGCGGGGGCGGTGATTTGGCTGTGCCAGGCGAGGAGGAGCGCGATTGGGGGCAGGGGCGCTGGCGACCGCGTAG
>NZ_BATQ01000164.1 GCF_000739635.1 Verrucomicrobium sp. BvORR034 | reverse complement strand
CGAACCCCTTGACCTCATTGACGTCCACCGTGCGCAGGCTGCTGCCATAGCAGTTGAGGGTGACGATGGCTTTGTTTTCCTTGAACTCAGCGCCGGTGAACTCGGGGCTGTGGTAGGGGATCTTCACGCCGTAGTCCTTGGCGAGGGCCAGACGGACGAGGCGGTCCGCCACGTCGCGCTTGTTCTTCGGGTGGATGTCATTGGCTTCGCCAAGGTCTGTGATGACGGCCTGACCGGTGTTGGGAAGCTTTTGGGAGAGGGTCTGTGCTTCACGAAGTTCCGCCCAGTCGCTGTCGCCGGCGTTGGGTTGCTCAGCTTTGAAGTCAGCGAGTTGGACCCAGTAGAAGGGGAAGTCGCCCTGTTTCCATTCTTTGCGCCAATGCTCAATCATGAGCGGGAAGAGATCGCGATACTCAAAGGCGCGGCCGGCGTTGCTTTCGCCCTGGTACCAGATGGCACCTTTGATGCCGTAGCCAATGGTCGGAGCAAGCACGCCAGCGTAGAGGTTGCCGGGGCGATGCTGGCCAGCGAGCTGGTTCTGCGGAGCCCGGGGTTCGGGCGGTAGAGGTTTGCCGGCTTTCTTGGCTTCTTCCACCTTGGCGGGCCAGGCGGCCTTCGCGGCGGCGAAGTCGGCTTTGACTTTCTCGAAGTCATAGGTGGCCTCGGTCTGCTTCCATCGTTCCATCAAGCTCGCAAAGCGCTTGTCGCCTTCCAAGACATCACGGCGGACCCAAGCCTCGGCAGCGGAGCCGCCCCAGGCGTTGTCGATGAGGCCGATGGGCACGTCCAGCATCTGATGGAGGGTACGGCCAAAGAAGAAGCCGACGGCGGTGAAGGCTCCCACATTGGTCGGCGAGCAGGGTTCCCACTGGCCGTTGAAGTCCTTCTGAATCTCCTGAGTGCCGACTTGAGGAACGGAGATCAGACGGATGTTGGGGAACTTGGCGGTGGCGGTTTCGAGGTCCGCATCCCAGGATCCACCCACGGTGAAGCCCATGTTGGACTGGCCGGAGCAGACCCAGACTTCACCGATCAGGATGTTGCTCAGCGCCTTCTCGGAGGTGCCCTTGATCGTCATCGCCTGCGGCGTGGCGTTGGCGGGCATGGGGTCCAGCTTTACCAACCACTTGCCGTCCTTGTCCGCCTCGGCGGTTTTGGTCTGGCCGGCAAAGGTCACGGTCACCTTCGTGCCCGGTGTGTCCCAGCCCCAGATGGGGTCAGACTGCTTCTGCTGAAGCACCATGTTGCTGCCGATGATGGCCGGCAGCTTGAGTTCTGCGAAGCCAGCCGTGGAGACGGCAAGCGACGCGCAAAAAAGGAAGAGTGTTCGTTTCATGGCTGATGACAAAATCCTTGTGAGGAGTGCATGGGAACGTCGCTGCGACACCATTGCTATCGGAGGGTGAAGAATTCTTAAGCTGGCGGAAATTGTTCAAGGAGATGCCGTCTCGAACGTGATGCCCCGGAAAGCCCTCCTCGAATTTATGAAATTGCACTTGGAAACCTTCTCCGCGCAACGGTGGCTCAGCTGGGGAATTGTGGTCCTGTTCGCCTCGGTCGTGAATCTCTCCGGGGCGGAACCACCCCCACTGGGTGCCAAGGCGCGGGCTGCGTTTGAGGTGCTGAAGGGCACACCCACCTTCTCCAGCACGACGGTGGGAATCGCCGGGATCACCCCCAGAGAGGTCTTTGCGTTTCGTGATTTGCTGGATGACCCACAAGCGGATGCAGCTTTGAAGATCCTACTGAAGGAAGCCACCCCCGAGGGCCGGCTCTACGCCGTGTGTGGGCTTTGGTTCACAGACCCGACTGAGTTCCAGGCCCAGGTGAAACTGCTCGAAGACACCTCCATGAAAGTGAACCATGTGGACGGGTGTGAACGGGG
Source organism: Verrucomicrobium sp. BvORR034 (assembly GCF_000739635.1). GTDB lineage: Bacteria > Verrucomicrobiota > Verrucomicrobiia > Verrucomicrobiales > Verrucomicrobiaceae > Verrucomicrobium. Next base: position 11,534 of record NZ_BATQ01000164.1, on the reverse strand, counting down.
AGAGGAGCGGGTCAGTCGGTTGATCTGGAGCAAAGAAGCCGGGACAGTGCGGCTGAAGGACAACAAGCAGACGATCAAGGAGTGGCTGGAGGCGAACAAACCGGCCAACCTGTTCTACGACATCGCCGGAGGGGCTTGGTCGTCCTTGCTGCGCGATGAAGGCGGCTTTCGCAAACCGCTGCGTGAACCGGCCAAACGCTGAAGATGAAGGTCTCTTGATGTCCTCTCCGGGGCAAGGCAGGGTGATCGAACGGTCTTTACAGGGAGCGGTGAATGGGGCATCCTGAGAGGGTCTGCTGATCGTCCTGTTTCATGAAGCCTCGAGCCCATTTCCTGAGTGGTCTGGCCCTTTTGGGCGTGTGTGCCCTCACTGACCCTGCGGCGACCCTAGCAGCAGACCCTGCGGCTGCCCCGGCGATTGCGTCGAACGTCTCCGATACCGCCACGCCAGTGGCGGTAGTGGACAAGGACCTGCCGCAACCCTTTGATCCCAAGGAAGCCGAGACCCTTCTGGCGCACTCGCCGTTTACCCGGGCGCTGAACCTGTCAGATTCGCTCGTGCTCACGGGAATCGCCTACCTGGAGGGCAAGCCGGTGGCGACGGTGTTGGATCGAGCCACCAAGGAAAGCCACGTGGTGTCCGAGGTGCCCAACGCCCAAGGCTGGAAACTGGCAGAGATCCACGCCAGCACCGTACTGAACCGCACGGAGATCAAGCTCATGGTGGGAGGCGAAACCATCGCCGTCCGCTACAGCGATGATCAGCTCCTGCCCAAGAATACCCGTCCGGGTGGTGGTTTCCGCGGGCCAGGCGGTCCTGGAGGCCCGCCGGGATCTGATGGGCAGCGCTTCCGCACTTCCTCCCTTCTGGGCGACAACGGACGTGATCGCTACATGGCCCTTTCCGATGCGGCCCGGGACAAGTTCCGCGAAATGGTCCGCGTGAAGCGCGAGGCCCAACCCAATGCTTCCACTGAAGAGCTCTCGGCCTTTGCGAAGAAGGAGTTTGAGCGGATTGAGGCCGAGGACAAGAGGAGGAGGTAGGAGGATGGTAGCCGGTAAGTGGTTAGAGGTAAGTGCTCTTCCGCCAGCCACTCACGACGCTAGGACCCCGATATGGACTTCACCACCAGCTCAGCAAGTGCTTTTGATCCTTCAGGCTTGAAGTGCACGTTTACGGGGAGCTGCCAGGTCTGGTAGTTTTCCTTGCTCGCGGTGTAGAGATCATCCACGGCGATGTTCTTCTCCTTCATGATCTTGAGAGCGGCGGTATTGTAGCGCTCCACATCGGCATTGTTCCGGTACACCTTGTGGGGGCCTTCGGGGACATAGGTGGTGGTGGCGAAGATGAGCTTGGCGCCGGTGGCTTGTAATTTGCCCACAATCTCCCGGAGTTGTTTCTCGTAAACCTCCACGGAGGCCAGCGGCGGGTCACTGGCCTGGTCGGACGTTTTGGTGGGATCATCGCGCAGCATGTGCTTGAGATCGTGCAGACCCCAGTTGAAGTGGATCACATCCCATTTGCCGCCGTCGATCTGGAGCCAGCGGTCAATGTTCTGCACTCCCGCCGCGGTGCTGCTGCAGTTTTCGGCCTTGCCGTTTTTCATCGGACGGAGCACCACGGCCTTGTCCACCAGTAGTTCTTGCACAAAGGGCGTGTAGCCGATGGAGATGGAGTCCCCCAGCAGCAGCACGCGTTTCTTGGCGGGAGTGGAGGTTGGCTCGGCTCCGGAGACAAGGGAAGTGAGCGCCAGGGCGGCAAGAATGCAGAACGTGGAACGGGAGAGATGGCGGACGGACATGCGTGGTGTAACGCCTGCGACGGAGGGAAACTTCAAAAAACAAACTTCAAAATTAAAACTGACTTCATCGCGTCGGTCTCGTTTCGGGACTTGAAGTTTGGAGTTTGAATTTTGAAGTTTTTATTTCGTTTCCGGAGGCAAAGGGGCGATCTCAAGCTCCTTCGCCAGCTTCTCCAGCCACTCCCGACGTCCCGTGGCAGGCACCTCCATGGCCTTGACCACGGGGGTGATGCGGGGATAGCCGCCGACTTGCTCCTGACTGTCGATGATGTGGCCGGCCCCGGTCAGGCTTTCCCGGATGATGCGTTGGTCGATGGCATCCCGTTCCGCAGGACGAGCCCCGGCGAAGCGGGTGACGTGCCAGAGGGTGGAGGCGGGGCTTTGAGCCTGCAAACCTTGCGGCCAGACGGGAGGCTCCGGCAGCGTGTCGAAAGGCTTGCGCAGCAGGGGCAGCGGCTTCCCATCCCAGAACCAGCCTTCGTTGTCTTTGAAATAACCGTCAGCGATGCCCTCGAAGATGGCAGAGGTTGATTTGCTGCGGTCGCCGTGCAGCACGACGTTCCCCACCACGGAGACCTTCGCCTTGGGGAGGTCCCCGGTTGTTTCATCGGGCACGGAAGCGTGAATGGCCCGCTGTCCGGGATTGGCGATGACGTTGTTCACCAACACGCCGGAGGTGTTGAGTTTGAAGACGGGATTGCGCTCCACATTGCTGGCGTAGAGGTTACCCACCAGCGCCACTTCCTTGGTCCCATCCATCACGAGGGTGCCCTTGGAGTGTGGGCCCTTGCTGTGCGAGGAGTTGTCGAGCCCTTCGGCAATGAGGCAGTTGCGGATGACAATTTGGTGTCCCTGCCCCTCTTCCAGAGGAGCGGATGACGAGGCGGAGATTTGCTCATCCAGCCCCCAAGTGGCCGAGCAATGGTCGATCCACACCTTGGTGACATTGCCGTAGGTTGTGATGCCATCCGGCTCCCAACCACTCTTGCGGGCCATCCCGGCATCTCCAGGGCGAATGCGGAGATGCTGCACCAGCACCTGGCTGGCCTCGATGTTCAGTCCGCCTTTGATGATGGTGATGCCCGGGCTCGGTGCGGTCTGCCCGGCGATGACGACCTGGGATTCTTCCAGCTTGAGCGATTTCTGGTCGAGCTCGATCACTCCGGCCACATCGAACACGATGATGCTGGGGCCCTTGGCCCGCAGGGCTTCGCGGAGGCTCCCTGGCCCATCATCCCCCAGAGTGGTGACCTTCACCACTTGGGCTTGGTCGAGATCGAAGCCGAGATCAGGCACGATAGCGTCCTGCCACACCCATGCAGCTGACAAGGGCAGGGGCACGGGGGCAAGAACGAGCAAGCAGGCGGCGAGAATGGATCTCATGGCTGGGCAAACACTTTTCCACTCCAAGGAGTTGCAAAGAATTTACCCTCTCGGTCAAGGGGAGCAAATGAGCCTTAGGTCGTAGAGACTCTCTTTTGTGATTGTGCCCTCCTTCGGCTGTGGTTTCTGTAGCGAGATCGCAAAAAGATGACTAATCCGCTTGATCCCTTGCTCCCCACCTTGGTTTCTATCGTCTACACGATGTCGGTGGCTGCGTACTTCAGGCGTCTGCAGGTGGGCCGCTTTACCCAGGGGGGCGGCCGGAAAGGGATTTCCTCCGCATGTTGGGGTGTGGTGCCTATTACGCGGTGGTGGCCTTGTTGGTGTATGGGGGCGTCCACGACCTCGCCATCTGCCTTAGGGAAAAGGGGGCCGCTGGGTGGGCGGAAAACGCCATGGCAGTGATGAAACTGGTCGGCATCTTCACGCTCCACCTGGTGCATGAATTCAAGATGGGCAGGGATCCGCAGTTCTCCGACTCGCCTGCGGACTGAGCCTGGCCCGACGGATCCCTTGGGCGATTTTGCTAGGGATTGGGCACCACCCGGAGGGTGCCGCCCCCCGTGATCCCTGTGAAGTGCAGGCCCAGCGCGTCCGAGGTAAACTGCCCGGCACCGAGGGCGACCCCGTTCTGGTAGGCGGAATAGGTGGCGCTGGGGGAGAGGATGCCGCCGTAGCCGAAGTGGTAGTCCTTGGCTCCTGCCGAGTCTTCTGTGACCTGGGCTAGAATCCCGCTGCTGCTGTAGGTGGCGGAGATGGCACTGGTGAGGTGGGGGCTCTCGAAGTACGCCTCTGTGCCCTGGTGCAGGACCGAGCCATTCACGAGGACGAACGAAGCGAAGGCGCCAGCGGTGTCGCGTGTCACGGAGAATGCGGCATCGGTGAAGACGGCCCCGGCGGTGTAGTCCGTGCCGGGGGTGGAGGTGAAGGTGAGCACATCATGGTGCCCTCCAGGAACCGCGAGCTCAGCAGCATGGGCGGTGGCGAGGCTGGTGCTGACACGCGCCGCCGAGACGGCTGGGGCGATGGAGTCTCGCGTGCTCAGAACGGAGAGAATGATGCCGCCGTTCGATGAAATAGCCCCCTGGACACCGGTGATGGTGATTTCCGGAGCGCCATAGGACTCCGCGTAGTAGCCGGACAGGGAGCTGCCGCTGAGGTTGTGGCTGGCTGCCATGAAGACGTCGCAGGACTTCGTGCCCTTGTCCCAGCGGTACTGGAGCAGCGAGGGAGCAATGGAGACTGGGTATTGCGTACCCACCGGGTGCCAGTTGACCTGATTCGTCACCGTTGCCGCATTGGTGAAGCGGTCCAGCACCACAAAGTAAGTCTCATCCACCATCGCGAGGGTGCGGCTGACGGTGTTGCCGCTGCCATTGATGCCATTGACCGTGGTGGTGCTGAGGTCGACGAAGCGGTTGACCAGCCCTCCCTCATCCACGCTGTCCAAACGGGCCGCGCCCGTGATGGCATTGCCGTTCGTGATGTAGGAGGTGTTTCCGTTGACCGTCGGGATGTTCTTGCCGGTGACGGTGTTGATGTAGTAGGCGCGGTTCGCGGAACTCGTCACCTGAGGGCCGCCGCCGGGCGTGACCACCCGGAGTTCGCCACCATCGTAGATCACGAGGTCGAGAGGGTTGCGGGAGTTGTGCCGGGTGTTGATCAGTTCATCCGAGGAGTGATCCGTGGAGGTCAGCAAGGTGGCCTGCCGGGCGCTGGCGGCATGGCTGGAGCGCAGCACCGTCACTTCCACATCGGGCGAACACAGGAAGCGGGTGGGGGAGCTCGTGGGAACGGTTACGACGACGGTGTTGTCCACGGCCAGGAACCGGGTGGCCACATGGTACTGCTGGTTTTCGAAGTTGCTGCTGATGGGGGAGGCCGTCAGGTTGGCCTGGGACCAGCGCAGCTCGCCGCCGAGGGAGGTGCTGGTGTATTCACCCCAGAGGAGATCGGCAGTGAGCCAGGTACGGAGGCCTTCTTCAAATGGCGCGTTGGAGCCGTCCGGCTGACGGGTGTAGAGGGCGAAGGTGAAGAGCGGTTGCAGGCTGGTGAACCAGTTCACCGTGCCGCCCGTGGCGTTTCTCACATGATGGGCGGTGCTGACAAGGTTGTTCAGACTGTAGTTGGCGTACCAGGAGCTTTCACGGTACCAGCCGGTCTCGTCCGCCATGCGGTTCAGGGACGCATTGACCAGCGTCTTGCCCTTGTTGAGCCAGGTCGTGGCATTGGGGGAGTCCCACAAGGACAGCGCAGTGCTGACCAGGGCAGAGCCAAACTTCAGCGCGTAGTTGTCGTTGGGATGAAACGTGTTGAGCTCAAGACTGTTTCTGCCCGCATCCGCCCATTGTGTGATCTTGCTGCGCATGGTGGTGACGTTGGCGGCTGTCACATTGGGGGAGCCGCGAAGCAGGTCGAACGCCTCCACCATGGATTGCAGGCGGCCGCTGTCATAGATGTGCTGGAACGGGTTCGAGGGTTTAAACAGAACCCATGCCGCCCGTGTGCCCATGCGGGAGATGGCGGTGGTGGCGGCTGCACCATAGCTGGCATAGGTGCCGGGCGGCACCTGCCCCATGCGTTCCAGGATGGCGGCACCCTTGGCCACATTCGCCAGCGTGTCTTCGTTGGTGGCGGTGGCCAGGGAGGGAAGCTGGCCATTCACGTAGTTCCGGACGCTGTTGTAGTAGCCGGAGTAGAGGGGATCCAGGGATCGGGCCTGAAGCGTGGCTGGTGGCGATGTCCAAATAACTGGTTGGGTGGCCGGACCGGCAGGTACGGCAAAGGAGGTGCTGACCTGGATGCTGGCCGCATGGGCGTGAGGGAGGGAGGCACATGCCAGGATCAGCCCCAGGCAGGCGCAAGGGAGGTTTGATTTCATGAGGAGCAGGCAATTGTGATTTTTGTGGAGCCTGCGTTGGAATATCAAATTGCCCTTGATGCGTCAATGATGGACGGAGTGAGGTGAATTAGTTGCGATGATGAGCAAGTGCCCGCGTCGCTAGGCAAGCACTGGCTTGATCACGTGCCCATGCACGTCAGTCAGCCGGCGCTCGATACCATTGTGATAGAAACTGAGCCGTTCGTGATCCAGTCCCAGGATGTGCAGCATGGTCGCATGGAGGTCGTAGATGGTGGTGACATCTTGAACCGCCTGGTGGCCGAAGTCGTCTGTGGCCCCGTGGCTGTGCGCCTTCTTCACCCCCGCCCCGGTGAGCCAGACGGTGAAGCCTTTGGGATCGTGGTCCCGACCATTGGCGTTCTTCTGGAAAGTAGGCATGCGGCCAAATTCAGTGACGAATGCCACCAGGGTGTCGTCCATGAGTCCGCGGGCCTTGAGGTCCGTGAGCAGGGCCGCACAGGGCTGGTCGAGAATGTTGGCGTGAGCTGGGTACTGGGTGGCGATGGCCTTGTGGCCGTCCCAGTTGCCCACGCCCTCTCCCATGGCATAGCTACCATTAAAGAGCTGCACAAAGCGCACGCCGCGCTCCAGAAGGCGCCGGGCCAGCACGCAGTTTTTGGCAAAGCCAGCCTTCGAGGTGTTGGGGTCGTCCATGCCGTAGAGTTTCCGGGTGGCGGCGGATTCGCTGGAGAAGTCGCTCACTTCAGATGCAGCGATCTGCATGCGGGCCGCGAGTTCATAGCTGGCGATACGCGCCGACAACTCCGAGTCACCGGCATGCTGGGCGAGATGACGCTGGTTGATGAGGTTTAGGAAATCTCGCGTGGAGGTCTCGGCTCCCTGACTGATGCTGGCGGGACGGGTCAGATGGGGAATGGGGCGGTCGGCGTTGAAGGATGTCCCCTGGAAAGCGGCAGGGAGGAAGCCGGACGCCCAGTGGCGGGGGCCGATCTGCGGGACCCCTCGTGGGTCGGGAATGGCCACGAAGGCTGGCAGATCCTGATTCTCAGATCCCAGGGCATAGGTGGCCCAGGAGCCCATGCCGGGGAAGCCGTCCAGCGTGAACCCGGTGCTCATCTGGTTCTCCGCCGGGCCATGGGTGTTGCTCTTGCCCGTCATGGAGTGGATGAAGCACAGCTCATCCGCATGTTGGGCGATGTTGGGCAGCAGATCGCTCATCATTTTGCCGCTCTTGCCGCGCGGCTTGAAGTCCCAGAGAGGCTTGATCAGATTTCCGTTCTCTCCCTGGAAGGTGATGAGCTTCTCGCTGGCCGGCATGGGTGTATCGTGCCGCTTCACCAGCTCTGGCTTGTAGTCGAACGTATCGACATGGCTGAGTGCGCCAGACACGAAAATGACCAGGCAGCGTTTGGCCCGTGGCTCAAAGTGCGGTTGCCGGGCGGCGTATGGGTTCGAGGGATCAATCAGCGGGCGCACGGGTGAAGGTGCGCCCAGAAGGCCGTCCCGGGCAAGGAGGTGGGCCAGGGCCATGCCTCCCAGTCCGTGCAGCGTGGTGCCGAGAAACGAACGACGGTTGAGCAGGTGGCTCGAAGATGGCGTGGTGGCGTGCATGGGTGGATCAAAAAATTTGGATGAACTCATTCGAGTTGATGAGCGCGCGGCAGAGGGAGGGGAGGCCGTGTTGACTCACCAGCTCCGTGGCTGCGGCGGCTTCTTCGACAGAAGGCCCCCGGTTGAAGGCGATCTGGAAAGCGCGGTCCACCTGGGCGGAAGGATTGTTTCCTGAATCCGCGACTACACGTGCGGCAAAGAAGCCCGCCTGATCCAGCGCGAAGGTGCTGTTGAGCAGGCTCAGGGCCTGAAGCGGCGTGGTGGAGACATTGCGCCGTGGGGCGATCTGTCCGGCGTCCGGGCAGTCAAAGGCACCGAAGACATTGTCCAACTGCACGCGGGGCTTGTGCTGGTAGATCATGCGACGGAAGTCGTCGGGGCCGAACTCTGACTTGGAGTTGTACACCTTCACGTAGTTGGTGTTGGGCTCAAAGAGGTCGAAGCCTGGCCCACCCATGCGCAGGCTCAGCTTGTTGCTGGCAGAGAGGATGGTGTCCCGCAAGACTTCCGCCTCAAGCCGGCGGGGTGGGAATCTCCAGAGCAGCCGGGTTTGAGCATCGCGTGCCATGCCCGCAGCCATGTCTGGTGGGGATGAACTCTGCCGGTAGGTCTGGCTGAGAACAATGACCCGGTGGAGGTGTTTGACGCTCCAGCCGTTGTTCACCAACTCTCTCGCCAGCCAGTCCAGCAGCTCAGGATGGGTGGGCCGGCTCCCATTGACGCCGAAGTCGCTGGGCGTGTCCACCAGGCCGGTGCCGAAGTGGTAGTGCCAGATCCGGTTGGCCATCACGCGGGCGGTGAGGGGGTTCTGCGGATCCACAATCCAGTCTGCCAATGCCAGCCGACGCTGAGGATCGGGGGCATCCATGGGCAGCGGGGCAATGGGGTGAAGGGTGGTGACCACGCCTGGCGCGACTTCTTCACGGGGTTGTGTAACGTCACCACGCTGGAAGCGACGGGTTTCACCCGGTTTGCCAAAGACCCCGGCGTACACTACGGGAGCGGTCTCTGCCTCGGCGAGGGATTTTTCGAGTTGTTTCCTTTGAGCCTGAAGCTTCTGAAATCTGGCCGCTTCCGCCACAGGGAGTCCGGTGCTGGTGGCCAGGGTGCCAGCCGTCAGTTTCAAGGTCTGCGGCAGGCGGTCTTCGTGTCCGGCCACACGGGTCCAGGCGGTGCCATCCAGGGAGACCTCCACCTGGTACTTCGTGGGCAGCCGGTCATTGTAGCGGGGGACGTTCTCGCGATCCCGGCTCCACACCACCCGGTCAATACGGGTGGGCTTCGCCAGCTTCAGCTGCACCCAACCCCGGCCGTTTTCATTGGAGATCCAGCTGTGGTCATTCCCGTACACGCCGTCGTTCACGTGTTTGAGCTGGTGAATGGCGTAGCCGGGAAGGGTGCTGGAGGCGGTGGCCGTGGCTCCTGCAGATGCCAGTGCCACATTGCGGGGTTCCGGTCCGGCGCTGAACACCTCCAGCTCGTCCAGGCACGGTTGCAACTGGGTGGTCTCATCGACTGTGAATCGGACAAAGCTGGCCTCGACTGCGGAAAAGCGGTCTATGTTTGCCCTCCGGCTCACAGGTAACCTCAAGGCAGGCCGATCCTGTGGCGAGGGCTCCTCCTGCAGCACCAGCATGTCCATTGTGGGATAGCCTGAATCACCACCGACGCTCAAGATCAGTTTTGATCCGGCCTCAAGTTCGTGGACGCCAATGTCCTTGAACCCGCTCCAGAGCTTGCGGTTGGGCATGGTGCCGGTGCCGTCGGCAAACTTGCGATGGTCGGCCCTCGCGATCTCCTGCTGATCATGCGTGGTGTCCAGCCTGCCATCATGGTCGAGAAGGTAGCGCGCATCTTCGTCATGGCTGCGATAGCCGGAACCCCAGGAGACCCAGATGCGAAATCGACCCTGCACCTGAGGCTGCCATGCCAGCACCTTGCCCGCAGCGTTGTCCCCCAGCCAGACCCAATAGCCGTCTGCCAGTGTAGGTGGGTTCTGGTTGTCCCCTGGATAGGTGTTTTCTCCGCGTGCGGAGCCCGCTTCGTACTTGGTGCGTTGCCCGTTGGATGGCTTCAGCTTCACCACCCGTGTCGCGTCGTCCGGGGGGATCACCACCGTACGCCGGGCAAAGGCGACGGGCTCGAACTGGTTGAGCTGGGAAACAACGGGAGAGAGTTCTTCGCGAAGTCTGGCTGCGCGAGCCAGACGTTGATCGAGGTCGGGTCCTTTTACCGGTCGCGTACCGTGCCGCACGCCCGCGAACATCGCAGCCATGGCATGGTAGTCCGAGTGGGTGACAGGATCGAACTTGTGGGTGTGGCACCGGGCGCAGCCGATGGTGAGCCCCAGGAAGGTGCTGCCGGTCGTGGCCACCATGTCATTGAGATCATCCGCCCGCTGTTGCGCGGTGAGCACCGGATCCGGGCTGCGCACGGTGTCCGTGGGACCTCCGACAATAAATCCTGTAGCCTCATCTGCGCCCAGTACGTCTCCCGCCAGTTGCTCGCGGATGAACTGGTTGTAGGGCCGGTCAGCATTGAACGCCTGGATCACATAGTCACGGTAGGGCCAGGCCTCCGGGCGGGGTGTGTTCTTCTCGAACCCGTCACTTTCCGCGAACCTTACAACGTCCAGCCAGTGGCGCGCCCAGCGTTCTCCATAGCGTGGGGAGGCGAGGAGCCTCTCCACCAGCCGGTCGTAGGCGAGAGGATCGGGATCGGCCACAAACTGGGCGACCTCCTCCGGGGAGGGGGGCAGGCCCACCAGGTCGAAGCTCAGCCTTCGGATCAGCGTGCGGCGGTCAGCCTCAGGAGCGCGGCGGAGTTGATGTTTCTCCAGCTGGGTGGCGATGAACTGATCGAGGATGGTGGGCGATTCTTGCTTCGATGAGGGGGAGGCCGAAGGGGGGAGCGGCTGGTAGGCCCAGTGAGTCTTCGCAGGGTCAGAAGGAGTCTTGCCATCGGCAGGCCACAGGGCACCGGCATCAATCCAGCGCTTCAACAATGCCAACTCGGTCGCGCTGAGGGCGGGCCCCTTGGGAGGCATTTTCAGATCGGGATCCTTGCCACTGGCCAGATGGTAGAGGGGGCTTTCCTGGCCTTTGCCTGGCAAGATGGCCGCGCCGTGCTCATCCCCACCCCGGAGGGCGCTGTCCCGACCGTCCAGGCGCAGGCCTCCGCGCTGTTTTTCCGGGCCGTGGCAGTCCAGGCAGTGCTGCTGGAGCAAGGGCTGGATTTGCGTGGCGAAATCTACGGGAGCTTCCGCAAACAGTGCTGGCGTAGCTGTGTTGCCCACCCATACGAGGAGGGAGGTGTTCAGGAGAAAACGCCAGCGGAAGCAGTGCATGTCCGACTATACGGAAGCACGGCGTCTCCTTCGACTCACGAGAGTACGTGAGTCAGTTCACTGGGGCGTCACGGTTCGTCCTGTTTGCGCGCACGCCACTGCTGGGGTGTCATGCCGTAGCGCTGGCGGAAAACGCGACAGAGATTCTTGGCATCCCGCAGGCCCACGTCGGCCGCAATGGAGTCCAGCTTCAGGTCGGTTTCTTCCAGCATCTCACCGGCCGCCGTGACCCGCAGCCGGGCGATTTCGTCGTTGAGGGTGAGCTGGGCCTCCTGGCGGAGGGCGCTCTGCAGGCCCCGCAAGGACATGCGGGCGTGCTTTGCCACCCGGGAGGCCTGGAGGGGTTCGCGGAAATGTTGTCTGACAAAGCGCAAGGCTTCGCTCACCCCCTGGTGGGAGCCGGCATAGGTCGCGGTGGACTCCCGCGCCAGCACCCGTCGGCTCGGGATGCGGATGGTGCTGGAGGGCTTCTCTTTGCCCTGGATCAGACCGGCCAGGATGCTGGCTGCCGCATAGCCCACCCCCGGAG
>NZ_BATQ01000165.1 GCF_000739635.1 Verrucomicrobium sp. BvORR034 | reverse complement strand
TGCTGTCACCCCTCCGGGGTGAACGCGAGGTTGTTGCTTTCCGGGGGTATCGCTACGCTCAACCCCCGGCTAAGGGCTGGGATGCCTCCGGCATCCAATTTCCCTGTCACACTGTTCCGATCATAATCGGTTAAGCGAGTCAACCTTGGGTACCTTGCGCAGAGAATGGTCAGGTGGGGAAGGCCGACCGCATCCGCATTCTCCCCATCGCCATTAACACCTCCACGCCAGTCCCCCCGAGGTTCCTTGGCAGCCACTAGCTGAAGCGTCTGCAAGCTCCGCCTTCTCCTAGGAGTGACCATGTTCCGGCGGGCACTGGGGCTCAAACACCGACAGCCTTAGTACGTGGCCCGGCCGCCGGTGAGGTCGAAGGTTGCCGCGGTGCTAAAGGAGCAGTCGGAGGAGCATAACCAAGTCGCCATGGCGGCGGCCTCTTCCACCTTGCCGAAGCGGTTCATGGGAATCTTGGACCGCATGTAGTCCACATGCTGGGGCGTGAGCTGCTTGAGGATGTCCGTCTCAATCACGGCTGGCGTGATGCAGTTCACGCAGATGTTTTCCGTGGCGAGTTCTTTGCCCAGGGATTTGGTCAGGGCAATGACTCCCGCCTTGGCGGCGCTGTAGTGCGAGGCATTGGGATTGCCCTCCTTGCCCGCCACGGAGGCGATGTTCACGATCCGGCCATAGCCGTTCGCCAGCAGGCTGGGCACCACGGCACGGCAGCAGAGGAACACACCGGTGAGATCGATGTCCACCACCCGCCTCCAGTCGGCCGGGTCCATCTCCCAGGTGCGCGCATTGGTGCCAGCAATGCCAGCGTTGTTGACGAGGATGGAAATGGCTCCGAAGCGCTGCAACGTGTCCAGGGCAGCAGCAGCAGTAGAGGTTTCAGAAGTCACATCCACCGCGGTTGAGTGAACTTTCTCCGGCTGATTCAAAGCCTCCTTGGCGCTCTCCAGTGCGCCGGCGTCCATGTCCCATAGACAGACGTTGGCCCCGCTTTCAAGGAGCCGTTTGGCGATGGCAAATCCGATGCCGCGGGCACCACCCGTGACGATGGCTGTCTGGCCGTTGAGGTCGTACTGGTTCATAGGATGGCGGCATGATCTCACAGTGCCTCCTGTCAGCGAGGGCCAATACTGGGCATTTTGTGACAGGTGCTTTCGAGGAGCGAATGGGGCGCTCAGTGGTTGTCGCGCGGCACCGCAGCTCCTACATTGCGGTAGCAGGTGGCGAAGTCGAGGCACATGCCCGTGCTGAGCTGGCCGGCGCAGCGGCGGTGGATTTCCTGCCACGGTGTCTGGTTTTCCGACACGGGTGGCTTCCAGGCCGCGCGCCTGCGTTCCAGTTCTTCGTCCGTGAGCAGCACGTCGCAACGACATTGATTGAGGTCAATGACGATGCTGTCACCCGTCTGGAGCAGGGCGAGACCACCGCCCACAGCGGACTCGGGAGAGGCATTGAGGATGCTGGGGCTGGCGCTGGTGCCGCTCTGCCGCCCGTCACCAATGCAGGGCAACTCAGTGACCCCACGACGTACCAGGTAGTCTGGAGGGGTCATGTTCACCACCTCCGGAGCACCCGGGTAGCCGATACTGCCGCTGCCGCGGATGACCAGGAAGCTGTTTTCATCGAGCTCCAGGGCAGGATCGTTGATCCGCTCGTGGTAGTCCTCTGTGCCTTCAAACACGACGGCCCGGCCTTCAAAACGGTTGGGGCTGTCGGGGTTCGAGAGATAACGTTCGCGGAAACCGGTGCCAATGACGCTGGTCTTGATGATGGCGCTGTCGAAAAGATTGCCGGTGAGCACGAGGAATCCGGCATTGGGGCGGAGCGGGGCCTCATAGGTATGGATGACATCCTGGTTCGAGGCATGAACCCCAGCGGTGTTGTCCTGCATGGTGCGGCCGTTGACCGTCAGCGCTTCGCCGTGGATGCGTCCCGCACGCAGCAACTCACCGATCACCGCGGGCACACCGCCAGCGCGGTGAAAGGCCTCGCCCAGATAGCTCCCTGCCGGCATGAGGTTCACCAGCAGCGGCACATCATAGCCATGCGTCTGCCAGTCTTGAATATTGAGCTCCACCCCCATGTGGCGGGCGATGGCGATGATGTGAGGCGGGCAGTTGGTGGAGCCGCCGATGGCGGAATTGACCACGATGGCGTTCTCAAACGCCTGCCGCGTCATGACCTTGGAGGGTTTCAGATCTTCACGCACCATGTTCACGATGCGAAGGCCGGTCTCATAGGCCATCTGTCCACGCTCGCGATAAGGGGCGGGGATGGCGGCGCTGCCCGGCAGCGTCATGCCCAGGGCTTCGGCGAGACTGTTCATGGAAAGGGCGGTGCCCATGGTGTTGCAGTGACCCAGGCTGGGCACGGAGGCGCAGGAGCGCTCCATGAACTCCTCGTAGTCGATCTTGCCGGCGGCATAGAGCTGGCGGGATTCCCACACGATGGTGCCGCTGCCTGCCAGCCTGCCCTTGTAGTGACCATCCAGCATCGGGCCAGAGTTCAGCATGATGCTGGGGAGATCGACGGTCGCCGCGGCCATCAAGGCGGCAGGCGTGGTCTTGTCGCATCCGGTGGTGAAGACCACGCCGTCGAACGGATAGCCGTGGATGACCTCCACCATGCCGAGGTAGGCCAGATTGCGGTCCAACGCTGCGGTGGGACGGCGCACGGTCTCCTGGATGGGATGCACGGGGAAGACAAAGGGAACCCCTCCTGAGTCGCGCACCCCGGCCTTCGCCCGCTCCACCGTTTCCAGGTGCACCCGGTTGCAGGGGGAGATGTCACTGCCCGACTGGCTGATGCCGATGATGGGCCGGCCGCTCTGCAGCTCGCGACGGGTCAGCCCGTAGTTCACGAGGCGCTCCACGTACAAGGCCGTCATGCCAGGATTGGACGGATTGTTCAACCACAGTTCACTGCGGAGACCGTGAGGCATGGATTCGGGAGCGTCATAGGACATGCGGAGATCAACGCAAATCCGGGCAAATCACGCAAGCGAATCACTTCAAAAATTTGGGAATTATGAATTGGCAATTAGGAATGAGTTTCCCAGTCTGCATCCGTGATCACCATCAGGAGTGACTCATTCATAATTCATCATTCCCAATTCCGAATTTTTCCCACTCTGTGCCTCTGTGGTTAAACCTGCATTTCTTCTCTCCCAAGCACAAAAAACTCCCGGGAAGACACAGGGCCTTCACCGGGAGTCGGGGATGGGTAACGCTTACTTGAGCGGCTTCACGCGGATGTTGCGGTAGCGCACGAACTGCTTCGTGAAGTCGCCGCCGCCGTGTACCTGGAGGCCGATGCTGCCGGCCACGGGCAGGCGGGCTTCGGTCTCGGTCCACTCCATGATCTTCATGCCGTTGATCCAGGTGGTGATGGTGGGCTTGTCACCGCCGGTGATGCGCATCTTGAACTCGTTCCACTGGCCGGCCTTCCAGAACGTCTTCCACTGTTCCGGGGTCATGGCCACGGGCTGGGGCGTGCGATCTGGGTTGAGTTCAATGTCGTTCTCGGTCTTGCCGAAGGTGAAGAAGCGCACGTGCGGCTTGCCGCCCAGGCCTTCGCCATAGATGCCCATGAGGCTGCCACCGGTGTGGAAGTCGATGAGGCCCTGGTAGCACTTGCCATCTTCTGTGCTGCGCAGGAAGAGACCGCTGTCCGGACCGAAGTCGTTCTTCATTTCCAGAATGACCTCGAACTGGCTGTACTTCTCATCGGTCAGGATGAGACCGCCGTTGCCGGGAACGTCCTGGCTGCCGGTGATGGCACCGTCCACCACTTCCCACTTGCCGCCGGACACGTTCTTGGAAGTGCGGCTGTGGCCGGACTTGGCGCTCACGTGCCAGCCCTTGAGCGTCTTGCCATCAAACAGGCTGATGAAGCCGTCCTTGTCGGGCGCAGCGGCAGGAGCCGTGACCTCGGCCTTGCGCACTTCTACGGCGGGTTTGGCCGGAGCCACGACAGGCGGCTTGGGCTTGGTGATCATTTCAAAGTCGTCGGAGCGGAACGGCGTGACGGGCAGGCCTTCCACACTGTAGAGGTTGAAGATCGGATTGTCCGACCAGGCGAAGCGCACGGCGATCGGCTTGGCCACTTGATCGCTCCAGACTTCGACCTTGTCCTTGCCCACGATCTTGCCCTGAGCCCAGGCCCACTTCTTGTCCTCGCCGCAGACTG
>NZ_BATQ01000166.1 GCF_000739635.1 Verrucomicrobium sp. BvORR034 | reverse complement strand
CTTTTTTGTGTCTTGAAGCTGACAGGTCGTTTTGGAGAAGGCCGACCAAGTGGCGCTATGACGTGGTTTTGCGCTCCACGTTGAGTTCCATTTTCCGGTAAAGTGTGGCGATACTGACGCCGAGCATGCTGGCTGTCTTTTCACGACTGCCGTTGTTGAACTTCAAGGTCTCGGCGATGAAGAGCTTCTCCTGGCCGCGAATGAATTCATCCAACGTGCCACCGATGGGCAGGCGCTGTTTGCCTTCGCCACTGGCAGGGTCAAGGGGTGCTTCCACCTTTTGGGTGACCTTGGCAGGCAGATCGCTGGGTTTGATGGAATCCCCTTCCGCGAGGGCGCACGCACGCTCAACTGCGTTGCGCAGTTCGCTGATGTTTCCTGGCCATGGATATTTCTCAAGAAATTCCTCAGCGAAGGCCTCCATCCTCTTCATCCCCCGACCGGAGCGCAGGGCCTGTTCTCTAAGAAAATGCTCCACAAGCAGGGCGATGTCTTCCCGGCGCTCACGAAGTGGCGGGACAATGATAGGCACCACGGAGAGCTTGTAGTAGAGATCTTCACGGAACTTCCCATCGCGAATGGAATCTTCCAGGTGGGCCGTGGTGGAGGTGATGAGGCGGAAGTTAAATCCTGAACCATTGTACATGGTCTGGGAGGAGACCTGCGCCTGCTCCAAAAAGCCGTTCAACTGTGCCTGGATGCGCATGGGCATCTGGTGGATCTCGGCAATATGAATGGTGCCACCACGGGTGCGGGCAAAGATGCTGTTCTGTGGTGAGCCATGACCGAAGAGCTCAGACTCAAGAAGATCTGGCGGCAGAGCGCTGCATTGGATCGCTTTGAAAGGCCCGGAGCTACGCCGACTGCTCTCATGCAGAGCACGGGCGATCAACTGCTTGCCGACCCCGAATTCCCCTTCAAGCAGGACCGGGCTGTCATTGTCGGCGACACGCTGGACAATGCTGAGGATCTTTTGAATGGGAGCACTGCCACCTACCAGACGGGAACTGTTGGCTGCGGAGGGTGGGGCGGCTTGATAGGTGCTGGCGGCCGTGGCGCTCTTCTGTCCCAGCGCTTGTTCGATCGTGCGCTTGAGATCGGCAAGGTCGAAGGGTTTTGTGAGATAATCATAGGCACCCAGTCGCATGGCCTCGACTGCGGTCTCTACGCTGCCGTGACCAGTTACCATGATGATGGCGGTACTGGCGGATTCGGCACGGGTGTGTTTGATAATCTCCAACCCGTCGATATCGCCGATGCGAAGATCCACGATCACCAGATCGGGGCGACTGTCCCTGATGCTGCTCAATCCAGCCATTCCGGTCTGGCATTGCACGACCTCGTGTCCCAAGCCACGGCAAAACTTGGCCATGAGCTCTAATATGGACGCCTCGTCATCAATGATTACCACTTTTGCCATGTTAGGAAGAATGATTGGGTAAGGGAGTTTACAGAAATTTAACCGAGGTTAATCAGAGTACTCCTTTAGGTCAATCGTTTACTTCTCGAAAATGAGAATATATGGTTGTATTCAGGGCTCGGCAGAGCGTGTTCGGTAGGCCAAAAGGGAGTCCCAAGCGCGGGAATAGTCTCCCTGCTCAGCGAGGCGTACGGCATACTCGTACAAGGCACTCGCTGGCGCATTAGGGATTCGTGTTACGTCCCGCAGGGTGGTGAAGGCCTCTGTATCTAGTCCTTGTTGTCGCTGCACTTGGTACAGCGACAGCCCACGCAGAGAGTCCGCCGGATTCTGCAGAAAGCCCCGGGTCAGTTGCCCAAGATCCCGGCCCTCACTTGTGGTGGGAAGGGATGGCTGTCGCATGTGCTTGAACCCAAGCTCACAAGCGTCGCGAAACTTTCCTTCGCCAGCCCAGTGTCGGCCGAGCACGATCCAGCCGCTGGTGCTCCAGTTGGGATTGTGCTGAAGTTCCCGGATGAGCTGGTTCTTGTCTCCGCGGCTGTACCATAGTTCAAAGAGGGACAGCTTCTGGGGTGGCGTGAAGTTGTCCAGACTGGGGTGGCGGTCGAGCAGCTCGCGCAGAGCGACCTGGAAATCGCTTCCGGAGACGCGTTCCAGATAGAGGAGCCGGAGCTTGGGATCTTCGGCCATTGATCGAAGCGGCTCTCGCAGATCGGGAAAGCGATGGATGTTGTCGGCGATTTGTCTGTAGTAGTCGGAGGCATTGCGAGGATCCCGACGAATCGCTTCGCGCAGGGCAGGGAGGGACTGAAGAGGGGAGTGCTCCATCCAGATGAATGCCTCCTGCATGCAGAAGGTAGCGGCATTTGGTTCCAATGCCCGGGCCCGGGAAAAGTCATCCATCACCTGCTGCTGAGGGCGACCAAGCTGGAGGGAGATGGCTGCCCGCATGTAGTAGGCATCCCATCTTAGAGGTTGAGTGGAGATGACCTTGTTCAACGCCTCGATAGCGTCTGCTTCATTTCCGGCGCTGGAAAGTGTCTTGGCAGACTCCAGTTGCATCTTGGCACTGAACGTTCCAGGCAGAACTGCCTCCCCTGACCCCACGACGAGCCATGCGAAGCCGCAGAACAAACAAAACCCACAGGCAGTGTAGCGCAGGATGGGAACCGAGATATTGGCGAGAAGGCGCTTGCCGGGGTGCCAGGCAAGCCCGGCGAGCAGAGCGCCGAAGGTGGTGAGCCCGAGCGTGTGAAGGGGAGTGTCCACAAATCCTTGGAAGAAGAGCAAGGCAACCCCAATTCCCGCTGCAGCGCGAAGGCGCCGGTCACGACGCCCGCTCCCGTCGGATTTCTTCCATTTCCCAAAACCTCTCCAGATGAAATAACCTGCGGTGAGCGCTGCCGCGAGCGCGAGCAGACCGCCTTCGATGCCCAGCCAGAGCCAGTCGCTTTCCGGATGGGCGGTACGGGTGATCATTCCTTCACTCGATGCTGTCTTGTGCAGGGCATACACGGGTTCGAAATTGCCGAGCCCCAATCCGATGAAGGGTGCCTGAGGGATGAGCGCCAGGGATTGCTGGAAGATATTGATCCGACCATCACTGCTCAACGTGGAGACAATGCCCTCTGAACCTGTGAACCGCTGCAGAATGCGCTGGCCGTAGATGAGAAAGACCGTGGCGAGGATCAGTAGAAGGGAGGTAGATACGGCAAAGCGCTTCGCCGACCGCGCCGCATGGGTGCCGGACATCATCCACATCCCAAGACCGGCAAAGAATAACACCACCCCCATACGAGAGGTATTGGCCAGAATCGCCCCGAACATGGGGAGAATGGCGAGGGCAAAAACGGGCCACGACCAGCGTTTGCGGTGGTAGGCATCGTATGTGCAGGCGAAGGCCAGCACCGCTCCGGAGGCCAGCAGGCCGGAGAAGTTGTTCCGGTTGGTAAAGGGACCGTAGTAGTCAATGCGCTCGGTGCCTTGCCAGAAAATCACTTCATAGTCCCCGTAATGCACAACGAGGCTGGCAATGGCGATGCCAGCGATGCCAAGCACCAGCACCTGGAGCAGGGTCCGCCTTTCAGGCTCATCGAACCCCCGGGTGATGCAGGCGCTGAGCCACAGGGTGCCGACTGCGAGCATCAGCACCCCCTGAAGTGTGATCCATGGCTGGGGTGACTGGGTGCCTGGCATGATGATGCCAAAGGCGTCCCGCAAGGTGGTGCGCCATGCCGGAAGGTTCGCGTCTCCGACGGGCAGCAACCCGCACAAGGCAAACCCCAGCATGAGCAGCAAAGGAGCACCGACCCATATAGGCACTCTGAAACGAGGTGGTGCAGCAAAAATGGCTCCGCCAGCCAAGACCGTGGTCAACCCGATCGCGAAAGGAGACCGGTTGCCGCAGATGGATATGGCCAGCAGCGGCACCGCCACCATGAGTAATAAAGCCCACCAGGGGGTGGGCGCGACTGGCAGGATGCTTTTGGAAGGGGGAGAGTCCTCCTCGTCCTCTTCAAGGGGACGACGTTGGGACTTGGGGATGCGTTGTCTTTTGAGCACCTAGGGTACTAGGGGGTGAAGTTTGCTTTTGCTGCGGCCGTGGTTGCGGAATCAAGGGAACCCTCTGCAGGGCTAAACTCAACGCCCGCAAGGCGGCCCCATCTTTCCGTGGCAAGATTGAGTGCAGGAATGAGTTGGTCCGCCTTGGCCACCCAGCGGTCTGCCATGTCCACGTCATCCGGCACATAGAGACGACAGGTCAGGTCAGTAATGAGTGAGAAGTCCAGAGGGCGGAACCCGATCGTTGGCACAAGCTTGACCCCGATGCGCTCCGTACCAAGGCCGAAGAGCGTGAGAAACTCGTCGGCATCGAGGGACCTTTCGGCCTCCCACTCCAGCACTTTGCCATAGGCGGCGGTGTAGAGCATGTCCCGGCGCCGGTTGAGCGCTTCCCTGAACTGGGCCCGTACTTCCCGCCAGCTGCGGACATAGCCAAGGTAGCGGGCTGCTCCCAATCCTAGAAGAAACAGGGCGGCGGTGGCGATGGGAAGGGAAAGACCTCGATTCCAGAATAGACTGATGCCAAAAAGGCTGAGCACCAAGCACACTGTATAGAGTGCAATGAGCGCCTTGGCCTTGCTGAAGCCCAGCAGCATCAGACGATGGTGGATATGCTGGGCATCGGCGCGGAAGATGGGAACTCCGCGCAGGACCCGACGGATGATGGCGAACAGAGTGTCGAGAATCGGCACGCCAAGGGCGATGATCACCACCAGCAGGGAAGCAATGATGGTCCCTTTGTTGGAAGACAGCAGAGAAACAGAGGCGACGAAGAATCCGATGAGGTAGGCTCCTCCATCCCCGAGGAAGATGCGGGCAGGAGGAAGGTTGAAGACGAGAAAGCCCATGAGCGCACCGCTCATGACCACAGAGATGAGCACCACGTCCGGCATCTTCGCAAAGTGGCCGATGAAGGCCAGCGTGAGGCTGAGAAACAGGCCGAAGCCCGTGGCCAGCCCATCCATGCCATCAATGAGATTGATGATGTTGGGGATGGAGATCAGCCAAAGCAGGGTGATCGGCAGCCCCCACCATCCCAGCACGATCTGACCATCGCCAAAGGGGTTGGACAAGTTGTCGATCGAGATGCCCAGTGCATAGAGGATGCAGGCCGCTCCGATCTGGCCAACGAGCTTGACCTTGGCTCCCAAGGGACGGAGGTCATCCGCAAATCCAACGGAGAAGATCAGGAGATTGGTCAAAATGATAGGCCACCACTGGGCGAAGAAGTCTGGAAGCCACCAAGTGGCGAATGCGAAGCCCAGGCACAGCGCCACGAATACGGGAAGTCCGCCCAGCCGGGGCACGGCTGTGACATGCAACTTCCGATGCTGGTCTGGATGATCCATGCCCAGATTGGACCTCTGTCGGATGATGAGCCAGGTGCCGATCGCGCTGACCAAGATGGCTCCCGAGAAGACGAGCCACATCATGAGAGACGGCACCCGGGGAAGGGGCAGGTCCAACGCGAAAACACTGGGGAGGGCAGACATGCGTCAAGAGGGGAGTCGATGCTCGCAGACAAGCGAGTTCAGCCGTTGATGCCAGGCATCCACGGCCAATGATTGATCGTGCGCAAGTCTTTCTCGCATGCGAGGAAAGTTGTTCTTGGACGACGGAGCCAAACATGAATCGGTGATGCGCTGCTTTAGCCAAGCCGCCACCCCGGAGGCATCTCCAGGAACGAAGATGGCAGCCTGGGGGCATTCATGACGCAGCATCCTGGCGATGTCCCCGTCCGGCGGGCCGATCCAGAGCAGCGGGCAACCTAGATGCTTGAGCACGGCCAGCTTCGAAGGCCAGAGCAAGCCTTGTGTTTCTGGCTTTTGGGTTGCGACAACTACGTCTGCCGTCAACAAGGAAACAAGCAGGAGCTCGTCCTGTACGTAGTCCAGCCACTGGCAGTCCTTTAATCCGAGCAGAGCAGCCTGTTTCTTAGCCTGCTCTAGTTGGGGCCCGCGACCTTGAAAAATCAAACTCGCGGGGTGTCCCTCCACCTCAAGAATGCGCTGGGCCTCCAATAGGGTCTCAAAGTCATGGGCACGCCCGAGATTTCCGGAATACAACCATGTAAAGGGCTTTGCCGCCCCCCCCACTGCCGCACGAGGGACAATCTCATCGTCGAGACCTTGCATAATGGAGGTTGGAGGCCACGGCGGTGTTAGCAGCAGCTTCTTGTCTCCGGTAAGCGACAATGCCTTCGCCATGTCCATGTCGAGACAGCCGATCACCTGACAGCGACTGTATCCAACCCTTACTGCATGGTGCAAGAGACGATACGCAGGGTTCGTGGTGGTAACCTCACCCAGCGCCGCTGCGATCTGGGGGTATACATCCATCACCCAGTGGGCCAAAGGCACCCGGCGAATCCTGGAGAGCAGTGCCGCTGTAAAGACGAGCCCGGGAGGGTCGGACAAACAGAGGATGACATCAGGGCGGGGGGCCGTGAGCCCCTCGAGAAGCAACCGCCAATGAGCCCGTGCCTCTTTCGCCCAGCGTCGCCATCCCCCGGACCCGGTGCCTTGACGGTAGCTGCCCCCAGCTGAACGGCTGATCACTTCCCAGCCGCGTGCACGCAAGCCCTCACCCAGCTCGCCGAGCAAACGGGAGGTGGGAGCCGGATCAGGGGCGGTAAATTTGTTCAGGAGAAGGATGCGCATGCGCGGACAGTCGCCTGCTTGTCTATTCGACCCCGTAGAGGGAACCTGGATCCGGGTGCCATTTTCTCCTGAGAAGATAAACGTCCCGGAACATCCGCCATGAATCACGGAAGAGGTGAATCTTGCCGCCGGGGATTTCACTCCAGTCAACCGGAAACTCGATGATGTCACAGCCTGCGTGTCTCAAGGCCATCATTAGGTCCACGTCGAAGGCAAAGCCCATGAGCGTGAGCCGGTCCTGGACGGATTCGAATACGTTGCGCGGGACCACCTTGCAGCCGCACTGGGTGTCGTAGACGGGTACGTGGAGCAACTCGGAAACGAGCGTTGCATAGACACGTCCGACGAGATGCCGGTGAAAGAGGCGATGAACACTGCGTCCCAGCATCTTGACCCTGGAGGCGAACCAGGCGTGCGGGGCAAGCTCCCCTCGGGCGGACCGGATCGCGGTAACCAGCCGGGCAATCTCGGAGGCGGACACGGCCCCATCTGCATCGGCGAACGCCAGCCATTGCTCACCTTGATGGGCAGACCAACCAGCATACACAGTGCCCCCTTTTCCGACGTTCTGCGGCAGAGTCAGCACCGGGCGTACGAATGGGTGGGCGCGGCGGTACTCATCGACCAGCGCGCGAAGTTTCCCGGCTTCATCTTCACCACTCCCGTCGTCCACGACAAGGATGGTGACCCCGCCAACATCCCCCAGCACCTGACAGAGGTCAGAG
The DNA here is from genome assembly GCF_000739635.1 of Verrucomicrobium sp. BvORR034. Lineage (GTDB taxonomy): Bacteria > Verrucomicrobiota > Verrucomicrobiia > Verrucomicrobiales > Verrucomicrobiaceae > Verrucomicrobium. The sequence continues at coordinate 126,452 of NZ_BATQ01000166.1, read as the reverse complement.
AGAAAGGGGCGGAGACGGGTGCTCTCGCGAAAGCAGGGAATGACAAGGAGGAAGCTCAACTGATGTGGTACAAGGAGATTAGCCGGAGCGGAACCGACGGTCGAGGAGATGAAGGGCAAGAATGATCTCAGCGAGGACTCGCTGCAACGTGTAGAACCAGCCGCGCCACCCATCGAAGATGAGCCCTTTTGCGAAGAGGCAGTAGATCAATGTCGCCAGCGGGGCGAGAGCCATGGATCTGCGGATCTTGTCTTGAAGGGACAGGCTGGCGGCAGCGGCTGAAGCGAGTTTTGCGGCCTCCAACAGGGCGTACCGGTCCTGTGACTGAATCCACCGGGTGAGCGATTTCCGGTCATCGTGATTGATTAAACTTTCGATCAGGCTGGCCGTTCCCCGAATGTCGAGCAGCTGGGTGTGCCCGTCCTGCCGGTAGGTGCAGGTGTCCTTGCGGAACAGCACGGCACGCGGTGGGTAGAGCGTGGCACGGAGAGGGTGGCCGGCGATGCAGTAGCGAAAGCGTGCGCGATAGGCGACCACTTCTGGAGCTGGTGCAAGAGAAGCCAGTTCAGGCACAAAGCCGGAATCGAGGACATAATCTGCGTCCAGAGCCAGGACCCAGGGGGAATCCGCCAGGGCCACGCCGTGGTTCCACTGGGCGGTGTGATCGTCAAAGACGCGCTGCTGGAAGATGACATTGGGGAAGGATCTGGCAATGGCCTCTGTATCGTCGGTGCTGTGGCTGTCCAGCACCAGCACCCTGGGGAACGCTGCCAGCGGCCCAAGGCAGCGCGCCAGGTTGGGGGCCTCGTTCCAGGTGAGGACAAGGGGGGTGATGTCGGCCAGGTTCACGATACAGCCGGGTTTCCAGTTGCCGCGCCGCTGCCATAGACCCGGTCAGCCAGACGGCAGAGGTTGGTGTAAAACGGTGTGAGCGACCGGAATGAAAGTTCATCGAGACTCTCGGACGGGTCTGGCTGGAGAAAGGCTGCAAGAACCTTCTCATGGCTCTGGTCGCGGCACGCGTTGAGGCCGAGTTTCTCGCCCACTTTGACCGCCGTGGCAGAGAGGGAGCGAGTTGCAAGGGAAAGGTCGTCCATCCCACCATGGCCACCGAAAACAGGCACAAAGACGTCAGGGAAGAACCGCAGCTGCGCGCTGTAGTTTTGGAAGTCGTAGCCAATAATGACCTGCCTCTGGTGTCTGCCCTGGCGAAGAAAGACAGTGGAGGTCCCTTCGGCGAAGCTCATGTCTGCAGCGATGGACTCAACTTCGCCACGAGTATTGTAATGGGCGTCGCAACGGTTGATGGTGGCGGCACTTTGGAAGAACACCCAGGCGAGATCGAGGAAATGAAGCCCGTAGTCTGTCAGCAGGATGCGGTGTTCCCGCTCACGGCGCATCCAGGGTGCCATCTCGTTGGCAGGAGAGGGTGTCTCGAAATGGAGTGTGGTCCGGAGGATCCGGCCCGGGTGATGTTGTTGCAGATACCGGCGGAAGGCCAGGACATTGGACTTGAAGCGGTAGTTGTGCAGGACAAAGACCGAGCGGTCCTTCGCCCAGTTGACCACCGCCTCCCATTGACCAGAGGAATTGAGCAGCGGCTTCTCGACGAGAAGGTGCCTCAGGTGGGAAGGTGTGTCTGCCTGCAGGGGCTCACGCGCGTGCAACGGCGCTGTGACCACGGCATGGGAAATGTGGCTGGGGATTCCCCGGGACTTGAGAATGGGCAGTGCGGGGAACTCGTCGGCCGGAAAGGGGGCGGGGTCCTCCCAGGCTATTTCCTGAATCCCGCCGAGCTGTTGAAGGGCGGGCAGATGCTTCTGCCGGACGATCCTGCCCATGCCATAGTAAGCGACCTTCCTCACATGGTCGTGCGTCTTTGCATCGTCGATCACGGTCTGGCCCGGCCAGACAGACTGGCGCTCCACCTTCTCGATCTGGAGGAGTCGAGTTTTCCATTCGAGCGAGAAATCGACGTCCAAGGTGGAAGACGTCTTGGAACAGTCGTAGTCGCGCCGGCCGAGATTGTGCTCAAAGGTGCGATCCAGCCGCATCCAGCGCCGTTTCAGCAACGAGAGGGGAAGAGACACGGACAACAGTCCCAGCTTCCAGAACCACGCAGGGAGATGCAGCGCCCGTTTACCCCGCCCCAGCGCCTCACACATGAATTTCAGGTATTCACCGCGTGAGGGCGGGTCTGGCATGACCGCCATGTAGGTCTCAGCCGTCTCCGCCGCGGCCGGGATGTCTAGCAGCCGGGCCACGCAGGCATGCACCGCATCGCGTTCAATCAGTGGGATGGTGGTGCGATGGCTGCCCATTCCCAACATCCACCCGCCCGGGAGGGCCCGACCCATGCCCACCATGGGGTCCAGAATGCCCTCGCCCAAAATGAAGCCGGGTCTCAGCACAAAGAGAGGTGATTCCTTCCAGGTGGAACGCACGACACGCTCGGCCGCAATCTTGATGCGCGCATACTCCCCCTTCCACGGATGGTCTTCCAAAGGGGCGTTTTCATCAGCCAGTCCAAGATTCGAGGAAAGAACACTGATCGAGGAGATCATAATGAGCCGCGAAGGGTTCAGCTTGCGCGCTGCGTCCAGAATCTGATGCCACAGCTCCTCGTTCTCCCTGACGTTTCGAAACTTCACCAGGGCGTAGACAAGGACGGCGTCACAGGAACCCATCTCCGCGACGGCGAGATCCAGTTGATCGTAGGGGCCACGCAGGGACCGCCCGGTTCGCTGAAACACCGGAGCCCGGTCAAAGGTCCAGACCTCGTGACCTTTAGACTCCAGAAAGACGGGGAGACCCTGGGCCGCGAAACTGGAAGAACCAAACAAAAGAATTCTCATGAGCGGGAGGGGAGTGTCTGAGAGGCTTCGTAAGCCTCCATGAGCTGCGAGGCCACGGTTTCCCAGGAGTGATGGGCCGCGACGTATTGTCGTGCGCGCTGGGCGGTTTTTTCCCGGTCGGATGTTTGCAGGCAGGCTGCTTTCAATGCTTCGGTGAGCGCCTTTGGATCTGGAGTCGTCACCAAGCCGAGATTTGCCGCGCGGACGCTGTCGGCAAGGCCCACCGCATCCGAGATGACCACGGGCAGGCCGGAGGCGAGCGCTTCGATGACCACGATGCCGAAGTTCTCAGAATAGGATGGCAGGACAAAGAAGTCCGATCCGGCCAGGAGGCTCCATTTGCGGTCTCCTTCGACATGCCCCACCCAGTGAACCCGGTCTTCAACCCCCAGGCTTCGGGCCAGATCCTGAAGCGATTGGACGTAGGCCGGATGGCCGTCTCCTGCGACGATGAGGTCGAGCTCGGGACCCCGGAGCTGTGCCATCGACTGGAGCAGCATCTCTATCCCCTTCTTCTCATGAATCCTCGAAAGGAAGATGGCGAGCGTGCGTCCCGGAGGGAGACCGAGCTCGGACTCGATTTGTTTCCGCGCACCCGGATAGAGTTTTGGCAGCGGTACTCCAAGGGGAATCTCCCGGACGGGGCTGGAGATGCCCAGAGCCTGGGCATCACGCGTCTCCATGGGAGAGGTGGAGTGGAGAAATGCGGCGTGGTTCAAGTTGCGTCGGCCCACCAGGCTCAGGTGCAGTCTCTTGACGAGGCTGCGCTGTCCCAGTGACCAGTCGCAGAGCTGGCCCAGCAGGCTGACCGCATAGGGCAACTGGCGGCGGAACGCCTGGCGCGCCGCCACGCTGGAGGGGTAGGAAAAGACGGTGTGCAGGTGAAGGAACGAATAATCTCCCAGATGCCTCTGTAACCACGGCCCAAACTCGGGAGCATAGGTGAAGCCAACCAGGGTGTGCTGACGGACAGGGATCCGGGGGATAAACCAGACAGGGAGGCCTTCGTGTTCTACCCAGCGACCCAAGGTCACGTTCATGCGCTGTCCAACGTCGTCATCCGTGGAGACAATCCGGGCGTCCGTGCCCTGGTCGCGCAGGGCGCGCACCATGCCCAGCACCGCGGTGGTGGATCCTCCGTGGGCGGGAGCGATGGAGGGGATGAGATGGAGGACAGGCTTCAGATCCAGAAGTGGGGAATTGAAAAGTTGGCTCAGGCGTCCAGACGGGAGGCGTGGAGGTGGGAAGGATCTGCCCATCTGACCTGATAGCCCCAGGATTTGAGCATGCGGACAATACGGCCGGGCGCGTCCCCCCTGTTGCGTTCATCCAGGCGCGCAAAGTGGACTTCAATGAAGACATGGCGACTCCGGAGGCTTGAAAAAGTGGCAGCGCCGCCAAGCAAAACTTCCTCTTCGAACCCTTCCACATCAATTTTGGTAACGGTGGGGGCAGTGACTGCATTTGTGCCCACGGCTTCATCAATTGTGTTTACATAAACCTCAACCAGGTGTCCCGAAGGCTTCGAGCTGTGGTCGTCGCCAAGATGGGCCGTCGTGGTGATCGCAACGCCAGAGAGGGTGTCACCAAGGTCAAACATTGCTAGCCCCGTGCGTTCAGCAAGTGCTTCATTTCGAGTTTCGATGGGAGCTCCTGGACCACCCATCGCTGCGGTCTTCTGAAGCTCCAAAAAAGCAGCTGGGAGAGGTTCAAACGCCACCACCTTGCCTAGCTCTCCCGTCCATTCCGCGAATTGGCGGGAATAGAAACCCACATTTGCACCGATGTCCCAAATGACGTCTCCGGGGATGATCGAATGCCGCAACGCGGCGGCAAAGGACTCTTCATACGAAGAGGGCTTGCGCATCCGGTTCAAGAGTTGAATCATGCCAATGCGCCTGGCCCAATGGCGAATTTTTCTGACTGCTGGCAGGTGATACAGGTTCATCATTTCAAGGCTTGTGTGCTGCAGTTTGGTCCAGTACTGACAGGTAGGACTGGCTCATCTCCCGCATGAAGCCTGCGGAGGTAAACTGGGCTGCACGGATTTTTCCCGCCCTGACTTTCTCTTCCCGCCATGCGGGGCCGAGGGCAAGGCATTTGGCGATCGTGGCCGCAGCATCGGCGGGATTCTCCGGATCAATGTACTCTGCGGCCGGGCCCCCAATTTCAGTGAGCGGTGCCCGGTTAGATGTAAAAACAGGACAGCCGCAAGCCATGGCTTCAAGAGGCGGCCAGCCAAAGCCCTCCTCCAGAGAGGGAAAGATGAGGGCTGTCGCCTGATTGTAAGCCAGTCGGATGGCCTCGTTGGAGGGACGGGGATGGCAGGTTACACGAGAGTGGAGTTGAAGCTCAGTGAGCACTGCCAGTTCGTGGTCCTGAAGCGGTTCTCCATAGAGATGGAGGGGAGGCACCCTGGCGTCGAGAGTGCAGAGCTCCCCATACAGCCTCAACAGACCTGTCCTGTTTTTGTACCAGGCACTATTACCCACGTGGAGCAGGAAGGGCGATATGGAAGCGTCGGTGCTGACTGACTCACAAAAAAATGGGTCGAGTGGTACGTGAACCCTGCGAAGCTGTGGCATGGGGTTGCTGCCATCAAACAGGCGTTGACAGTCACTCAATGTCTTGTCGGAATCGCAGATGACCGCTTGAGAACGTTGAAGTGTCTGCACCACTCGGGAGTGGAACCACTGCCCCAAGCTTCGCTGCTTGGACCTCGAACCGGTTGGTGTGAGAAGTGCTGCCTTTGCTGCAATCAAATCATGACAGGTGATCAGGACTGGGGCCGTTGGCCGGCCACGCAGGTATAAGGCGTTCCCTTGGTCCAGAATATGAAGGAGAACCGGTCCAGAGGATTGAAGCTCGTGGACCGTCCTGGCAAGTCGCGCTGGGAAGAGCATGAACTTGTCAAGGTAGGTCAAGTGCTTCCGGAGGCGGCCCAAGATTCTTGAAAAGCGACCGAAGGTTACCTCCGGCTTGTGGAGGCTCGCCTGGACACCTTCTTGAGTCAGTCCATCCTTGAGCAACTGGGCGTAGCGCTCCATGCTGTGCTGTCGGTCTGGCAAGTAGGGGCCTGCCAGCACGATGTGAGCATCGGTGAGCTTCGGTCCATGATCAAGATGTCGGCTCACGTGGAAGTCGATGGGGAATGACGTTTTGCCAGCCAGCTCAGAACGCTGAGTGCTGGCAGCGGCATCCGATAGCTAGTGTATCTACGAAGATGGCGTGGAATGATACAAAACGCTTGCCGCAGACCGGCGGTCCATCCGCGGCGGACTGCCCAAACGATACGAGACAGCAGTTGCAACGGTACCAAGGGCCATAAAATCACAGGATAGCGCAGATACCCCAACAAGGCGATGTTGGCGATGGAGTACGCGAGGACATTGTGGGAGGGGGGAGTGGCATAGGGATCTTTGTGGTACACCCGTAGCTGTGGCGTTTCGAGGATCACAGCACCAAGAGCGTGCAACTGGAGGCTAAGGTCCACTTCTTCCATGCCGTACGCGACCGGCACTGGGACGTAACCCCGGGTGCGTTCGTACCAAGTTTTGTTGTAGATGCAACCGCACCCGGAGAAGACCGGGATTTCTGAGCGTTTGACTGTACGGGTTGATGACGGATCGACGTCTTGGTCGTGCAAGGTAATTGCGCTGAAAACTGCGCAATCTGGCGAAGCCTCCACCGCTTGCCGAACAGCCTCGAAGTAGTCTGCATCCAACGGATACGAATCGTCATCGAAGTTTGCAATCCAATTGTGAAAAGCCTCTCGAACAAGACGATCACGGCTTCCCCCTGGGCCCAGAAGGCAGTCACTCGAGACTAGACGAACAGTTGGGAATTCTAACCGCACCATATCCAGAACGCTCGAATCTGATCCATCAGCATGAACGAGGATCTCTGCAGGGGCAGGTCTGCAGCTTTGAATCCGATGCAAAGTTTCCCGCAGTTCCCTTACTCTTTGACAAGCAGGAACGATGGCGGAAATGGCGATTCTCGCTTCATCCATAGAATCCTACTTGCTGGTACCAGGCAAGGCCCTCTGAGGATGAGGGAGGGGCGCGGGTGTGCTGCGCTGATCAGCCGGACGCCGAGAGCGATGCGCTGCGAACGTCGTGCAGAAGGGGATCAAGGTGATGCCGTACATCGCCCAAAACAAGAATTGGGCCGTGTGATTCAACATGAACTGCAACTGAAGGTGCACAATCTGGAATGTCAGGAGGAAGACATTCAGGTTCTTGAAAAATGGGGATGGAGAGCGGCCAATGTTCTGGAAGGTGAGGTAGATCAACCCTAGGCGAAGTGCATACCATGCGAGGAACCCAACCACTCCAAGTTCGATGAGAATTTGCGTGGGCTCCGACTCCATGGGAGGGGGCGGGGTATGTGGGGGGGAGTGCCCAAAAAAACTCCTTACCGCATAGGTTGCCGGGTGAGTGACGCCAATGCCCAAGCCCGTCCATCCCCCGGCTTCAAACCCGCTCTCCAGGGCAGTGGCCGTTTGAAATATTCTATCAAACATCTCCTGGTTGGCTTCTGCTGACCCAGTTCGCTGCTGGTAGGCAGCGGTTGCATCCTGGAACAGGAATCGCACCGCAATCAGCGCGATACCAAGAGCGATGGTGACAGCAATCGATCCCTTGGATTTGCCTGATGACTTGATGAAAAAGCTAGCACAAAACATCACCAGAATAACGATACCCTGTCCGAGAACGGCAGCACGGGAGCCGCTCATCAAGGAGTTAGCCACCGTGAGAGGCAGCACTCCTGCAAGCAAGATAACCCGGAAACGGACGGCCGGAGAGGTAAGAATGGAGAGTGTGATGCCAGTGACCGTAACCAGGTAGGCAACCATTCCTGAGATGAAGGAAAAGGTGCCAGTAATGCGCGCGTGGTCGGCGAGGCCGAATGATGCCACATTTTGGGCTTGGACACCGTACACTGTGTTCTCAAGATTTCCCGCCTCGTGTGCATAGACGTTCAACAGTGAAAAGCGTGAGGAGAAAAATTGAAGGGTTCCCAGAAGGCAAATAGGGAGCGCAAGCAAGGCAAACCAGGAGAGTTGACGAACAACATCCTTTTCGTCCTTGAAAAGGAAGGGCATCATAAATGCCATGGGGATGTAGAAGAGGTAAATTTTGAGTCCCAGAATTGCCGCAGGTATGGATCCTATGTTCGGATTGAGAGCGCTGAGAAAAACGATGGCTCCCACCAGGGTGACTAGCAGGGTAGGACCGTTCACTTTGACCCGCCTTATCTCGGGTTCAGGGAAAAGAAAGAAACGGGCATAAGCTCCTGCGAGAAAGATGTCTTTCAGGAAGTAGACAATCTCCTGTGCCTGGGGCAGGCCCCATTTGCGAATTGCGCCTTCCAAGAGGGCTGCTATGACGGCCACTTTGATGCTCAATCGCCAGTTGACGAATGACCATAGGAAGATGGCTGCTGCGCCGGCGGCCCCAAAAATGAGGATGTGTTCTTTGGTAAGCGGACCCATGAAGATGTGCGTGGAGCTTCTGGCTCGTCTTAATTTCTGTTTTTGAATACGGCTTCCGGGGCTTTCGTCTTGATCAAGTTTGCGAAGTGTTCACCCATCCGGCTGATGTTGTGCATGTTGTACCACGTATGGGCGTTGCTGGCCACGGATTCAGAAGGATAGGTGGATTCGAACAGACCTTGCACATGTTGCCCCACCACAATTCCGTCCTCCAGGGTGCCTGATCCTTCATGGATGAAGGTTGCCAGACCATGGGCGCAATACGCAGCAAACAAGCTGGATTTTCCGAGGTAAGCCGGATCGTAGTCCGAAAAGGCAAATCTACAATCCGCCAGCGCGGCCGAAACTTTTTCCGGAGGCAGAATGCCATGAGTGACTGTCGGGATGCCTGGGTCGAAGTCTGCGGGAAGTGGATGGCGAAAGACGACCAGTTTCGAAGCTTTGCTCAGTTCGATGGCGCGGAGCAGTCGTGGTCGCAGTGTCGCCCATTTGGCCGGCGGCATGGGCCAGCCAAAGAATGCTATGGCGTTGTCTCTCTGCGAGAGTTCACGAGTAAAAGCTGGTTCTCCAAAACCCGATGAAACAGGCAGGACGGTTGTCTTTTGCAGATGGCCCGGATTTTTGCGGAGAAGCTCGGCAGCGTATGCTGCGCGATTGGTGACCACGGCGCTCGCGGTCCTGTACAGGCGGCTGATGATCCACTGTTGAATGGGCCAGTTCCAAAAAGAGCTTGAGCGCCAGGTGGTGCCTCTGCTGCCCAGTTCGTGAAACATGACCACGATTGGCATGGCAGGGCGAACTTTCTTGAGCTTGAGCAGTGCGAGGGCGAGCCAGAGTGGCGTTCCCCGCTTGGCGAAGCCGTAGGCGGAGTAGTGGAGAATCAATCCCTCCGATCCAGGTCGCTCCATCAACTGGGATGCGAACTCCCTTGGGTGATGCCTCGTCGCACCGACGAGACCGAACGCGCCCCACTTTTCGACACCGGGTGCAGGGGGGGCGCCGGAAACAAAAGTGGTTTCAATCCCATGCTGAGACCTCAGCGCTCGTGCGAGGTTGAGCGAGTAGTCAGCGACGCCGCAGATGGGGGGCGGCACTCTGGGGATGATCTGGAGGATTTTCATCGATCCGGCTGACCCTCCGCTTTGCCGATTGTGCCCAGAATGGCTGCTTCCAGCTTGGAGACATTGTCAGGGCCGTAGAGTGACGATTTGATGACCTCAAAGTGAAGAGGAGGCGGGGGGGATGACAAGAGAGCGTCAATTTTCGGCGCCATGGCATCTTCCTCCAGGTCGTCGCAAGTCACGCCCAGGTGGTGATCCTGCACCAGGGTGGCCAGGCTGCTGTCCAGAGGCGTGTGCGCAAAGACGGGACGATGACATTGCAGGTAAGTGGACAGCTTGGTGGGAAGGCTTGTCTGTCTGAAGACCCTCGCATTTGGGGCGAAGGGGTACATCGCATACAACATCTGGCAGGTCGAAAGGTGAGCAATGGCCGCCGCTTCGTCCAGATTGGGGAAATCGTAGATGATGCCGGTTGTCCCCAGTGCGACCTGCAATCGAGCCCTGTCCAATGAACCACCTCCTACCAGGACAAGTTCAGGGATTTTACCTAGTTTCCGGGCGGTTGTGCCAAAGGCATGGAGGAAGGCCAGGAATTCGCGCTGGGAGTAGAGGTTCCCAATATGACCCACCCGGAGGGAGGTCGGGTTATCGTCTTGGATTGGTTGCTGGTATCGGTCAAGCAGGTAGGGATGCACGACCGTGGACGTCAAACTATAACGGGTGCGGTAGTAGCGAGCCATTGGTTCGCTGATGACGTCGATGGTTGAAGCACTGCGCAACAGCTTCAACCACGCCCTCCTCATCAGGGGCGCGAGCCACCAGTACCTTTTTGAGCGGCCCGCAATTCCATCAGCCTGGTCATCCTGAACACTCACATGCAGGGGCAGTGAGGATTTGGCGCGAAGCAAATTGCCCAGCGGAATGCACTCATTCATGGCCACGATCCAGCAACCATCCGCCTTCCGGTCCAGGATGCTTTGCAGATGGTGCTGGAGGTGCGAGCTGGGCAAGCCCGACCAAAGAGCCAAGGACCGGGGGAGGTCTTGTAGCAGTGGCCCACCGATGAGATTGGGCCCGAGGCTGTGGGCGTTGGGGAAAGTCGAAGGTGGCGAGCCAAAGTACAACCATTCTACTTCCAGCGCCTTGAAGTGAGGGAGCAGCTTCCGCAGATGAGCGGAGCCTCCCCCGATGTCAGGATGGAAGGGGGTGATGAGCAAGACCTTCGGCATCAGAGGGGGCGGCATTTCAGTCGCGCTGGAAGGGGGATTGCAACACATTGTCATAGCACTGCTGCATAAGACGGCGAAAGACGTTGGCAGTGAAGCCAGAAGCAAATCCTTGTGCCGTCACACCATCCGCGATCAAGGCATCAGGACTGCGGATGTAGTGCTCAAACCGGGCCTGGATGGCCAGTGAGCTAAGGGCGGGCACACGCCAGCTTTCGTCCGGCACTGGAACGCCACATTTGTCGCTGACGAGTGCGGGGATGCCGCAGGCCATGGCTTCCAACGCTACGAAGCCGAAGGCATCGGCAATAGAAGGGAGCACAAGCAAGTCATGACTGGCATACATGCGCCGGAGGGTCGGCTTGGTCTGTGGACCAACAAAGGTGCACTGCGACTCATGCGCCTTGATGAGGGGCAGCATCGCTGAATCAATTTCGCCTGCCAGCGTGAGATGTACTTGATTGCCGCAGGCTCTCATGGCCTTGAGCAGGAAGGGGATGCCTTTGCGGAGGCTGGCACCCCCGACGAAAAGGAGCTTCAGCGGGTGGGAGGCACGGTGAAAGGAGCGCGATTCTGGATACCAAAGCTCTGGATCAATCCACAACGGGGCGATGTGAATTTGCTCCTGCTTGAATCCTGCGCGCAGGAAGCTGGTGGCATGCAGTGGTGAATAGACGAGGAAATGGTGGGCGAGAGAGAATTCATCCGCCTTCCGGCGAGCTGTCTCTGGCGTGTCAATGGGTGGGGGGGGAGGAAGGCTGCAATGCTCGGCAGCCTCAGCCAAGAGGTCCCAGAGGAAGTCAGGGTGGAACTGCGGGCAATCGAGAAGGCAACGTTTGCCCAGTTCCCGGGCTCTAGTAAATGATTCGCGTGCTCCTGTTTCATAGCAGAGCAGGAGATCGCACGGATCTTGCTCCAGCCTGGGGGCTACCCAGCGGTCAAACTCAGCGCTAACTGCGATCCAGTCGTGATGCGGTGCTCCGGACATTCTTTCGCTCAGCCGCGAACGAAGCAAGGGCCAGGGGTTTTCGACGACGGATTCAGCTTGCAAATGCACGCCGCTTCTACTGGCCATCGTCGCCCGCCCTGCCAGCCGGCCAATCCAACTGCCCCAGTGCCCCTCCGCATCAAGACAGGAGCAGTAGAATTTTTCGAGGCGACCAGCGTCGGAGGCCGCTTCAGCCTGCTGATAGGCATTGTGCACATAGGCGTAGCTGACAGAAATGGTGCCGCCTGCTTGGGCCTCGTTCAATCTTTTGGGCGGTGCATTGTCAACGACTCGTGCTGCTGCCGTGTGAAGTGGGCGGGGGGCGACGGCAACCTGGCGCCAACCGTCTACCGCTTGCGGGATGCCCCACTGGTTGATGATCTCGAGGCTTGCTCTCCCGAATCGGTCCCGCAGATCTACATTCGCCAGGAGTGGGTCCAATGCCTCTGCGAGTGCCGAGGCGTTCCCCGATTTGAACACGACGCCGTTTACTCCGGGTTTCACGAGATCATGGCGTGCTCCGACCATGTCACTGACAACGATGGGTTTGCTGGAGTTCATCGCTTCATTGACCACGAGGCCCCAGGGCTCAAAGCTCGAGGGAAGAACAAAAATGTCTGCGAGGGCATAGAAAGCAGGCATTTCCGTCTGGTTGCGGAAGCCCGCGAACCAGACATCCCCCGGAAGGAGGCGCTCGGCCAGAGCTTCCAGGGCAGGCCTCTGTTCGCCTTCTCCCACCAGTACCAGGCGGGGGCGGACTCCTGCTGGCATGGTCTGGGATGCGCGGTGGATTCCCTCGATGAGAACATCCACCGCCTTGTGGTGGGCAAGTTTCCCTGTGTAAAGCACGATGGGCCGGCCCGGTTCGGCCAAAAATGGATTGCCGTGAGGAGGCGAGAGGGCAGGGCGACGGAAGAAGTCGTTGTCCACTACATACGGCATGAAGGAGATTCGTTCCGATCCGACTCCGTACGCCTTGTAGAAGGCGAGGTTCGCGGAGCCAATCGCCAGGAAGTGGTCGATGTGTTTGAAGAGGGTGCCCAGCAGCATTCTGTGCACTGCTTTGCGCCACCAGGGACCTCGCAGACAGTCCAGATGTGACTCGCCTCGCAAGACGATACGGGCACCGGCCCGCCGAGACTCCAGCAAAGCGGCGAGGGCATACGGATTTCCCCAACCGTGGACCCAGGCAATCAGTGTCGGATTGACCTTCAACCAAGCACGGATCTGCGACCGGTAGTGCCGCAACTGTGTCCAGAACCCGCCCTGGAGTGGGCCGTCGTTGAGGCTTTGGTAAGAATAGCCATCCAACAGGGGGATGTCCCAGTTTACTGGAACTTGGGTCCGCCAGTTGGATTCGTTCCACGTGGCCTTGTCTGATGCGTACAACACATTCACACCCAGGCCTGCGTCTTCAAGAGCCTGGAGAAGAGGCGTTTGATACTGGATGGGGTGGGTAAGAAAATAGGCGGTGTCGAAGCCCTTCATGGAACCGCGCGAAATTTTCTCCCTGCTTCCCGGACTGGGATGTGTGTTTTTAGAAGTTGCCATTGAAGCTCCGGAGCCAGGTTGAGTAATGGCTTTCCAGCTGGGTAGACGCATTTTCCCATGTCAGGTGCTGGGCAAACTTCCAGCCTTGATACGTAATGTGCCTGCGCAGGTCGTCATTGGCGAGCAGATGAAGCAGCGCCGCAGTGAGATTGTCGGCGGAATTGTCTTCCAGGATCCACGCTTCCTTACCATGGGTAAGTTCAGCGACGATTCCAGTTTTATTGGCTATCAGCGCAACTCCTGCAGCCATGGCCTCGACCGCCACCAACCCGAAACTTTCGTAGTGGGAGGGCATGAGTGAGACCTGCATGCGTTTGTAGCAGTCAAGCAACTGGGGTTTGTCATATACAAAGGGCACCACTTCGATCTGGTTGCACACGTCAGCCGGAAACCATTCCTCCTTGCGGAACTGCTTGCCTACCCCCACCAGGAGCAGTTTGGCAGAGACGTGGGCGCGGAGAACGTGTGGCAGGGCGGACGCAATCACTGAGGAACCTTTTCGTGGCATCCAAGTTCCACAAAACCCAATGACTTGCTCATTCTTTTCGATGATGGGTTGCTTGAGAAATACAGGGTTCAGGCCGGGGTGAATGGTCAGCACTCTTGCCGGTGGCAGCAATTTTTCCCTGATGACAAAGTCACGGTCATAGTTTCCGACTGTAACCAGATAGTCGGCGGCGCCAAACCCTCGGCGCATCATGGCCGTCTGGTCGATGTGCCACCATGGGTGTCCTGTCATGTCGATGCTTCTAAAGACCGATTCCACATGGGGCTCTACCCCATTGGAATGAAACACGAGCATCGGTCTTCCCACTATGAATCGCTTGATCCAGAGGAAGGTCGCCCATCCTTCGCCTCCGTAGATTTCAATGATGTCATACTTCTCACTTTTCAGCTTTCGTGAGATAAACTTGAGCATGCCGACCACCTGGCGCGGCGAGCGGGCTCGAGGTTCCATCCAACCCGCGAAAGCGTACGAGTCGGGTCCAAAGGTGTCGACGGTGTGCCCTGCATCTCTCAACCCTTGAGAGAAGCTCAGCACCACCTGGCCTGAACCTTCGTGGAGGGTGAGCCTGCAGTTTGAGACAGTTAGGATGCGCATCTCAATCTGGTGCTGTGAGGATCTACGCGAGGCGCACCAAGATGTTCGTGCTCATGCAGGTTTCAACCAACTTGAATCTCCGGTCTGGCTTGATGACTTCGTCAAAAAACGCAATAGCCTCGATGGAGTTGCGATCTTTCTCGTGCACTGGCGAAGTGTCGTGAAAGGCGGCGACTCCATTTTTTTTGAGCAACTGCAGGACCACCCTCCAGTCTGCCTCCAGTCCTTTTCGACTATGGTCTCCATCGACAAAGAAGAAGTCAACCTCAGCAGGCAGGACTGAGGCTGCCTGCGTGCTGGTGGCTGCGAGTATCTGAATCCTCGATGTTACTTTCTGTCTAGCGAAGTGCCGTTGGGCAACCCGCTGGTACGGGTCGTCATTGAGATAGGGGTCGACGCAGTACAGCATGCCTCCTTGCGGCAGTTCAGACGCAAGCTCGGCGGCAGTTACGCCCATGTAGGTTCCGACTTCAACAGCTGCGACGCACTCCTTTATGTACCTTTTGAGCACAGCTCGTTCTGCCGGGTGAGTTTGAGTTTGCGGAGCAATCAAACGAAGTTTGTGCAGCACATTGAAAATGCGCGGACGCCTGCTGATTTGGTCGTGGAAAGGACTGTTCATTTGGAATCCAATCTGTATCGGTGATTGGTTTGGGGTCAGCGGTTGCTTCTTTGAATGCGGCGTCGGAAGTAACCAGTTAGTTTGCGCCAGAACCTGGGGTGAACCAGGGGGAGCGCATCCAGAATGGTCTCCCTGATTCCGTAGGGGGAATGCAAGAGAGAGGCTGCGGTAGAAACAAGCTGATGGAAGGCGTGTGCGGGTGCAAAGTGAACTTCCCAGGCTTCTCTTGCATTTTCTCCCATGAACTTTGCGTTTGGCACGAGGGATTCGAGCAGATCTGGAATGGATGAAACCGAATCTTCACGAACAAACACCGCAAAGGTGTCCCAGGCGACACCTGGAACCGGCACCCAGTCATCACTGATGATGACTGGTACCCTTCCCAGCTGCATGACCTCGAACAATCTCATCGAGGACGGGCCGTATCCCCGCGGGCACAACACGAAATGAGAGGAGAGGACCGATTCCACGAAGTCACGCTGGAACACCGCGCGATCGGCGGGAGACATCAGGTCTGATCTTTGTTCGGACGTGTCTTTTAGGAGGGCGGCAGGATGTTTGAGTCGGAGAATCTCCTTGCGGACAGGATGGGTTTCGACAGCTCCGACAAATGAGAACAGATGCGGGAGATGATCGCGTGATTCCGTTGATGAAGGCAGCTCGTAGTTGTCCCTGCGGCGTGCCATGTAGTGAAAGCTGCGCCGGTGCTGGAGACCGGGTTGTGATACCACCACTGAAGGGGACACGGTCCTGCAAAGGGTGAAGGGAATGTCGCTGATGTGGTACAAGACACACTTCGAACGGAATGCGCGGTAGACGGGATGCAGGATGACGTCGAGGAAGAATGGGTCGAGGCTGGCAAAAGTCTCGACAAAAAGAATGAGGTCAGCGTCTTTTGGGGCCTCCACGAGGGTGTGCGGAGAAGGGCTGCTGGTGTGGTGTTTCAGCCATTCGGGTCCGTAGTTCGGAGTGGGTTCGTTGTAAGCACTTAAGAGGTGGACCTTCATTCCCGGAGTGGAGCATTGAAAAGCTGCGGCCTCTTACCATTGCCGCAAAAGGCGTCACTTGACCTGATTGGGGAGGCTGTGATCGGTTTCCCGAACTGGGCGGGGCAATTCTCCAAGGATGTTTGCAATCGCGGAGGCAAAAGTCCGATCATTCCAAAGGCGCTCTGCGAGTGCCCTTGATCGTTTGCCCATTGCAACTGCCTGAGCCGGATTTTGATCGAACCACAGGAGTGCTTCCCGCCAGCCTTCCACATCACCAGGGTCAACAAAACGTCCGATGCCCTCCGATTCAACGTCAATGTCAATGAGCCGATGCCGGGTCATGATCACGGGTTTGCCCAGCGCTACGGCATCGGTGAGGCTGGTCAGCCCCGCGAGAGAGTGACCGGGGTGAAGCGGGATAGCATGCACTCTCGCGGACTGAAGTCTGGGGATGAGAGAGCGGTAGTTGAGAGTGTCCTCACGGGCGGAATCGGTCACTTGAACGGTGCTCCCAAATTTGTCGAACGACGCCGCGGGATCTGAAGAAAGGCAGATGATGTCTGCCCCCACTCCCGCGAGAGTTGCCGCACGACCAAAGGTGATGAAGTCGCGGCCGGTGCGTCCCGCTGCGACGGCTCGATCACCTGGCGATCCGTCTGGTGGTGGGTAATAGGAAAGAGTCGGTCCCCAGACCAGGGCTTGTGACCTGCTTTCTCGTGAGGTCAGGGCATTGATGTCACCAGCCAGGGCATGACTCAGCGCATGGCATGCATCGAGCCCGCGCAACTGCATGGCGGCCCACCAGTGACGCAAGCCAGCCAGCCGGCCTCCGGTCATTGGATGATGAGCAATCATGAACAAGGGTACCTGGAAAAGCCCCCATGCCCGCAACGCACTTAGGAGCTGGATCTGCGTCTGGCATGGGGCATAGATCGCATCCGCCTGGTGACGAAGTTTCCAAGCTTCTCTCTGTTGGTCAAAACTGCCAAGAAACTCAGGCCACCACCATGGATTGGGATGGGATTCGGCAAGGGCAAGAAGGTGAACGTCGAAGCCTGCGTCGCGCAGCTTTTCTACAGCGTAGAGATGGTGCGCCGGCTTGTCGCCGTTGGCCACTTCGCGTTCGACACGGGCGAACGAATAATTGTTTGCTACCAGGATCTTGATACGGCGGCGTGTAGGCCCGTCAGGGCAGTTGAGCGATCTCGCTACGGTGGATCAAGACTCCGATGCCCAGTCCGTCCTGGTCTGGAGAGTCAACAAACTCGTGATGTTCGAAGTTGTGTTTGAGCTCATTCCACAAAATGGGAACGTCGCCTGCCCACCGTCCTGTATCTCTTCCATAGCGGGTTTTGTAATCCGGCATGATGTCGTGGAAGGCTATGATCCCGCCCTCACGGACGAGATGCCGATAGCCCAGGTAGTCCTTCTTGGCGCCTTCATAGGTATGGTCACCGTCAATGAAGAGAAGATCAATGGGTCTGCCAGCCAGGGTGTTGGTGACTTCTTGAATGGTGGCGGGATCGTATGACGAGGCATGGATGAACCTCTGCTCTGTCTGGTCTCGTTTGAGGCCTTTGAGGATGGATGCATTCCAGACAAAAAGGTCTACGGCGATGGTGGAGGTGACGGTGGGGAGACTGTGGCCAAGCAAAAAGTGAGTGCCGCCATCTGCGGTGCCGATCTCCAGCACTACCTTGGGCTGGTGAGTGCGAGCGAACTCCAAAAATGAAACAATCTCTGACTTGATCTGGTGGGGGGCGAATACCTTTCTTGAACTGCTGAAATCGTAGAGGTCTCCAATGGTTTTGCATCTGCCAAGTTCGGCCTCCAGGTTTGCCTTGGTCTTTGGCGAGAGTGTCAGAAGACCTGTCAAGCTGTCCCTGAGTCTGCGCAGCAGGAGGGGATCGCCGGTCCGGTTGCGAATCCGGTCCAACAACTTGAAGGCGGTCGTTAGGAGTCGTGACATAGGCCGGAGATTTGGAAGTTAAGTATGGCCGGGGTTACAAGTCGGACTGCTTGAACTCTGTTGGAGAGAGTCGGGACGATGGATTGCTGAACGACTGGGGATGAGCAAGGTCGCACTGCCGGGCAAGCCTTTCGCCGCGGCGTGAGGCGAGAACCAGTTTCCGTTGAAAACTGCCAAAAAACGGGAACTTAACAAGATCGAGCAGCTTCCTTCTCCACGAAGCTGGAGGAAGGCTTCTGCTTCTTCCCATACGTGCGCGCAGGGTTTGCGAGTAGGACATGCCTTCTGCCATGCGGACAAAATAGGCATCGGTCAGACGTTCGCGAGGGATAAGGTGGGTCAGCTCAAGGCTGATGAAGATGCCGGCACCCAGGCCCATCTCCATGGCGGTGAGGATGAGGTCATTGTCCCCGCCGGAGACGAGAGCTGCGCCCCTGCGATCCAGTTTTCTACGGTGCAGTTGGGAGTTCAGTTCATTTGAATACTGAAGGGCTACTTCGCGCCTGACGCAGAGCCCGGCTCCCACGGGCAGGGGGTCCATATTCCGTGCGTTTCCCCAATGATCCGTTTCAACGCGCAGGAGCGCCAGCCAGTTGAGGAAGGGCACCAGATGACGTGCGGGGGGGATTTCAAATTTACCCGTGACGTTCCCCCCGAATGCTCCGATGTAAGGCCTGGCCAGGGCGATCTCCAGTGCGGAGGTCAGGTAGCCAGGATGCAATACGTTGTCATCGTCCACGAACACCAACAGTGATCCGGTGGCCTCGGAAATGCCGCGTAGTCTTGCGGGGGTGAGACCCAATTCCTGCTCGACAACCAGCCTGCCGCACGGATGCCATTCCACCATGTCGGAAGGGGGCGGGTTTGATGTTGACGCGTTGTCGATCAAGATCAGTTCCCATTGGCTGGTGGGCAGTGTCTGGCGACGGAGCGAATCCACCGTCTGACGAAGATAGTCCGTCCTGGGATTGTGGGTGCAGATGATGACAGACAGACGCAAACTCACGCGGGAAGTGGCTTGGAAAAGGATTGAGTCTGAGAGATGCAAACTTCCAGAAGATCAGAAAGATTGATGGCGGAATCTTGTGGGCGGAGGTGTTCCACTCGCCGCCGCGCAGCATTTCCCATTGCCTGCAACAATGCCTGGGAGCTCCAGGCGCGCTCCATGGCCGCGGCAAAAAGCTCCGGAACGGGGGCCGTCGCAAGGAAGCCAGTTTCGCCTTCGATACACAAACTTGAACTGCCCCCGACATCAGTAACGACGGCAGGCCTGCCGCACCACATGGCTTCGATCAATGCCAGCGGAGTGCCTTCCAGACGGGAGGGCATGAGCGCCAAGTGATGGTCCCGCCAGATCTGAGCCACGTTCTCCGAGTGGCCCTGAAAGGTGACGTTGGACAATCCCAGGCGTTTTGCCATGGACTTGAGACTGTTTCCACTGCGACCGGAACCATAGAAGTTGAGATGAACCGTACGACTGCGCCATGGTGGGCTGGCGAGAATCGTCAGCAAGATGTCCTGACCTTTGGCTGCAGGGTCGAGTCTCCCGACGCATGCGAAATGGAGGCCATCATTGTCCGGCGGCCACGGGAGGGTGTCCAGGTCCGCAAGTTTGCACGGGTTCTGGATCACAAGTCCGTTGGGAAGGTCGCACCCAATCTGATTTTCCAGGAGGTCGAGGTTCTGCTGGGAAACGCATACCACGCGGCTGGCGCTGGCGTAGGCTTTCGCCAGCCGTGCTGCCAATTGATCATCCGGCCAGAACGATTCGGAATTTGCCTGAACAATGGAGACGAAGGGGGCCGCCTGCTGCATGCACAGCTCCATCCATTCAAGGCCGTCCGAGTTGTTTCCTTGTGACACAACGATCAGATCCGGCTTGCCGTTGAGAAGCTGCCGGCAATAGTGCTGTCTGCGGAGTCTTGCGGCGATCTTTGCCAGGAGATTGCTGGCCATTTCCGGACGGGCTTTGATCTGGACTCCTTGCTGTTCAAGCGCGACCACTGGGGCGGGTACCGGGTGCCAGGTGGCCACCGAGGCAACGACATCGTGACCTTTCCGCTTGAGATGCAGCGCGGCCTGACTCCACAACTCCTCGCTCCCCCCCCAAGGGTAGCCAGCCATGCTGGATATGAACACAATGCGCATTTGCGTGGGGCTGCTGAAACTGATGCAGCCCGGTGTGCTGGGCTCAAGAACCTGTCTGGATCAAAACAGACTCCTAAGGGTTGGAGTGGGGGGGCGCGGAGGAAATTTCGCCTGCTGGTTTCAATCCAGTGGCGAAGACCGCGACATAGACTGTGGATGGGGACTGCGTGGCGTCCGCCACTGAGTGCAGGGGATACAGGCGGTCAGCAAGACGGTTGAGCATGGGCCGGGCTTTGTGTACCAGGGTCGTGACGACACGCAGCAACCGGTGCCAGCCTTTGTGCGTTGTCTGGTGAAGCAGGTGAAACCAGGACACCCCCAGGAAGATGACGGCTCTGCCACCTGAGGTGAGTTTGGACACCTGGACGGATTCAAATCCTGAATCGCTGAGATCGTGCTTCAAGCCATCGGAGGTCCACCGGCGAAAATCGTAAGGGCAGCCATGGTCTTCGAACATGCCGTGGGTGCTCAATACCAGCATGCCGCCTGGCCGCAGCAAACGCTGACACTCAGAAAAATATACGGGCGGGTAGCGGACGTGTTCCAGAACCTGGGTGGAAAGAACAAGGTCGAACGATGCGCTGGGGGCATCAACCGTTCCGTTGGAGTCGATATGAAAATCCAGGGTGGCATCTCCCGGCAGGTCGGCTCTCTTGTAGTCGGCGTTGGGGAAAAGGGAACGATAGGGAGATCCTCCGGCACCAAAGTCTAGAACTCTGATGGGAGCGTCTGCGGCAACGGTTTTCAAGGCCTCCAGCAGGTCAGCCAGATGGAGGTACAGAGGGTCACCTGGCGAAGGTGCCAGCCGCTGACGAAGGTAATCATCGGCCGCCAGATGGGCGGGAAGTTGTTCAGCGCTGATTTTCAATTCTTTTGGTGCGGATGCTCAAGCACACCCGAATCGGCCGTGTCAAACCGCCAAGTGGGGGTTACCTTGCAGGGGCCCTGAACTTGGGGATCCGCATAGTAAGGAGTGGGGGCGGGATCTTGATACCGGAAGGAAAGCGCCTCCGGCAGATGATCAAGGTTGGTCATGCCATTGCTCAACCAGACGGCAATGTTGTACTCTCCCGAGAGCAGGGGAATGCCGTCGAGCAAGAATATCGCCTGGCCCGAAGAGATCGAGTACATCTGACTGGCGGAGGGGTGCATCAGGGTGTTCGACCCGAAGACGGGCATGCCTCCGAGCGTGGAAACAACGATTCCTACAGTTGGATTGGAGATCGGGCCTGGCGCGGCGAAAGTCACCGCAATCTCCAACGAGCCGCTCAGAAGCCGCTCCTGGTTCAACTTCACTGCCACAACGGAGGCGCGGTTGGCATAGCTGAACCTTGCCTCATTGCCGGCCGAAGAACCAAGGTACGAGTGCACAATTTCCGACACGGTGCCGTGGTGCTCTATTTTGCCACGATGCAAAAGCAGTGCGGAGGTGGCCAGCCGTGTGATCAAGTCCATCTGATGGCTGACCAGCAGAACTGTGCGGCCCTGTCTGGACACCTTGTGTATTTGGCCCAGGCATTTCCTCTGAAAATCCGCGTCTCCTACAGCCAGGACTTCATCAACAATCAGGATCTCCGGTTCCAGGTGGGCTGCGACGGCAAAGGCGAGCCGGACATACATGCCGCTGCTGTAGTGCTTCACCTGGGTGTCAAGAAACCGCTCCACCTCGGCAAACGCGACGATTTCATCGAACTTCCTGGTGATCTCTGCCCTGGTCATGCCCAGGATGGCGCCGTTGAGGAAGATGTTCTCCCGACCGGTGAGCTCCGGGTGAAACCCGGTGCCGACTTCAAGAAGGCTGGCAACCCGGCCGCGCAGGGTGATGCGGCCTCTGGTGGGTTCCGTGATGCGGGAGAGGATCTTGAGCAAGGTGGACTTCCCCGCTCCATTGCGGCCAATGATGCCGAGCACCTCCCCTTGTTTCACGTTGAAGGAGACATCTTGAAGCGCCCAAAATTCGTCCTGGTGGGAAGCTGCGGAGGAGCCGCCCGACCTTTTGAGAAAGCGTTTGAGGCCGGCGGAGATGACGTCCCGCAGGGCTGTGTAGCGCGCCCCTGAAGCCGCGTGCCGGAGAGTATACTTCTTTCCGAGATTCTCTACCGTGATGATGGCATCTGACATGTGTGAATTGGCGGGCGACGCAGAGGACGTCAGCTCTTTGACGATGGTGCAGTGAGAGGAATTTGCCGCGCCCTGGAATCGCCTTGGATCCTGGCGTTCAAAAGTTGCCGGTTGAAGCGGGAGAGGAACGGCCGTTTGAGGAAATCGAGGGCCTTTCGTCTCCAGTTGGCGGCTGGCTTGGATGGCCCGCGGCCCATCCGGGCTCGAATCACCTGGGAAAATGCCATCGCTTCGGCAAGGCGTAGCAGATAGGATTGCGTGAGCCTTGTCGAGGGGATGAGATGCGTAAGGTGAAGGGCTTTGAACACGCCGACGCCGTAACCAAGGTCGATGGCGGTGAGGACCAGATCTGTGTCACCGCCTGAGGATAGAATCTCACCCCGGCGATCAAGCGTGAGGCGACCAGGGTCATTCGCCACATCGCCGGCGTACCTGTTTGCGACCTCACGGCGGACGCACAAGCCGGCGCCGACTGGAAGTTGTTCGAGCTTGTAACTGTTGCCCCAGATGTCGCGATCCGTCTTGATGATGGCCAGCCATCCCAGCAGTCCGTTGTACCATGGCGGAGGTGAGCATTCGAATTCGCCAGAGATGTTGCCTCCAAATGCGGCGAGGTACGGCCGGGCCGCAGCAAGTTGAGTGAGGGTTTCTAGATAGTTCGGATCGAGGACATTATCGTCATCGACAAACAGCAACAGGTCACCGTTGGTTTCCTTGATGCCGCGCAGCTGGGCATGGGTGAGGCCGAGCGACTCCTCCCTGATCAAACGCGCGGAGGGATGCCACCCCAGGTTCAAGCCGGGCTCCACAGGAGGGGTAGAGGCGTTGTCCACCACCAACAGCTCCCACTGCTCCGTTGGCAGCGTCTGCTGCCGGAGGGCATCAATCGTGCGGGCCAAGTAGCTGGCTCGAGGATTGTGCGTGCAGATGACGATGGAAATCAACTCGACGAACGGTTGTGGAAGAGCAGTTTTTTCGCAGGACGGATGACGGTGTCCTGCATGACCATCCATACCAGATGCCGATCCCGGATCAGTGGCCCCACAAATGCCCGGGCGAAGAGGAGAGCATCGGATGGCATGCGAGGTCTTGACTTCACGGCTTTGTACAGCAGGTGGAAACCATAGTCGCGATAGAGCCAGCGGTAACCCTTCTGAAGCGTGCTGGCTCTGTCTTTCTCAGCGAGAATGGAGGCGTTTTTGGAAAGGACTCTCAGGGCATTCTCCAACATGCGCCGGGTGTTGCGGGATGCGCCTTGGGGATGGCGACGATAGAGGAGCGCTCGCCGCGAGACCCGTACCAAGGTCCCGACTGCTGCGAGACGGATCCACAGATCCATGTCGTCGCAACCCCAAATGGACGCATCAAACCCTCCCGCTGATCGGAGGGCCCCGGTGCGGGCCAGCACCTGACCGGGAGATCGGAAGGGATTGCCACTGTAAACGGACGCTGGAGTGATGAGCAAAGGGGGCGGAGCAGGGAACGTCGGAGTCTTGTGACGGCTCTCCCAGCACCTCGACCGTGCCCCCAACGGCACACCAGGAGTTGGCTTCCAGAGCTGCCACCTGCCATTCAAGTTTGTCTGAGGGCCAGAGATCGTCGTCGTCCAGATAGGCGATGTACTTCCCTCTGGCCTCCTGTAGCCCCCGGTTTCGTGCTTGTGCCTGCCCGCTGTTCTCCTGGCGAAAGTAGCGAATCGTGCCATCGCTGACAAATGGGCGGACCATGTCGGCAGTTTGGTCAGGAGAACCATCGTCAATGAGAAGGATCTCGAAGTCACGGTAGGATTGCTTGAAGACTGAATCCAAGCACGCCAGGATGTACTCGGCATGATTGTAGGCGGGGATGACGACGGAGACGACGGGACTGCTGCCCATGTCAGTGTTGCGACGCTACGGCGATGAGATATTTGCAGCGCGCAAGCTCAGCCCCGGTCACGCGTTGTACGGACTCGGGCGTGAAGTAGCGGCCCGGTGCGGTGGTTCGCGCAAGGCAGTACTCCAGAGTGGACTTTTGCGAAATGGCCTGCGTCTGCACCGTTCGTAGAGGGTTGAAGAGCCGGGTGCCGAGATGGAACAGACGGGTGCCGCCTCTCAACCTGGTCCAGCGGGGGGAGGGCCGACATTGTCCAAAGGACTGCACCTTGCGGAAGCGGCTCAGCAGGCGTCTGTGGAACTCATCGGACCGCATTTCCGAAACGTGGTAGGGATTGTCTGGCGACGTCTGCCGGTAGATGTCCACATTCGGAGTGGAGATGACGAGGCGGCCGCTGTGTCGAAGGGTGCGCTGGCATTCGTCCAGAAACTGATCGGGGTGGACGAGGTGTTCTATGGTTTCGAAAGATACGATCAAGTCTACTGAAGCGTCCTTGAGAGGGATGGCTTCGGCGTTGCCGAGCCGGGCATCGATGCCGTAGGTCTCCCGGGCATGGGATACGGCCGCATCAGCATTGTCAATGGCGACGAGCGAAGCCGCGCCTGCTTCTGCCAGTGCGGCTGCACCATAGCCCTCGCCACAGGCGATGTCGGCGACGTCTTTGCCGAACGCAAAGCGGGTGGCGAAACGGTATCTCTCTGCATGTTCCCAGTAGGTGGCGGCATCCGCCGCTCCTGGCACCATTCGTTCCCCTGTGTAGGCAAGTCCGCTCACCGTAAGATCTTGGAGTGAGGAGGGCGGTTAACAGGCAACGGCCCAGTCCAGCTTGGGGCGTACAATACCTGGCCAGTGCCCCGTGGCATCCCCCCGGGCGCCATCGCCGGAGGTGTCATCCACGAGAAGCATGGAAAGGACCTCCCGCTCAAATGCGTGGAGGGTATTGGGGTTGTAACTGACCACCGCGATGTTGAGGCTGTGGTGCCCCTCGGCCAGGAGGTGGGCGGGAATGGTGCAGGTGGCGCTATGGCAACCGATGCGGGTTGTTTCCCGCAACTGGAATGCTGCGGAACCAAAGACGACGGTCCCTGATTCGTTGACCAACTGAAGGGCGGGCATGGCGCGCTGCCCGCCTGCCAGGAGCTCGTACTCCACGGTGCAATAAATGGGGCAGCCAATGGAAAAGGTAGAGGCACAGTTTCCGTCGGGCGAGTGAAGACGCGCGCTGTGGACTTTCGCCGCACTGTCGCCGACGGGTGCGGAGGGGCGCCAGGAGGAGGAGGAACCGGTGCCGGAGGCCGCCAAGTAGGTTCGTGCCACTTCGTGCGCGGTGCCATCGTTGGCGATTTTCCCTTTTTCCAGGGCGATGGCGCGGTCACAAATCCTTGTGATGAGCGACATGGAGTGGGAGATGAAAAGGACGGTGCGCCCCTCTTTGCTTACGGACTCCATTTTTCCCAGGCATTTCTTCTGGAAGGCTGCATCCCCAACTGCCAGCACTTCGTCCACGATGAGAATTTCTGGCTGGAGATGGGCGGCTACGGCAAAGGCGAGGCGGACTGCCATGCCGCTGCTGTAGTGCTTCACCTGGGTGTCAAGAAACGGCTCTACCTCTGCGAAGCTGACTATTTCATCAAACTTCGCCCGGATCTCACTGCGGGACATGCCAAGAATCGCCCCATTTAGGTAGATGTTTTCCCGGCCAGTCAGTTCGGGATGAAAGCCTGTCCCCACTTCCAGCAGACTGGCGACCCGGCCGTGGAGGGTCACCCGGCCGCTGGTGGGCTCTGTGATGCGGGAGAGAATCTTGGCCAGAGTGGACTTGCCGGCACCATTGCGGCCGATGATGCCGAGCACCTGCCCCTGATTCACTTCAAACGAAATGTCCTGCAGAGCCCAGAATTCCTCTTCCGAGGATGCTTGCAATTGGCGGAGAGGGCGATGGAGCAGGTTCCGTAGTTTGGTCGCCAGCACGTCCCGCAGGGCCGTGTAGCGGGCTCCTGCATCGGAGTGGCGCAGTGTGTATCTCTTTCCGATTTTTTCGGCTTTGATATGTACACTGGCCATGGTGTGTCCTGGGTGACGGCGCGAAGGCTAGATCACATCAGCAAAACCCCGTTCCATTCTCCGGAAGTAACGGATCCCAAAGTACAAGAGAAGTGCGGTAACTCCCATGGAGCCCAGCAACCCGGGAAGATAAATCCCGCCAGCGTCGCCGAAGCACCACCTGAACCCATCAATGACTCCAACCATCGGGTTCAGGGAATAGAGAAAACGCCACTTCTCCGGGATGACCGAGGAGCTGTAGGCCACGGGGGAGACGAACAGACCGAGCTGAACGATGAACGGGATGATGTACCGGAAGTCACGATATTTCACGTTGAGAGCCGTGATGAGGAGGCCAGGACCAAGCGCGGAGAGCAACGCCAGCACGACGAACGCGGGGAGTGCGAGGATCTGCCAGCCGGGAAGGTACTGGTACCAGAACATCAAGCAGACGATGATGCCAAACGAGATGGCAAAGTCCACGAGGCTGACCACCACCGCACTTGCAGGCAGGATCATGCGGGGGAAGTAGACCTTGGAGATGAGGTTCGCGTTGCCAACCAGGCTCTGGCTGGACTCCGTCAGGGAGTTCGTGAAGAACTGCCAGGGCAGCATGGCTGCTGCGACAAGGATGGCGTAGGGCAGCGGGCCGGCCGGCAATTTCGCGACGTTCCCAAAAACAACGGTGAGGATCAGGATGCTGAGCAAGGGGCGAAGGACCGCCCACGCGATGCCGATCGCCGTCTGTTTGTACCGGACCAGGATGTCCCTCCAGGCCAGGAAGCCAAAGAGTTCACGATAGCGCCAGAGATCGCGCCAGTAGTGGGCTTCAGCGCGCCCGGCTTCGATGATGAGAGGTTCTTGCACTTGGGGCACGAAGTCAGTAGTTGATGAGATAATAGAGGCTCTTCACTATCTCGTTCTGAAATCCAAGGAAGCCTTCCTCCTGCTGCCACCAGTTTTCTGTCGTGTACCGGGGGTGGGGAATGGCTCTCATGTGGACTGAGGCACCGGTGCCCTCCAGGGCCTTCTGGAAGATCCAGCGCGTACGACGAGTGTGAAATGGGTCGGTGGGGATCAAGATGTCCTTCGCGCGATGAGCAACAACCCATTCACGAAGCGCCAGTGCTTCATCCCTGGTGCTGGTGACGTTATGTCCCAGCGGTTGAATCGCAGTGGGAGGAACTCCTTTTTTGGTCAGGACTGCGGTGTTCACGTCGGCTTCAGTGGGCTGCTGCAGGAGGTTCTGGGACGGGCTTTGTTCCGGCTGTGACACAAGAAGGACCGGAGCCTGGCCCGCCAGAAACATGTCTGCGGCTGCAAAGGGCCGCCAGTCCCTGCCCCCGCCCAAAACGACGATGGCGTCCGCTTTGGCGGAGGGGTCATCCACCACCCAGGCACGAGCTATGCCGCCGAGCAGGGGCTCGCGGAAATACCATGCCAAGACCAGCACCAGGATGAGCGCCAGTGCGAATTTGATCAGGCCGAAGACGAAGCGGAAAAGGAATTTGATCAAGGGCTAGAAGACAGAGTGGGACGCAATGGGGGGGCGAGGCCGATGCCGCAGCGGGAGGCTGGCAGGGTGATTCGGCCGGAGCTGACTTTCGAGACAGAGTGAATCCCGCTCCAGACGTAACGAAGAAGTGCGCGGGCTGGCTCTACTTTTTCCAGGAGTCCGCCGGAATGAGGATCGTGTCAGAGTGGACAGCGGGAACAATCCACTCACGAATGATGTCGATACCCCAAATGCCTTCAACGAGACTTCGAACGCCCTCTATTGGCAGTGGCAGCCAGAACGCGGGGTACACCCCGTTGATGCAAAACACGGGCGTGATGACCAGCGCGGCGACGACTGCCCAGAGACGATTGCCGAGATTTTCCGCGTCCTTGCTGTCAGCAACTAGATTGACGATGCAAAACAGGACGGCCGGGAAGAGATATCCAATGCTCTTTGCGACATCCATGACCAGAGCAGCGGAAAGGACTGGCGGAATCAGAGAGCAGAAGAGGAGGCCTTTAAACAAAGATGAGTAGCGAGGGCTTTTCCTGACGAAGAACATGAAGACCAGCAACCATGTCCAACGAAAGGACATGAAGAAATTCAGCGCGAAGACAGCCCATCCCGCTGAGAAGCTCTTGGTGTCGTAGGGGCGCAATGTTGTGAGTGCCTGACTTAGATCAACATTTGATGTAACGCCGGGCCCCAGCCAACCGACGGCGATCGCGTGCCGCAACGGAATTGCGCAGGCGAGGCCGAGCAACACTCCGGCTGCTGGTTTGACAGTTTGCCGGATCAGGCTGCTCCAAGTGCCCCCCTGGTAGTGCCACAGCAATGCGAATGGAGCGGCGATGACAAATCGTTCGTCATTAAAGATTCCCGCTATTGCGCAGGCGAATCCCACAGCGGGGTTGGCGGTGGTCATCACGGCAGCCAGACACAAGTGGGTGACAGGGTCAAACAGGCCGCCGTAATAGAACGTGTAGAACAACAGGAAGCTGAGGGCCAGGGCCAAGGTGATGGGCCATGCCGTCCGTGGGCCGATTCGGCGGGCGGCATTATAGTAGATCAACGCCAAAGTGGCCACCGATGGCAAGATCTGAAATAGAATTGTGATCAGTGCAGGCTGGTCAATGTGCAGAAACTTTACGAGAACCGGTACGGTGAGCCGGTGGGCCATGATTTGCTCTTGTAAATTTCTCGCGAAGAGATTCTCGGAGAGCAAGAGCGTGTCCCACATGCGAGTGTGGAAGAAGTTTCTGTGAAGCAGAGTTCCCGGAAACGTCACAAAGAGGGCCACTGCGTACGCCAGAGAACCCGCGATCACTGAGCTCAGCATCCTCCGACCATTGTCCCAAGGGCGTGCCAGAAGTTCTGACGACGAGTGAGCGAGTTTCAGTGCAGCAGTTATAAGGCGATTCATTCAGCTTTCAGTCGTCCAGGAGTGCCAACGGTCGTCGGCCCAGGAAATTGCGCTGTGACAAGGGAACTATGATTGAGCAACGTTGGGATGTCGCGCCACCAGATAACCACCGAGCACCAGCACATCCATCTTGGTTCGAAGAAAGCACTCGAGGGCCTCCTGCGGGTGGCAGACGACGGGTTCGTTCTCGTTGAAGGAGGTGTTTAATACCATGGGCACGCCGGTGAGGGCGTGGAAGCGGCTGATGAGCTGGTGGTAGATAGGATTGGTGTCGGCAGAGACGGTCTGGAGGCGGCCGCTGCCGTCCACATGGGTGACGGCGGGGATCTGGGGACGCTTCTCCTCACGCAGCTGGAAGACCTGCATCATGAACGGGACGTCGTCGTCGGTCTCGAACCAGGCGGGCACTTCCTCCCGCAGCACGCTGGGGGCGAAGGGGCGGAAGGATTCGCGACGTTTGATCTTGGCGTTCAGGATGTCCTTCATGTCTGCCCGACGGGGGTCGCCGAGGATGGAGCGGTTGCCCAGGGCGCGCGGGCCCCATTCGAGACGGCCCTGGAACCAGCCGATGACCTTGCCTTCGCTGATGGCGGTGGCGACGGCATCACAGAGGAGGGCAGGGTTGGCGTGAATGGTGATTTGGCAGCCAGCTTCCTGAAGTCGGGTGCTCTCTGCCTCCAGTAACGTGGCGAAGTCGGCCTCTGTGTACTCTGGGCCCCAGTAGGCGTGGCGGCAGTAGTGACGGGGCTGGCCGCCAGATTGGGAGTTCGGCAGGGTCTGCGCGACGACCATGGCGGAGCCGATGGCCCCGCCGGCATCACCTGCGGCGCTCTGGATGTAGAGCTTTTTGAAAGGGCTGCGCTGGTAAACCTTGCCGTTGGCGACGGAGTTCATCGCGCAGCCGCCGCTGAGCGTGAGCGCATCGCAGCGATAGCGGGAGTGCAACTGCTCCAGGAGGGCGAAGAGCGCCTCCTCGAACATGGCCTGGATGGACCGGGCGATGTCCCGATGCCGTTGCTCCAGCGGTTCATCCTTTTTCCGTGCGGGACCGAGGAGCTTTTCCAGCTCCGGGGTGAAGAGGGTGCCCACCTCAGGGGAGCCGTTGTCCCAGGAGTAGGGCACGGCCTCCCGATGGTGGCGGAAGTAACGCAGGTCGAGCCGGAAGGTCCCATCGGACTGCACACGGACGATCTGACGCATCTGGTCCAGGAAATGGGGCTGGCCGTAGGGGGCGAGGCCCATCACCTTGTACTCATCGCCATAGTGCGGGAAGCCCAGCCACTGGGTCAGTGCGGAGTAGAAGATGCCCAGGGAATGGGGAAAGTACACGCGCCCATCCACGGAAAGACTCTGACCGCGGCCCATGCCCCAGGCGGCGGAGGCAAAGTCGCCCATGCCGTCCACGGAAACGCTGACCGCCTCCTCGAACGGGCTGCAGAGGTAGGAAGAAGCGAGGTGGGCCAGGTGGTGCTCCACATGGTGCACTTGCGCCTCCGGGTGCAGCGGCTGATCAGGGAAGGCGGAGTTCAGCGTATCCCGCAGGCTGCGGGTCTTGCCCAGCTTGGCAAGCCGGGCCAGGATCAGCTTCGGGGAAGGCAGATGCCGCAGGACATGCAGGAGCCGGCGTCCGTGGTTGACCTTCGGGTCCAGATTGATGGCGATGTGGCGGAGGTCGCCATAGGTGATGCCTGCCACTTCCAGACAGTACTTGATGGACTCGGTGGGGAGGCCCGCCCAGTGCTTGATACGGCGGAAGCGCTCTTCTTCGACAGCGGCAATGACCTGCCCGTCCTTGAGGATGGCGGCGGAGGAGTCGCCGTGGTAGGCGTTAAGACCGAGAACGAACATCGTCCGGAGGGGGTTCAGAAGGGACTACACTGAAATGCGAGCATGCTACCGCCCTCAGTCGATCGACCCGATAATGACGAAATGAGAGAAATGACTCTGTATGAAAGGACAGCCAGAGAGAGAGAGAGCGGACTGTAGCACCCCGCGACTCAGGATTGAAAGACAAATGTCGTCCCTTTCTGCTCAAGATTGTGACGGTTGCGATACCTGAATGACCCGGTAGTTGAGGGGCTGGGCGACAAGGTCTTGCCGCAGCTGGAGGACTAGCAAAAGAGGACCATCAGAGGCCTGCTCCCCAGCGCTTTGCTGCTCTGGACACGCCCCGTTCAAGGGCGCACGACGACCCGGTCATTGAGGTAGTCGAGGCAGCGTTCCCGCAGCCCATGCTGCGAGCTCTTGGGGAAATGCACGGTGATCCGGCCCATGCGATAGCGCCGGTAGTCCGGCACGACCTCGTCTGGGAGCCACAGCACCTGCCACCAAGCTCGGCCTCGCATGGGGCCGCTGGCACATCGCACATACTCGAAGGTCATCACCCTCTTGGGATGATTGTCCGCCTGCTCCGCGTGGACGCGGGCAAGGTGCTCGCTGAAAGCTTGGGTGTAGATGACGCCGCAAGGCAGTCTGGCTAACGTGCAGGGCATTTCGTCGCACGGAATGTGATGCGTTTTTCGGTGAGTGCGAGCAGTTTACTCACGGAAATTCACATCGTTACCTCCCGGACGAAAAAAATGGCCGTCGGGTTGCGACGGCCATTTGAGGAATGGATCCAGTTTGAGAGCGGTGATTACGCAGCAAAGCGCTCGGCGACAGCGTCCCAGTTCACCACATTCCACCAGGCGGCGATGTAGTCAGGGCGCTTGTTCTGATACTTCAGGTAGTAGGCGTGCTCCCAGACGTCGATGCCCAGCAGCGGGGTGCCGGAACCGTCCATGAGGGGGTTGTCCTGATTGGGGGTGGAGGTGATGGCGACTTTGCCGTCTTTTTTCACCAGCCAGGCCCAGCCGGAGCCAAAACGACCCACGCCAGCCTTGGCGAAGGCTTCCTTGAAGGCGTCGAAGCTGCCGAAGGCGGCGTCGATGGCGGCGGCGAGTTCACCCTTGGGGGCGCCACCGGCGTTCGGGCCCATGATGTTCCAGAAGAAGGTGTGGTTCCAGTGGCCGCCACCGTTGTTGCGCACAGCGGTGCGGATGCCCTCGGGCACGCTGTTGATGTTCTTGTTCAGGTCGTCGATGCTGAGCGCCTCGAGCTCTGCGTTGCCAGCGATCGCGTTGTTCAGGTTCGTCACATAGGCGTTGTGGTGACGGCCGTGGTGGATTTCCATCGTCTGGGCGTCGATGTGGGGCTCAAGGGCGGCTTTGTCGTAAGGAAGGGGAGGCAGGGTATGGGCCATGGTGTTGTTCCGTTCAGTGTTTTAGGTTTGAACTCGGGAAAAGTGCTAGCAGGGATACGCCACGCGGCAAGGGAAGGTTTGGGGATTGGTGCGGTGACAGCAGAAATACGAAGGGCATCGCGGAGCAGTTGTCCAATGGACCTGTGAAAAGTGGTCATGTTTGTGTTTCCCCGTTTGAACCGAATGCCTTCGGACGTAAGTAGGGGCTCCATTCACATTTCGACCACTTCCGCATGACCCTGCCTGAACCGAGCGCGACCGGTGACATTCTGAAGGCCTTCTTGAGCATCCTGTTTGAGGGGGCCCCTTACATCCTGGTGGGCACACTACTGTCGGGGTTGATTGACGCCTTCCTCCCTGCGAAGCTGCTGGAGAGGGTGCTCCCGAAGAATCGCGTCCTTTCCACCTTCGCGGCGGGCTTTCTGGGGCTGGTGTTTCCGGTGTGTGAGTGCGCGGTGGTCCCGGTGGTGCGACGGCTGGTGCAGAAGGGGTTGCCGATATCTTGCGGCATCACCTACCTGTTAAGCGCCCCCATCATCAATCCCATCGTCATCGCGAGTACCCTCACCGCGTTCAAGGAGTTCCAGAAAATAGACGGTATCTTCGGTATCGGGAATGCGACGATGACGCTTTCCCGCATCACCCTGGGGTATGCGGTGGCCGTCATAGTGGGGCTGGCGTTGATCCGGAAGAAGCCAGCGGACGTGCTGACGGATGCGGTCGTCCGGGGCATTGGCAAGGGGGCGGCGGCTGCCAATGGAGCCACCCAGAGTTTCGATGCGAAGCTCACGCACGCCATGCGCACGGCCATGCGGGACTTCCTGGATACGGCGATGTACTTCACCATCGGGGTGATCATCACGGCGGCCTTCAACACGCAGATCGACCAGAGCAAGATCACGGCGGTGGCGGGGAATGAACTCTTCGCTGTGCCCTCCCTGATGGGGCTCGCTTTTGCCCTGGCGCTGTGCAGCACTTCGGATGCGTTCATTGCGGCACCCATGGACAGCTTCTCCAATGCAGCCAAGCTGGCCTTCCTGGTCTTTGGCCCCATGCTGGATGTGAAGCTGGTCTTCATGTATTCCTCCGTTTTCCGTCGGAAGTTCATGGTCGGGCTGTGTGTGGCCATCTTCCTGCTGGTGGCGCTTCTTTGCGAGCCCTGGGCAAAATGGGTGGGCAAGCTTTCCAACAAGCCGGTGCCCACCGCTGTCTCAAGTACCGGTCCAGGTGGGCCTTCGGGCGCTCCTCCTGCGGCTCCAATCTCGCCTCCAGCATCCGCACCTACTGTATCGCCCTCACCTTCAACCGAAGCCAAGCCATGACGAAACGCACTGCCATTCATGTGACCAGCGTTCTGCTCCTGATGTTGTGGGGCGCAGTGATGCTCTACTTCTATGCCAGCGGGCGCCTGATAAACTACCTGCCAGCGGATGGGATCTTCCGGCCCATGGTCCTAGTGGCTGGTATCGGCCTCATGATTCTTGCGTTGTTCAATCTGGTTACGACCACGGCCAAAGACGCTGATTGTTGCTCGGATGACGGTGACGCAGGCGGCGGTTGCGGGCATGAACATGGCCACGATCATGATCACGGCCACAAGCATGAACACGCCCATAGCCACCAGCATGGACATGTGCACGGGCCCGGGTGCAGCCATGATCATGGGCACAGTCACGGACCTGGATGTGGGCACGAGCATGAGCATACCCATGCCCATGAAAACGCGGCAGCGTCTGTGCAGGCCCATTCCCATGGGAATGTGCATGGTCCAGGCTGCGGCCATGAGCATCCCCAGAAAGAGGAAGCGCATGGGCACGCCCACGCCCACGCGCATGCTCATTCCCATGAACCAGGCGGGAAGCAAGGGTGCTGCGGTCATGAGCATCATGACCACGCTCACAGCCACGGTCTTGATGATCATCACGAGCACGACCATGACCATACCCACGCCCATGGCATTCTAGAGGAAAGCGGCGTGGTCGGCCGGTTGGTCGCCATTTTCCTGTTGGCGGTCCCAGTTAGCTACGCGGCGATCAACACGCCGGACCAGTTCAGTTCCCGGGCGGTGGTCAACAAGGGCTTATACAACCAGAATTATGGTCAGGGCGGTCTGGCCGACCAGTTCTCGCTGAAGAAAGAGGCGGGTAATCGCCCCGCAGGAAGTCCGACAGTGGCAGGGGCCTCCTCTTCTGACTCCCCTCCTGGACCCCAGGCTGCCGCTGGACAACCTGGAGATGTGATGCCGCCAGTGAATCCGCAAGAACTTGACCGCCAGGCCAAGAGTGCTGGTGCTGAGGCCAAAAACTACGGACATTTCACGCTGAAGGATCTGGAGGCCCAGGTGCCGCGGAGCAAGGAGGGTAACTTCATGCTGGAGGTGCCGGAGATCTTCTACACCGCTGGCGACAAGGAGGTGCAGTCCGTGCTCAACGGCCAGTCTGTGGAAACGATCGCTCAAGTGATGCCGGAGAAGGTGAACAATGATGCGGGGACCCGCGTGCGCATCTTCCGCCTGCAGGTGCAGTGTTGCGCGGCGGACGCCCGGCCGTATTCAATCCCCGTGGAGTTTGGGAAGACCCCGCCTGCCTTCAAAGACATGGGTTGGGTGAAGGTGATCGGAAAGGTCACCTATCGTCAGGAGGGCAACCAGACGGTGCCGATGGTGGAAGCGGTGAGCATGGTGGAGACGGCGGAGCCGGACTCCAAGATGATCTACTAAGGGGCGTTGAGACGATCTTCCGCGATCTAGATAAGACGGGCTCCGCGCTGGTTGAGGCGGCGCAAGTGCCTGTTGAGGTGCTTGCCCGCAGGCACCGTATTGCCGTGGCTGGGCGGCTGAATCGGGAACAAGCTGGGAGCGTGTCCGGCTACATTTCTATTGATGCATGAGTGTAATCTTGTTTGAAATTGGGATCATCTTCTTCCTGGTGGTTGCCAATGGGGTGTTTGCCATGGCGGAGATCGCCCTGGTCTCCTCCAAGCGGAACCGTTTGCG
Source organism: Verrucomicrobium sp. BvORR034 (assembly GCF_000739635.1). Taxonomy (GTDB): domain Bacteria; phylum Verrucomicrobiota; class Verrucomicrobiia; order Verrucomicrobiales; family Verrucomicrobiaceae; genus Verrucomicrobium. The sequence goes on along the minus strand of NZ_BATQ01000166.1, from coordinate 91,248 downwards.
AACCCTGGCAGAGGCGGGCGACGCCCGTGCCGGAGTGGCCCTGGAACTGGCGGAGAATCCCAGCCGATTCCTGGCCACGGTGCAGATCGGCATCACTCTGGTGGGCATTCTGACAGGGGTCTATGGCGGTGCGACCTTGTCAGAGCATCTAGTGGTGGTGTTGAGAGAGGTTCCCGGGTTGCAGCACTACGCCCAGACGGTGAGCTTCGTGCTCGTGGTGGTGGCCATCACTTACCTCTCGCTCGTGGTGGGGGAACTCATCCCCAAGCGGCTGGGTTTGAACAATCCCGAGGGCTATGCCGTGCTTCTGGCGCGGCCCATGAGCCGGCTGTCCCGTATCACGGGACCGGCGGTGGATTTTCTGAGTGCTTCCACGGACGGCATGTTGCGCCTCTTTGGCATCAAGATCACGGAGGAGCAGACGATCTCTGATGAGGAGGTGAAGTCACTCATGCGGGAGGGCATGCGGGCGGGAGTGTTTGTCCCCACAGAGTCCAGCATGGTGGAAAATGTCCTCGAACTCGACCACCTCCAGGCGCGGGAGCTGATGACGCCGCGCGCGAAGATCATCTGGGTGAATGCGGATGAGCCTCACGACCTGCTCTGGCACAAGATTGTGGTCAGCGGTCACTCGTATTTCCCCGTGTATGAAGGGCGGCGGGACCATGTGGTGGGCGTGGTGTCCGTGAAGGCTATTTACGCGAACCTGGCGGCGGGAGTGCCCGTGCGGGTGCGGGATGTCATGACGCCCATGATGATGACACCGGACACCACGCCGGCGTCCAAGCTGCTGGACACCTTCAAGACCTCCGGCAAGCACCTCGCGCTGGTGGTGGATGAGTTCGGCAGTGTCATCGGTGTGGTCACCGTGCACGACATCATGGAGGCCATCGTGGGAGACTTCCCCTCCCAGGACGTGCGGCTCAAGCCACGCGCCCTGCGCCGGGACGATGGCTCCTGGCTCATCGATGCGATGATGGACTGCGAGATGTTCGAGGAAAGTGTGCAGGGCTTTACCCTGCCTCCGGCCGCGGAACGTGACTACCAGACCTTTGCCGGGTATCTCATGCGCCGCATGGGCGGCGTGCCCAAGGAGGGGGACTGGTTCGAGGAACAAGGCTACCGCGTGGAGGTCATCGACATGGACGGCCACCGGGTGGACAAGGTGCTGTTGATGCCGGTGAGGGGAGGGGGCGGGGGAAGTTGAGATGTGCCGCAAGCGGCACGTTGAGACGCTGACCGCTACGCGGGAGACAGAAGACTCGCATACTCCTGACACAAGACTTGAGGTCATGGGCGGGGAGGGGAATGGCGGGAGTGATGGGAAACTTGGGGAGCGCACGCATTCTGCCCGGAACGTCAGTTGGGGTGTAGCGTGAGGTGAGGGAGGCGCTGCGACCCCTTCAGGGTCGGGCTTGTTTCTTGGAGACTACCGGAGGTGTCGGTCGCTACGCTCCCTTAACCTCCGGCTACCTTCTGGGATGCCTTCGGCATGGCCCGCTACGCGGGAGACACAAGACGCAAGACTTGAGGTGATGGGGGTGGTGGGTGGGAAGGGCGTTTGGGGTGCGGCGGGCCTGAGCCTTCCGCAGGATGCAGAAGGGGGGCACGCTGCGACCCATGCGGTCCCCGAGTTTAGGTCGGCGAGTCGGAGGGCGGTGCAGGCCTTTGGGCGCGTCAAGGGCGATGCGAACGAAGAGCTTCACCGTCCCGCATACGGGACGGTCAGAATGTCCCTGCGTCGTGTGCGTCGTCGCCAACGAAGCGCCAGGCACCATGCACGAAAGCCCCGTAGGCTGAAGCTTGGACTCCGTACAATTTCGGCCTCCAACACCTTGACGCACTGCCCACTGACGTACTGACGCACTGGTTCCCACCACTGATCCCGCCTCCAGACCGTCAATCCGCCATTTGTTGCGTGCGGGACAATCCCATCGTAGGCTCGGCGACCATGAAAAACAAAGGCCTGGGATGTTTGCTTGCTTTCGTGATTGTTGCGCTGCTGGTCAGTCTGGCGCTGAATTTTGTGTCGTTTGCTGCCGTCCTGGGGATGGGGCTGGACAGTGCGTCCATCGGCTATGTGGAGCCGAAGCAGAAGTTCCGTGAGACGCTGGTGGAGGCGGGGGCGGCGGAGACGAAGGACAAGATCGTCCGCATCGACATCGAGGGCATCATCGCCAGCGGCCCGGCCGGGGATCTCTTCTCCGAGGGCGGGATGAATGTGGATGCGATCCAGCGGGCGCTGGAGCAGGCCTCTGAGGACAAGAATGTGAAGGCGATCGTCATCCGGGTGAACTCCCCGGGGGGCGAGGTGACGGCCTCGGACAATCTCTACAACGCAGTGAAGAAGGCGGCGGAGAAGAAGAAGGTGGTGGTGTACATGGACTCGATCGCGGCCTCGGGCGGGTACTACCTGGCCTGCGGGGCGTCCAAGATCGTGGCCAATGAGACGACGCTGACGGCGAGCATTGGCGTGATCATCCAGAGCCTGAACTACAGCCAGACCTTTGGCAAAGTGGGCCTGGAGACGATGACGTTTGCCAGCGGCAAGTTCAAGGACACGCTGAGCGGCTCCCGCCCGATGCGGGAAGACGAGCGGGAGTACATCCAGAGCCTGGTCTCGGCGATGTACGACAAGTTCGTGGGCATCGTGGCCAAGGCTCGCAACATTGATGAGGCGCAACTGCGCACGGGGGTGGCGGATGGACGTGTGGTCACGGGCAAGCAGGCGCTAGAATACAAGCTGGTGGACCAGTTGGGCTACGTGGAAGACGCGTATGCTCTGGCAAAGGAGCTGGGCAGCGCGAAGGATGCGATGGTGGTGAAGTACAGCCTGACCCCTTCTTTGGCGCAGCTGCTGGGGATCATGGGCAAGGCCCAGGCCTCCTCTACGGGCAAGGTGGAGCTTGACGTGAGCGACCGTCTGCTGCCGCGTCTGGAGGCGGGCAAGCCCTACCTCCTGCCGGCGCACATGGTGCGGTAAGAGGGGGTGATCCTCCGGCTTGATCCATCTGACGAGACGACCCACGATGAGTGACCTGGCAACACTGGCCGTGATGCGCGATGTGTTCGCCATCGCGGGTCTGTCCCTGGCAATCGCCCTGACGGTGTACGGAGTGCTCCGTGTCACCCAAGACCTGCATTGGAATCTGGAGGGCAATGTGCTGGTGCGGCCGTACAACACGGTGGACGTGTGTGTGGCGCTGGCGCTGCTCTCTCTGATGGTGTGGGGAGGAATGCAGCGCAGTGAGGGAGGCTCGCCAAAAGTGGAGGAGCTGTCCGATGCGGCCTCTGCGGCGGGGCTGTTTTTCAGCGCAGTGATCCTGATCTTTCTGAGCCTGATGCTGGTGGGCTACCTGACCATCTACCGGGGGCTGAATCCGGCGGAGATGTTTGGCCTGCGGCAGATGAGCATGGCGCGGGCGTTTGGCGTGTCGATCGGCGCGGTGCTCCTGGTGGTGCTGAGCATGGGCGTTATTCTGTACATCGCCACGTCCCTGGGACTGGGATGGAAGGATGTGGACAATTCCCCGCAGGACACGGTGAAGATCTTTAAGAACTCGGGGAACGTCATGTCGAAGGTGCTGCTGGGAGTACTGGCGGTGGTGGTGGCACCGCTGAGTGAGGAGATCTTCTTCCGGGGCTTCCTGTACGGGGTGGTGAAGCGGTTCACGGACCGGTGGTTCGCGGCGATCTTTTCGGCGCTGGTCTTTGCGGCGGTGCATCAGCATGTGGGCAGCCTGGTGCCGCTGTTCCTGCTGGCGATTGGTTTTGCCCTGGCCTATGAGACCACGGGCTGCCTGCTGGTGCCGGTGTTCATGCATGCGCTCTTCAATGCGGGGAACCTGGTGGCCCTGTCATTGTAGGGGAATAGAGGAAGCAACCAGCAGCCATGAACACGCCGGATTCCCGCCTTACTCTGGCCAGCATCGGGGAGGATGAGCTGATCTCACGGCTGGTGCAGGATCTGCCGCAGGGGCCGGAGGTGATCACGGGTCCGGGTGATGACTGCGCGGTGGTGCGTCCGGTGGAATCCGGTTGGAACCAGCTGTTGAAAACGGACTGTGTGGTGGAGGGCGTGCACTTCCTACGGGAGGCGGCGCCGGAGCAGGTGGGGTGGAAGGCTCTGGCCCGGGTGGTGAGCGATGTGGCCTCCATGGGCGGGGTGCCGCAGCATGCGCTGGTCACGCTGGTGCTGCCGCAGGAGCTGGAGGTGGCCTGGGTGGAGCGGCTCTACGCGGGGCTGCGGCGGTGCGCGGAAACTTACGGGGTGAGCATTGTGGGTGGCGAGACGGCGGGCGGTCCGTTGGTGATGGTCTCGGTGAGCCTGACGGGCAAGGTGCGGGAGGGCTGCGTGCTGCGTCGCGATGGGGCCAAGGCGGGTGATGTCATCGCGGTGACGGGTCGGTTGGGAGGCTCCATCACGGGACACCATCTGAATTTTCTCCCCCGCGTGGCAGAGGCTGGGTGGCTGGCGGATTCGCAGCGGGTGCAGGCCATGATGGATCTCAGCGACGGGCTGGCCAAGGATTTGCCGCGGATGGCGAAGGCCAGCGGGCTGGAGTTTGTGCTGGAGGAGGGGACCCTGCCGGTGAATGCAGGCTGTAGCGCGGCCCAAGCCTGGGGCGATGGGGAGGACTATGAGCTGCTGCTAGCCATTCCGGAGGAGGCTTGGGGTGGGCTGGCTGCGGCGTGGGCAGGGCAGTTCCCGGAGGTGCTGCTCACGCGGATTGGCACCTTTGTCCCCGTGGGACTGGGGGTGAGGCCGGACTTCGACGGGGCGGGATGGGAGCACTTTGTGACGGTGCCTCCCGCGTAGGGGCTTGAGTCTGAGCGCTGCCGTCGTAGAGTGCGGGCTGATGATTGAACTGGCCAGCGTTGAGGAGACCTTGCACTGGGGCCGCTATCTGGCGAGCACTCTGAAGTCCGGGGACGTGGTGGCGCTGGTGGGCACTCTGGGCGCGGGCAAGACCCACGCGACCAAGGGCATCGTGGCCGGGCTGGAGTCCCAAGCGATTGTGAGCAGTCCCACCTTCACGCTGGTGCACGAGTACAACGACGGCCGCCTGCCCGCCTTCCACTTCGACTTCTACCGCCTGGACTCCGCAGAGGAGGTGCTGGGCGTGGGCTGGGATGACATCCTGGCGGCAGACGGCGTGGTGATCGTGGAGTGGGCAGATCGTTTCCCGGAACTCCTGCCAGATGGCACGCGGTGGTTCTATTTCACGATCCGCGAGGATGGGGTCAGGGAAGTGGCGGAGCAGTAGGCGTGGGGAGCCGGGGAGAAATTAGGAATTAGGAATTAGGAATTAGGAATTAGGGGTGATACATGGGACGTGAGTTCTCAGATTGGTGGCTGCTGTGCACGCAGAGCCCGAGGCTCCATTCATAATTCCTAATTTTTCAGTCATGTCTGCTTGTATTCTCGCCCTTGAAACGTCCACTCCGCAGGGGCAGGTGGCGTTGTGGCAGGATGGGGTAGTGCGGTATGCGAAGGCGTTTTCGTCGCAGCGTTCGCACAATTCGCAGTTGTTTGCCCCGTTGGGGGAGGCGCTGGAGGTTTGTGGTGGAGCGCTCGATCTGATCGTGGCGGGGACGGGACCGGGATCATACACGGGTGTGCGCATCGGCATTGCGGCAGCGCAGGGGCTGGGTTGGGCGAAAGGCGTGCCGGTCATCGGGTTGTGCTCGCTGCTGGCCCCGGAGGTGGAGGAAGTGCCGGATCGCTACGTGATGTGCGGCGATGCGCGGCGGGGCTTGTTCTACGCCGTGCAGATCCAGCGCGGGGCGCTGACGGTGGGAGAGATTCCGCTGATGGGGAAGGATGATTTTGCGCGGTTCCAGGAGGCGCATCGTGAGGTGCCCTGGTACACGCTGGATGCAGTGTCGCCAGCGGGGGTGGAGGGCGTGGCCCCGGTGAGGCCGTCTGCGGTGGGGCTGGCCCGGATGGCTGCGGGGTTGAGTGCGGAGAATGTGGCGGAACGGGCGGCTGCGGCGCTGGAGCCGGTGTATCTGAGTGCGCCGTTTATTACGAAAGCGAACCCGCTTCGCGAGAGACAGAAAACTTGAAAACAAAAGACAGATGACCTGAGGTTCGGGGAGCGCACGCATCTTGCCCTCGAACCCGGAGGGTTCGAGGTGCTGACCGTGTGATAGAGTGGGTTGCCGCCCCAAATACAAAAAACCCGCGATCCGGCGGGCGGATCGCGGGTTGAGGAGATTACAAGAGGAGCGTTCTCACGCTCCCGACATCCAGCTTAGGACCAGAGGGGGGCGGGGTATTCGCCTTTCTCGGTGAGCGCGCGGATGCTGCTGACGACCACGGCCTTGTCTTCGGGGTAGGTGACGCCGAACCAGGAGCTGCTGGTTTCCAAAACCTCGACGTCGGCCTTGCCGGCCTTGATGAGGAGGTCCACGACCTTGGGCACGTAGCACTCGGACTTGGGATCGCTGCCGTGTTCCTTGAGGAAGTCCACAAACGCTTCCTTGAGCTGGGGGAAGAGTTCGGGAGTGAAGCCCCAGAAGTTCATGCTCACGAGTTCGCTGCCGGTGAGTTCCACGGGCTTGTCCGGGTTCTCGTCGTTGCGGGCGCCGGTCTCGGTTTTGTAGATCTTGGTCATCTCCGTGACGGAGGCGAGCTTGCCGTCCGTGCTGGTGCACACGCCGCGGGCCACGCTGCCGTGCTCGGAGAGGGTGTTCTTGAGCTGGAAGCCGACCATGGAGTACTGGGCCTTGCCATCCTTGGGCTGAAGGGTCTGCAGATTGGCGGCGAGCTTGGCGAACGCGTCGTGACCGTAGAAGTCATCTGCGTTGATCATGGCGAAGGGCTCCTTGATGTTCTGCTCTGCGGCGAGCACGGCGTGCGTGGTGCCCCAGGGCTTGACGCGGCCTTCAGGCACGCTGAAGCCTTCGGGGAGGTCATTGAGGTCCTGGAAGGCATATTCCACCGGGACTTTCTGGTCGAACTTGCTGCCGACCTTGGACTTGAACTCTTCTTCGAAGTCGCGGCGGATGACAAAGACCACCTTGCCGAAGCCACCACGGAGGGCGTCGAACACGGAATAGTCGAGCACGGTCTCGCCATTAGGGCCCATGGGGTCGAGCTGCTTGAGGCCACCGTAGCGGCTGCCCATGCCGGCGGCCAGGATGAGAAGGGTTGGTTTCGAGGACATCGTTCGTGGGTGAGGAGAATCGAGAAGGTGCAGAATTTCGCCGTTTGGCGGCTCTGAGAGTCCACAGTCTGGTGGGACTGGTCAACTGGAATCGCTGGTGCGGCGTTGACCGCGCCCCTCACCCCGTGGAGCATGGCGCATGCGCGCGCTGAAGGACTCTTATCTCTATGGCATTGTGGATCTGGGCTATGTGAAACCGGAGGACGTGCCCACCATGACGCTGGCTCTGGTGGAGGGCGGCGTGGATCTGTTGCAGCTGCGTGCCAAAAAGTTCACGGCGGCGGAGGTGGAACGCCTGGCGCGGCTCATGCACCCGATCACCCGTGACGGCGGGATCCCGCTGATCATCAATGACCACCCGGAGGTGGCGGCGGCGGTGGGCAGCGAGGGCGTGCACGTGGGACAGGATGACCAGAGTGTGGAGGCCACCCGGCGCATCGTGGGGCCAGGATGCTTTGTGGGCAAGTCCACCCACAGTGTGGCCCAGGCCCGGGCGGCGATGGCGGAGGGGGCGGACTACATCGGCTTCGGCCCGCTCTACGCCACCGGTACGAAGCCGGACTACGTGCCCATTGGGTTGCAGGACATTGCGGAGGTGAATGCCTTTGCCACTTGCCCGGTGTTTTGCATTGGCGGGGTGAACCCGGAGCGCCTGCCGGAGATTGTGGGGGCGGGGGCCAAGCGGGTGGTGATTGTTTCCGCGTGGCTTCAGGCGGAGGATGTGAGGGGAGAAGTTGAGGCGCTACGCTGGTTGAAGGGCTGCGCCGGTTGAGACGGTGCCGCCGGGGCGGCACCTGGTTGAGATGGCGCAAGCGCCTGATTGAGACGCTTCGCTGGTTTAGGGATGAGGAGCGTGTTAGGTTGGCAGTGGCGTCCGGGGTAGCGCGGCCTGACCGCTTGAAAGCGGGACTCCAACCCTTGTGGCGGAGCGGGAGGGGGGGCCTCCAGTGTCGTGCCCCGCGACTCTGACGCACTGACGCACTGCCTACTGACGCACTGGAATCCGGAGAGGATGACGACCCAGTGCCAAACGGCATCTGACCGCACTCCCACTCCCAACGACCCACGAAAATACCGATTGCGTACGAGGGGGCCTGCATTCATGTCTGCCGCCCTCAACCTCATCCTTCTTTTCATCTACTCATGTCCCTGATCATCTCCGGTTCGGTCGCTATCGACAACATCAAGACGCAAGTTCAGTCGCAGGAGGGCCTGCTGGGCGGTTCCGCTCCGTATGCGTCGCTTTCCGCAAGGTTGTTTGGTGAGGCGGTGCATCTGGTGGGCGTGGTGGGGCATGACTTCCCGGCGGCGCACCTGGACATGCTGACGAGCCGCGGCATCAATCTGGACAGCCTGGAGCGCAACTCGGGCGAGAGCTTCACCTGGACGGGTGAGTACCACGAGGACATGAACAACCGCAGCACGCTCAAGGTGGGCATCAATGTGCTGGAAAACTGGCTCCCCAAGCTGTCGCCCGAGGCGGCCAAGGCGAAGTTCGCCGTGCTGGCGAACATGAGCCCGGACAACCAACTCCAGACGCTGGAGCAGTGCACGGAAGTGGAGTTCGTGGCGGCGGATACGATGGATCTCTGGATCAACATCGCCAACGAGCGTCTGCATGATGTGATGAAGAAGCTGGACCTCCTGGTGATCAATGACGGCGAGGCCAAGCAGTTCGCGGAAACGACGAACCTGATCGAGGCGGGCCGCCGGCTCCAGGCGAAGGGGCCGAAGTACGTGGTGGTGAAGCGCGGTGAACACGGCAGCTTCCTCTTCGGCACCGGGCCGCAGGAGTTCTTCGCCTGCTCCGCGTACCCGCTGAGCGCGGTGCATGACCCGACCGGTGCGGGCGACAGCTTCCTGGGCGGCATGATCGGCTGGCTGGCGGCCAACGGGAAGAGCAAGCCGACCTTTGCCGACCTGCGCACCGCCGTGGCCCACGGCAGTGTGGCAGCCAGCTTCACCTGCGAGGCCTTCAGCACGCAGCGCCTGCAGACGGTGACGCTGGATGAGGTGAAGGGCCGCCTGGAAGAGCTGCGCTCCTACACGAGCTTCTAAAGCTTTGGTTCTCGGATCCGGCTGATGAGGGCCGATCTAATCTATGGAGGAGGGCGGGGAACCGTCCTCCTTTTGTCTTTTTTCTCCGCCGTTGCAACCGGAGACCCCGCACGGGCGAATCCCGTCTCTGCGGTTTTGCCCGACATTGCCCAGTCTGCCCGCGTTTTACTTTCCCACCACCACCTGATTGAAAACGATCTTCCGCGTCTTTGCCTATGTCCGCCGCTACCCCTGGATGGCCGGGGCGCAACTCGCCTGTGCCGTGCTGGGCACCCTGCTGGTGCTGGTGTTCCCCAGCCTGACCCGGGAGATTGTGGACGTGGTGATCCCGAACGGGCAGATGGACCGGCTGCCGGGGCTGATCCTGATTGGTCTGGCGGCGTTCTTTGGGCAGGACCTCTTCAACAGCCTGCGGATCCAGCTCAACAACACCTTTGAGCAGAAGGTGATCTATGACCTGCGCAGTGAGCTGTATGAGCGGCTGCAGCGGCTGCCGCTGCGGTGGTTCGACAACCGGCCGACGGGGGACATCATGACGACGGTGTCGGAGGACATCCCGGCGGTGGAGCGCGTGTTGATTGACGGGATCGAGCAGGGGGTGATCGCGGTGCTGCAGATCGGGGTGGTGGCGGTGCTGATGTTTCACACCAATGCCACGCTGGGCTGGGTGGCGTGCGCGCCGGTGCCTTTCATCATGGCCGGGGCGCTGACGTACACGCTCACCTCCAAGGACCGGGCGCGGAAGGTGCGCAAGGCGAGCAGCGGGATGAACTCCCTGCTGCATGACAACGTGGCGGGCATGCGCCAGATCAAGGCGTATGCAATGGAGCAGGAGGAGCATGAGCGCTTCAACCTGGCGAGCGATGCGCTGCGTCGCGCAAGCCTGCACCTGATGCGGGTGTGGTCCATCTACCGGCCCAGCATGCGGTTCCTGAACAATGCGGGCTATCTGCTGGTGCTGTGGTTTGGCGCCAAGGAGCTGTTCCAGGGCACGCTGACGAAGGGGGAGTTCGCCCTCTTCATCCTGGTGTTGCGTTATTTCTATGAACCCATCGAGCAGATCCACTCGCTGAACCAGCTCTTTGTGGGTGGTCGCTCGGCCGGGGAGCGGGTGTTCGACATCCTGGACGCCGAGGAGGAGGCGGATGTGGACGCGGGGCGCAAGCTGGAGGAGATCAAGGGGCGCATCGTCTATGACCACGTGCATTTCTCCTATGGCAAGGTGCCGACGGTGAATGATGTGAGCCTGGAGGCGCTGCCGGGCCAGACGATCGCCCTGGTGGGGCCCACCGGGGCGGGCAAGAGCACGCTGATCAACCTGCTGACGCGGTTCTATGAATATGACCGCGGCCAGATCCTGCTGGACGGCAATCCGGTGCATGAGCTGAACAAGTGCTGGCTGCGCCGGAGCATCGGCTATGTGACGCAGGAGAGCTTCCTCTTCAACGGGACGGTGAGGGAGAACCTGCGCATCGGCAAGCGCACGGCCACGGATGAGGAGCTGTGGAGCGCGCTGGAGAGCGCGAATGCGAAGCACTTCGTGGAGGCCCTGCCGGATGGTCTGGACACGAAGGTGGGCGAGCGCGGTATCAAGCTCAGCGTGGGGGAGAAGCAGCGTGTGTCGATCGCGAGGGCGCTCTTGCGCAATCCGCCCATCCTGCTGCTGGACGAGGCGACGGCCAGTGTGGACACGGAGACGGAGCGGCAGATCCAGCAGGCGCTGGACCAGCTCATGAAGAACCGCACCAGCTTTGTGATCGCCCACCGTCTGAGCACGGTGCGGAACGCGGACCGGATCTATGTGCTGGAAAAGGGCGTGGTGGTGGAGAACGGCACGCACGAGGAGCTGATGGCGCACAACGGGCTGTATGCGGGGCTGTGCCGAACGAGTCTGATGGCGTAGTTTGGTGATTGAGTAAGAAAGGGGTGAGGAGGGGATGAGGTTTGACCACAGAGACACAGAGGGCACAGAGGAATGAGGAAATACAGGCAACGGATTTTTGGACAGAATTAACAGAATTGGGGTTCTTGAGGTGAACCTGTTTGCCGGGAGTTGGGGGAGCCGCAGCGGGCAAAGTAGTGATCGGCTTTAGCCGGCTCAGTCGTGGGGTCTCTGGGAGGAAGCCCCGGTGATGTTTCAACGAACCCGGAAACTGTCCATTGTTCAAGTTTCGGACGGCTTCGCCTCCACCTGGTTTTGGGGAGGAGGAGGCATCAGTGCAAAGAGGGGTTGATGAACCTCTGGGAAACGACTGTAATGGGGTTGCCTGAATTTCCCAACCCCGCGCTGTTGCGCTTTGCACTCCGGCTCCATGACCTCCACCCCCATTGATCTTCGGCGTCACAGGTGTGCCCGCGCTGCCTTGTCACCCTATCCTGCTGGCCTGATTGGGTTCCTTCTCTGGTCCCTGGTGGGCAGCCTCGCCACGCAGGTGCAGGCGGCGGCGGAGGCCTATCAGCTCGCGTATTCCACGTATCTCGGGGGGGCGGTGCGCTGGGATCAGGCTCGGGATGTCTGTGTGGATGCGGCCGGCAATGCCTATGTCACCGGCGGAACGACGTCGGTGGATTTCCCTACCACGCCTGGTGCTTATGACCGCACGTACAACCGGGGCGGCAAAGATATCGGGAGTGGGGGGCATTGCGATGTGTTCGTCAGCAAGTTTGATCCCGAGGGGAAGCTGCTGTGGTCCACCTATCTCGGCGGGCCGAACTATGATCGCGGTTACGGCATCAAGGTGGATGCTGCCGGGTTTGTCTATGTGTGTGGCCGGGCAGGGCCGGGGTTTCCGGTTACAGGAGGCGCGTTCCAGCCCACCTTTCGCGGGGTTGATGCGGGCATCTACGGGATGAACAATGGCTTTGTCGCGAAGTTGAAGCCGGATGGATCGGGCCTGGTCTGGGCAAGCTATGTGGGAGTGGGGTCGTTGTGCCGTGATTTTGATCTCGATGCGCAGGGGAACGTCTTCACACATCTCGCCTATGAGAGTGCTCCAGGCACCGGTGCGCAGGAGCTGCCTGCCGCGTGGTTCGCCAATACCTTCCAGCCGACGAGGCGGGGTGGCCGGGACAACGGAGTGATCAAGATCGCGGCGGATGGTGCTTTCGTGTTGTGGGCCACCTGGCTGGGCGGGAGCGAAGACGAGCAAAAGGAGGCCTGCGTGCGGGTAGACGCCGAAGGTCGACCCTGCCTGTTGTTTTGGACGAAGTCTGCGGACATGGTCACGACACCCGGTGCGTATGATCGCAAGTACCACGGCGGGCAGGACGCCTACCTGGTGAAGGTCAGCGCAAATGGTCGTTCCCTGGAGTGGGCCACGTACTTCGGCGGAGCGGGGGATTCCGGAGGTTGCAGCACGCACAATCTAGCGCTCGACGCTGCGGGTAACGCGGTGATCAGCCAGCACACTACGGCTGATGATCTGCCCGTCACGGCGGGCGCATTTCAGACCCAGTACGGTGGTGGCAAGGTGGACGCGCTGGTGGCACGCTTTGACGCGGTGGGCAATCTCGTCGCCAGCACGCTGCTCGGGGGTGTTGGAGAGGAAGGGTTCGATGGCATTGGCGTTGATCGTGACGGGCGGGTTTTTGTCACGGGGCAGTCGAATTCGGACAATTTCCAATGCACCGCCGATGCCTTCCAAGCGATGCCTGGCGGGGACAATGACGCCGTGCTCGTCCTGCTTGAGCCGGATCTCCGTCGCCTGGCATACTCCACGCGTATGGGCGGGGCCAAGTGGGACTATGGGCGCTCCGGTTGTCTGGGACCGAATGGTGATCTGTATGTCACTGGTTCCTGCTCGGGTGAAGGCTGGCCGATACGGAAGGCGTGGCAGGCCAGTTTTGCGGGCGGGGTGGGGAGCTGCTACGAAGGCGGCTGTGGCGCGGGGGATGTGGTGTTGGCGAGATTCGCAAGATGGGGGCCGCCGCCGTGAGGCAAGTGGCCATGCCCACCGCTGTGATGGGGTGGGTGTGAGGTGGCTGGGTGGGCCATGTGATTGATGCTGTCTTGCGAAGAGACCGACGCTGTGCTTGTAGTCGGAGTTGTCGTTGAAACTGAAACCGTATCCGTCCCCTTTGCTGTTCAAACCGTGAGCCGTGCCATCAAAATTGTCGCTGCCATCGAGGCCTGTAAGGGCCTGGTGGTGCTGCTTGCGGCGACGGCGATCCTGTCTCTCGTGCACAAGGATGTGCATGCGCTCGCGCTTTCGCTGGTGGAGCACTTGCACCTCAACCCCGCATCGAAGTACCCGCAGATTTTCGTCCTGGCGGCAGATGATCTCAAAAACGTCCGGCTGTTGCTACTGGCCACGGGCGCGGTGGGTTATTCGGCGCTACGCTTTGTGGAAGCGTACGGCCTGTTGCGGGAGAAGACCTGGGCGGAGATCCTGGCGGCGGGGAGTGGGGCGATCTATGTGCCATTTGAGATCCTGGCCCTGATGCGGAAGCCCTCGGCCTTTCACTGGAGTTTGCTGGTGGTGAACCTCGTGGTGGTCGCGGTCATGGTGCATGCCCTGGTGCGGAGGGGGCGGGGGAGGGGGCGAGGTGCGGTTTAACCACAGAGGCACAGAGGAGTGATGGAGTGATGGAGTGATGGAGTGATGGAGTGATGGAGTGATGAGCGCGGTTGTCTCATGAACCCGGAAGGTACGGCTGCGGCAGAGGTTGCTGGGTGGGCGCGGTTGGGTTGGAGCTTGGAGGCGGGTCGGGTAGGTTGCTCTCGACGAGCTAAAGCTCTGGACTGCTTTGAACAGCCGCGGGCCGGCAAAGTAGTGCACGGCTTTAGCCGGTTCAGTCGCGCGGATCCTGACGTCCAATGGGTGGGAGAAGGTTCTAGTGAACCGCTAAGTTGTTCGTCGTTCAAGCCTCAGCTTGCCTCGGGCGCGGTGGCGACTTCAGCTGTGGTGATATGGAAGGCAGGGTGTCCCGCTGGCTGAAATGCCATGGCAATGTGTTTCCATTTGGGCAGCGACCAAAAAAACGCAGGTGCTAAAGCGGTGTTGATTTTTGCCTGCGCATTTGCGAAACATCGTAGCTTGAACGCAGCGATATACAGCGTATGAGCGGAAACGAACCCATTTTCATTGCGGAGGCCGCCGTAGCCCGGGGCGGAGATGGACCACCGCAGGAGTTTGTCGTGTTCATGGTGGTTTGGGGTTTGCTCGGGTTGGGCAGCTTTCTGTTCTTCCACTTTAACCGAAGCGCTGCGCTCAAACGGCAGATTTGGCCAGCGTTTAACGTAGGCATCGGCCTCATCTTCGGCGCGTTCGTTTACTTCATCATGGGGCGCGCGCAGCCGCAGGTGCTCTATCTAATGGTCCCCGCGGTCATCTTTGTCTCATTCCTCAACATTCGAACGACGCGCTTCTGCGACTCGTGTGGCAAGACCTTGTACCGTCAACCCATCTTCTCGCAGAAACGGTTCTGTCCTCACTGTGGATCCGAACTCCATTGAGCAAGGTCGCATCTGGCCTGACGCTGCAGTGAGCGGCCGGCATGCGCTGTGTTTGACGGTTGTGGGGAATTCGACTCGCGACGACGTGCTCCGCGCTTGCGGTCCGGTGGTTGCTGGGATGGAGCATCGTGCGTGACAGGAGAGAGGTCAAACAAAGGAGAGCCCCATGACATCAATGAAGGCCATTTTTCGTGATCAACGAGGGGAGGAGTCTATCATCATCCACTCAACTGGATCAGCGCTTATGACGACCATTCGGGGCATTGAGTGTTCTGGCTGGGGATTCGATGCACTTACGCCAGCCATTGCCACGGATCTGTTTCATTTGTCGCTCGGGGACATCTGCGGATGCACTTTCAACATTCTGATGCCAGTTCGGCTCCAAGCTCCAGACGGGCTCCGGCAGGCCGATCTTCAGGCGGAGGTTGTTTTGGGCCTGCCTGTGGAGCGGGGCGGCCTGGATCGTGAAGACATTGAAGTGAGCCTTCATCAACCGGAGTTTTCAATTCGTTCGACAGGGGTTTCTGGGCTGTTCGAGGAAGAGTTGCGCTCACTCACTGAGCAGCTGCCTGCGGGCTTTTCACTTGAGTGCTGCATCACCTGTGGACTCAGCGACTACAGTCCCGCTGGTCAAGGGGCCTTTGGTTGCCTGGCTTGCTTCAGAGATGTGGCTGACGAGTATCGTCTTGTGAAGTCGAAAGCTGACATTTTCAGGATCTGGAAACGAAAAACAGATGATGTCCAGGAGACACACTATTGCCCTCACTATGAATCGCGCCCGAAAGGCAGAGGTTACCGAGGTTGACTACGCAGTTCATGGAACGACAAATGGCTTCAGGGGAAGCGGTGGAGGCATGCCATTTCCCAGGATCACTGTTCCGATTGTAATCGGTTGTTTGACGCTGAAACGAAACCCATGCGCGTAGAACGATACAAAGATCAGAAAAACCGCTGGCCTGCTTCAGGGCGGCACATTCTTGCCCAATACGACGACGAGAACATCATCGTTTACCAGGCTTACCGCCCCTCAATCGGGCGCTACGCGGCTGAGCTTCAGGTCTTCGGGGGAGAGTTCAGCTTTTCGCGCATGAGCTGGATCAAGCCGAATTTTCTTTGGATGATGTATCGCTCTGGGTGGGGAACCAAGGAAGGTCAGGAGGTTGTCCTCGCGATTACCCTGCCCCGCACCTTGTTTGATGAGATGCTGGCCGTGGCAGTACCTTCGACGTTCACAAGCGCCCTTTATCCCGATCAGGAGTCCTGGAAGAAGGCGGTAGAAGCATCGAATGTACGTCTTCAATGGGATCCTGATCACAGTCCTACGGGTGCAGCGGAAGAGAGGCGGGCGATTCAGCTGGGGTTGCGGGGTGATATGCTTCGTCGATACGGCAGGGATGACGTGGTGGCCATTGAGGACATCAGCGAGTTCGTTGCGGCACAGAGGGCTATGGCACTGAGCAGATCCGACGAGCTGATGATCCCTTCCGAGGAAGTTTACTATCCCAAGCGCGAGGATGCCTGGCGGAGCGTGGGGCTTCAGTCAACCAAGCTTGAACAAGCGGGTGGGGAGGATGTTTGACTAGCTCTCATTCGAACAAGGGACGGGCCACAGGGTGTGACTGAGGTCAGGGGCAGGCGTCGCGATGGGCCTACCGCTCCGCGGTAGGGATCACTCCAGTGAACCACCATAGGCAGTCCTCGCTACACTCGGCCGGCCTATGGCTATTCATGGTGAACCCTCCGGGTTCGGCTATGGCGGTGGTTGCTGGGTGGGGCGTGGTGCCCTGCAAGATGGGAGGCGATGTGAGGGGGGGATGTTTTCGAATCGCATCCGACACCTGGCGACGTCCCGACGCGTCGGGATGGAGTGCGTGCGGGAACCGCGGCTTTGGCGGAGTTTGTGAGTTTTAAAGAACGGAGAATGGGCGCAGGGGATCAAGTCGGGCCGGGCGGAGGATGAGGAGTTGTATCGAATTTGTCTCACGCCGCCGGGCTCCGCCAGACGTAACCGGCAGGTAGGCTGCCACCTTCATCCCCTGTCTGTCTCTCGTCATGGCTCCCTTGATCGCACTCATCGTTGTCACCGCGCTTGCCCGGCTCGCTGGAGCGTTGAAGCTGGACCGGGGCTGGTTTCAGACCCTGCCTGCGGCCTTGTGCGCCGGGGTGGCGGCGTTGTTTCTTCTCACTGGCGGGGCGCATTTCATCGGCCTGCGGGAGGATCTCATGCGCATGGTGCCGCCGGCCTTTGGCAATCCGGGATTTTGGGTCACCTTCACCGGAGTGGCGGAGATCGCGGGGGCCATTGGCATCTTCATCCCGGCGATGCGGCGCGTGGCCGCGGTGGGGCTGATCCTGCTGCTGCTGGCGGTGTTCCCGGCCAACTACTACGCGGCCCAGCATCATCTGATGATTGGTGGTGAACCTGCCACGCCGCTGCTGCAGCGCACCTTGGAGCAGATCTTTTTCCTGGCTGCGGTGGCCTGGGCGGGATTTGGGAGGAAGTAGGTTATGGGTTGGGCGGGGGCGAAGTGACTGAACGCTCACTGCTTGCAAATTGGTGTCGGCATCGGATGGTGATGCTCCTTCATGGCTTGACGTCAGCGGTCGGTAGTCTTTCTTGGGGGACACTCGATTTGCAATGATCACCGTCGGTAGCGTCCCTCGAGAGGAAGCCTGCAAGTGGTTCGATTTTCTCTCGCCTGAATATCGGGGCAGAAGGACTGCGATTGGAGACCTCACCCTTGGCATTCCCGAGTTTGTGTTCTGGATCTACCCTGACGGGAAACTGCACGATGCCAGACGGAGTCATCGCTCATGCCCGCCCCCAGGATTCGAGGACATCCTGGATGACGAACCGGACTATGGCGGCTTTCTTCGGGGCCGCGTGGTCCGCCACCTGGACCATCAGTTGATCGCCGTCTATTGCCGGGAGGAGACTCTGGCTGCATCGGGGCCGGCAGTCAGCCAGCTTCTGGATGGTCTGGAGCAGATGCCGATGCCCATCGAGGATGATGCGCTTGTGATCTCAGACAACGCTGACATCTATGGAACGGTGCGTGACCTGCGGGATCGCCATTGGGAATCTTTGTCCGACAAGCATGGTGATCAAGGCTGATTTTTCCAGCATGCCCGCGAAGTGGGTGTAGGTTCATTCCATGCAATGGTTCAAGCGAGTCGCCATCGCGGTGCTTCCTGTACTGCTGGCTGCATGCCAAAGTGCGCCGGTGGCAGACTATGCCGCACTTTTGCCGGCATCGAAGCCTGTCCCCAGGGATGAATGGAAGGGGAGCATTGTGCATTCTGGTTTCTCGGCGAACCCGCTCGTCATTAATGGTGACAGCTATGAGCAATGCCAGTTCAAGCTGCCGGAGACGGTTCGAACGATCGTGCTTCCCAAGGGAACCTCAGTCTATCGGCATGGAATGTCCTCAGTTGATTTGCAGGTTAAGAAGTCGCTGAGCTGGATGGGGCACCCAGACACGAAAACATCGATTGATGATGAGCGCTCCAAGATGGGGGTCTCCATCGAGATGACCGGCGGTAAGTTGCAAATTTGCCCGTACGGCACGTGGGACTCATTTGAGGGCGGAGCCTATCTGAACCTCATTGCCGGCATTCCAGATGGAGTCAAATTTCGCTACGACAAGGGTGAAGCCACCGCTCCCGCAGAGTGGGTGAAGTTGCCGCTGCTCCCGTCCATGAAATCGGACTACGTGCGGCATCAAAAAACAGCGGTGTCGGCGACATCAAGAAATGCTGACCCGGCCAGTGACGCAGCAGGCGAATCGGCGTCACTTGATCGCTGACGTGCGGCAAACAATTGATCAAGATCTGGAACTGCCGCTTGATCTGGATCCAGAGGATGATCGCGTCTTCATGGCGGCCGAAACGCAGGGCACCGGGGCCACACTCTGGGAGCGATACGGTAGAGAGTCGTATTCCTGTTTGAGACTCTACCATGCAGCCCGACATTCCATTGCCACGGGGGCAGCCATCGTATTCACTCGAATGTCAAACGACGATCAAGTGAGAGCATCTTCGCCTTGAGGCTTTGATATCGCGGGATTTCCAAGTGCTACTCGCCGTCCGTTCCGGCATCCCTCCGGGACGCAAAAGGGTTGGGGCACGAAATCCGGTGGTTGTCACCACCGACTAAGGTCCAGCGTCCCTCCGGGACGGACAGGGTGCGAGGATCAAAAGTGACTTTAGTGATCGTGGGCGGGCAAGCTCGTCGTCACATTAGCCTGTTGGTGGGCCGTAGCAGGTCATCGCGGGCACAACCTCCGCTTGGAATTCGGTTGCCACAAAATGCCGATCAATCCTGTGGACGAGATGGATTCGCGAATTCATGATGATGCTGGAACAACATGAGGTGGAACAGGTGAGTTCATTTATCTCGTTTGACGAAAAAGGGTTCTGGACGACATCCGGCCTGTGTGAGTCCGTAGCTGACTACTTCCTGCTCTCAGTACAGGTCTTCCATCCGGAGCATTTCACGAAACTTGCTGAGTTGAGCCACACTTGCTGGCGTTGGACTGGATGCTGTCCTGGACTGGAAAGCGTGTTGGAGATTGTCAACGACAAGGCGGTGTTGTTGGATTTGCTGACACCGCGAGAAGCGTTGCTCACGCATGTGACTGACAATGAGACCTGGAAACAGAACCTCACCTATGCACTTTTGCTTTGTCAAAGCGCGCTGACAGGCCAGCTTGAGACCACTGCTGATCACCCTGATGCTTACCTTGAAAAGCTGAAAAGCCGGATCAGCGTTTCCATCCAATGACTTTCCTGTCGCGCTTCGCATGCATTGATTTTTGCGTTAACGGGAACCATTCATGGGGTGAGAGCTGACGCTAGTTGATGACTTCATACGATGAGCCTGATTGCACCAGTCTTCCCCGCCATCATAGTGCGTCGAGATGGGAGCCTTGAGCTGCTGTTGTCAATCGACTGCTGGCGCGACGATGTGGATCAATGGTATTGGGGCGATCAAGGTGACTTCTTAATCGATTCCAAAGGCATCAGGTTCGAACAGGATGGTACGTGGATCGATCAGCGTCCCATAGCCATCCCGGAATGGAGGTGCTCCGAGGCGCTGCCGTTTTCGGTCCTCGCTGAGCTTGCTGCTGCTTCACCGGATCCCGGGTTGGTCGGCTCGGAACTGGCTGGGCTGCGTACAGTAGATTCCCTTGTCGCCTACTTGCACAGTCGCCTGACGCAGTAGCGGGATTGGAGCTGTTGGGTGCGCTGCAATGCACCTGGATTGGTGCTGTGTATCTGAGGTCGATGTCATGGGACGTTTGCAGCGAACCGGGACAAGAATGTCCCTCGCTCTTTTTGGTGAGCGAGGGCGGGCAAGGTAGTAGGCGGCTTTAGCCGGTTCAGTCGCGTGGCTCTTGAGGTGGGCCGGAGGGTGAACATTGCAGGGACGTTCTATGACGCCGCGCTTTCAGCCCTCAGGTTCTTCCTGGGACCCTTGTTCCCAGGGCGCTGCCCTGGGCTGGTATGAGGCCGGGCCGTTGGCCCTTGTGAAATGAATTGTTGCGGCCTCTATGGGCTGAATTTGCCTGCGCTTTCGGAGACCGCCTGTATCGTGTTGGGCTGACACACGCGATCTATTCTGCTATGAAAACGGAGAAGGAAAAGATGCTGGCTGGAGAGTTGTACGATGCCGTGGATCCTGAGCTTTCCCGGGAACGGCAGCGCTGTCGGGATCTCTTCAAGCGCTTCAATGATCACGGGAGGATGAACCGGAGGAGCGGCGGCGTCTTCTTGATGCGTTGCTCGGCTATCCGAACGACGCGTGGATCCAGCCTCCCTTTTACTGCGACTACGGCTACAACATCGTGCTGGGCAGCAAGGTGTTCTTCAATTTCAACTGCGTGGTGCTGGATGTGATGCCGGTGACCATCGGCAGCAATGTGCTCTTTGGGCCGGCGGTGCAGATCTATACCGCGACGCATCCGCTTAGCGCCATGGAGCGCCGCACCTGGCGGGAGGCGGCGAAGCCGGTGACCATCGGCTCGGACGTCTGGGTGGGAGGTGGCGCCATCATTTGCCCCGGCGTGACGATTGGCGACCGGACGGTGATCGGTGCTGGGAGCGTGGTCACGCGGTCGATTCCCTCTGATGTCGTTGCTGCGGGAAATCCGTGCCGGGTGATTCGACGGTTGACGGAGTAGCTGGGGCACATCCTAAGTATGAATGTAATCGGCGCAGCTTCTGCATCCATCGTCCTTTTTGGGGTGGTGGCGGTTCCCTCGATCTTTCTCATCGTGCCCGCGTGGATCACTCTCTTCCCACCTTCTTATGGAAAGCCTGATTGGCCTGAAATCATCCCTGGCATGGTCTTGGGGGCAGGGATCGGAATTTACGCCGGGATCCGTTTTTTTCGATGGTTGAGATCGATCTAGGACGTGGAGCCGGTGAATAAGAAGCCAAGCTGAACAGGGCGTGGAATGGCTAGATCAGGTGCTGTGGAGCCCTGTGATGCGTTCGTAACCTTTTGTGCTCGCAGGTGGGCGGACTGGAATCTAACTTGCACCCAAAACCACTCATGAAGATCCCACCCCGACGAGACGGTCCACCCAAGAACCTCGCGCAGTCTGGTGAGTCGCCGGTTCAGTTCGTGAATGCCTGGGTGATACGTGGCAGAGTGATCTCGTGCTCCCGGTGTCACGGAGTTACATTCTTCAAAAAGAAGATCATGATGAACACCAGGGGGCTCACCTTTCTGGAGATGGAATGGCTTAATGAAGAAGCCTCGGCTCTGATTTGCGACAACTGCACCGGCATCGAGCGGTTTGCCGAGGAGCTGCATCAAGAACCCGTCCCTGCAGCGTCCCTGTTACCCCAACAAGACTAGTTCACTCACTCATGCAAAAGGCCGAACGTTTCACCATCCGGCACACTGGGACCGTTCGTGACCCATTCGGTGCTTATGAATACGATATCTTGGACGGAGCTGTCGTGATTGCCTGCTACTGGCACGACTATCGAGGTGAGGACCACGGCATCCGTTTTGCAGACGGCTCTGATGAAGTCTTGCCTGGGCGGAGAAGCGACTTTGTCCAGGGCGGTGGTCCCGAGCCGCTGGCGTTGTCTGCGGTCGCCGACAAATGGCTCGTTGCGCGATCCTCACGGTGGTTTCATCGGAATCCGTGCGAACGTTGAACTCGCTTCAGCCGCCACCCGCCATGAAGGTCGTTGCAAGTTTGTTTCCACCTGGTGCGAACCAGGATGTCATCAGGGCGGTCCGGGCCGTGCTTCCGGCTGCGGTGCCCGACGACTACTTCGAGTTCCTGGCTCGATCTGATGGAGGCGAGGTGGGATTTGATGAGGATGATCCGGCTTGGTTCGACTGCCTTCAACTCTACTCTTCCTCAGAGATGTTGAGTCTGAGGTCGGTGTTTGAGGAGTTGTGGCCGACGTTCGTCGTCATTGGATCCGATGGTGGCACGCAGCATCTGGCCTATGACATGACGGCGGGTGAGCCCTGGCCGTTGGTGATGCACCTTCCTGGATCCGGATCCACCCGGGTCGCAGCCACGATGACAGAGCTGGCGGAGCGTTATTTCCGACCGGTTGGGGAGGTGATTGCGTAACGGGGGTGGGTGACGCGATGGGCCTACCGCTGCGCGGTAGTGAGTGCTCGGGCGGATACCATAGGCAGTCCTCGCTACACTCGGCCGGCCTATGGCTATTCATGGTGAACCCTCCGGGTTCGGGGGTCGGAGGGCTGGGGGGAGTTGCTGGGTGGTCGTGCTCATTCGACGGACGCAGGGCGCACTCTGCTCGTGTATCAAGGTTCAAGGAAGTCACAAGGGGAGCGAAAGCGGCGATTCTCGCCGCACTCCACAGATGCTACGCATCCAGGTGGAGGGGGCGATGGGTGATTGGGCGGTCGAATTGGCCTCCGGGGTGGGAGTGAAGGGGAACTGAGTATTGTCGGAGGCTGGGGACGTCGGCTTTAGCGGGTGCAGGTGGCGATTCTTTGACCTTGGGCGTGTATCTTGCCCCGGATTCGCGGATTGACCTTTCTGGAACAACCTGATTGGCTGGATGAGAATGTTGCACCCTCGCGTTATGACGTACGATCAGTGGTTGGCTTTGAATGAATCCGAGCGCGATGCGTTGCACCATCAGCAATGGCACGTCTATGAGAGGGAAGGATACGTGATTGCCATGACGGCTGCGGTCCGACTCGCAGAGGCATGTGGCCTGAAGGTCTCGCATCTTGAAGTTGGGACCTTTCATGGTGGGGAGTACGTACTGCACCTGTCTGTGCCTGACGAGAACTGCCGGGCACTTCCCAAGCTTCTCGAGCAGAGGTTCGAAGGCTTTCGGGTGGCTTGGCTCCCGATCAGCCGTTTTATGATGAGTCCCTCGGAGGCTGGGGACCTCACAGGTATCTGGCGACATGAGGATGATGATGCGGACGTGGAGTTTGCCTTTGACGTCTCTTCTCAGCCTCCAGCGGTCTCAGGACATTGTTTGTCAGATGGGGAGCCGTTGGTGATCTCGAATGTGGTGGGCAACGATACGGTCTTGCTGTTCTCATCCACCGTTCCGTCGACAGGCCATTTTGCCCGCCACAGTTTCCGTTTGATGGATGCTGAAACCTGCACTCAGGAGATAACCCTGACGGAGACGTGGAAGCGGGTGGTGGCTGAAGCAGACGGAAGAGCTTGACGACGCGGGTCTCACTCTGCTCCTGTGTCAAGGTTGCAGGAAGTTGCAAGGGGCGCGAAAGCGGCGATTCTCGCCGCACTCCACAGATGCTTCGCATCCAGGTGGAGGGGCGCTGGGTGATTGGGCGGTCGAATTGGCCTTCGGGGTGGGAGGGACGCACGTTGAATGACGCCGGGCTTTCAGCCCTCAGATTTTTTTGTTCCCCAGTTCCCAGGGCGTTGCCCTGGGCTGGTATGACGCCGGGCCGTTGGCCCTCATGAGGTGGGATGGGTTCCAGGTTTGAGGTGCCTGGTTGCCCAGGCTCGTTCTCGAGCGGACGTGCTGATCTAGACGTTGAAGTTTGAAGTTTGAAGTTTGAAGTTTGGCGTTTGAAGTTTGGCGGGGAACGAAAGAGAGAATGGGTGCGAGGAAAGCAACGTGAACTGACCCGCCATCGCGCCCCCCCACCTACAAGCTCCGGATGTACATGATCAACGACTCGATCTGGGCATCGGTGAGGACGCCTTTGTAGCTGGCCATGCCCGGGAGGTAGCCTTTGACGATCTTGCGCTGGGGATTGAGGATGGAGTCGCGGAGGTAGAACTCGTTGGCGGACTCCTGGGAGCCGTCGGCGAATTCGCGCTCGATGCCGAAGAGACCTTTCCAGGTGGGGCCGGTCTTGCCTTCCTTGGTGCCATCCACGGAGTGGCAGGCGATGCAGCCCAAGGTGACGCTGAGTGTCTTGCCCAGCGTTTCAGTGGGGAGGCCTTCGATTTGTGGACGGGAGACGATGTCGGTCTTGGTAAGATCGACGCCGGGGAAGCCGCTCTGGGCGAGATTCACCGCGTGGGGCTGGTGGATGGTGAAGTAGGTGACGCCTTCTGCGGGGGTGCCGTTTTCCAGCTTGAAGGTGTGCCGCACCTCGAGCTGCATGACGGGGCCGAGCCCGGGCAGGTGGATGAAGACGGAGCGGCGGTCCTTGGAAACAACAGCCTGGGAGACGCCGACGGGGTCCATGCCGACGGTGCCGTCTTTGCGATAGCGGCCGCTGCCGTAGGCCTTGGAGCGGAGGTAGTTCCAGGCCTGGGCGGTGACCTGCTCGGCGCGTACGCTGTCGGCCTTGAGTGGGGAGGCGAAGTTCAGGATCACCCCATCGGCACAGGACTTGGCGGAGATGGGGCTGGCGACAGGATCGCCGCTGAGACGGAGGCGGCCGAGGGCCTGGAGCTGGGGCGCGCGGGAGTCGTAGATTTGAAATCCTGCCAGCCAGGCGGCGGCACCATCAGGCTGGAGGCGGCCTTGCAGGATGGGGATCTTGGTATCGAGTCCGAGGGGGATGAACGCGCCTTGTGGGATGGGAGCATCGAGGTCTGGGCTGATGAGGAAGAGGCCGCCGTTGCCGTAGGAGAGGTGCAGCAGTTGACCGGCCATGGGGCCGAACTTGTTTCCTGTAATCCAGACCTGCGAGGCGCAGGAGTTGTCCTCCGTGTGAGGGATCCAGAGGAGCGGCGGGGTGAGCTTGGCAGGCTTCTCCTGATTGAAGCCGAAGTGATCGCCAGGGCGGATGAGGTAGCTGACGGAGGAGGGGATGAAGGCGCCCTGCTGGTCGGTGCCGGTGATGAGGCCGGTCTGCGGGTGCACGGTGACGTAGGGCTCCCGCGCGCCGGTGGAGATGATCTCTGCGCTGCGCCCGTCCGGGGTGATGCGGGCGACACTGCCGAGATAGGAGGTGCCGCCGCCGCCCATGGGGATGCCGCCCTGGGAGACGTAGGTGGAGCCATCGGGGCCGATGTCCATGTCCAGAGGGAAGGCGCGTGTGGACTGGCTCTGGCGCATGGCGTCGCTGAAGTTCTCATACCAGTCGGCCTCGCCGTTATGGTCTCGATCCCGCAGGCGCACGAGGCCGTTCTTGGTGGCCACCTGGACCCCGCCATCCACAATGGCGAGGGCCAGGGACTCATGCAGGCCGGAGGCAAAGCGGTGCCAGGTGACGCGCTCGAGGTTGGGGGACTGGAGGCCGTCTGCGAGCCACACATCGCCGTCATAAGTGAGCACGGCGGCGCGATCGGGTGCGAGGAAACCGATGTCGGCGGCGCGCACACGGCGTTTCCAGGGGTTGTCTTCCGGCAGGGCCAGGAGATCAAGGGCGAGGCCATTGGCTTTCACGCTCCCGGTGGTGCCAGCGGTGGTGATCGCTTCCGGCCAGCGTCGGGCGCTGCCCGGCGTGGGGGCGGGCGGGGTGACGCCGATCTGGCCTGGCAGGGAGGAGGCCTCTGCGGCTGCTGGTGCGGAACCTGGGGCGAGCGCCAGTGCCAGCGCCAGGGTGAAGCGGTGTTCCTTCCCGCCGGGTGCAGGGGTGAAGGTGGCGGTGAGTTCACCATCCTGGGTGGCGAGCGTGAGGGCGTCTGAATTGGTGGCGACGGCGAGTAGCGCACCCTCTGGGGTGGAGCAGGTGGCGAGCCGGGTTGTAGGAAGCAACCAGGTGGCCGGGCCGACGGCGAAATGCAGGGGCTGCGACGGCGATGGGGCTGATTGGCCCGGCTCCGGTTGGATCGCGAAGTGGCGCAGGATGACGGTCTGCCCGGAAAGGGGTCGGACCTCATGCCACTCCCGCACCCGAGTCTGGCCCACGCGGTAGTGCAGCACGGCGGTGGTGCCGCAATCCTCGATGCCAAGGAAGCGGCCATGGGCGTCGGGCAGCGCGCCACGGCCCAGATCGCTGGTCGCATTGGGCTGGCGCGGGTCGGTCTTCAGCGCCTCTGCGGAAGTGGCGGCACCGGGCTTGAGTGCGGTGGGGAAGAAGATGGGGCCGGTGGGCCTGGCATGCTGCGCGCCAGCCTTGTCATGAGGTCTGGCGTAGGAGATCTGCGCCATGTTCATGGGGGTCACCAGCGGCTTGTCCGTGGAGGTTGACCAGATGCCGGCGATGCGCAGCAGATCCTGATCAAAGGCGACTGCCATGCCGTGGGCCAGGGGTAGCACGAGGCCGCGCACGGCAAAGTTCTCCGCCAGGGGGCCGCCGGGGACCGTGAGATCCACCTGGGTCTGGTAAAAGGGGAAGTCGGGCTCGAAGAATGGGCCGGGCTTCGGCTTCAGCTCCGCCGCGCTCAGGAGAGGGGCGGCGGTGAGCAGAAGGATGGCGAGGAGAGGGGCGGTTGCTTTCACGGTCATCATGACATGTCCCGGCAGGGGAGGTGGTGACGGAAAAAGCTCTACGGGTGAAAGGGGCGGGTTCTTAGTTCGTGGTTGGTGGTTGGGGTGGAAGGGGAGTCGGGCTTAACCACAGAGACGCAGAGGGCACAGAGACTGAGAATGAAACTGAGGTTAGACAGAATGAACGGAATTTACGGAATTGAGGATGAGGGGGTGGGTTTCCGTTTGCCCGAGTTGGGAGGGGATGGGGGTGCTTGTGCCTTGCCGCGCAAGCATCTGGCTCCGCTTGCGGGGCTGGGGAGTGCGTGCGGGAACAGCCGCTTTTGCGGATCCGGGGAGTTTCATGGAACCTTGAAGCTGGGCAGAGCGGTGGGGCCGCCGCAGCAGGCAAGTAGGGATCGGCTTCTGTCATCCTCGTGCCGGACGACATCTCCGGGCGAACGGGTGCGTTTCCAACAACCGTGAAGTGTTTCGTCGTTCCAGCTTCAGTTTGCTGCCTTTGGGGCGCCGCGGACGTCGTGGGCAGGCTTGATGGTGCCGGGCCGTTGGCCCTTTAGAGCGCTCAATCGCGCTGCTCATGCGGCGAATGCAGCAATCTAAAGATTGAACTACAAACAGCTTCGCCTGAGACGTCGAGGCGCTGACATCGGGCGCTCTGGCCGACATGAGGGCCCTGAGGATCACAGGACGCGGCTGGTGGCGAGCTTCAGACCACCGAGGAAGAGGGGGACGAATGCGGCGATGATGAAGAGGAATCCGGCCTCGATGCAGATGGGCCAGATGAAGGTGCCGGTGAGGAGAGTGAGGGCGCCGGTGATCATGAGCACGCCGGAGAGGCACCAGCTCACGCGAGGTGCGGCAAGGGTGGGGCCGCGTTTCCGACGTTTCAGCAGGACCCAACCGAGGAGCGCGAAGAAGAGGCCTGACAGGCCCCACTTGGCGAGGCTGGCCTGGCGCATGTGCAGGGGCACGTCCTGACAGGCCTGGCGCACTTGCTCCATGATGTAGCCTTGTGGGTTCGTCCGTGGCGTGGCTGGGGCGGTGGCGGGGGCCGGCGTGGTCTGGGCGTGGAATGCCTCCTGCAGCTTCTCGCTGCGGGCGGTGGGGCGGTCCCCTTTTATCAAGATGTAGCCGGAGGCTTCCAGGGTCTGCACCTTTTCGTCCGCGGTCTTGGCATCCACGACGGCGTCATAGACGGTGGCGGGAATGTTCTCGAGTTTGGCGATGGTCTCAATGGCGGACGGATCTTTGCCATCGCCGCTCAGGAGGATGACCTTCTTGTCGTGGAGGGTCTGCCAGACGGGCGGGCTGTCGGGGTTGCGGGTGGCGGCATTGGCCAGCACGTCCTTGACCCGCGCTGTTACGTCGGATTTGTCTTGTTGGGCTTCCACGACCTCCCGCATGGCCCTGATGAGCGACTGCTCTACCCTGCCGAGCATGGAAAGGGCGCTGACATTCTCCACCACGTCTGCGGCGGCGATGACGAGCGGCAGACTGGCCAGAAGGACGGCAAAGGCCGTGGGCTGGAGGATCTTTGCCGCGGTGAGGTGCCAGATGAGCAACAGCAAGGCGAGGGTGTAAAGGGCGAGAAAGCCGAAATCGAGCCGGAGGAGCTTTTGCGCGGAGTCGGTGTCCTGCCCGATGTCTTTCTGGGAGCTGCTGTGTTGCCCCAGTTCCGCGGAGGAGTCTGAGGGGCTGGCCTGCTTCGCGGGGATGCCAAGCACGCCGTGAAACTCGCCGGGATCGTCTGCCAGCCCCATGGCGATGACGGGGCTGGTGACGTCGTCTGTGAAGCCCAGCCCGGTGTGCTTCTTCATGGTGGGGCTCCAGTTGGCGGCTCCGGAGAGGTACACGGTGTAGCAAATGAGAACGACCAGCGCCCACCAGAACAACCAGTACCTGCTGCGTCTTGTATTCATGGTGAGGTGGGTGGGACGGAGGGGCTTTGGTTGATGAGGGCGCGCACTTTTTCGATCAGCTTGCGGGTGCTGTCGGACTTCATCTGCGCCGCGATGTGGGCCTGCTCGGAGGCACGGAGATGCCAGGAAAGCGGAGGTGCCTGGGGGAGGTATCCCGAGGTGCTGGCGGGCTCGTTGTTCCAGTCCTCCAGGGGGATCTCCGGGAGAATGCGGGTGTAGTCGAACCGTACGCCTGAGGCGTGCCTGTCCCACCTTGACTTGAAGATCTTGAGGAGGGCGTCGGGATAGTACTTCTGGGTGCCCTGGCGCACTCCCACGGCGGCGATGATGGGCGAGACGGCGTCGAAGACGGAACCGGCGGTGGACTTGCCTTCATCCTTGCAGGTGTTGGCCGGCGGTTCAGGAAATCCGCTCATGGCGATGAAGATGATGCGGCTGGGCATCTTGAACTGGTGCTGCGGCGGCGGGAGGTGGAGGGGAGCGCGGTAGTCGGCGATGCTGGAGAGCTGGGTCAGGGCCTCATCGAGCCAGGCCAGGGCTCCCACCACGCCGCTGGTTTCATAGTACCCGCCGTCCACCACATGGAGGAGGCTGCAGCCGTTGGGGAAGGAGGCCCAGTTCTCCTGGCCTGGGATGATGTTGACCTCCTTCCACTCGTGATCACTGATGGCGGGGCGTGCGGCGGGGCTCACGAGGGGGAAGGTGGCGGAGAGCCGGGCGGCGGTGGGCAGGGCGATGTCGGCATTGTACCGCCGGCTGAACTCGACCCATCCGCCGGAGGTGGGCTCCTGTGAGGTGTGGACGGTGGAGAAGCTGATGCGCTCGCCCGTCTCCACGACGGTGCCGTTGAGAATGAGGGCGGGCCGCTGCGCCTCTAGCGCGTCTTGACCCCAGGAGGAGAGGGAGGCGTCGGCCAGGCTCGGGCCAGCGCCGAAACGGAGCTCCGCGTTCTCTGAGAAACTGCGCTCCAGGGCCTCACCCCGATCCTTGAGCACCTGGCCGCCGTTTTCCCGGACGAGGAAGGGGAAGGCGACCTTGCGGAAGTCATCGCGCAGGATGGCGAGGGTGACCTCCGCAAGACTGCTGGACTGGGCGGCCAGGGTGGCGGCGCGGAGGGGGATGCCACCCTGGGAGCTGGCACCCGGGGAGGTGGCACCTCCTTTGGGAGAGGTGAAGCTGTAGGCATGGGCATAATACATGGCGCCGACGCTGCCTCCGGAGACGCCGCTGATCATGCGCACCTGCTGGTGGAAGGGGACGCTGTGCGGGTCCGCCGTCTGCAGGCTGGTCTCGATCTCCTCCAGCAGGGCGAGGGGCCATGCCGCGGCCTGGATGCCCCCGCCTGCCAGGCTCAGCACGACGAATGGGGTGTCTGGGTGCTCCCGGCCGTGGCGGCCGAGCATCTGTGCCGGGAGCCCCAGGGATTCGTTCCCGTCTTTGTGAAAGTAGAGGTTCTCTCCTTGAACCACCCTGGGAGGGGCGGCGGTGGATGAGGGGCCGGTGTCTGGCGGGGGATCCACCTGGGCGGCGAGCTCTGCAGATTGCACCGCCTGCTGCGGAGTGGTGGTGAGTGCCAGCACGCCCGACTCGGACTCGATGGCCGACTTGGGTCTGGGGTAGATGGCGTAGAAGTGGTCGCTCTCCCGCCACTGCGTCATGAGGGTGCAGTAGGCGACCACGGTGAGGATGAGCGGGACGCGGTAGAGGTCCAGCAGGTAGGTCAGGCCGGTGCCGACGTAGATGACGACGGTGAAGAGCAGGAAGATGGCGGTCACCGGGGCCAGGGCATGCCTGAGGAAGCCGGTGACGATGACGAGCAGGAGGGCGCCAAGGGTGAGCAGGGCGTAGGCATGGGCGCGGGGCTGGCCTTTCTCAAGCGTCACGGGAGATCCCGGCACGACGGTGGCGATGACGCCGGCGGAGGCACCCATGAACTGATAAAACTTCGCCAGCCGGTTGCCCGCCGCGGTCTTGCCCACCTGGGTCGCCAGCCAGCCGAGCAGGCCACCGCGGACCAGAAAGCCCGTGAGGCCGCCCAGCTTCATCTTGCCCAGCCAGGTCACGATGGGGTGGAAGAGCCGGGCTTTCAGCCACGGGGTGCCGCCCATGAGGGTGGCGACGAGCAGTCCGACGAGGCTTCCGGCCAGCAACCACCACCAACTGGCCCCCGGATCAGCAATGAGCGCGGTGAAGGTGTGATCCACGCTGTGCCACGAGGCGGCGAGCATCCAGCAGATGTTCCCCAGAACGGCGACACCCACTGCCAGCCGCCACCACCGGAGGGCCCGCCGGGAGGTGTCATAGGCTGCGCCGGGGTAGCGCAGGCCCACGCCCTCTGCAAAGGCGCTGGCGACGGAGTACGCACTGCCCCCGGCAAGGACGAACCCGAGAGTCGCGAGCAAGGCCTGGGCAAAGGACTCCACCTCATAGGCACCCACAGTGAGCGCCCGCAGCGGCCCGAGCCACGACAGCAACGGGAACAAGATCATGATGCCGAGTGTCAGCACCGGGACCCGCATGATATACAGGTAGCAAAGCACTCTCAACGGCCGGGTGAACAGCATGCCCAACGCGGCACGCAGGTCCAACGCCACAGATTTGACGAGGTCGATCATATCGATGCATTCAGTTTCAAATGACCCCACCAAGGGGCTGGTGTGAGGAGGCTGTGCAAATATGACTTGGCGTAATAACTATGGTGACCAAAGCGGCCGGTGCAAGTGGAAGTTGTTCCGTAGGGAGGGTGAATGGAGGGCAGGCGTGGGGCGGTGGAGTGGTGGAGTGGTGGTTTCATTGAACCTTGAAGTGAGGGCAGGGCGGTGGAGGCGTGATGGAGAAAGGGCAGCCGCAGCAGGAAAAATAGTCCAGCACTTCAGTGCGTCAGTCGCGCGGCTGACGGCATCCCAATGCCTGACGAGATTTCCGGACGACCCGGTACGTTTCCAATAACCTGGAAGCGGTTCGTCGTTCAAGTTTCAGATGGCTGCCTTTGGAGGCGCTGCGCGGGAGACACAAAACAGAAGACCTGGGCTCAGGGCTCGCGATGTTTCCAGGCGAGGATGGTGGTGGTGGGCTCCGGTCACGCGAGCAGCCAGTGTTGCACGGTCCTGACCGCGAACGGATTCGGAGGTCGCTCTCAATCTGAGTTTGAGTTGTCCGCCTGCTCATGTGGGGGCGGGCTGCATGTCGTCGAAGTTGCCCGCGGCACCGGGCGTTGAATGCCGAATATGACAATCTAAAGATTGAACTGCGAACAGCTTCGCTTGCTTCCGATTTGCTCGCCGCCTCCCGGCCGATGAATCACCGGTTTACTGAATTACTGGATCACCGGCCTACCGATTTACCGAGACTTGAACTCGCCCCATCCTGCGGCAGTATACCGCCCCCTTTTTTCCTTCCAACCCGGACTTCTGTTGCCTCTGCCACCCATGACCGATCCCTTGCAAGATTTTGAACCCGAGACCTGGCTTTGCACTGTGGACCAGGTGCGGGAGTTCCGGGCTCAGCTTGAGGCACTTGGGCAGAAGCTGGTGTTCACGAACGGGTGCTTCGACCTGCTGCATGCGGGTCACGTGCGCTACCTGCGCCAGGCGCGGGCGCTGGGGGATGCCCTGGTGGTGGCGCTGAACTCGGACGCCTCCGTCCGCGAGTTGAAGGGGCCGACCCGGCCGGTGAACACAGAGGAGGATCGCGCGGAGATCCTGATGGCCCTGGAGTGCGTGAACGCGGTGGTGAAGTTCGAAGATCCGCGGGTGACCAAGCTGATCGAGGCCATCGCCCCCCATGTGTATGCCAAAGGGGGCGACTACACCGTGGAGACGCTGAATCCGGAGGAGAAGGCGGCGCTGGACCAGGTGGGCGCGGAGATCAAGATCCTGCCGCTGGTGCCGGGACGCTCCACCACGGCGACGCTGAAGCGAGTGAAGGAAGGGGAGCGGGAGCAGGGGCAGAACCAGGGCGGAGTGGTGGTGACAGGAGGCGCGGTGGCGACTCCCGTGAACTCACCCCAAGACTCCGGCCCACTGCGGATCGGCATTCTAGGCTCCGGGCATGGGAGCAACTTCGAGGCGATCCACCGGGCCGTGGCGGAGGGGCACCTGGAGGCGGACATCCGGGTGGTGATCTCTGACCACGCGGAGTCGCGCATTCTCCGCAAGGCGCGGGAGGCGGGGCTGAATACGATCCACGTGGACGCAGGGGGCGCGGGCTGGAAGCTGCCGGCCAGTGTGCAGAAGGAGATCTGCGATCACCTGAAGCGCCATGACGTGCAGGTGGTGGTGCTGGCGGGCTTCATGCGGGTGTTGAAAGACCCGCTGCTCTCGGAGTTCGCAGACCGCATTGTGAATGTGCACCCCTCTCTGCTGCCCAAGTACAAGGGCAAGGAGGCCTGGGTGCAGGCGCTGGAGGAAGGGGAGCTGGAGACCGGGGCCACGGTGCACCTGGTGAACGCAGAGATCGATGGCGGCCGCATCCTCGCGCAGGGGAAGGTGCCGATACATATCGGTGATACGGCGGACACGGTGCTGGAGCGCATTCACACCGTGGAGCATGAGATCTACCCGCAGGTGCTGGCGGACTGGCGGAAGCTGGGTCTGCCGACGGGATGAGATGCAAAATTAGGAATTAGGAATGCGGGGCGGGCGGGCGTGGTTCTTGCGCACCAGGGGGGGCGTGTTTCGAGTTTGAAGTTTGCAGTTTGGTATTTGAAGTTTCTGCTCTGCTGCCCATTCTTCGCGCCCCCGATTTTCCCCGTTCTCGTTTCCGCCGACTCCGACCATGTCTTTCGCCTTCGACCAGCTCAACCTGCCGCAACGTGAAGCCGTGAAGACCATTCACGGTCCGGTGCTGATCCTGGCGGGTGCGGGCACGGGCAAGACGCGTACGGTGACCATGCGCATCGCCCACATGGTGGATGAGGGCATCTCACCGGCGAACATCCTCTCCGTGACCTTCACGAACAAGGCTGCGAATGAAATGCGCGAGCGTGTGAAGGACATGCTCGGTCCGGCGAAGGGCAAGGACATCACGCTGGGCACGTTCCACGCCTTCTGCATGAAACTGCTGCGTGTGCATGCGGAGGCGATCGGCTACAAGACGAACTTCAGCATCTACAGCCAGAGTGAGCAGGTGAGCCTGGTGAAGAAGATCCTGGCGCGCCTCATGACGAAGGAGGAGTCGCTGGATGCGAACGTGGCGCTGAGCCGCATCAGCAAGGCGAAGAACTACGGCATCAGCCTGGGCGATGCGGCGCAGAGTCTGGATGCGGCGCTGCTGCAGCTCTACACAGATGAGCTGCGCGCGCTGAACGCGATGGACTTCGACGACTTGCTGCTGAAGGCGGTGGAGCTGCTGGAGGAGCATGAGGACGTGCGCAAGCAGGTGCAGCAGAAGCTGCGCTACGCCATGGTGGATGAGTTCCAGGATACCAACACGCTGCAGATGCGTCTGCTGCGCGCGCTGGTGGCCAAGCCCTACAACATCTGCGTGGTGGGTGATGACGACCAGTCCATCTACGGATGGCGCGGGGCGGACATCACGAACATCAACGAGTTCGAGTCCTTCTTCCCCGGGGCCAAGGTCATCAAGCTGGAGGAGAACTACCGCAGTACCACCCCGATCCTGCACACGGCGAACAGCCTCATTAAAAACAACGTGGGCCGTCGTCCGAAGAGCCTGTGGAGCCAGAATCCCGGCTCGCAGCCGGTGCGTCTGGTGTTGGCAGAGGATGACAAGGAGGAGGCGGAGCTCATCTGCGATGAGATGCTGGAGGCGAACCGCAAGGGCGACAAGTTCGACGACATGGCAGTGCTCTTCCGCACCAATGACCAGAGCCGCATTCTGGAGAGCGAGTTCCGCAAGAAGAAGATCCCGTACCGCATCGTGGGTGCACGCAGCTTCTTTGATCGCCGTGAGGTGAAGGACATCCTGGCGTATCTGCACGTCATGGCCAACCCGGATGACGACGTGAGCCTGCTGCGCATTCTGAACACGCCCACGCGCGGCATCGGCACGAGCACGGCGGATCTGGCGCGGGATCACTCGATTGCGAAAAAGACGAGCATCTACGCCGCGCTGAAGGATCCGGCCTTTCAGGCCCTGCTGACCCAGCGCATGAAGATGCTGGTGGGTAATTTCATCGATCAGATCGACCTTTTCAAAGCGCATGCCGCGCAGCCGATGGTGGAGCTGGCCCCGCTGGCGGAGAAGGTCATCGTGGAGATCGGGTATCGCGACTACCTGGCCAAGCTGGCCAAGACGCCCACGGATGTGGAGAACTGGGAAATCGGTCTGAAGATGCTCAAGCAGTCCCTCACGTGGTTCGATGAACGTGATAACAAAGGCACTCTGCAGGACTTCCTGGATGAGACCAGCCTCAACGACGATCGCGAGGAGAAGGATGACATCACGAAGAAGACCGGCGTGTGCTTGATCACCATGCACGCGTCTAAAGGGCTGGAGTTCCCCATCGTGTGGCTGCCAGGTCTGGAGGAGGGCATCCTGCCGCACAAGCGCTCGATTGAGGAAGGCACCAAGGACGAGGAGCGCCGGCTCTTCTACGTGGGCATCACGCGCGCCATGCGCCGCCTCACGCTGAGCCACTGTCGCTACCGGATGAAGTGGGGCCAGAAGCAGACCTGCATGCCCAGCAGCTTCCTCAAGGAGCTGGACAAGACGCACGTGGAGATCTTCGACCACGCGGCCCACATGAAGGAGGATCTGACCCCGGAGGATGCGGCGGATTTCTTTGCGTCCCTACGCAGGCAGATGTCATGAGCAGTGAAAAGTGACAAGTTAAGAGTGAAAAGTAGAGGGCTTGCGGAGGTGGGGAAGTGCGTTGGGAGCCCAACTTTTCACTTTTTACTTACCCCTTTTCACTTCTCCCTCCCCTCCCAGCGTATCCAGGCTACTGTACCCTGTGTCCCTGCCTTCCATGACCGCCACACCGCCTGCCTACAAAATCGGCAATGAAAAGCTGATCAAGATCCTGCCGAATGCTTCGGACAGACTGCTGGGGCTGCTGAAGAAGCAGGGGCGGGCAGAGCATGGGGCCCTGCGGATTGCGGTGGTGGGTGGCGGCTGTTCCGGACTCCAGTACAAGATGGACCTCGTGGATGGCCCGGCCAACAGGGATATCATGGTGATCTCCAGTGAGGTCCGGGTGGTCATCGACCCCAAGAGTGCCCTCTTTGTCTCCGGCAGCGAGCTGGACTACAGCGACGACCTCCAGAGCGGCGGATTCAAGGTGAAGAACCCGAACGCCGTGGTGACCTGCTCGTGTGGGGAGAGTTTTGCAGCCTAGGGCCCGCTGCGCGGGAGACACAAGACTGAAGACCCTGAGGGCAGGGGTGGAACCGTCCCGCGTGCGGGATGGCATCAGGAGGCGCGTGGTCCTGAGGTTGTCTGGGTGCAAAGCGATCGACCGGCTGGCGATGGCCTGGGTGACCTGCGGATGGATGGACGTCATGGGAAGTTTGCGGCGTGATTCCGCTTAAAAGCGGTACTCCAACCCTGCTGCGGAACGGGGGCAGTGGTTTGATTGGGCCGTTGGGGGAAGGAGGCGGGTGGCTGGCGAAAGGGTAGCGCAGATTGGCAATCGGCAGAGGCTGCGCAGTGCAATTGGCGAAGTTGGGCGATGAACTTGGATCGGGGAGTAGTCCGGCTGTCCCCAGTCGGTGCGGGAGCGAAGGGGAGGAATCGCACCAAGATCTTCCAAGCATCCCCACACCGCTCCTACCACTTCGGCAGCAATGGGTTGCACATTCTGCTTGCATCTTTTCAATTCGATGGAAAACTGCCCGTCCACTGGAATTAAAACGGGTTTGTAGCTCAGTGGTAGAGCAGGAGACTCTTAATCTCTTGGTCGTGGGTTCGACCCCCACCGAACCCACCATTCCTTTCGGGGTGCATCCCCGTGCGGGGATTGACAATGCGATCTGACAGATCGGCGCGCGCTGGATTTGAAATGAGCCGCTCAACCACTGCGGCGCAGTATCGGTAGGATGGTTCTAGCTGTTAACGCGTATTTGTCGTCGAAGCGGTGCACATTTTTGCGATCCGATATGGTTCTCTTGTGTCGCGTGTGATCCCAGGTGTTTGAACAGGCTTTGAATTTGATCGCCGCCTTCAAGTTTCCATTCCTGGTGAGGTGCGGGGGCGGTTGGTTCGAGATACAGGGCGGCCATGGGGTGCTGGATCTGGCCTCAAAAATGCGACGTCGTTCTCCCAGTCGCTCGGGATACCAGAATATCTCATCAAACAGTCTGGAGCGTAGCCATGCGTCCTCGTAGAGGGCTCTGTTCCTGAGGTGATGATGCCACGGCATAGCGGGCGTGGCACAAGCGAGTGAATGAGGAGAGCCAAGTCACGAAGCGCCCGCGTCCGGGTCACCCGTTTTGCTCCAAAGGTTTACTGCTTGCCTCCTGAATTTTTTACGCCCAATCTATACCAAAGCATGCACACCCCGACCGAAGCCCCTGTCACCTTTGGCGCCGCCCAGCTTAGCATACTGAAAAACGCAAGGCCGGAAGACGTCCGCTGGGATCCCTATCCCCATATCGTCATTGAAAACGCCTTGGATGAGGAGATCTACGCTGCTCTGGAAGCCAGCTACCCAGCTGAAGACCTGGTGAGGTCGGCCAAGCACGTGTACAACCGGGATCAGATTCAGGCCTATGAGGGGCTGAATCATCCGGGGATTTCACCGCTTTGGAAGGACTTCATGCGCTGGCATATCTCCAAGGAATTTTACCAGGAAATGGCGGCGCTGTTCGCACCTTGGGTCCGTCAGCTTTATCCCTGGTTGGAATTGGAGAAAGGGTATCCGCTTGACCAGTTCACCGCCGGGGTCAGGGATCCTCTGGCGGCCTCTCTACCAGATGTATGTCTGGATTGCCAGCCGGGACTCAACGTGGTGAGCGAGGAGCCGGTTTCGTTCCGTTCTGCGCACCTGGATGCGCACAACAAACTCTTTACCGGCCTGTTTTACATGCGCATTCCGGGAGACGAGTCGGTGGGCGGGGACTTGATGTTGCATCGGGTCAAGCAGCCACCTCCCACCTTTGAAACTGCGACCACGATCTCGGAAGACCAGCTCGAACCCGTGAGGACTGTGCGCTACGGTCGCAATACAGCAGTGTTTTTCATGAATTCGCCCCTATCGATTCACGGCGTGTCAGTCCGGACGGGCACGACCGTTCCCCGTCGGTTGGTGAACTTGGTGGCAGGACTTTACACCCTGAAAAACAAGGGGTTGTATCCTTCCCCTCCTCCGGATGAGGCATTCTTCAATACCCGCTTTGACGCACCCGTCTGGTGACCATGGAAGAGTGCGACAGTTCATCAACTGGAGATCCCCTGGAAGGGCTGCTCTACGACCAGGCCAATCTGGAGGAACTATGCGCGGAGCGTCCCCTGGACTGGGATGAATATGCGCACATGAACGAGTTTCATGGCAACGCCATCGTGATTAAGCAGTATGCGGGGCTGCCTTTGGACGAGCCGTTGCCGTTCGCAATCGAGCACGCCATCCCGTATGACTTGAGCAAAGCCTATGAGTACGACCTGCAATGCGGGTTGTCAGTGTACCTGGCGGTGCGTGAAGAAAGTGCGGGCATCTATCAGCGGGCAGGGATGCCGGTGGTGCACACGATAGGCTCCACCTACCTGTATGCGAAGGCGTGGTTCAGACGCCTTCATCCGGAAGTCAGTGAGGTGAAGAGGCGTGGCACTCTGGTCTTTCCAGACAAGTCCACTCTCTTGATGGACACTGACTTCGACCGCGAGGCTTTTGCCAAGCGTTTGGTGGAACTTCCTGCCGAGTATCAGCCGGTGGTCGTGTGCACCTACTGGAAAGACTACGTGAGGCAGCTGCACAAACCGTATGAAGACGCCGGTCTGCGGGTGGTTTCCTGCGGCCATCTGCGGGACGGGCAGTTTCTGTTGCGGTTGCATGATCTGTGCAGACGGTTTCGCTACTCCTGTGCCAATGACATTGCGGGCAGTTTTGTGATGTCCATTCTCTCAGGGTGCCACTTCTTCTACCTGCCGGCGGGTCCGCTTACGCAGTCCAAGTATGGCAGGGTAGGCACCTTTGAGCGTGATCCTACTCTGGAAAAGCAGCGCAAGGCCGAATGTCTCGCCTCAGCCCCCTTTCCGCCGGAGGATCCGACCCTTCAGCGGAGTCTCGTGGCCCATCATGCTGGCGTGGCCCATTTCAGATCCGTTGAGGCAATCCGCGCCTGTTACGACGAAGCCGTCAAAGGCCTGGGCGAGAAGATTTGCCCATGCCACATCGGTTTTGGCGAATCCACCGAGGTTCAGCTTCTTTATCGCCTTCGACCGATTGGCATTGATCGCGACGGATGGGCCGGGAGACGTTGTTCACTCCGGGTGGCAAACCCTGCCGCGATTGGCGGCCTGCGCTTGAAACTGGAACTAACCCATCCAAGCGCTTCCGAAAGAGTCCGCACGGAGATCTACGTGGATGGCACGTTGATCTGCACTCTTACTGCACCACCCTTCTCTTTTGAACTTGGTATCCCACTGCCCGCCAATGGCGGTGAGGTCCGGATTGAGTTTGTCTCCAACAACGACATCCTTCTGCACAATGACCCACGGCGTCGTGCCATCCGTTTCTGCTCGATCGAGCTGGTTGAGCCAGGCACCATGGTCGTACTTGAGTTGCCTGCGGGTGCAAAAGTTCCCAAAGTGAAGCCGGTTAAGAAAGCACCTCAGAAGCCTGTAGAAAAAGTGTCGTCAGTCATCCGGCTGGGGCGAAGGTTGCGAAGGTTTTTCTCCCGCCCCAGAGCTTGAAGCCTCGCTGGCCATCAAAGGGTCAATTGGAGATGTGAGGCCTCGCGCCGCCACTCGTCAGCATAGCCACAGTTCGCATAGTCGGGGAACCAAGGCCCACCGCTGGTGTAGTGCAAGACGGAAACCTCATCGAGAGGCAGTTCGTCGTCATAGTCCACCAGATGATTCCAGCGGTGTGGGATCTCGCCGACGAGATGTTCATCCTCCAGCCAGTTGAAACGGTGGAGGTCCAACCCGGACGAGGTATTCACGTACTCCAGGGTCAGAGCCGTGCATTTGGCGCAATTGATCAGCATGACACTGCTCCAGTTCTTTTTGGGGTAGCTCGTCTGCGGTTGGCCCAGGAACTTGACCGTTTCCCTGGGCTGATGGTCGTGCTTTACGACCTGCACGGCGTAGCGTTCGTCTCGGAGCGCCCAGAGTCTGGAGACGTCGTCCAGCACCAGTACATCGCAGTCCATGAAGATCGCCCAGCCCTCGTACCCGCACATCCAAGGCACCAGAAACCGGCTGAAGGAAAACTCCGTGCTCTGCTGGGTGTCTGGCGGCCGGGAAAAGACCTGTTGAAGCTGGGAAAGAGCAACGGGTGTCACGGAGACAGGTTCCGATGCCCGCGACAAGGCACTGTGGGCGGCCACATGCCAGGCGACACTTTCACGAGAATCATGACCAAGAAAAAGGCGAATCACGAGGTATTCATTTGATTCATTTATCGAATCCGTCAATGAAACCGCCGCGAGTTTCTTCACGAGCCCCCCTTTGCCTCCTCGACTCAAATTGTCCTGAGGCCTATAGAATTCTTGTCGATGTTCGCTCAAAGTAAGCTTGCGAGATTTACAGCATCTTTCCGACCGCCATGACCCGCCCAGAGACGTCCTTTGATTGTAAGGTGGGGCAATCTCCCACAGAAGATGCATTATGTCCCCTCCTTCCGGCAGTGGGGCCGGGGCTGGCCGACTCCAAAGTTTCCCCCTGGGGTTTCCGGCCGTTGCTTGCCGGTTTCGACGCCACGATGCTGAACGAGGAGCCTTTTCCCATGCTGGTGGTGGAAAACGCCCTGCCGTCGGAACTGTACGAGGCGCTGAGGAGTTCCCTGCCGGGCTACTTGGAGAACGCAGGCATCTTTAACTGTATCAGGCCCGCCCTCGGGCTGGACCACTATCCCGAAGGTCATCCAGCCTCTCTGAGGGACGACCTCCCTGACAACACGAAGATGGCGCGGCGTGCATTTGAGTTGCTGGCCGATCCGGCATTGCCGAAGGTATGGGGGGAGTTTGTTCGCGTTAATACGGGGCAGGAAGCCCTGCAAAGCATGCTCCACGTTTTCGGCAAAGCTCTTTTGAGGGAGCACCCGGATTTTGAGCAGCGCTTTGGTGCCTTGTCAGATCTTCAAGCCGTGCAACGATACACCAGGCAGCTGCAGTCCAATGAGGTGGAACTTGATACTCCGCTACTTCTGCACACTCCCGTCAAAGGAGTTGTTTCCCAGCAGCGCGGCCCCCACCTCAAGACCTTGGACAAGCCCATTGAAGGATTCCTCTATCTGGCACCGGTGGGATTTGACGGGCCGGAGGCGGTCCACGAGTTTTTTGCCGTTGAAGAAGGAGCGGAGCCCCTTTTTGGCGCCGGTCTCCAGACGGAATCGAAAGGGCTGAGACTGGCCAGAACGGTTCCAGTCAGGGGGAACACGCTCGTGATTTTTCTCAATACGGCACGGTCCATTCAAACCATTGCGCCACGCAGCACGACGCCATTTCCGTTGATTGCCGTGGAGGTCCTTATGCAGATGCAGGCACCGTTGTTCCAGGTCCCTCGCCGGCCATCGCAGGATTCGCCAACGACTGCCCAGGCATCGGCCGCAACCGGGAGTTCTTCGTTGCAACCGGCCACCCACTTCCAGATTGACCAGCCGTTTGCAGGTGCTGGCTGGTACGCGCCGGAACGGGATGCGACTGGACCCTTCCGGTGGACGGGGCCGACCTGCGAGTCCTACGTTGATCTCCACTGGGACGGGGCTGGAGACGGGCTGTTGCGCTGTCATGTGCGGCACGCGATATCAGACAAAGCGCTGGAAACCCTGAAGATTCAGGTTCAAGACCACACTCCGGTGGTGAAGCGGCGTCTGCATGAAGGCGGAATCCAGCTTGAGGCAGTCATTCCCCGGGAGGTGCTGGAGAATTCCCAAGGCAGGGTGAGGGTTCATTTTCATGTGCCCGAAACGGCGAGGGCTTCCCATGTATCGGGAGGGGGTGGCGTTGACTCTCGACCGCTCGGGATCGGTATTGCCAGTTTGTCGATTGTGCCTCATATCCGGAAACCCAAAGGCGACCGGAAAAAGCAGGTAGTGGCAGAGGGTGACAACGCCGCCAGTGTCGGGAGCTCCTCCGCAGAGGCTGCGAAGATGCCCGGTGATGCAAAGACACAAAGTCGTTTGGGCAAGGGGTTCAAGAAATTGATGCGGTTGTTTGGAGGTGGGAACGGCCGGTGAGGGAGGGAGTGCTCCAATCGGCCGACTAAAGTCGGTGCTCCAACCCTGCCGCGATCTTCCTTTGGAGGAATGATTGCATTTCATCCCTGCTCCACGAAGCGGGTTTTCTGTCTACTTGTCTCCAATCTCCTGTGCGAACTTCACATAGATGATCTCGCATGAGCCCTGACCGGTATCTTCCCGTGTGAGTGAACTGCGCCAGGGATGGCTGGCCTGGGGGTGTGAGGCCTCGACGAGGTAGCCCGTGAGCTTCACCACGGAGCCGATGTGGAAGGCGGCAATCGTTTCCGCCACGGCGGGAGAGGCGGGGATGAGGTGCATGTTGGCACTGTGGCGGTTGATCTCCGCCTCCGGGATGGGGCTGGTGCCCCAGTAGCGCCAGTGGTAATTGCGGTTGTTCTGGGTGATATCCAGCTTTTCCAGCACCACGGTGTCGGACATGGGGCCCCACCCGAGGGCAAGGTCGTAGGGAGCAAGAGGGGAGGGGAAGTCGCCGGTGTACCTCTCCTTGGACAAGACGCGGGCCTGGATGTCGAACCAGGCGAGAGGTTTCAGGGTCCAACCCTGAATCTGGATGGGAGGTTCCTCCCTGGAGAGGGCGAGTTGCCCGGGCTCCTGCGGCGCAAGCTCCCCGGGGGCGGGGGAGACTGGGGCGCGGCTGGTCTGATACCAGATCAGAGCCCCGAGCACCAGAGCGCCGATGCCCCACTTCATCATGCGGAGGCAGCGGGGGCGATGGTGATGATCACCGACTTGGATGTGGGCGTGTTGCTCTGCTCTGCAGTGCTGTCCACCGGCACCAAAACGTTGGCTTCCGGGAAATAAGCAGCAGCGCTGCCCCGGGGCATGTCATACGGGATGGCGAGGAAGTTGCGTGCCAGGCGGGCCTGACCCTGCCAGTGGCTGGTGATATCCACCGGGCGGAGGGGCAGCACGCCGAGTCCACGCAGATCGTCTGGATTCAGGAAGATGATACGGCGCTCGTTGCTGATGCCGCGGTAGCGATCATGCAGACCGTACACGGTGGTGTTGAACTGGTCGTGGCTGCGGAGCGTTTGCAGGAGAAACTGGCCGGGCTCGGGCTGGACCGACTGCAGGGCATTGGCAATGAAGGTGGCCTTGTGCGCCGGGGTGTCGAAGTTGCGCTCACGAGCACCGTTGGGCAGGTAGAAGCCACCGGGGCGACGGACCCGCTCGTTGAAGTTCTCGAACCCAGGAATGACCGCCTCAATCTTTTCGCGGATGAGGTCGTAGTTGGAAGCGAGTTGCGCCCAGGGCACAGTGGTCTGTTTGGCCAGGGTGGCCTCGGCGATGCGGGCGACGATCATGGTCTCACTCAGGAGTTGATCGCCAGCGGGGCGCAGGTTCCCCTGGCTCATGTGGACCACGCTCATGGAATCCTCCACGGTGACGAACTGGGGCATGCCGCTCTGGTAGTCCATCTCTGACCGGCCCAGGCAGGGCAGGATGAGGGCGCGCTTGCCTGTGATAAGATGGCTGCGGTTGAGCTTGGTGGAAACGTGCGCGGTGAGGGTGCAGTTCCTCAGGGCGGTGGCGGTGAATTCGGTGTCCGGCGTGGCAGAGAGGAAGTTCCCCCCCAGACCGATGAAGACCTTCCCCGGGCTCTCGTGCATGGCCTTGATGGCCAGGACCACGTCATACCCATGATGGCGCGGCGGGTTAAAGGAAAACACCTGTCCCAGCTTGTCCAGGAACGAGTCCGGCATCTTCTCAAAGATGCCCATGGTGCGATCCCCCTGCACATTGCTGTGCCCGCGCACGGGGCACAGTCCTGCACCAGGCCGGCCCAGAGCACCCAGCATGAGGTGTACATGCGTGACTTCCTGGATGGTGGCGACGGCGTTGCGGTGCTGGGTGAGGCCCATGGCCCAACAGGAAATCACACGCTTCTCTCCGCCGGCCATCTGAAGGGCGAGCTTCTCGATCTCCTCCTGCGCAATGCCACTGCCATCCACGATCTCGGACCAGGAGGTCTGGCGCACCAAGGTGGCGTACTCGGCAAAGCCGGTGGTGTGCTGACGGAGGAAGGCGTCATCCAGCACTTTGCCGGGCGAGGCTTCTTCCAGAGCCAGGAGCGCCTTGGCGATGCCGCGAAAGAGGGCCATGTCGCCGTTCACCTTCACCTGCAGGTACTGGGTGGTGAGCTTGGTGGAGAGACCCATCATGCCGCTGACCTCCTGCGGATGCTTGAAGCCCAGCAGGCCGGGCTCGATGAGCGGGTTCACGGCGACAACTTTGGCCCCCTTCCGCACGGCACTTTGGAGGGTGCTGAGCATGCGGGGGTGGTTGGTGCCGGGGTTCTGTCCCACCACCAGAATGGTGTCTGCCTGATCAAAGTCGTCCAGTCGCACCGTCCCCTTGCCCACGCCTACCGTGGCCTTCAGGGCGCAGCCGCTGGATTCATGGCACATGTTGGAGCAGTCCGGCAGATTGTTCGTGCCAAACTGGCGGACGAACAACTGGTACAGGAAGGCTGCTTCATTGCTGGCGCGGCCGCTGGTGTAGAAGATGCCGTCGTCCGGAGAGGGGAGCTGGTTCAGCTCTGTGGAGATGATTTGGAAAGCCTGATCCCAGGTGACGGGCTGGTAGTGAGTGCCGCCTGCCTCCAGGAGCATGGGTTCCACCAGGCGACCCTGCTGCTCCAGCCAATAGTCGGACTCGGCCGCCAGCTCGGTGATGCTGTGGCTGGCAAAGAAGTCACGGGTGGCCTTGCGAGTGGTGGCCTCGGCCGCGATGGCCTTGGCCCCGTTTTCGCAGAACTCCGTAGTGGCGCGGTGATTGTCAGGATCCGGCCAGGCGCAGCTTGGGCAGTCGAAGCCGTTTTTCTGGTTCAGCTTGAGCAATGCCTCCGTCCCGCGCACCACCCCGGC
This sequence comes from Verrucomicrobium sp. BvORR034, assembly GCF_000739635.1. Classification (GTDB taxonomy): domain Bacteria; phylum Verrucomicrobiota; class Verrucomicrobiia; order Verrucomicrobiales; family Verrucomicrobiaceae; genus Verrucomicrobium. The sequence goes on along the minus strand of NZ_BATQ01000166.1, from coordinate 46,630 downwards.
CTGGCCGAAGACGTGGTTCAAAGAGGAGAGCACGGCGGGCAGACCGGCCGCAGCATGAGAGGGGCTGCCGACGTGGATGCCGGTGTGTTCCTCCGGCGGCTGGGCGGCGGGCAGGACAGGCTCTGAAGCGGGCGCGTTGCGGGAAGACATGGTGGGCAGGGGAATAGCGAACCTGAAGCTATTTTGGACTTGGTTTGCCGGGCTTACAAGACTGGAACGTGAGGCCTCTTTGCGGGACAGCGCAAAGCGTCAAGCGGGTGGCGCAATCGAACGGTGAGGGGAATGCGGGCGCTCGCCGCGTCTCCCCAGAAGGGATTACGCCAGCACCAGCCGGACGGCCGCCACCAGGGCGAAGACGAACATCACCCACTCGAAGATCTTCTGCGGCAGCACCTTCACAATGCGCCAGCCGATGACTGCGCCTAGGAACACCACGGGCAGCAGGCAGAGATTGGTGAGCAGGGTGGGGCCGGTGATCAGGCCGATCTGGGCGCTGAAGGGGACCTTGACCAGATTGATGAACAGAAAGAAGCGGCTGAAAATGCCCAGGTACTCGCTTTTCTCAAACCGCTGGGCCAGCAGGTAAACGGTCATCACGGGGCCCGCGGCGTTGGCCAGCATGGTGGCGATGCCAGCGGCGATCCCCAAGATGGCGGTGAAAACGGGATGCTTGTGTAGCTCCGCCAGTTGATCCCGTTTCCAGTCCAGGACCAGCTTCACTGCGAGCAGGACGATGATGAGCCAGCCGATGGCCAGGCGGGCGGTGGCATTGTCCAGCAGGTCCAGGAGCCACCAGCCGATGATCACCCCCACGATGGCGGGAGGGACTAACGGGATGATCTGCCGCCACTTTCCACTGCCCCGCAGCAGGTAGTAGCCCATGAGGTCCGCGGCGATGAGCATGGGCAGCACCACCCCGGTTGAGGCCTTGGCACCGAAGGCCTGGGCAAAGAGGAGAACGCTGACCAGCCCGGTGCCAGCCAGGCCCGCCTTGGCCATGCCAATGCAGAGGGCACCGATGATGGCCAGCCAGAGCACTTCAGGGTGATTGGTAAAAAGCGTGTGGCTGAGGAATTCGGGCATGGAAGATGACGGTCAGAGAGGGATGGCCAGAAAAAGGGATGCCGCAATGCCCAAATGTGGGTGGTCGGAACCTGACCCCACGCGATTTGCTGTGTCTGAGCCTGTTGCCGGGGCATCCGGGTGCCGCTACCAGTGCAAATGTCCCACTCTCAGACCGTGCAGGAAAAACTCATTGCCGCCGCCGTCGCCGATTCCCAGACCGTGAAATCCGACGGGGCCTCCTGCCGAAGGTTGATCGAAGGCGTGAACATTCGCGACCTGACGCTGCATACAGATGAGCGTGGCGCAGTGTGTGAGATGTTCGACCCCCGCTGGGGCTGGCATGCAGATCCTCTGGTATTCGTATACAGCTTCACCATCCGGCCGGGTTGGGTAAAGGGCTGGGCCATGCACCAGCGGCATGAGGACCGGTACTGCCTGCTGCAGGGGGAGATGAAGGTGGTGATGTACGATGCCCGGGAGGGCTCCCCCACGTTTGGGGCGGTGCAAGAGATCTACCTCTCCGAGCAGCGACGCCAGCTTATCAACATCCCCAGTGGCGTGTGGCATGCAGACGAGAACATCGGTAACAAAGACCTGCTGGTGGTGAACTTTCCAACCATTCAATACAACCACGCTGCTCCAGACAAGATTCGCCTGCCGTGGGACACCGACTTGATCCCGTACCGTTTCCGCAACGTGAAAGGAGAAGAGTGAAACTCAGCATCCTGCTGCCCACGCACAACCGCGCGGATGTGCTGCCCTTTGCCATTGAGTCCGTGCTCGCCCAGAGCTTCACGGACTATGAGCTTCTGATCTGTGGTGATGGCTGCACCGACGCGACTGAAGAGGTGGTGCTGCGATACGCCCAACAAGATTCCCGGGTGAAGTGGCTCCCGTATCCCAAGGGCCCGGGACTTGGCTATGCGAATCGTAATCTGGCGCTGCGCGAGGCGCGCGGGGAGTTGATTGGCTTCATGGCTCATGATGATCTGGTGACGCCGGATCATCTGGCCCTCCTAGTGGCGGCATTTGAGGATCCCGGCGCGCACTTCGTGTGGAGTGATGCGGTCTGGGTGGGCTTGGAAGGGGAAATTGTACCCGCCGTGTTCACGCTGGAAGATCGCGTCATGAGGCAGGAGTTTCTCTCCTGCCGGTGGAACCGCATTCCGGCGTGTTGCTTTATGCATCGCCGCAGTGCTTTTGAGAAAGTGGGCTACTGGAACGAGACCATCGCCCGACAGGGGGACCTCGAGCTTTGGGGGCGGATCATCACCGCCTACGGAGAGTCGTGCATCCGCCACGTGCCCGTCCTGACCGGTCTGCATTTCCGGGCTCATTGGCGCTTGAAAGAAATGGCACCAGACAAGGAGCAGGTCTGGCAGATTTTGCATAGTGAGCCGGGCCGTTTGTCGGAGGTGATGCATTGGCCGGTGCCTGAAGGGGTGAGGGAGCAGGAAGTCTTCTGGAGACGCCTGTGCGATGAACCTGGAGTGATTGAGGGTTTGCGTCAGGGTTGCCGGGATGCGCTCCACACCTACGCTTGGTTTATGGAACTGAGGCTGGTGGCCCAAGGGGGTGTGGACGGTTGGGGCATCATGGAGCAGAAGGTCGCCGCACTACGTGAGAAGGTGGCCGACTTGAAAGAGCGTCTGGCAGATCGGGACGAAAAGATCCAGCGGCTCCAGAAGGATCTGGCTGCGGCCCGGAAATCGAAGGGCTGGTGGAATCGCTTGCGGCGACTGTGGAAGGGGAGTGGGAAGGACAGGTAGATTCACCGCCGGACCGAAATGGTGAACTACCCAGTGGCTATCGCATGATGAGGAAGCGGGCCGTCGCTCTTTCGACGAACGCAAAAGATTTGCCACAGTCTGCTTGCTCAGACGAGGGTTCGCCTCGAAGCGTTTTGATGCGACATTCCATCGATCAAGTGACCGTCTTTTTTGAAGGGATCACCTCAGTGTGGGGGCGCGCGCTCGTGTTCGCTCTTTGCTGCTGGGCGGGACACTTTGCCGGAGCGGTCTTCGGAGCCTTGCACTGGGCGCGTGGCGCGGTGCATTTTGTGTTCCCTTTTGACAATATAGCTCTGGTGCCATTTTCCTGGCTCATGTCAGTGGCGGGCGGTGCCGCCTCATTGTTGGGAGTGCTGTGGCTCCTGTTCGTCGCGGCGGCGTTTTATGCCATGATCGTGCACGGTGAGCGGTTGGCCTTCTGGGCCTGCGCCCTGGTGACGCTGGAATCCTGGCGTTCATGGTGGTTGCAGGCGGAATCGATGACCCTTTTTGGCCCCATGCGGGGTGAAACTGCCTGGTTGGGCGCTCTGCCACTGTTTCTTTGCAGCGTGCTCTCGGGCTGGCTCGCCTGGCGATCGGTGCGAGAATGAAAGGGAGGCATCGCGGTTGACATTTTGGTCAGACTCCGCGTCCGCCCTTGATGGCGGGGCAATTCGGTGTTTGTTTGGCGGTTCATTTCAAACCGACTCCCCCGACAGCTCCACTCCAACCCTTCAGCATGAAAAAGAAAATCGTTCTGGCCTATTCCGGCGGTCTCGACACGTCCGTCCTGCTTTCCTGGATCAAAGACACCTATGACGCGGAAGTGATCGCCTTCTGCGCGAACATCGGCCAGGACGACGAACTGAAGGGCCTGAACGCCAAGGCCAAGAAGACCGGGGCCTCCAAGATCTACATCGACGACCTCCAGGAGGAGTTTGCCCGTGATTTCATCTACCCGATGATGCAGGCCGGAGCCATCTATGAGGGCCAGTACTTCCTGGGCACCAGCATTGCCCGCCCGCTCATCGCCAAGCGCATGGTGGAGATCGCCCAGGCTGAAGGCGCGACCGCCATCGCCCACGGTGCGACCGGCAAGGGGAACGATCAGGTCCGTTTCGAACTGACTGCTGCCGCTCTGGCCCCCGAGATCGAAATCATCGCCCCCTGGCGTGACGAGCGTTTCCGCACCGCCTTCCCCGGCCGAGCTGAGATGATTCAGTATTGCGCGGACAAGAACATCCCAGTGCAGGCCAGCGCGAAGAAACCCTACTCCAGCGACCGCAACCTGCTGCACATCAGCTTTGAGGCCGGCATCCTGGAAGACCCCTGGTTTGACGCTTTTGCCCCGTCCAACAAGGACATGTTCACGCTTTCGGTTGCCCCGGAAGATGCTCCCGACAAAGCGGAATACGTCACGCTGGAGTTCGTGAAGGGTGACTGCGTGGCCGTGAACGGCAAGGAACTGAGCCCGCTCCAGGTGATGAAGGCGCTCAACAAGCTGGGCGGCAAGCACGGCGTGGGCCGCGTGGACATGGTGGAAAACCGCTTTGTGGGCATGAAGAGCCGCGGTGTGTACGAGACCCCTGGCGGTGCGATCCTGCACTTCGCTCATCGCCAGATCGAGAGCCTGACCATGGACCGCGAAGTGATGCATCTGCGCGACAGCCTGATTCCGAAGTACGCCACCCTGGTGTACAACGGCTTCTGGTACGCTCCTGAGCGCCTCGCCCTCCAGGCCTTGGTAACGGAGAGCCAGAAGAACGTCTCCGGCACGGTGCGCGTGAAGCTCTACAAGGGCGGCATCTACGCTGCAGGCCGCAAGTCCGCCTACAGCCTGTACAACCCGCATATCGCCACGATGGAAGCGGACCCGACCAAGGCCTACAACCAGGACGACGCCACTGGCTTCATCCGCCTGAATGGACTGCGCCTCAAGGTGGGGGCCACGGTAGAGGCCGAGGTGAATGCGCCGAAGAAGGCGGTAGCGGCTCCCAAGGCCAAGAAGGCTGCGAAGAAGAAGTAAACTTCAGAATTCAAACACGAAACTTCAAACGGGTTTTGTGGTGATGACGGGCAGATGGCTGAGGCTGTCTGCCCGTTTTTGTTGTCCGTTGGCCTTTCTTGACAGGCTAAACCCAATTTGACACTCTCTGCTCGCGCCGTGCGCATCGATTGCCACTGGTCGGCCGATCTTTGATGTCAGGCGAATGAGCGTGCAATTGTCGCAAACAATATGATCACGAATGCCACTGACCTCTTGGAACAACATATCGAAACACTTGTCGATGACGCGACACGCTGGGAGACGCTGATCGCAGATGACATCTTATGGGAGCTAGCTTACGCACCGTCGATTGGCCACCCAGCGCGGCTCTCCGGGCGAGAGGAGGTCGTGCGTCACCTTACGTGGTTCCGGGGAGCGGTGGAAAATTTCCGTTTCTTCAATCTCGTCATCCATCCTTTCGAGGATCCCACGGGTGCAGTCGGCGAAGTAGAGGCAGAGGGTATCATCAAATCTACCGGGCGCGTCTATAGACAGAATTACGTGGTGTTTCTTCGTGTAACCGGTGGGAAGATCGTATTTATTCGCGAGTATTTCGATCCGGTGCGTGCGGCCCAAGCGATGAACTTGCCGATACCCATCTAAGCAACGGCGCGACTTTCCCTCGCCCGACAGTAGCCTGAGCCTTAACTTTAAGCCGTTTGACCACATTGTGAATATGAAGACTCAGCTATTACTTTGTGCAGCCGCTCTTGCATCTGCCGTTGCCATCGCAGCCGATGCTCCGAAACACAACGCCAAGCCAAAGGAGGGGCTGGTTGCCGATGCCAAGACCGCAACAGCGATCGCCGTCGCGGTCTGGGAGCCGATTTACGGGGCCGAAAAAATTGCCAGACAGAAACCGTATCGGGCGGTCCTCGCCAACGGCATCTGGACCGTAGAAGGCACATTTCACGGCAAGGGCGTAGGGGGAGTGGCCGTTGCAGAGATCACTCAGAGCGATGGCAGGGTGGTGAGAGTGAGTCATGGCAAGTAGTGGACGACCCATCGTGTCCAACGCTTTCCATACGCCTGCCTCACGTGGTCATCCCAATTCAGATCGGGGCATGTGGACTTTGAAGGCGGTGGGGCCAGGCTCTTGGGTGGCGAGTCATACCAGAGAGCACTTCCTGGTCGGGCGAGTTCGGTGAGACATTTGGACGAAGTCACGGTTCGTTCTTGCTGGCTTTGACGAAGCCGTTGACCCGGGTTTCGAGAATGTCGAGCGGCATGGAGCCGCCGAGCAGAACGGCGTCGTGGAAGGCTTTGAGATCGAAGTGAGCACCCAGTTCGTTCTCTGCATAGGTCCGCAGTTCGCGGATGCGCATCTGACCGATCTTGTAGGCCAGGGCCTGGCCGGGCCAGCCGATGTAACGGTCAACTTCATTGGTGACGTCCAACTCCGTCTTGGGTGCATTTTCCATGAAGAAGGCGATGGCCTTTTCGCGGGACCACTTTAGTTCATGGATGCCCGTGTCCACGACGAGACGGATGGCGCGCCACATCTCGTAGGTGAGTTGACCGAACTTGTCATACGGGTCCGTGTAAAGCCCCAGCTCATCGCCAAGGGATTCGCAGTAGAGCGCCCATCCTTCGACATAGGCCGTGAACTCCATGTGTCGGCGAAACATGGGCAGCGCCCCCTGCTCTTGGGCCAATGCGATCTGGAAGTGATGCCCTGGCACCGACTCATGCAACGAGAGGGCCATCATCTCCCACTTTGGGCGTGACTCGGGCTTGTAGAGATTCACAAAGAAGGTCCCATCACGCGAGCCATCGGCGGCTGGTTGCCGGTAGTACGCTGCCGTGGTGTCGGGTGCCACTTTGGCGGGAATCGCCTGGACCTTGTAGCGGATCCGAGGTTGCGTTCTAAAGATTCGCGGAAGGGTCGGGTTGATGCGGACAGTGACCGCTTCGTAACCGGCCAGCAATTCGGCGGGTGACTGGTAGAAGAATCTCGGGTCCGTTTTGAGGAAGTGAAAGAACTCTGGCAGCGTGCCTTTGAATCCGGCGTCGGATTTGATCTTCTCCATCTCGCTGCGGATGCGTGTCACCTCAGCAAGCCCGATCTCGTGGATCTGCTGCGGCGTCAGCGTTGTGGTGGTAAAGCGCCGAGCGAGAAATGCGTAACAATCGCGCCCTTGTGGCAATTGCCAGGCTCCGACGTCATCGAAGCACGCGGGCAGGTATTCCTCAGTGAAGAATTTCTGAAAGTCACGGAAGGCAGGTTCGATGGAAGTTTTGACGGCGGCGCGGGCCTCAGTTTTGAGGCGATCCTGCTCGGCGGCGGGGATGGTGTCAGGAAACTTCGTGAAGGGCTTGAAGAACGGATTGTCGTCCGGCTTCTCCGTGATCTGTCGCGCGATCTGGGCGGGGACACGCTGCATGACGACCTTCGGTTGCAAGATGCGGGCGGCCATGCCCTCACGCATCAGTCCGATGGTCTGGCTCATGTAAGTCGGGAAACGGCGCAGGCGCCCGATCCAGTCTTCGTAGTCTTTCACCGTTTCGAATCTCAGTGCGTCCGCAAGGTCGTCGGCGAGTTGGATCCCGTCGCGCATGGTGATGGGCATGAGGTAGAGGCGGAACTGGGCCCCCTCCATGGAGGATTCCAGATCGCGCTTGAAGAGGTCGAAGTTGAGCTGGTCTGCTGCAGTGAGTGAGGCTCGTGGGATGGCGTTGAACTCTGCCAGCAAGGCCTGTTCGTGTTCCTGCCGTCGTTGCACTGCCTCCAGCCCGATGTCTCCCCACTGGTCGTTCCACCGACGATCTCCAAGCGACGAGGCCCAGGTAGGAGACTCTTTCATCGCGTATTCCCATTCCCGGTCAAAGAGGGCATGCATCTTCGCGCCAGCGTCCTCCGCGGCTTGCGATGTCGTGGTCATGGTTGCGGTTGCGAACATTAGCGCCAAGGCCGCGGTCCAGCTTGCCAGCCGATTGGCCGTGGAGAGGCGCTCTGCGGGAGCCGGCCGATGTTCACGATGGCCCGTTGCGGGCATGGCTGCTCGGACCGGAGAGAGGTTAAGACGGCTGGACATGCCGTCAGCGTAGCGGGTTGCCGCACGGTTGTCTTGGGTGTTCCCCGGGTGGGCGATGCCTATTTTGCACAAAACAGGCGGGCCCGGTGATTGTAGTTGCGGTTTAGGCGAACCGCCGGATGGGAATGGCTGACAAATTGCTGAAGTGTCGAATCCAATATGAACACCCTCGCCACTGACCTCTTGCAAAAGCATATCGAGACGCTCGTCGATGACCCGGCCATCTGGGAGACATTGATCAGCGACGACATCTTGTGGGAACTGGCCTACGCACCTTCGATCGGTCATCCCGCGCAACTCTCCGGACGGGAGGAGGTGGTGCGTCACGTGACCTGGTTTAGGGGTGCAGTGGAAGGCTTCCGTTTCTTTGATCTCGCCATTCACCCGCTTGCGGATCCTGCGGGTGCGGTCGGCGAGGTGGAGGCGGAGGGAATCATCAAATCCACGGGGCGCGTTTATCGGCAGAAATATGTGGTCTTTCTCCGTGTGGTCGAAGGGAAGATTGTCTTCATTCGAGAGTACTTCGACCCTGTGCGTGCGGCCCAAGCGATGGACCTTCCGATTCCAGTTTAGCGTCGGCGGTGGGCAGAAAGTTCGGGAAACACCACCCGCGTCAATGGGCACCTCGAAGCGACAGTCGAACGTGAGCAGGCCAAGCGGGATGGCAAGAATGGGGGATGTGCCACCTTCGTTCCGATCTACGGCGTCCCCAACCGCCATGGGCATCTCAAGACATTACCAGTGCGATGGTCTCCTCTAACCTCCCTCCATCGTTCGTAGTGTGGTTGGAGTACCGTCCACGCAGAGCGGTATGACTGAGTCGCCGGAGGTTCACACTCTCAACATTCGAAAGCGCTCGAATACGCCGCCTAAAGGCGGGACTCCAACCCCGGAGCGAACATCAGATCCAACTTGATCCCATCATCCCGCTGCTTCTACCTCCCAATTCCTCCTTGGGCGTAAGTTCAGGCTCTCGGCAAGGTATCCAGCAAACGCCTCAGCTAGTGCCTCCTTACGTCGACAACTACAAACGCCTTTGGTGAGGTCAGGCAGAAGGGAACCTCCAGGTCAATGAAGGCGTAGGCACGCTGAAGGCTGTCACCCGAGATGGCTGTCTGTCGCATCGAGGAGGGACGCCTGACGGCGAGAACGACGAACGAATTCAATGAATTTGCCCCAGGTGACGGTGTAACTTTTTCCTGGCCATCAACTGGTTGAGCACTATGTTTTGGCGATTGGGGCTGGTGATGGCCATGGTGAGTCAGACATCCATTGAGTGATGGCAAGTCCAAGCCGACAATCGCTCCGAGAGACGGAATCCCTTTTTCATGCGCCTTCCACTCATCAAAGGTCTGATCCGCCGCAGACTGCTCGTCAACTACCGGGTGGATGCTGAGGTGATGGGGCGTTATTTGCCGCCGCCATTCCGTCCCAAGTTGCACCGTGGGTATGCGGTTGCGGGCATTTGTCTGATCCGGCTGGAGCAGATCCGTCCGGGATGGCTTCCGCCCTTTTGCGGTATCGCCAGCGAAAACGCGGCTCACCGTATTGCGGTGGTCTGGGATGGGCCTTCGGGCGAAACGCGCGAGGGGGTGTTTATCCCGCGCCGGGATACGGGTTCCTGGCTCAACCATTTCGCGGGTGGCCGCGTTTTTCCTGGCGAGCATCATCTCGCCGACTTTGACGTCAGCGACGATGGATCCCGCATTTCTCTGGGCATCCGCGCCCGCGACGGAGGCATGGCCCTTCAGCTTCGTGCTCATGAGAGCGACTCTCTGCCGGAGTCCTCTTGCTTTGAGTCCCTCGCCGAGTCGTCTGCCTTCTTCGAACCAGGCTGCATCGGGTACTCCGTGACCCGGGATTGCTGCCGTCTCGACGGTGTCCGTCTTCAGACCGAGAGCTGGCAGGTGCGCCCACTGGAAGTGGAGCACGTCGGGTCCACTTTCTTTGCCGACGACTCGGCATTTCCTGCGGGCAGTGTCTGCTTCGATCACGCGCTCATCATGCGAGACACGAGGCATCAGTGGCACGGGGAGCCGGATATGTTTACGGAAGGTGTGGCCACTTCGGAACCAATTGCCTCTCAACCCCAATCACCTGTGTGAGCACACCATCCAAACCTGTTGAAATCGCAACCGTGGCCGATGCCTCAGCAGCGGGGTGCGATCTCGTGCGTCAGTGGCTGCGGGAACACAACTGGGCTGTGAATCCGGAATTCATGGAGCAGCTTCAGCAGCCGGAGCATCAAGCGCAGCCGCTTGTGCTGCTTGCCAGCGCAGATTCCCGCGTGGTGGGCGGGCTCTTTGCGGAGACGCAGTTGGCCTGGTTGCGCATCTCCATCATGGCGGTGGATCCTGAGCGGCGCTCGCAGGGCATTGGGGCCGCGCTGCTCGCCGAAGCGGAAAGGCTGGCGATCGCGCGGGGCTGCAAGTATGTCTATGTGGATACGATGGAATACCACGCGCCTCGATTCTATCTCGCCCATGGCTTCAGCATTGCGGGCCAGATTTCGGACTGGGACTCGCGTGGTCACTCCAAGCTCTACCTCTCAAAACAACTGATGGGAACTGCCGGACCCATCTAATCAGGCATTCAAGACTCCGCCATGAAAACTAAGACCGAAAGCGCTGACCTAAGTGGCTCTGAATTCATCAACACCAACCTGGGTGCGGCGCAGTTCCGCGATGTGCGCCTCGCTGATGCCCAGTTCACGGATGTGAACCTTTCGGGGGCGCGTTTTGAGGATGTGGCCTTGACCCACGTCGTCATTCGCAATGCCAATTGCTCCCACCTGGCCATCGAAGATGCGTGTTATGAGGGGATGCTGATCGACGGCATTCTCGTCACCGAGCTGCTTCGCGTGTATCGGAGCCAGAGCAGCGAGGCAAAGTGATTCTGAATCAGCCTCATTAACTACTGATTGCCCGCCAGCCAAGACTGATGAACATCCACCGCAAAAAAGGCTTCTGGATCAGTGATGCGAACTCTCCGCCCAGCATTGGCATTGAGTCGGCGAGAGTGGACGAATGTCTGGCCCACTACCATGCAGGGGGCTTCGGCGGTGTCTTTGGCAGTCCCTCATTTGGCTTTCGGGGAACTAACCTGGACTTCCTGTCGAAGTGCTCGTCTGCCCGCAGGGTTTGGTTTTGGGATTGCTCTTTCGACAACGTCGACGGATTGTATTCGCTGGCTGATCTGGACGACTGTGGCGTCATGGAGAAGCGACCGGGGATTGATTATTCGCGATTCAAATGTCTCACCACCTTGGTCTGTCACTGGAACAAGAGAGATTCTGGATTTAGTGAGTCGTCAATTAAGTCTCTCTATCTCTGGCACTTCAACCCGCGGACGAAGTCATTTGATGGTATCGCCATCCCGAAGGGGATTGAGAGACTTGAGCTGACTTGGCTCAGCCCGGGCAACTTGGAGGGGCTGCCGGTCATGGAGGGTCTGGCGGAACTTCAAGTTCATCGAGGCCGGAACCTGTCTTCCCTATCCCAGCTTGCCACGATAGCGCCAAATTTGAAGAAGCTGGTCATCACAACCTGCAGTCGGCTCACAGCGTATGCGGAGCTTCTCAGTCACCCAAACCTTGAGCTGGCGATCATCAATGGACATCGTGTCAGGGGCTGACAAACGATGGAATTGTTTTGCGGTGCCCCGACATCTGTGGTTGAGATGGACCGACCGCTTTAGAGCGATGCATACCCCGTAAACTATGAAGAAGATCCTATTGCAGATTTACTTTCTGATCGTGGCGGGAGCGCTTCAGGCTCAGGAAGAAAAGCGCACGGTAGACTTAAAGTTTGACTGGCCCAATGGGCTATCTCTAAATGTTGATCGGGTTTTCGAGCGCAACACATCCATAGGCAACAAAAACGAGCATTTAACCTCGCGCTCCCAGTATACTTGGCGATTGGAGAGAATTGGAGAAACCTGTCATGTCAGGTTCAATGACTATCGGGAGATCACCAAGGAAGATGCACCCAAGTTCAAGGATCCGTTGGTGCAGCTTGAATATATCTCCAGGCAGGTAGAGCCGATTTTGCCCGACATTGTATTGAATTCCAATGCGCAACCTATTGGATTGGAGAACCTGGAGTTTGTGAAAGCCCATGTCGCAAAGGAAATCGGAGCGATTCGCGGGTCACAAGATCCGATGTTTCAGCAGTTCGTGAAGATCTTGACCAATGAACAGACGCTGCAAGTTCGCGCTCTTGAGGATTGGAACCGAATGGTTCAAGTGTGGAGCGGCAATGTCGGGGCGGAGCTGGGCGGATCCTCAGTGCAATCAGGCCCGACCGGCCACACGGCTGGCACACCCGTTGAGAATCTGTTTGTCTACCGGGTGGACGCGGGGCCAAAGCCCGGCACGGTGAAGCTGACCGTTGTGCAAAAGCCGAAAAAGGAGGAGATCAAGAAGGTGCTGGATGGAATGCTAGGCGCCGATGTGACCGAGATTTTGCAACTGCAAGCCGGGGATGAATTGGTGGTCGAGAACCGCTTCACAACGATCTGTGATCCTTCCAATTTGATTCCAGAAACTTACGAGAAAGTCAAAATCTGGGGTGCATACATTGGTGCTGATCGGACATTTCGAGGGAGAAAGGATACTTGGACGCACACCTTTGTAAGGGCCCAAAGCAAGTAACGTGAGGCTCGTTGCCGATGGTGAGCCTTCACAAGTGGGCAGGGTGTGGTTGCTACCGCGGAGATGCGAGTTGGCCCGCGCGCGTGGTGGGCGGGCTCTTTGGAGAGACGCAGTTGGCCTGGTTGCGCATCTCCACTATGGCGGTAGATCCTGGGTGGCGCTCGCAGGGCATTGGGGCCGCGCTGCTCGCCGAGGCGGAAAGGCTGGCGGTCGCGCGGGGCTGCAAGTATGTCTACGTGGACACGATGGAATACCACGCACCTCGCTTCTATCGCACACACGGCTTCAGTATGGTCGGTCAAATCCCCGACTGGGATTCGCGTGGTCACACCAAGCTTTACCTCTCGAAAAGGCTGATGGAAACTACCGGACCCATCTGACTGGGCGCCCAAGACTGCATCATGAAAACCAAGACTGAGAACGCGGACTTAAGTGGCTCTGAATTCGTCAACACCAACCTGAGTGCCGCGCAGTTCTCTGATGTGAGCCTCGCGGGTGCCGAGTTCACGGATGTGAATCTCTCGGGCGCACGTTTCGAGGACGTGGCCCTGACGCACACCATCATTCGCAATGCCAACTGCTCTCACCTGACCATTGAAGATGCGTGCTATGAGGGGATGCTGATTGACGGCATTCTCGTCACCGAGTTGCTTCGCGTCTATCGGAGTTCAGCCGATGGCTCTATCGCTGAATCCGACAAGAGCTGATGACGATTCTCTATGTCGAAAATCACGACGTTTTTGCGGCGAACGTCATTCGCCTGTTCCTTGCGCAGCATGCGGTCACCGTCGTGCCGAGCATCGCCGGGGCGCTGGAAGTGCGAACTACGGAGGCTTTCGATTTGATGCTGGTGGACTTTGATCTCGATGACGGCAAAGGAGATGCGCTTGTCAGGGAGGTCCGGGCGTCGGGGGACCAGATCGTCATCGTGGCCGTTTCCTCCCATGATGAAGGCAACGCTGCCTTGGTCCGTGCAGGCGCATCCGCCATTTGTGGTAAGATGGAGTTTAGTCAGATTGAGCAGGTCATTCAAAGGGTGTGTGGGTGAGAGTTTTCGGAATGGCTTGCTCGCCTCCTCGCGAATCGCGGGCAATATGCGATTGCCAATCGAGAGTGATATCCCAAGTCGTGGAGCTTGTACTCTCCGGTGCTGGGGCAGGCGTTGACAGGGGGCGCTTCATTGCGCATGGTGGTTCTCTGATGAAACCCGCATTCAAATGGATGATGATCATCGGTGGCCTGCTCACGTTGGGAGGGCCGGTGTTTGGGATGTTGGCAACGGTGATGGGAATGACTCGGAGCTTCGAGGTCCTGGGATCCAGCGGGGTCGGTGATCCTGAACAGCTGAGTGCAGGCATTGGCCAATCCCTGGTCTCAACCGCGGTGGGAATGGTGTTGGCATTCGTTGGCGTGGTATTGTTTTTCTCGGGACTGATTGGATGTTTGGTGGAGAGGAAGCGCTTGAAATCGCAGCCTGCCGGTGAAGTGCCTGCTTCATGAAGACCTGCTCTCTGCATGCGAATTTATCCTTGCGCGGGGCCTGCTGCCATCAAGGAGAAGGTCAACATGACCACCCCTAGGCATGAGGTGTGCACGGCGGATGGTTTGGTGAAGTGGGCGCTTGATGCGGGATACTTTTCTCAGGGCACCCCTTCAGAGGTCTTTACCTACACCGTGCTGCCTGGGCATCACTTGTTCATCGCGGACCGGCATTCTGAGCACATCGCCTGTGCCAGAGGCTCGCCCGTGGAATGTGCGGGTGAAATTGCCTTTCGCAGGTCCAAGAGGGGCATGGTGGTCGAAGAGGCATCCAATCTCTCAACCGGATACTGTCCTGAATCGAGTGCATGGGTTGCTCTCGATCTCGCCCTAAAAGCAGCAGGATTCCCGGGTGTTCAGGGATTCACTGCTGCGTTCGAATTCCGCTACTGCCAACGATGCCTCCAGACCTGCGTCATCAAGGATGAGGTCTATGAATGCCCGGCATGTCTGCAACCGCTTCCCGCTGAGTGGAACTATACGGCGGGGGCGCTCTCTTGACGTCGTTGCTGGGTGTGGTCCTATTCTGGCCCCCGCCTCCTTCATATGTCCTCAAGCCCTCCCCAGCCAGATTGTCCCCGCATCAAGTACGTACACAGCTTTGAGGAGCTCGTTTCGACCAAGTTCGCGGACGGCGTCAATGCGCTCTGCTGGGCGAGAACGCTGCCGGGTGACTTCGATGAGATTGTGGCCCAGTTTGACGTGAAGGAAGGAAGGCTCGCACTGGATGAAGCCACCCTCAGCGGCTTGACGTTGAGTCTAGCCGGGCAGGCTGCCCGGGAGGTCCTGCTCGCAGATCGCAAGGCGCTGGCGGACCATGGTCTCTCACCCGTGCTGGATTGCATTCACGGCTATCCACGGGATGAGGAGGGCGGCCCGGTGATCACGGATGTGTACTCCTTCCACGTCGACAGCGCACCAGTGGAGGCGGATACCTATCTATGCAGTTACAACCACACCGCCTCGGAAGGGCTGCTCAATGAAGAGGCCGTGCGCAAGGTGGACGTGCCGGAGATCCGCGCGGAACTGCTGGAACTGTATGGGGGCGAGGATGACGAGGAATTTGAGGAGTTCCTCAGCGACAACTGTTTCAACCTTCACTACGCACCCTTGCCAGAGGCCCAACCTTACTTCTTCGGCATAGGCAACCTGTGGCGCATCGCCATTGCCCATCCGGAAAGCCTGGTGCCGCCTTGCATTCATCGTGCGCCGGTGATCGAGCCGGGGCAGCCGGCGCGGCTGCTGCTTATTAGTTGAGGTCCATGGGGAGGGGGAATTTCGTTGTGGATCTCCTTGGAGCAATCCTTTAGGGTGAAGACCACCCCAAAAAAATCCCCCTATGTTCATTGCCCACCTTCCCGCGGGTTATCTCGGCGCATGCCTGCTAATCCGGAGGACGGCTCAAGCGCGCCGCCGTCTCTTGTTCGCCCCCTTCGTGCTCGGCAGCATCTTTCCAGATGCCGACATGCTCTATTTCTACCTTATCGATCGAGGGCGGCATCTTCATCACGATTACTGGACACACCTGCCTGTCTTTTGGCTGGCGGCTCTGGGTGCAACTTTGCTCCTGGCGTTGATCCTGCGCAGCCGGGCCCTGGCTCTGGCTGCCGCCTCATTTGTCGGTGGCGTCTTCCTCCATCTGCTGCTCGACACGCCCTTTGCAGGGATTCGCTGGCTTTACCCTCTGTCAGACCATTCGTTCTTCCTTGTCACTGTACCCGCCACTCGCAGCTGGTGGGTGTGGAGCTTCGTGTTTCATTGGACGTTCTTGTTTGAGATCGTGATCTGCATCGCGGCGCTGGCCGTGTTCCTTATGCGTCGGCGACGAGCTTGAGCCGCCTCCGTTCAAGAAGGGGGCACGGGATATTGAGAGATCTGGCGAATGCGAAAGTGCCCCTGGCATTTCAACCTCCCATGGAAGGCGTGCGGCAGGCTGAACGCTGTCAGAGCATTGACGGCAGGTGAGCATTCCGGGAGAATGGGCAGACACACTGCTCCCATGGCGATGGTTTCAGATTGGCTGCCTCCTGCTGTAGTCGGCGTCACATTTCTCACGGTGGCGCTGCTCAAGGTCCATGGCTTTCGCCGGGGCGTGGTGGGAGGTGGAGGGAAACCGGCTATGTGCCGCCTGCTGGGTCGTTGCCCCTCCTGGAGTCGAGGGGGAACAACGCCTTGATGATCCTTTTCTTTGGGATCGCCGTGCTCAATCTGATCCAGGCAGCACGTGCGTTGATGGGCCGATAGGCCCTCGCCTTTTTCCATCCGGCTGACGGTGCGAGAGAGTTGCAACTCACCGAGCCAGCGATAGTGTAGACGCGCTTGTCCGACCCGAATTGTCTCGAGCCATGCCCCTCATCACCAGTTCTTATCATGAGATCCGGGCCAGGATGTTGCCCGGCGATGTGGTTGCCTTCTCCGGCAAGAATAATTTTTCGGATGTGATCAAATGGGCGACTGGGGCGACCGTCTCCCATGTGGGCATCGTGTGCAGCGTGGAGACTGGGTCAGGGGATGTGGCGGTGCACATCATGGAGTCCACGTTTCTGCACCGCGACCACACCACCGGGAAAAGCTCTGGTGGCGTCTTGCGGAACCGGCTTTGTCACCACATCGAGAGCTATGAGGGGCACATTTGGTGGCTGCCTCTGAGTGCCGATGCTCGTGAGAGACTGGATCTTGAGCAGTTGGCCCGATTTCTCATGGCTCACCAGGGCAAAGGGTATGACGTGGCTCAGGCGGTGTGCTCCGCGCTGGATGCCCTGGATGACACACCGATGCTGGGGGCCGCGACCCGCAACGAGGAGGATTTTGCCCGATTCTTTTGCTCGGAACTTGCGGCAGCCGCCCTCGAGGCGGGGGGAGTGATTGGCAAGATCAACGCCTCCGAGGTGACGCCGATTGATCTCTGCAGCTTCAGTCTCTTTGCGGAGGAGTACCACTTGCTGAAGGGCGGATCGGGATCTGTGGAGATTGAGGGGTTCAACTCGCGATGCCCTGAGCGGTTTGGCGAATTGGTGTGACCCACAAAACGGGTGCATAGGCGTGCTGATGGCCCAGGGGGGAGGGGGAATTTCCTGAATCGCCTGAATTTCCACCTGTGCGGAAACGTTGCAGAGGGATGCCCTCAAGAATGTCGTTATCGCCCCTGGCTCTGATCCTTCTTTGGCTGGTGACAGGAATCGCTGCCCCCAGAGCCTCCGTCGCTGCCAGCAGTCCGAACATCGTCATGGTGCTCATTGATGACATGGGCTGGGGGGACTTTTCCTGTTTTGGCAACAAGGAGGCTCAGACTCCAAACATTGATCGGTTGGCCGTGGAGGGGATCCGGTTTGCCCAGTTCTATGTGAACTCGCCCATCTGCTCACCTTCGCGCTGCGCTCTCACCACGGGGCAGTATCCCCAGCGCTGGGGGATCACTTCGTTTCTGGAGAATCGTGAATCCAATGCGCGGCGGGGCATGGTGAATTGGCTGGATGTGCAGGCTCCCACTTTGGCGAAGGCTCTGAAGGCCAGGGGATACGCTACGGGTCACTTCGGCAAATGGCATCTGGGCGGTCAGCGGGATGTGGATGATGCGCCGCCCATCACGGCCTACGGGTTCGATGAGTCGCTCACCAATTTTGAAGGCATGGGACCCAAGCTTTTGCCGCTGACGCTCAAGCCCGGAGACACTGAGCCGGGGAAGATCTGGGCCAATGCCGAGCGACTCGGGGGACCGGTGACCTGGATACAACGGTCAAAGATCACCGGCGGGTTTGTGGAGGCTGCGATCCATTTCATGGACAAGTCAGCCCAGGCAGGAAAGCCGTTCTACGTCAATTTGTGGCCGGACGATGTGCACAGCCCTTTCTGGCCGCCGGTGGAAAAGTGGCGGGAGGGGAAGCGAGGCCTTTATCTGGCGGTGCTGGAGGAAATGGATCGCCAGTTGGGGCGCCTGTTTGACCATCTGCGGGACACGCCCGCGTTGCGAGATAACACCATTGTGCTGGTGTGTTCGGACAATGGCCCCGAGCCGGGGGCGGGTTCGGCGGGGTTGTTTCGAGGCACCAAGGCCACGCTGTATGAAGGCGGGGTGCGATCGCCCCTCGTTGTGTGGGCACCCGGCCTCATGGAATCGGGGAAGGCGGCGAGCCGCAATGAACGCTCTGTCTTTGCCGCCATGGACATCGCGCCGTCATTGCTGGCGCTGGCCGGCGCGGATGCCGGTCCGGTGGGTTTCGATGGCGAGAATCTGGCTCCCGTGTTGCTTGGGAAGAGTGAGGCCTCCCGCAAGGCCCCTGTTTTCTGGTCCCGTCCGCCTGATCGCAAAACGATGGGGCCCAAAAACAAAGAGCCTCTCCCGGACCTCGCCATGCGGGAAGGTTCCTGGAAATTGCTTTGTGACTATGATGGCTCTGCAGTGCAGCTGTACGATCTCACCAGAGACTTCGGAGAAACGAAAAATCTCGCAACAAGCGAACCCGAGGTAGTGCAACGGCTAAAGACGGCACTACTGGCATGGCATAAGGAAATGACGGAAGCGCGTCGGCAGCAATGACGGATGTTCCACATCAGGGGCGGGGAGCTCATTGCCGGATGGAGCAGGGCTGCTGGACAGGCCGGTCTTTTTGACCTAAAGGGTTGCATGATCAGAAGCGCTTTTTGCCTGCCCCTGCTGTTCTTTCAGATGTTGTTGTCTCCATTGGTTTTGGCAGCGGAGCCATCTCTGGCGATCCCTGGCACGCCCAAAGGGGATCTCCCCACCGAGTTGCTTCAGTCCAGGATGTACGCCAGGGGCATTGAGTGGAAGCTCAACAAGCTGGAGAAGGCGTTTCCAAGTCTGGCTGTAGAGGTGTATGCGGCACGAGCTTCATGGCTTTCGTCACCCTTCGCCAGTGGATGCGATGCGATCGAAGCCGACATCATCAACAAAGCCCCCGAGCAAGGGAAAGCCGTACTTGCCCAGTTGGACGCGGCAAGCTGGAAGGAGCTGGCCAAGTATGATGATATCGCAACCGTCAAAACGGCCCGGGAATTCCTGAAGCTGGTGGACAGCCGGGCCAAGGGGGCGATCGAAGTTGACCTGGTTCGCGGGAATCTCCTCTGGAACCACCCTGCCTATGCAAAGTCACCTGAGAAGGAGTTCTCTGACGGCTTCACTCGGCGGATTCAGCATACGGCCAATAGTGGGATGGAAGTGACTTTTGAAGTGCCCATGAGCTGGAAGGCGGAAGCGTCGCCGAAGAAGGAACTGGTTGGCTTCCGCAACGGCTACGGGCATGGAAATGTCTGGATGACTGTGCTGATCAATCCCACGGTGGATGAGAACGGGGTGCCGGTGAGAGCGGATGAATTGCATGCCAGGTACACCGAGGACATGCTGAGGCAGAGCTACGAAGTCCTTGGGATCGAGCTCACTTCCTTTCTCAAGACCAAGGTGAACGGCATGCCTGCATTCATGTTCACGCGCAGGCAGCCTTATGAGCAACTGGGTGAGAAAGCTTTGCGTGCGGCTGAAGTCATTCGCGTGTTCCGGGGCAGGCATATGATCAACTTTCAGATCAACACTTTTGGGCCGGGGGAGGGAACGGTGGGGGAAGTTCGGATCAAGAAGTACCAGGCTCTCTTCAAGATGATTGGCGGATCGCTTCGAGTACAGGACTAGCTGGAGTGCTCAGAGGTGCGGGAGCTGCCCCTGGCGGGCCTATGCAGGAAGTCACCGAATGTGATAGTCTTGGCCCCGCGCTGAAACACCCTGGCTGTTCCGTGTGTAGTCGCGGCATGGCAATTGATCTTCCCAGCACTTCCCGGCCGACATCGCTCAACTCCCGCCGCCGTTTCTTGCAAACTGCCGCGAGCGCCGTCGCGGCCCCCTTTATCCTCCCCAGCGGCTCCTACTCGAAGCCGCTCAACTCCATGCTGCAGGTGGCCAACATCGGTGTGGATGGCATGGGTTTCGCCGACCTCAAGAACATCGGCAACCATCCCAAGGCCAAGCTGGTGGCCTTTTGCGACATCGATAGCAACCGTTTTGAAAAGGCCGACAAGGAGTATCCCGGCGTGCCTCACTACGTGGATTACATGCAGATGCTGGAGCAGCTGGGGGACAAGGTGGATGCCGTTTCCGTCTCCACACCAGATCACGCGCACGCACGGGCCTCAATCGAGGCCATGAAGCGCGGCAAGCACGTGTACTGCCAGAAGCCGCTCGCGCACACCGTGTGGGAGTGCCGCCAGATGCGCCTCTGGGCGGAGAAGACCGGGGTGGTGACCCAGATGGGAAACCAGATTCACTCCAACCTCGAGTACCGGCTGGCAGTGCGCCTCCTGCGCGAAGGGGCAATCGGCAAGGTGAAGGAGATTCACAGCTGGGTAGGGGTGGATGGCCGCGAGCGGACCGACTACCTTGATCGCCCTGCGAAGGAAAAGGAAACCGCCCCTCCGCCCAATGTGGATTGGAATCTCTGGCTGGGTGCCGCTCCTGAGCGTCCTTATGTGGCGGATGCCTACCACCCGTTTGTGTGGCGCGACTGGCAGGTCTTCGGTTCCGGTGCGCTGGGCGATTTTGGCTGCCACATCTTCGACCCACTGTTCACCGCCCTGGAGCTCACGGCGCCAGTGTCCGTCCGCGCGGAGCACGAGGGCATTAACGGTGAGATCTGGCCTGGGCCGGAGCGGGTGCACTACGTGTTCCCTGGCACCAAGTTCACGGCAGAAAACACCGTCAAGATCACCTGGTACGATGGCAAGCTGCAGCCGCCCAAGGAGCTCGCCCAGATGCCGGAGACCCTCAATCTGCCCAAGGCGGGTTCCCTCGTGATTGGAGAGCAGGGGAATGCGATCATTCCCCACGTGGCCGGTCCCAGGCTCTACCCGTTGGAAAAGTTCCAAAGCTTTGCCTATCCCAGAGATGTCACAGGGACGCCACACTGGCATGTCTGGATCAATCACATCTTTGAAGGGACCAAGACTGACGGAGGCTTCCACTACGCCGGCCCGCTCGCGGAAGCGGTGCAGCTGGGCAATGTGGCAGCTCGTTTCCCAGGTGAGACCTTGGAGTGGGACACCGCGGCAATGAAGATCGCTGGGAAACCCGCCGCGGAGGCCTTCTTGAGCAAAACCTACCGCAAAGGCTTCGAAGTGACTCCCGTTTGATCGAGAGGCCACCTGAGCGCTGGCGACCACCCTGCGGGGATGGTCGTCCAACCCCTTCAAATTCAACGAATTGAGGGAAAGTGACGCTGGTGACACCAAAAAAGCTCAAAATCGGCAAAAATAATTTCAAATTTTTTTGACAGGGCGGCTCGATCAACTAACTTGCGATCCACTTTTTTCGGGTCGGCGAGTGATGATTTCCTCTGCGTGAAGACGCAAGGCAGGCATTCTGGTCCCCCTCAAAGGTGGCACATCCACGGTTAATGGTGCGCTCGTGTAGCTCAGTGGTAGAGCACGTCCTTGGTAAGGACGAGGTCGCGGGTTCAATCCCCGCCACGAGCTCCATCGACCCTTGGATTTGATTTTCAGTTCCCCAAACCAAACGCGCATACTACAACACCCAAACCCATGGCTAAAGAAGCATTCCAGAGGAACAAGCCCCACGTCAACATTGGCACCATCGGCCACGTTGACCATGGCAAAACGACGCTGACCGCTGCGATCACGACCACGCTGTCGGAGAAGGGGTATGCGCAGGCGAAGAAGTATGATGAAATTGACGCGGCTCCTGAAGAAAAAGAGCGCGGCATCACCATCAACACCGCTCACGTCGAATACGAAACCGACAAGCGTCACTATGCCCACGTGGACTGCCCCGGGCACGCTGACTATGTGAAGAACATGATCACCGGTGCTGCTCAGATGGACGGCGCCATCCTCGTGGTGTCCTCCGCAGACGGCCCGATGCCTCAGACCCGTGAGCACATCCTTCTTGCCCGTCAGGTGGGTGTTCCTGCAGTTGTCGTGTTCATGAACAAAGTGGACATGGTGGACGACGCAGAACTCCTCGACCTCGTTGAGATGGAAGTTCGCGACCTCCTCAGCAAGTACAACTTCCCCGGCGACGACATTCCGATCGTTAAGGGTTCCGCTCTCAAGGCTCTTGAAGGCGACGCCGAGCAGAAGGCCAACATCTACAAGCTCATGGACGCTGTGGATAGCTACATCCCGCTTCCCGAGCGCCCGATCGACCAGGACTTCCTCATGCCTGTGGAAGACGTGTTCGCGATCGAAGGTCGTGGAACCGTGGTGACCGGCCGTGTTGAGCGTGGCATCATCAAGAAGATGGGTGAAGTCGAAATCGTCGGCATCAAAGACACCGTCAAGACCACCGTTACGGACATCGAAATGTTCCGCAAGCTGCTCGACGAAGGTCGCGCCGGTGACAACGTCGGTCTCCTTCTTCGTGGTGTGAAGAAAACGGATGTGGAGCGCGGCCAGGTGATCGCGAAGCCCGGTTCCGTGAAGCCCCACCGCAAGTTCAAGGCTGAAGTTTACGTCCTTTCCAAGGATGAAGGTGGCCGTCACACGCCCTTCTTCACCAACTACCGTCCTCAGTTCTACTTCCGTACGACCGACGTGACCGGCATGGTCAAGCTCCCCGATGGCGTGGAGATGGTGATGCCTGGTGACAACGTGTCCGTCGAAATCGAACTGATCACCCCGATCGCCATGGAAAAGACGATGCGCTTCGCTATCCGCGAAGGTGGTCGTACCGTGGGTGCCGGTCGTGTGGCTGACATTCTCGACTGATTTTGTTGATTGCCGTTTGGGTGGCAGCCGCCGCGAGGCTTGCAAAAGTCTCACGGCGGCATTGTCGCCAAAAGGCATCACAACACTTGCAGTTTCTAATTTGTGCTGTAATACAAAGACTGTTCGTCAAGATAAACACGCCAGTAGCTCAATTGGTAGAGTAGTGGTCTCCAAAACCATTGGTTGTGGGTTCAAGTCCTACCTGGCGTGCCATCTTACCTGACAGTCTTTTTTGCCTGACGAACAACATGAGCCGAGTGTCACGCTATCTTTCCGAAGTCTGGGGCGAAATGAAAAAGGCCACGTGGCCGTGGGATCCCAAGGAGAAGGGCTTCGCCCGTTACAAGGAGCTGACCGATGCCACGACTGTGGTCTTTGTTGCCATGTTGATCTTTGCTGGCTTCACGGGCGCTTTTGACTTCGTGATGCGCATGTTCTTCAAGGCGGCGACGATCCTCTGATCTGCCAGTCCTGTCTGTTTAGTCCCGTCCGGCTTCTCTTTTACTTTTCCATCATGCCCGCGATCCCCGCTCCTCACGACCAGTGGTATGTCCTTCACGTCCGCGCCGGGCTCGAGCAGCGCGTGCGTGAAAATATGGAGCGCCGCATCCAGTCAGAGGAAATGGGGGACCTCGTTTTCGAAGTGGTGGTTCCCACCGAGCGCGTCTCTGAAGTTAAAAAGGGCAAGCGCAGCGAATCCACCCGCAAAGTGTTCCCGGGTTACATCCTCGCCAACATGTGGCTGCTGGATGAGAACAACAAGCCCGTGGTGAAGACCTGGCACTTTGTTAAAGAAACCGACGGTTTCCTGAACTTTGCCGGCACCAAGGATCACCCGATTCCCCTTCGTCCGAAAGAGGTCGAAGTCCTGCTCGCCCAGGTGCGCGAGCGTGAGGAAGGCGTAAAGCCGAAGTTTATGTTCTCCGTGGGAGACACGGTCCGCGTGGCGGACGGTCCCTTCGAGAGCCAGACCGGCATCATCGAAGAAATTGATCCGGAGAAGGGCCTGCTGCGTGTCTCCGTGAACATCTTCGGCCGCTCCACTCCGGTGGATCTGGAATACTGGCAGGTCGAGAAGGCCTGATTTTCCTGGTTCAGCCAAGCTCCTCCACCCCTTTCAACTCAAACCGTAGTAACAAGAACAAGCGATGGCCAAAGAAGTCGTTAAAATGATCAAGCTCCAGATTAAAGCTGGAGCTGCCAACCCCGCGCCGCCCATCGGTCCTGCCCTGGGTCAAGCCGGTGTGAACATCATGGCGTTCTGCAAGGAGTTCAACGCCGCCACCCAGAAGATGGCTGGCGACATCCTGCCGACCGTCATCTCCGTTTACAAGGACAAGAGCTTCACCTTCATCACCAAGCAGCCCCCGGCATCCATCCTTCTCAAGAAGGCTGCCAACCTGGCTTCTGGTTCCAGTGAGCCCAACAAGAAGAAGGTGGCCAAGCTCACCCAGGCTCAACTCAAAGAAGTTGCCAAGCTGAAGCTGGCTGACCTCAACACCCAAGACCTCGACGCCGCTGCCCGCATCATGGCTGGCACTGCCCGTCAGATGGGTATCGAAGTTGTCGGTTAATTTTCCAAAACTCAAACCATGGCAGGAGAGCCTGCTTAAGACTCAGGCTCGTTCGAACTGCACAAGACCATGAAACAAAGAAGCAAGCGTTACAAAAAATCGGCGGAACTCATCCCGGCCGACAAGTTCTTCTCACTGGAAGAAGCAGCAGAGCTCGTGAAAAAGCTCCCCGCCACCAAATTCTCCGAGACGGTTTCTCTTTCCTTCCGTCTGGGTGTGGATCCTCGTAAGAGCGACCAGATGGTGCGTGGTACCTGCCCCCTTCCGAACGGTTCCGGCAAGAGCGTGAAAGTCGCAGTGTTCGCCGTGGGCGACTCCGCAGACGCCGCCAAGGCCGCCGGTGCAGAATTCGTCGGTTTTGAGGATCTCATCGCCCAGGTCAAGGCTGGTTTTACGGGTTTCGATGTGGCCATCGCTACTCCCGCCGCCATGACTGAAGTCCGCAAGCTTGGTAAACAACTTGGTCCTCGTGGTTTGATGCCCAACCCCAAGACGGGCACCGTGACCGATGACACCGCTGGTGCGGTGAAGGCCGTCAAGGCCGGTCGTGCTGACTTCAAACTCGACAAGAACGGCAACATCTCCGCTGGCGTGGGTAAAGTCAGCTTCGAGCCGAAAGCCATCGTGGAAAACGCCCAGGCTCTCATTGACGCCGTGGTTCGTGCCCGTCCCGCCTCTGCCAAGGGCAAGTTCATCCAGAGCATCACCTTCAGCGCGACCATGTCTCCTGCGCTCAAGCTTGATCTGGGCAAGTACGTGAAATCTGCCGCCTAAATCTGAAGGAGAACAACGACGATGAAAGCTGAAAAGACGATCCTCATTGAGCACCTTCTGGAAAAGGTCAACGCCTCCCCGTTCATGTTCGTGGTGGACTACACCGGGCTGAAAGTGGACAAATTCGAAGAGCTTCGCAAGCGCCTCCGCGCTGCAGGCGCTGAGATGCACGTGTACAAGAACACGCTGGTGAAGAAGGCCGCTGAACGCGCCGGGTATCCCGTGGAAATCGGTGATGTCCTGACGGGCCAGTCTGCTGTGGTCACCGGTGAGAAAGACGTGTGCGCTGCCGCCAAGGTCATGAAGACCTTCGCGACCGAGTTCCAGAAGCCCCAGGTGAAAGCCGGCATTCTGGACGGCAAGTACCTTGATGCTTCCGGCATCCAGGTCCTGGCAGACCTTCCTTCCCGCGAAGTGCTTCTTGCAACCCTGCTTGGCGTTCTGCAAGCCCCGGCTTCCAAGCTGGTCCGCCTGCTCAACGAGCCCGCCGCCTCTCTGGCTCGCGTGCTCAAGGCCAAGGGCGATCAAGAGCAAGCCGCTTAATTTTCCGTGGGTTGCCCCGGCAACCCTTTTTCCAATTTGACTCGATGGTGGGGGCAACTCCACCTGAATACCTAAAATCCAATGGTTCCTTGCCGGTCTGGCGGCTGTCAGGCTCAAAACCTCTGAAGCTTCAGGGGACGGCGATACCGAAATACTACTATGGCAGACCTGAATAAAATCGTTGACGAACTCAGCGCCCTTACCGTCCTGGAAGTCGCTGAACTTGTGAAATCCCTTGAAGACAAGTGGGGCGTGAGCGCCGCTGCTCCTGTCGCCGTGGCCGCCGCTGGCCCTGCCGGCCCTGCAGCCGCAGCCGCAGTTGAGAAGACCGAGTTCGACGTCATCCTTACCGAAGGTGGCACGAACAAGATCGGCGTCATCAAAGAAGTCCGTGCCGTTGTGGCCGGCCTTGGCCTCGCCGAAGCGAAAGCCCTTGTGGAAAAGGCTCCCCAGCCTCTCAAGCAGGGCGTCAGCAAGGAAGAAGCCGAAGAGATCAAGAAGAAGATCGAGGCCGCCGGTGCCAAGGTCGAGATCAAGTAAGTTTGTTTCTTTTGCAGGTTTCGCCGCCCCAGTGGGGGCGGCGGAACCCTTTCAAAAAACCAGCGTTTCCTCAATGCCCGTTCTCTTCCCGTACAACAACTTCCAATCCGCCCGCAAGGTCGTCGGATGTGAGTTGGGGAACGAACCCAAGTTTGATGAGACTGTTTTTCGCCACGGGCGCTTGCGCGCCCGGGGGTTTTTTTGTCCTCCGACATAGGCCGCAAAAACAACCGTTTTTGTCCGCCGCCCTGACTCTCTTTTCCCCGGCTTAACAGGCCGGTTTGCCCGCAACTCATTGCCAACACCCAGCCACCCCGCCGTATGTCCCAGCGCATTAACTTTGGCAAACTCAAGGAACCCGTTGAACCGCCGAATCTCATTGAGATTCAGCTGAAGTCTTACGAGGAATTCCTGCAAAAAGACATCGCGCCGAGCAAGCGCAAGGACCTGGGGTTACAGGCGGTGTTCCGCGAAGTCTTCCCGATCTCGAGCTACGACGAGAAGATGACCCTCGATTTCACGCAGTATGAAATCGGTGAACCCAAATTGAATCCGCTGCAGGCCATCCGCGAGGCGGAGACCTTCAGCGCCCCGCTGTACGTCACCTATGAACTGCGTGACGAAGCTGGTGCCAAACAGGAGCGCGTGTACATGGGCGAACTGCCCATGATGACGACCCGCGGCACGTTCGTCATCAACGGCGCTGAGCGCGTGGTGGTGAGCCAGCTGCACCGTTCCCCTGGCATCTGTTTTGAAACCCAGCAGCACCTCAACGGTCGCTGGTTGTATGGCTTCCGCATCATTCCTGACCGCGGTACCTGGTTGGAAGTCCAGTTCGACACGAACGACCTCCTCTACGTTTACCTCGACCGCCGTCGTCGCCGTCGCAAGTTCCTTGCCACCACGCTCCTGCGTGTGATCGGCTATCCGGGCGACGAGGACATCCTCAAACTTTTCTACCCGATTGAGGACCTCAAGCTGAAGGAGACCATGAACGAGGAAGACCTCGCTCAGAAGGTGATCTTCCGCGACATTCTGGATGGTGAGCTCATCGTGGCCCGTGCCTATGAGCCGCTGACCCTCGGCATCGTGCGCCAGCTCATCCAGCTGGGTCACAAGAGCATTCGCTGCGTGACCGCCACGCAGGATGACCTGATCATCGCCTCCCTTCGTAAAGACCCCGCCCATGACGAGGACGAGGCTCTCAAGGAAATCTACCGCCGTCTCCGCCCTGGAGATCCGCCGACCATCCCGAACGCCCGCGCGCTCGTGAAGCGTCTCTTCTTTGATCCCAAGCGTTATGACCTGACCCGCGTCGGCCGCTACAAGATCAACCAGAAGCTTGGCATCAAGGTGGACAGCGAGGAGCGCATCCTCACTGCCATGGATGTGGTGTCCTCCCTCCGCTACCTCTTCAAGCTGCGTGCTGGTGAAGGTGTGCTGGATGACATTGACCACTTGGGCAGCCGCCGTGTGCGTGCCGTGGGTGAACTGCTTGCCAACCAGTGCCGCGTGGGTCTTGCCCGTACGGAGCGTCTGGTGAAGGAGCGCATGACCCTGTTTGATGTGAACATGGACGTGATGACCCCCCAGAAGCTCATCAATCCCAAGGCTCTCAGCGCCGTGGTCCGCGACTTCTTCGCCCGGTCCCAGCTGAGCCAGTTCATGGACCAGATCAACCCTCTGGCCGAGCTGACCCACAAGCGTCGTCTCTCCGCCCTCGGGCCCGGTGGTCTGAACCGTGACCGTGCCGGCTTCGAAGTGCGCGACGTGCATCCTTCGCACTACGGCCGTATCTGCCCAATTGAGACCCCGGAAGGTCCGAACATCGGTCTGATCAACTCCCTGTGCAGCTATGCTCGCATCAACGAGTTTGGCTTCATCGAAACACCCTTCCGCAAGGTGGAGAGTGGCGTGGTGACCGACAAGATCGAGTATCTTACGGCTGACCAGGAAGAGAACCACAATGTGGCTCAGGCCAACAACATCATCGACGAGAACGGCAAGTTTAAGTCGGACAAGGTTTCGGTCCGCTATCGTGGGGACTTCCTTGAAGTGGCCCCTGAGCAGGCCACTCTGATGGACGTGTCACCCAAGCAGATGGTGTCCGTCGCCGCTTCTCTGATCCCGTTCCTTGAGCACGATGACGCCAACCGCGCGTTGATGGGCTCGAACATGCAGCGTCAGGGGGTGCCGCTTCTTGAGGCTGAGGCTCCCTTGGTGGGCACCGGCATGGAATCCAAGGCTGCCCGGGACTCCCAGGCGGTGATCGTCTCCGACTCCGGTGGCATTGTCGCCGCAGCCACGGCTGACTACATCATCGTCACCAAAGACGGACAGTTGCCGATCAGCGAGAAGGCCTTCGCGGCCGAGCCGACCAAGATCACGACTGATCCTGAGCGTGGTATCTATTTCTACCCGCTCCGCAAGTTCATGCGCTCCAACGCCGGCACGTGCATCAACCAGCGTCCGCTGGTGGAACGCGGGCAGAAGGTGAAAAAGGGCGACGTCCTCGCGGACGGTCCTTGTACCGATCATGGTGAACTCGCACTGGGCCGCAACATGCTCGTCGCGTTCATGCCGTGGAACGGCTACAACTTCGAAGATGCTATCGTGATCTCCCGTCGCGTGGTGAAGGAGGACATCTACACTTCCATCCACATCGAAGACTTCGAAGTGGGTGCCCGTGACACGAAGCTGGGTCCTGAAGAAATCACGCGAGACATCCCGAACGTGGGTGACGAAGCGCTGCGCAACCTCGGTGCTGACGGCGTGGTCCGGATCGGTGCTGAAGTGAAGCCTGGCGACATCCTCGTCGGCAAGATCACTCCGAAGAGCGAAACCGAGCTGGCCCCTGAAGAACGCCTCCTGCGCGCCATCTTCGGTGAAAAGGCCGCTGACGTGAAAGACACCTCCCTGCGTGTGCCCTCCGGCTGCACCGGGATCGTCATGGACGTCCGTGTCTCTTCCCGCAATGGAGCTGACAAAGAGCGCCTCTCTCCGAGCGAGCAGAAGAAGCAGATCAAGCAGGTCACGGAAGAACACAAAAACAAGGTTGAGCAGCTCACGGAGCAGCTGACCGAGAAGCTCTCCGAGATCCTTCTCAATGAGAAGATCCCGCTCGACGTGGTGAACGGTGAGACTGGTGAAGTCATCATCGGCGCCAACAAGAAGATCACGAAGACCCTCCTTCGCACCCTGGCCGAAAACTACCGCACGGTGGAAATCGACCAGAGCCCGATCCGCAACAAGATCATGGACATCGTTTCGGCCTTCGAAGCGAAGTTCGACGAAGCGGACATCGAGCGTGAGCGTGGCCTCGACCGCCTTGAACAGGGCGAGGAAATGGAGAGCGGCGTGATCAAGCAGGTCCGCGTGTTCATCGCCAGCAAGCGTAAGCTTAGCGTCGGTGACAAGATGGCCGGTCGTCACGGAAACAAGGGCGTGGTTGCCACCATCGTTCCTGAAGAAGACATGCCGTTCCTCGAAGACGGTACTCCGGTGGACATCTGCTTGAACCCGCTGGGCGTGCCTTCCCGTATGAACGTGGGACAGGTGCTTGAGACCCACCTTGGCGTTGCTGCCAAGGCCTTGGGCTTCACGGTGGCCACCCCGGTGTTCGACGGTATCAAGGAAGACAAGATCCTCGGCTACCTCAAGGAGGCCAAAGCCACTCCTGGCTTTGAATGGATCGGCCTCAACGGCAAGAGCAAGCTCATCGACGGTCGCTCCGGCGAGCCCTTCGCGCTCGAAGTCGTGGTGGGATACATTTACATGCTGAAACTGGGCCACCTTGTGGCGGACAAGATCCACGCTCGTGCGGTCGGACCTTACTCGCTCGTGACCCAACAGCCATTGGGCGGCAAGGCCCAGTACGGTGGTCAGCGCTTCGGGGAAATGGAGGTCTGGGCTCTCGAAGCCTACGGCGCCGCCTACACCCTGCAGGAGCTGCTCACGGTCAAGTCAGACGACGTCCAAGGCCGTACCCGCATCTACGAAAGCATCGTCAAGGGCGACAACTCGCTCGAAGCAGGCACGCCGGAATCGTTCAACGTGCTTATCAAAGAAATGCAAAGCCTTGGCCTCGACGTCAAGGTGGTGAACCGGAACTCCGGAGAGGAAGAAATCCTGGGCGGCGGCGGAAGCTACGCCACGGCAGTTGGAATGTAAGAAGCAACCCCTGAATCTCACGAACATGCAAGAAACTTCGAGCTTCGACAACCATCTCAAGGAACTCTTCGGGGAGCAGCATCGCACCGGAGGCTTCGACATGGTCTCCATTTCCGTGGCATCCCCGGACCGTATCCGGTCCTGGAGCCATGGTGAGGTCAAGAACCCTGAGACCATCAACTACCGCACGTTCAAGCCCGAAAAAGGCGGCCTCTTCTGCGAGCGCATTTTCGGACCCACCCGTGACTGGGAGTGTGCCTGCGGCAAGTACAAGCGCATCAAGCACAAAGGCGTGATCTGCGACCGTTGCGGCGTGGAAGTGACCCTGAGCCGCGTCCGTCGCGAGCGCATGGGCCACATCGAGCTGGCCGTGCCGGTGACGCACATCTGGTTCTACAAGTGCATGCCTTCCCGCATCGGCCTCATGCTGGACATGACGGCCCGCTCGCTGGAGCGCGTGATCTACTATGAAGATTACATCGTGGTTTCCCCCGGGAGCACGCCGCTTCAGCGCGGCCAGCTGCTGACGGAAATGGAACTGCGTGAAGCTGAGGACCAGTACGGTGCCGACAGCTTCAAGGTCGGCATGGGCGCGGAAGCCATCCGTGACATTCTGGCTCAAGCCAACCTCGCCGAAATGGTGAAGGAGCTCGAGCAGTCCATGACCAAGACTCGCTCCAAGCAGCTTCGCAAGAAGATCGCCAAGCGCCTCAAGCTCTGCCAGGGCTTTGCAGCCTCGCATTCCCGCCCTGAGTACATGGTGATGGAAGTGCTGCCGGTCATCCCGCCGGACCTCCGTCCGTTGGTGCCGCTGGAAGGCGGTCGCTTTGCGACTTCTGACTTGAACGACCTCTATCGTCGTGTCATCAACCGCAACAACCGTCTCAAGAACCTTCTCGCGCTCAAGACGCCGGATGTTATCATCCGTAACGAAAAGCGCATGTTGCAGGAGGCGGTGGACGCCCTCTTCGACAACGGCCGTCACGGCCGTGCGGTGACCGGGGCAGGCAATCGTCCGCTCAAGTCCATGTCCGACATGCTCAAGGGCAAGTCCGGCCGCTTCCGCCAGAACCTTCTGGGCAAGCGTGTGGACTACTCCGGCCGTTCCGTTATCGTGATCGGTCCGGACCTCACCCTCAACCAGTGTGGTCTGCCCAAGAAGATGGCGCTCGTCTTGTTCGAGCCCTTCATCATCCGCCGTCTTAAGGAACTTGGTCTGGTGCACACCGTGCGCAGCGCCAAGAAGATGATTGAGCGTCGCACCCCTGAAGTGTGGGACATTCTGGACGAAGTGACCAAGGGCCACCCGGTTCTCCTGAACCGTGCGCCAACCCTGCACCGTCTCTCCATCCAGGCGTTCGAGCCCAAGCTCATCGAAGGTGAAGCTATCCGCGTTCACCCCCTCGTTTGTACGGCTTACAACGCTGACTTCGACGGTGACCAGATGGCTGTGCACGTCCCGCTGTCGATCGAAGCCCAGATGGAGGCCCGCCTCCTCATGCTCGCTCCGAACAACCTGTTCTCCCCTGCGAGCGGCAAGCCCGTGATGACGCCTTCCCAGGACATTCCTCTGGGTTGCTTCGCCCTCACGTATCTGCGTGAGCTTCCAGGAGCTCCCAAGGACGAGCGTCGCCTCTCCATCTTCAACGATCCCTCCGAAGTCGAGTTCGCCCTCAGCGAAAACGCGGTCGAAGTGAACCAGAAGGTGCTTTACCGCAATCCGGACTACAACACCAAGGGCCGCACCTATGGCGACCCGACCAAGGCGGTCGTCGAGACCACCCCGGGTCGTATCCGCTTCAGTGAGATCTGGCCGGCAGAGCTTGGCTTCTACAACAATACCGTTGGCAAGAAGCAGCTCTCCGACATCATCTGGCGTTGTTTCCAGAAGGCCGGTCACCAGGAAACGGTGGCAGCGCTGGACCGGCTCAAGCAGCTTGGCTTCCGCGAAGCTATGCGCTCCGGTTGCTCCATCGGCATCACCGACATGGTGATTCCTGAAGCCAAGTACAAGGCTCTCGACAAGGCTCGCGCCGATGTTGAGCTTGTGACGAAGCAGTACAAGCGAGGCATCATCACCAACGGTGAGCGCCAGCAGAAGGTCATCGACATCTGGACCGGCGTGGGTGAAGAAGTCACCAAGGAAGTGTTCCGCACGCTCGAGTACAACGACGGCAAGAAGCTCCACAACCCGCTCTACGTCATGGTCACCTCGGGTGCCCGAGGCAACCAGACGCAGATCAAGCAGCTCGCCGGGATGCGCGGTCTTATGGCCAAGCCGAGCGGTGAGATTATCGAGCAGCCCATTACCTCGAACTTCCGTGAAGGTCTGACCGTGCTGGAGTACTTCATCTCCACCCACGGTGCCCGTAAGGGTCTCTCCGACACCGCGTTGAAGACGGCTGACTCCGGCTACATGACCCGCAAGCTGGTTGACGTGGCCCAGGACGTCATCGTGACCGAGGAAGATTGCGGCACGGTCAACGGCATCACGCTCGCCTCCATCTATCAGGGTGACGACGAAGTGGTGGACCTCAAGACCCGTATCTATGGCCGTGTCTCCTGCGAGACCATCCATGACCCGGTCGACAAGACCACCCTGGTGGAATATGGCCAGCTGATCACCGAAGAGGTGGCCAACCACCTTGTGAAGATCGGTGTGGAGAAGCTCAAGATCCGCTCCGTGCTCACTTGCGAAAGCAAGCGCGGTTGCTGTGCCAAGTGCTACGGTCTCAGCCTCGCCACTGGCCGCGTGGTCAAGGTGGGTGAAGCCGTCGGCATCGTGGCCGCCCAGTCCATCGGTGAACCTGGAACGCAGCTTACCATGCGTACCTTCCACGTCGGTGGTGTGGCCGCAGGTGCCTTCAAGCAGCCCATCATCGTCACGAAGAACGCGGGTTCCATCCGGTACAACGAGCTTCGTATCGTCAACACGCCGGAAGGCAGCGTGGTGCTCACCAAGAACGGCACCATCAGTATTCACGATGACGCGGGTCGCGAACTCGAGTCCCACAAGATTGTCCTCGGCGCCCTCATCTCGAAAGAGGACGGCGGCAAGGTCAAGAAGGGCGAGACGATCGTCACCTGGGATCCGTACAACGTGCCGATCATCACCGAGAAGCAGGGCAAGATTGAATTCCGCGACATGCTTGGTGGTGTGACCATCACCAAGGAAGTCAACCAGGCCACCGGCAACGAGGAAACCGTCGTCATCGAGCACAAAGAAGACCTGCACCCGCAGATCGTCATTGTGGATCCGAAGACCAAGGAGATCCTGGCCAGCTACACCATTCCCGCTGGCGCTCACCTTGCGGTGAAGAACAACGAGAAGGTGGATGCCGGTACGGTGCTCGCCAAGACGCCGCGCAAGGCTGCCAAGACCAAGGACATCACCGGTGGTCTTCCCCGTGTGGCCGAGCTCTTCGAAGCCCGCAAGCCGAAGGACGCGTGCGAAATCGCCAAGATTGATGGCAACATCGAAATCGGCGGACTGGTTCGTGGCAAGCGCCGCGTGATCATCACCGACCAGAAGACGGGTCAGCAGGAAGAGCACCTCATCCCGCGGAACAAGCACATCTTCGTGCAGAACGGCGACCACGTGAGCAAGGGCGACCAGCTTACGGAAGGTGCGGTCGTGCCGCATGAGATCCTGGAGATCCTTGGGCCTCAGGCCCTTCGTGAACACCTCGTCAATGAGGTTCAGGAAGTGTACCGTGCCCAGGGTGTGGAGATCAACGACAAGCACGTCGAGATCATCATCCGCCAGATGCTTCGCAAGGTGAAGATCACCGAACCCGGTGACACCGCCTTCCTGTGGGGCGACCAGATCGACCGTCTCGAGTTCGAGCGTGAAAACCAGCGTGTGTCCGACGAGGGCGGCAAGCCCGCGACGGCCGAGCCGGTGCTCCTTGGTATCACCAAGGCCAGCCTTGAGACGGACAGCTTCATCAGTGCCGCCAGCTTCCAGGACACCACCCGTGTGCTTACCGAAGCGGCTACCCTGGCGAAGAACGACTTGCTCCGCGGCTTCAAGGAAAACGTCATCATGGGTCACCTGATCCCTGCCGGCACTGGTTTCCGCACCAACCGCAACTTCAACGTCGTAGAGACCGTGAAGGTGCAGTACTCGACCGAAGGCGAAGAAGCCGTGGCGTAAGCTGGCTGATCTAACGCAAGACTGAATTCTCAAACGCCCTCCGGAAACGGAGGGCGTTTTTGTTTGTTGGGGCTCAATTCTGGTTCACCGCGGCTTCAGCACTCTCAGGTAACTTCGATACTGATGCCAGGCGAGCAGGGCGATGCAGAAGGGGGCGAGTGCCACAACAAAAGTGATCCGCATTCCCCATTTCGATTCCAGGATGTCCAGGGTGCCGGAAGCGGCAAAAACGGAAAAGAAATAGACGAATGCCGTGGCTTGAAACACCAGGGAAGCCACGAGCATCAAGGAAGGGCGGGCGGTATGCCACCAAAGGCCGGTGGTCACGAGGCTCAGGATGCCGCCAGCAAACACCATGAAGGTGAGCACGTGAAAGTCAGAGTCGTGCTTGATGATGTTGATGACCGTTTGGATGCCCATGGCGAGGAGCGCACCGCCGGCCAAGGTGGAAGACGACTGATGCTTCAACCGACTCAAGCTGGTGTGGGTATCCGCCTGGTAGCTTTCGAGTTGCTGGCTGCTGACCAACGGACCCCTGCACTTGGGGCAGGACTTGCGGCCCTGCACCTCGGCGGGGGTGTAGGTCTTGCGGCAGGGGCGGCAGAGGAGCTGTCCAGGTTGGAGGGGAGGGGAGGAAGAAGGGGGAGCCATTGTGGAACGCGTTTTTCGACGCTATGCGTCGTGGCGGCGGAGTGCAAGAGGGTTGGGATGACGGTAGGGTGAGGCCAGCGATGAAAGCATGCGGTCGACCCCTGTCCAAGGAGCGGCGGTTTGTGCTTGCACAACCGCCGGGGTCAACGAAGAGGTCGGCGGATTGGAGCGCTTGATGCAATGGTCACGTTGAAGGAATCTCAGGCATTGAATGGAACCGGTGCGACTAAGGGCCATGGACGAAGTGCGTGATGGCTGCCATTTTGAAAAGTGTATCCGGTGCATTCGGCGCAATCCCGGAAAAGCAGGATTGGGCTCATCAGGGTTCGCCCCTCTATGAAAACGAGATCGCGAAAACCGTGGATTGACCAGTGGTTGTCTGGGAACATAGGGTTCCATGTCATCATGTAGCCCTTTTGCGCTCCGGTCACCCCGGCGGTTGTGCAAGCACAAACCGCCGCTCCTTGGACAGGGGAGTTGTGAAGTGTTGTCGTCGAAGGGCACCCCTGCTGGATTGCGGGATTCTATGGAACTATGGCGGGTGCCGAGAATTGCGAGACTGGACACGGATGAGGGATGAGGCTAGTTCGATGAGTTAACAAAAGGCTGATGCATCCCCGAGGACGTTGCTCGTTGTGGGCGGCGGTTTGTGCTTGCACAACCGCCGGGGGTCAACGGAGGAAATGGGTGGTGGTGATGGGATATGTGTTGAGACCCCGTTGGCAAACTACTCAACCGTCTTGGCCAGTTCGCTTTCAAAGAGCGTGAAGTCCGAGACAGGAAGCTTGGCCTTCGTCGGGTTGCGGCGAATGTACTTGATGCAATTTCCAAAATGGTGGCCGTCTCGTATCATCCGGTCGAAATAGTCCTTTTGCCAAAGACTCCCGGCTCGACCCAACAGCGGGTTGATCTTTTGCGCCGAGTGACGTTTCCACGAGTGAATGAGGGTCGTGAGGTTCCAATCCGGATTGAGGACGAACAAGGCATGAACATGATTCGGCATCACGATACAAGAGACCATCCGGCAGCGAGTCCCGTCAAAGTGGAGGAGGGCGTTCATCACTTCCGCACGCGCCGATTCTCCTCTTAACACACAGGATCCGTGGCCAGCATCCAGCCAGCGTTCGATGCACCCTGAAAAACGTTGGTGGTATTCTTTCTCAAGCGCTGGACTCCAGGGCTTTGGATGATCAGCCAACCATAGGTTGCGTTCCGATTTCCAGGCATGCAAAACATCCGCTGGGATCGAGTCGGCGAGCCGGAAGGTGACGAAATAGAGAGTCCCGTCTTGTTCCCAGTGGTGGAGTCGGTTTCTCGTTTCTAATGTGGCCGCAAACGGATTGAAAAATCTGAACGACACCTCGTCCATGGGCAAGATCGCAAAATGTCAGCGCGGATGGCAAACTTGCCGTCAACCGGAGTCGTCGCGTCGCTAGTCCGCATTCGTTTCTCTCCTCCGTTAACCTCGGCGGTTGTGCAAGCACAAACCGCCGCTCCTTGGACTGGGGTGTTGCGACCTGCAAAAGGCTATGTCGCCTCAGTCGCCGCCCAGCCTAATCCTTCAATTCCTGCTCCATCCGCTCGCTCAGCCACTGCTTGATCATGCTCTGGTAGTTCAGGTACCGCCGGCGCGCGATGCGCTTGATGCGGGAGAGCATGCGGGGATCAAAGCGCAGGGTGATGGTGGTGGACTCACGCACGTCAGGACGGTGCATGGAGGTCTGCATGAGCCGGGCGTCCAGCTGGTGCACCATCCAGAACTTGGCTTCCTCCTCCTCATTCTCAAAATGAGGCATTTCACTCCAGGTGCGGATCAATTTCATGTGGGGGGAGTTCAGGGATGCCGGATGGGGGAGGGAGGAGAGGAACTAGAGATCTTCGGACTTCTTGCGCTCGTAGAAGTGTTCTTCTTCGGGGCTCATGGGACGGGAGAGGATCACTCGGTAGCGCTTGCCGTCCGTCCAGAAGACGCTGAAAATTCCCCGCCCGGAGAGGGACTTGCCGAGGGAAAAGTAACGCGCTGCGCGGACATCTTCGCTCTCACCGTCGGGCAGAAGTTTTAGGGCAAAAGGGTCTTCGAAAGACTCCTCGATATCCTTGGGAGGCAGCGTGGTCAGGTCGAAAGGGACGTCTATCCAGTCAAACTCCATGAAGTTTCAAGGCAAAGGTCGAAGGGGACTCTGGTGCGCGCAATCCATCACCCTAGATGGCAGATGGGGCAAGTTCTATTCTTGATGGAGAGGTAGTTTCTGTCGGAAACCTATCAACTTGAGGTGCATAGCAGGGATGATTGCCGGTGAAATTCGGACAGATTGGGACGAATTGGCCATGGCTGAGCTGTTTGGTGGATGGGTGATAAGAAACATTCCGAGTCACGGGTGGTGGTTGGCCCTAGATAGGCGCCTCGATTTGCATGCCGGGTGAGGACACATGGGGCGCGATACAAAAGTGACCGATGGAAGTGGTTCTGTGTCAGCGCACCATTCCGTGGTTGAGCACTTGGGGGCCATGGCTAGGCTGAGTTCATGAGCATGTTCTCCCTGCATGGAAAAACCGCGGTGATCACCGGTGGTGGGTCGGGTATCGGCGAAGCGATCGTGCGCGCTTTTGCGCGCCAGGGGGCCAACGTGGAAATCCTCGATCTTGATGTAGGGGCTGCGAGTCGAGTCGCGCAGTCGGTGATTCAGGAGGGCGGGCAGGCGGGGGCCGCTGCATGCGACATTGCAGACGCGGATTCCGCAGCCAGCGCCATCCGCAATGTGGCCGCCAAGTATGGGAGGTTGGATATCCTCGTCAATAACGCGGGGATCGCTCATGTCGGCAATGTGCAGACGACTTCCGAGGCAGACCTCGACCGGATCTATCGGGTCAATGTGAAAGGGGTGGCGAACTGTCTCCGACCGGCGGTGGAGATCATGGCCGGCCAGGGGGGCGGAGTCATCTTGAACATGGCTTCCATTGCGGCCCAGATGGGGATTGGCGACCGGTTTGCCTACAGCATGAGCAAGGGAGCGGTGCTCGCCATGACCTACTCGGTGGCCCAGGACTACCTGAAACAGGGCATCCGGTGCAATGCCATCTGCCCTGGGCGAATTCACACGCCGTTCGTGGATGGCTTTATTGCCAAGAACTACCCCGATCGGCAGGCGGAGATGTTTGAGAAGCTCTCGAAGACGCAACCGATCGGGCGCATGGGCACACCTGACGAAGTGGCGGCGGCAGCTGTCTTCCTCTGCAGTGATGAGGCCAGCTTCATCACAGGCGTGGCCTATCCTGTGGATGGCGGCACGCTCTATCTCCGTTGATGCAAGTCAGGTGGGCTTTGATTTGCCGCGTTTTGCCGACCGGGTGAGGGCCAGCAACTCATTCGGGTGGCGGGCCAGATCCCGCACCGTGAAGGAGTCCAGCACATCGAAGAATGCCCGACGGGCCTGAAACAAGATGGGCTTCAAGTCGCAACTCTGGTGGATGGGGCAGGTGTTCGTCTTGGGCTGGAAGCACTCCACGATGTCGGTATTTTCCGTATAGCGGACGATGTCGCCCACCTTGGCCTCTGGAGTATGGTTGGCCAGCATGACTCCGCCACCGATTCCGCGGCTGGAGACCAGCCAGCCACCCTGGGTCAGGGACTTGGCCACCTTCACAAGGTGATTAACGGACACGCCGTAGAACTCCGCCATCTCCCGGGTGCTTACGTTCCTCTCCGGATGGGAGAGGAGGTAAATGAGGAGACGTAGGGCGTAGTCCGTGTGGTAGGTGAGCTGCACGTACGAGAGCTTGATTGGGCCGACGACCGCAAAATAGGCGCAACATATACCCTTTTAAATAGGTATTTAATGTACCTATTTAAGGCCAACCTGAACTGACAACCATGCTAAGCCCACAAACCATCGCCATCGTCAAAGCCACCGCTCCTGTCCTGGAGCAGAATGGAGAACTCCTGACTCGTCACTTCTACGAGCGGATGTTCCGGCACAATCCGGAGGTCGCTCCCTTCTTCAACCGGGCGAACCAGACCAGTGGTTCCCAGCAGAAGGCGTTGGCGGCCGCGATCTGTGCTTATGCGGCAAACATCGACAACCTGGAGGTGCTGGGCGGGGCAGTGGAACTGATCGCCCAGAAGCATGCCTCTCTGCAGATCAAGGCCGAGCATTATCCGATTGTTGGTGCGAACCTTTTGGCGTCGATTCGCGAGGTGCTCGGCAGTGCGGCTACGGATGAGATCGTGAACGCCTGGGCCGAGGCTTACCAGTTTCTCGCGGACATCTTGATTGGCCGGGAGAGCCAGATCTACCGGGGGCATCGTGAGGTGCCAAATGGCTGGGAGGGCTTCAAATCCTTCTTCGTCACGCGCAAGGAGCAGGAAAGTGAGCAGATCACCTCGTTCTATCTGGAGACCGTGGATGGCAGCAATGTGCCGGACTTCAAACCGGGACAGTACATCACGCTGCGGTTGCCCAGCCCGTGTGGGCACACCACCATGAGGAACTACAGCCTCTCGGACAAGCCGGGCCAGTCGTGGTATCGTATCAGTGTGAAGCGTGAAGCGGCGCGCGCCGGTAGCACGCCGGACGGTTTTGTTTCCTCCTACCTGCATGATCAGGTGCGGGTGGGGGATCGTCTTGAGGTCGGCCCGCCTTGCGGCGAGTTCTTCCTGGACGTCACGGAGAAGCACGCCCGCCCGCTGGTGCTGCTTTCCGCAGGGGTGGGCATCACCCCGGTCATGAGCATGCTGCTCAGCGCGCTGGAGGTCACGCCGGACCGGAAGATCTTCTTCCTGCACGGCTGCCTGAACAGCCGTCACCATGCGTTCCGTCAGAAACTCAATGGGCTGGCCAAGGATCACTCCCATCTGGTCGTGCATCATCGTTATGACGATCCGACTGAGATGGACCGCCTGCGCATGCACCGGGACCATACGAGCGAGGGGCGTATTGACGCAGCGCTCATTGAATCCCTGGTGCCGGGGAGGGATGCGGACTACTATTTCTGCGGGCCCAAACCTTTCATGATCGATATCTACCATCAGCTTCTTGCCTGGGGTATCCCCGCCTCCCAGGCCCGCTTCGAGTTCTTCGGTCCCCGTCAGGAGCTGGAGCGTCCTCGCGCTGGGTCTGCGGTCTGCCCGGTATGAGCGTTGTCCCCTCAGCTTCCCATCTGCTTCAGCGGCGGTCTGGTTCCTGGGCCCGCTGGCTGGTGATATCGGTCATCATCACCGCCACGGGCTTCATCAGCCGGGCCGCTGAAGTGGAGTTGAGTTCGAGGAATGTGGAGAACCAGCCGGATCCAGTCCGCCGCCTGTGGAAGCAGGTGGCGGATGGACGGGTGCAGTTGGATGTCAGCTCGGAGTCTGCCTTTCTGAAGAGCGTGCTTCGGGAGCTGGACGTGCCCGTGGCTTCTCAGGTGTTGGTGTTCTCCAAGACCAGCCTCCAGCGGGATCTGATCTCACCGCAACAGCCGCGTGCGATCTACTACAATGACGAGTGCTACGTGGGCTGGGTGAAGGGTGGGGCGATCGAGCTCATTGGGGTGGATGCTGTGGAAGGCCCTAAGTACTACCTGCTGCAGCGTTCGGTCGCTGGGCTGGAGAAGGGGCCCGTCTTCCAGGTGGGCAAGGATTGCTTCAGCTGCCATGGCGGCGCGGCCCTGCAGGTGCAGTCCGTGCGGGTGGATGCCGAGGGGCAGCCCCTCACAGGTAGTGTGAACTTCTCCATCACGGAAAACAGCCCGCTCGGCGAGCGGTGGGGTGGCTGGTATGTGACTGGCAGCTCTGGCAGGGAAGCCCATTTGGGCAATCTCATCGACGGCAAACGTCCCTTGGCGACAGCCCCGGCAGAGACGCTGTCTTTCCTGCTGCCCAAGGCGACTTATCTCACCGATACCAGCGACATCGTCGCGCTCATGGTGCTGGAGCACCAGTACAGTACTCAAAATGCCCTCACCGAGACGGCCCGGGCCGCCCGCACCATCTTGGAGCGGATCACCCCGGGCGCAGAGTCACCGCTGCCGGAATCTACTGGGAGGCGAATGTTGCAGAAACATGCCGACCGACTCGTGGCCAAGCTGCTCTTTACGGAGGAGCAGGAACTCACCGGTGGCGGCGTGCAGGGCAGTCCGGCGTTTCAGGAGGCTTTTCGCAAATCGCGACGGGTGGCCTCGGATGGCAGTTCGCTGCGGGACTTCGATCTGCGAACACGCCTTTTCAAGCACCGGTGCAGTTACATGATCCACTCTGCCAGCTTCGAAGCACTGCCTGGCGAGTTCAAAAAGGTGCTGCTTCAGCGGTTGGCGCTGAGGTTGAAAGACACGGCCGATACCGATACCGACACCGACTGGCTGACCAATGCCGATCGGGCTCAGTTGCGCATGATTCTGGGCGACACACTGGTTCTCCCGGGCTCGCGTGACGCGCCGTAGTTTTTTGCAGTTCCTTGGGAAGGAGCAGAAAGATGGCTGGGCGGACCGCGTATCCACTGGCATACCAGTTGGATTTCAGTGCGATTTCCCCAACTCAAGTCACCTTGCCATGCCTGACTCCGCACCGCCCTCCCGGCTCCAATCCCGGGCCTATGCCGAACTTCGCCGACTCATCGCGTCGGGAGAGTTCCCACCCGGCACCTTCCTGTCGGAACGGCAGCTTGCGATTCAGTTTGGCATGAGCAAGACGCCTATTCACGTGGCGCTGGAGCGTCTGGAGTCCGAGGGGTTTGTGACCATCTCGGCCCAGCAGGGGATTGTGGTGCGTGGCATGAGTGTGGACGACATTGTCGATCACTATGAGCTGCGGGAGGCCATCGAGGCCTGGGTGGTGCGCCGGATGGCTGGGAGGCTCTCGCTGGAGCAGGAGACAAAGCTGCGGGAGAACATCGCCCAGCAAAAGGTCGCCCTTGAGGCAGATGATCTCGTGAAGCTCATGCATCTCGACGAGCAGATGCACTACCTGTTATGCTCGTTCCTCAACAACCGGGAGATCATCTCCACCATGGAACGGCTGCGCGACAAAATTCACCAGGTGATCCTCCGTGTCACGGACACGGACCGCACCCGTCCGGCGGAGAGCGTGGAGGAGCATGTGGGCATTGTGGAGGCTGTTTGCGCCGGCGACGGCC
Source organism: Verrucomicrobium sp. BvORR034 (assembly GCF_000739635.1). Classification (GTDB taxonomy): domain Bacteria; phylum Verrucomicrobiota; class Verrucomicrobiia; order Verrucomicrobiales; family Verrucomicrobiaceae; genus Verrucomicrobium. The sequence goes on along the minus strand of NZ_BATQ01000166.1, from coordinate 4,280 downwards.
TACAAGCCGCGGACCTGATGACGGCCCACCTTGAGGCGGGCAAGCGTCGCATTCTGAACCCTGAACGCTTTGCGCGGCGATGATTGGTTGGTGGCAGTTTTGTGTGTTGCTACCGGTCGCCCTGTTCACAGGGTGGAGCCAGATGTTTGCGGCCTCGGAGGTGGACTTTGCACGGGATGTGCAGCCCATTCTGCAGCGTCACTGCGTGAAGTGCCATGGACCTGAAGAGAGCAACGGCGGCTTGCGCTACGATCACAAGCAGGGGGCATTTGCCCAGGCCGACTCCGGAGCCCACGCCATCGTTCCGGGCAATGTCGAGGAAAGTGCCTTGCTCAAACGGGTGTCATCCGCCCACAAGGATGAGCAGATGCCGCCGAAAGGGGAGCGGCTGACTATCCAGGAAGTCGAGGTGCTCCGTACCTGGATCGCTGCAGGGGCAATCTGGCCAGACAGTCCCGGTGCCGCAGAGCCGGCCAAAGTCGCCGCCAGCAAGCATTGGTCTTTCCAGCCTTTGTCGCATCCAGTGGTGCCGGAGGTCAAGGATCAAGATTGGCCGTTAACGCCAGTGGACCGGTTCCTGCAGTCGCGACGTGAGGCCGCAGGCCTGGAAGCTTCTCCCGATGCGGACGCCCGGACATTGATCCGTCGCGCCACCTATGATCTGACCGGGCTTCCACCAACGACGTTGGAGGTGGAGCAGTTTGTTCAGTCCTTCTCTCGACCAGAGGGGCGGGAAGCCGCGATGGTGGCCCTGGTGAATCGTCTGCTGGAAAGCCCCCGCTATGGAGAGCGCTGGGGGCGGCATTGGATGGACTGGGTACGCTATGCTGACACGGCCGGGGACAACTCCGACTACCCGATCCCGCAGGCCTATCTGTACCGCCAGTATATTATTGATTCCTTGAACTCGGACGTGCCGTACAACCGGTTTATCACCGAACAGATTGCTGGTGACTTGCTGCCTGCCGGGAGCCAGGAGGAACGCAACCGATTGAACATCGCCACCGGATACCTGGCGATGGCGCGGCGGTTTGGCTCGCTGGTGGAGCGTTATCCCTGGCATCTTACCATTGAGGACACGATCGACAACATGGGGCGCACCCTGTTGGGGCTCACCCTGAGCTGCGCCCGCTGCCATGATCACAAGTTTGATCCCGTTTCCACGCGGGACTACTATGGGCTCTACGGCATCTTCGCGAGCACCCAGTACCCATTCCCGGGGCTTGAACTCTTCAAGGCGCAGCGGGATTTTGTGCCGCTGATTCCAGAGCTGGAGGTGGCTGAGTCCATGGCCCCCTATCAGGCAGAAAAAGACCGGCTGACGGTGGAACTGGAGACCCTGCTGGCCCGGTGCGAAAAGCTGAAGATCGAGAATGCCGCCCTGGAAAAAGAGCGGACTCTGGAGGAGCAACGGCGGAAGAAAGGGGAGCTGGACGGGCTGCTGTTCCAGGCGCGAAAGGCCGGCGAGGCTCTCGCGGATTATTTGAAACAACTTCCGGTGCTGCCCGCCGCGTATGCCGTGCAGGAAGGGAAACCCCAGAACGCCCGGATCCAGATCAAAGGCGAGCCGGACCGTCTGGGTGCGGAAGTGCCCAGAAAGTTCCTGGAGATTCTGGGTGGCGCGGCCCTGCCGGTGGAGACGCAGGCGGGCAGTGGTCGGTTGCAGCTCGCCCAGTGGGTGGCAGCTGAGCAGAACCCGCTGACGGCACGGGTCATCGTGAACCGCATCTGGCAGCGGCACTTTGGCACCGGGCTGGTCCCCAGCACCAGTGACTTTGGCCTGCGCGGGGAGGCCCCCACCCATCCCGAGTTGCTGGACTGGCTGGCGGCGGAGTTTATGCGCAGCGGGTGGTCCATGAAACAACTACACCGCCTCATCATGACCTCGCGGGCGTACCAGCTCTCCAGCCAGGACACGGAGGACAATGTGGCCAGTGATCCCGGCAACCGCCTGTACTGGAAGTTTGGGCGGCAACGTCTGGATGCGGAATCGCTCCGTGATACGCTTTTGTTTGTCAGTGGTGGTCTGGACCTTGCCCCGCAGCACCAACCCTACGCGATGCCGCCGACAGCCAGGTGGGACTACACGCAGCACCATCCGTTCAAGAGCGACTACCCAAGCAACAAACGGAGCGTGTACCAGATGACCAAGCGGCTCACTGCGAAGCCGTATCTGCAGACCTTTGATGGGCCGGATCCGAATGTTTGCACCAGCACGCGGGATCGTTCGGTGACGGCGTTGCAGGCCCTCTTTTTTGTGAATGACAAGTTCGTTCATGAGCAGGCTGACCGGCTGGCCAAAGCCCTGCTGAAAGAGGAGGGTGGGTCGGAAGAGGCCCGTCTGCGTCAGCTCTACACCAGCCTGTTTGCCCGCGAACCCGACGAGGCCGAAACCCAGATGCTTCAGGAACACCTGGCATCGGTGCGCCAGACTTTGGGAGACAGTGAACAGGCCGAGACGATGGCCTGGTCCAGCCTCCTGCGCAGTCTGTTCCGGCTCAATGAATTTCTGTACCTCGACTGACAGCCTCCGGTTGTGACCATGAACTCCTTCCAACAACCCCGTCGCGCCTTCCTGCGCTCCCTCTTTTGCAGTTCCCTGCTCGGGCCGGGCATGTTGTCTGAACTGCTGGGTGCTGACGACAGCCAGGATCCGCTGGCGGCTCATCGCTCCCATACCTCCGCTCGTGCCAAGCGGGTCATCTTTATTTATGCCACCGGTGGGGTATCGCATATTGATACGTTTGACCCCAAAACGATCAAAAAGGGTCGCGATGGCACAGGGCCGGACAATCTAATGGGCAACCTCTTCGGTTCAGGCTACAACGCCAGCTGCGGTACCGAGGTGAGCGACATCTTCCCGCATGTGCGCAACGTCATGGATGAGATCTGTTTGATCCGGACCATGAAGGCCTCCCACTTTGACCACTCAGAGGCCACGCTGGGAATGCACACCGGGTCGCCCACCTTTGCCCGGCCCAGCATGGGCTCGTGGGTGAGCTATGGACTGGGGACATTCAACCAGAACCTGCCCAGCTACATCGTCATTGCTCCGCAACTGCCGTACGGAGGCACGCAGGTTTATGGCAGTGACTTTCTTCCCGCATGCCATCAGGGCACCCGGGTGATTCCTGGAAACAACCCCATTGCCAATCTGCGCTCACCGGAATCGGGGCGTGACCTGCAGAACCTGGAGCTGGGCCTGGCCGACCGGTTGAATCAGCGGCACTTCGCCACCCGTGCGCATGACACCGCGCTGGCGGCGCGCATCAAGTCTTTCGAGACGGCGTTTCAGATGCAGCAGGCGGCCCCGGAAGCCTTTGACCTGAGCACGGAGCCGGCGCACATCCGCGCACTGTACGGCCTGGATCGCAACGTGAAGGGGCCAGGGGCGGATTTCGCCTGGCAGTGTCTGGTGGCCCGCCGGCTGGCGGAACGAGGTGTGCGTTTCATTGAACTCATCGACACCGGCTCCCGCCCGAACTGGGATTCACACGGGGAGATGAAGGACCATGCGGAACTGGCCTCCAATGTGGACCAACCCACGGCGGCGCTCATCACCGACCTCAAGCAGCGGGGCATGCTGGAAGACACCATCGTGCTCTGGGCCACGGAATTTGGGCGCACCCCAGGCCGCGAGGGGACCAATGGACGTGGGCACCACCGGGACTGCTTCAGCGTCTGGGTGGCAGGCGGCGGATTCAAGCCGGGTCACGTGCACGGGGCCACGGATGACATCGGCAAGTATCCAATCGAGAAGCCGGTGGAGGTGCATGACCTGCATGCCACGATTTTGAATCAACTGGGCATGGATCATGAGCGTCTCACGTTCCGTCATGCGGGGCGGGACTTCCGCCTCACGGATGTGCACGGGCATGTGATGACCGAGTTGCTGGCGTGAGAGGGCAGGCGTGTTTGATCCCGCTACCCCTCGCGGCCGGGGAGCACCCCTTGGGCACGCGGTTGCTTGCCACGGGGCTGGCATCGCATACGGGGAAGCTAGTGCCTGCCAAGGAACCTGTGAGACTGACGTGGGGGTGTAGATGGCGATGAGGGGAAAGCGGACCCTCATCGCGAAGTAGAGGTGTTTGAGGGGTGCTTCTCGACCGGGATGTTGCTTCAGATGATCTGACCCGCATCCTGTGATGCCAGCCGATGCCGGAGGCATCACAGCCCTTAGCCGGAGGTTGAAGGAGCGTAGCGACTGACACCTCCGGATGATCAGCATAGGAATTGCATCCCGGAGCGGATGCCAGCGACGTCCCTTTGCAGGCGCCTAT
>NZ_BATQ01000167.1 GCF_000739635.1 Verrucomicrobium sp. BvORR034 | reverse complement strand
GTTGCCGTGTTCCAGTATTTCGGCCAGTTCCTGGGCCTTCCAGGCCTCCACCTCAGCTTTAATCTGGTCGCGCACCTTGCGCACCTCAGCGAGCTTCTCTTCCTCCGTGCCGGTGAAAAGGGACGGGTCATGGAAGCTCCAGTGCAGCCGGGTCAGCAGACCAGGGAAAAGCGGGCATTTCTCAGCGGTCTCATCATCGCAGACGGTGACGACCACATCATAGCGATGACCAGAGCTGAACAGATCCAGCACGTGCTTGGAATGCTGGCGGGAGATGTCAACTCCCACTTCCAGCATCGCCTTGACTGCCAGTGGGTTCAGGCCTCCGGCTTCGATACCGGCGCTTTCCGCCACGGCAAAGTCACCGCAGAGATAGTTGAGCCAGGCCTCGGCCATCTGGCTGCGGGCGCTGTTGTGGGTGCAGACGAAGAGAACCTTTTTCTTGCGCATGGGGTGGGCAGGAGGGTTGGAGTTGGGCCAAGTATGGCACCCCCGTCATTCCGGCTGCAAATCGCGAGGCGTGGCGATTTCGTCACTCGCTAAAACAAATCACCCACGTCCAGGCAGTGGCCCAGACGTGGGTGAGAGTGATCAACAAATCGGAGGGGACTTTAGGCGCTGGCCTTGTCCGTTTCTTCCTCGGAAGCGGCTGGGGTGATTTCCTGAGTCTCTTCCTGGGACGCTGAACCTTCGGCGGGTGTCTCTTCAGCGGTCTCCAAGGAGGCCACTTCAGCTGCTGCTTCTACCACGGGATCGGAAGTTCCTTCCAAGGCGTCCACTTCCACGTAGGGCGCAGGTTCCGTTTCCACCACGTCAGTCACCTCTGCAGGCACTTCCACGGGAGCTTCGGTTTCTGCGGCCACCTCGGTGGTTGGCTCTTCTTCAGACGGCGCGGCTTCCTCAGCCGGTGCTTCGCTGGAAGCCGCTGCTTGGGCAGGCTGGGCTTTGACAGGCTTGGGCTTGGCAGGCGGGGGCTCGGTCACACCGGGGAAGACCACGCCATCTGCGTACTCGATCACGTAGCCTTCGCTGTTGAGCCAATGAAGGTCTTTCAGCAACTGCACATGTTCAGGGGAGGGCTGGTGGGCGGGCTCTTCAGCCGGAGCAGCGGCTGCGACAGCAGCAGGAGCCTCAGTCGGGGCTTCGGTTGTGTCGGCCACCGCTTCAACAGTGCCTTCTTCAGCGGGGGCGGACTCGCTGACGGATTCGACGGCTTCCAGGGCGGGAGTTTCCTCGCCCGCTGGAGCTTCTGCCGGTGCTTCCGCGACAGGGGCGGGGGTGGCAACTGCTTCGGGTGCGGCCGGAACTGCTGCTGCGGCGGGGGCCACGAGATCGAGCAGTTCCTTGGTGGAGACGCCCGGCTTGGTCTTGATCAGTTCCACCAGCTTGGCGATGCGATCGGAAAGCACCACGCTGGAATCCAGGGAGCGGGGGCGCACGCGGCTCACCCAGAGCTTGCCACCGCGGCGTTTGAAGAGCTTCAAGCCATGATGCTCAAAGCCGCTACAGAGCTGCTGGGCGGTTGCCAGGAGGTGTTTCCGGGCTTCGTCCACGGCGCGGCGCAGATGATTGTAGAGCGCGGGAGCCAGCAGGCGCTTCGGGATGTTGCCGGACACCGTCGCTTCGCTCACCTCGCCAACCAGGTTGTCGGCGTGTTCTTTGCGGAAATGGGTCTCCATGTCGGAGCGGGACTTGAAGCGCAGCGGCTCAGCGCCTTCTGCGACCTCGCCCTTCTGCCACACCCACTGGGTGCCGTGCTTCTGGGATTCCTTCCACTTCTCGACCGCTTCGGGCGTGTTGTCGGTGCGAACCCGGCGCTTGTACTCTTCAAACGGCAGGTGATTGAACCGCTCGCGGTGCAGGCGGTGGAGGTTGGTCTGGTAGCTGTGATGGCTGGGTGGGCCCAGAGGCTCACCGCTCATGCCGCACACTGCCACGCTGGTGAAGTTCCCCTTGGGCTCTTCCAGCTCAATCTGCTCTGAGACGTAGAATTCCTTGAGCGCCTCGCTGTGGAGGAAGTGCGCCAGCGCATCTTCACGGCCAAGCCAGAGCGAGCCATCCTGAGGGACGGTATAGAGTTTGCCGGGAGCGTCTGCTGCGAGGCTGAACTTCACGTGGAAACGTTCGCCATTGGCGAGGACGAGTCGGGCCGCGTCAAAGACACTGTAGGCCTTGCCAGCGGTGCGGATCATGGCTGCCATGGCTTCCGTGGCGCGAGCTTCAGGCTCCACACCCACCGTCAGGCCGGGCACAGGACGCGGCGCTTGGTCAAAGCTGGGGCGTCCACCACGGTCATCTTGACCATACTGCCGTCCACCGCGATCACGATCTCCGCGGAAGCCGCCGCCGCGACGGTCATCACGACGATCACCGCCCGGGCCGCTGCGTGGTTTGTCAAACGAGCGTCTGTCTCCGCCACCACCACCGGGACCCCCAGGGCCACGGCGATCACCGAATCCGCCGCGATTCATGCCGCCGCGACCTCCGTCGCGTCCGCGGTCTTTGAAGTCGCGACGTTGGCGGGTGTCTTCCTCGGGGAAGTCGGCGCCGGTGGAAGGCTTGGATTTGCCGAAGTCAGCCACCCAGCTGGGCGCGAGGCGAAGACTGGAAAGATCGAGCGGCGGCGTTGTCTCTTGTGAATCAGACATTGGGAGCGGAGGCGTGAAGGACGTCCATTGTGACTGTTTAAGTGACGATGGCAATGGGATTGTGCACGGCTTGTCCTTCATCGCATGCCGGGCCTGTTGTGATCTTCCCCATGATGATGAAAAAAACAAGGCCGCGTCCGGGTGAGGACGCGGCCTTGGTTAAATCAAATCAGGGGTGTGAGCGGGCCTTACAGGGCAGCCTGCACCAGTTTCTCAAGCTTCACGATGTCCTCGGCGAACTTGCGGATGCCCTCGGAGGTCTTCTCCGTGGCCATCGCATCTTCGTTGAAGAGCCAGCGGAAGCTCTTTTCATCGAGGTTCAGGCGCTCAATGGAAAGGGACTTGGCGTGCTCAGTGTTCAGCTTCGGCGAGATCGGCTCGCTGGCGGCCTGCAGTTCACCCAGCAGCGAGGGGCTGATGGTGAGAAGGTCGCAGCCGCACAGTTCGGTGATTTCACCCTTGTTGCGGAAGCTGGCACCCATCACTTCGGTCTTGTAGTCGAAGTGCTTGTAGTAGTTGTAGATCTGGGTCACGGACACCACGCCCGGATCTTCCGTGGGACCGTAGTCCTTGCCGGTGCTCTTCTTGTGCCAGTCCAGGATGCGGCCGACGAAGGGGGAGATCAGCTTGATCCCGCCTTCAGCGCAGGCGACGGCCTGGGCGAGGCTGAAAAGGAGCGTCAGGTTGCAGTTGATGCCTTCCTTCTGAAGCACTTCGGCGGCCTTGATGCCTTCCCAAGTGGAGGCGATCTTGATCAGGATGCGCTCACGGGAGGCACCGGACTTCTCGTAAAGGTCGATGATGTGACGGGCCTTGTCGATGGTGGCCTGGGTGTCGAAGGAAAGGCGGGCGTCCACTTCTGTGGAGACGCGGCCCGGCACGATCTTCAGGATTTCCTGGCCGAAATTCACGAGGATGCTGTCAATGACGGACTCCACGAGGGCTCCGCCGCTCAGGGTTGATCCTTTGTGATCCGTGACCGCCTTGTCCACCAGAGGCTTGTACTCGGCCTTCTGGGAGGCGGCGAGGATCAAGGAAGGATTCGTGGTGGCATCCTGGGGCTGATAGGCGCGCATCGCCTCAAAGTCGCCCGTGTCGGCCACGACCACGGTGTGTTTCTTCAGTTGGTCAAGTTGGTTCATGATGATTTAGAGGGTTGCTAGAATAAGGGGAATGGCGGGGGATGCAAGGGGGGAGTCTGGGGCAAAGAATTCATGATTGGGATGAATGACAAAGGGGGGATGACCGCCCGAAGGACTGGGGCGGGGCTTGTGAAAATTTTCACAAAGCGGTTGCCCGGTTGAACCGGGCGTTTAGGTTGGCCATTGTTCCACCCGGCCTTGCCATGACTGAAGCCACCAGCACCACTCCCTTTGCCTACGACTCCAAGATCGAGAGCAATGTGGTCATCACCCGGCTCGATGCCGCGATCAACTGGATGCGGAAGAACTCCCTCTGGCCTATGCCAATGGGTCTCGCCTGCTGCGCGATCGAGCTCATGGCGACCGCTTCCTCCCGGTATGACATTTCCCGCTTCGGAGCGGAGGTGTTCCGCTTTTCCCCCCGCCAGAGCGATGTGATGGTGGTGGCCGGAACGGTCACCTACAAGATGGCCCTCGCGGTGAAGCGTATCTGGGACCAGATGCCGGAGCCCAAGTGGTGCATCGCCATGGGTGCCTGCGCCAGCAGCGGCGGCATGTACCGCAGCTATGCGGTGCTTCAGGGCATTGACCGCCTGATCCCGGTGGATGTCTATATTTCCGGCTGTCCGCCCCGGCCCGAAGCACTTCTGGAAGGATTCTTCCGCCTGCAGCAGAAGATCGAGAAGGAGCATTCGCTCCTGGATCAGAAGAAGGAGCTCGTCGAACAACTCTCCTAAGCCGTCTCCGCCTTTCCCCGCCGCCTTCCTGCCATGGATGTGTCCCAGATCGTCAAAGCCCTTGTGGAGAAGTTTGGCTCCCAAGTCACCGGTAACACCGAGTTTCGCGGAGAGACCTCTCTCACGGTCACTCTGGAGTCGCTCAAGCCCTTTCTGCGGTACTGCCGGGACGAAATGGGGTTCGACTATCTGATCGACGTCTCCAGCGTGGACCATTTCGAGACGGACCCCCGCTTTGAGATGGTGTATGAGCTCTACAGCCTGTCCCACCACCATCATCTGCGGGTGAAATCGCTGCTGACCGAGGAGCAGGAAGCTCCCACGGTGAGCGATCTCTGGGCCACGGCAGAGTGGCATGAGCGTGAGGTGTTTGACATGATGGGCATCCGTTTCGACGGCCATCCGGACCTGCGCCGCATTCTTATGTGGGAGGGTTATCCCTTCTACCCGCTCCGCAAGGAGTTCCCCCTCGCCGGCAAACCCAGTGAAATGCCAGAGATCGCCTTCACCGGCATCGCTCCGCTGGAAGGCGGCCCCTTTGTGACGGCTCCGAGCGATGCTGACACCATTGAGCGTGAGCCTCGCGCCAAGACCTTCGAAGACGCCTGATCCGCCCAGAGTATTCCGGTTAGCGGAATCAACGGCAGCGGGATCCTGGACCCGGCAGGAAGTGTGACCATCTTGCCACAATTTCCCGTGGCGTCGCTACTGGGCGCGAACCCCTTTTCTCTGAGATAGACAAAGTGGGGCAAATGCGTTTTGCTCTCCCTGCTCGGGCAGTTGGAGAAGTTTCCAGCTATGCCTTCATGCTCATCTTCCGTTGTTAACCTGTATGATGACCCGATTTATTGCCCCCGTGGTGCTTGGCGGCCTTGCCGTTTCAGCAGTCGTTTCCCAAGCGGCACCGCCGCTTCTGCCAGCCCGCGCCACCTTGACTGCGGCGGCTTCCGGTCCTGCGGAATGGCCCAGCTTCCGCGGACCCAAGACGGATGGCACCGCTCCGGTGCTGCCGGTGGCTGACGCCAGCAAGGTCAAGCTCAACAAGCGCTGGAAGGTGGAGACACCCAAGGGCTTCGGCTCCTTTGCTGTGGCCGGTGCGAAGGCTTACACCATCATCACCCGTGATGTGGAAGGCAACAACAGTGAGGTTCTGATCGCCCTTGATGTGAAATCGGGCAAGGAACTGTGGGCCCAGCCGCTGACCATCGTCAAATATGACGGCGGCGGTGACTCCGGCACTCCTTCGAACAAGGGTGGCGATGGCCCCCGGTCCACGCCCGTCGTCAATGACGGCAAGGTGTATGTCATCGATGCCAATCTGGGCGTGTACGCCTTTGACGCAGCCACGGGCAAGGAAGCGTGGAAGCGTGACGTGATGAAGGACAATTCCGGCGTCCAGATCAAATGGCAGAATGCGGCCTCTCCGGTGATCGATGGCGAGATCTTATTGATGTGCGGCGGCGGTCCTGGCCAGGCCTTGCTGGGCTTGAACAAGAAGACCGGTGACATTGTGTGGAAGGGTGAGGATGATCGCATGACCCACGCCACCCCGGTGATCACTGAAATTCTGGGTGTGCACCAGTGCATCTTCTTCACTCAGAAGGGGCTCGTGGCGGTGGACCCGCAGAAGGGCAATGTGATCTGGAGAGGGGAGTTCCCGTTCAAGGTCAGCACGGCGGCTTCTCCGGTGGTGTATGAAGACGTGGTGTACTGCTCCGCTGGCTATGGCGTGGGCGCTGGTGCCTTCAAGATCTCCAAATCCGGGTCCGGCCTGGAGGCTGCGCCCCTCTGGCGTCGTGAGAACGAGTGCTTCAACCATTGGAGCACGCCGGTGGTGAAGGACGGCTATCTCTATGGCATGTTCAGCTTCAAGGAATATGGCAATGGCCCCGTGGCATGCGTGGATATTCGCACCGGCAAGGATGTCTGGAGCGAGGCGGGGTTTGGCCCCGGGCAGGTGATTCTAAGCGGGGACACGGTGATCGCCCTCAGTGACAAAGGAGAAGTCGTTTTCATCAAGGCCGACCCGACCAAGTACAGCGAATTGAAACGTGAATCCATTGTTGAAGGCAAAGTGTGGAGCTACCCGGTTCTCGCCTACAACCATCTTTTCGCCCGTAGCACGGTGGAGGGGGGCTGCTGGGAGATCAAGTAGTCCGCTTGCGCGAGTGAGTGAACGAGTTCACTCAACTTTGCTTTGAACTTTGGGGGCCCGGAAGATGATTCCGGGCTCCCTGTTTTTTGAATACCTGCATCATTCCATACTTCCTCTCTCCCATGAAGTCTGTCGCTTTCTTAGTCACTGCTATCGGGCTCGCCCTGGCGGGTGGTCTTCGCGCCCAATCTCTGGAGCTGAACCCTGATGGCGCGCGCATGGCGAGATTTGACACGTGGTATGAACCCTCGGCCGATGTCGAAAAAGGCGGGGAGGTGGAGTTTTTCCAGGTTCGTCTGGGGTCTCCGCTTTATGCCCATCGCTCGGGCGAGTACATCTGGGGCATCCGGGCCAGCTATGAGTTCACCTCGCTGGATCTCTCCAATGATGCGCTGGCGGAAAGTTCCTTCCATCGCATGGATATTGGTCCGGCCCTGGTTTACCTGCCGGAGGGTTCGCCCTGGCGCGCCTTCGCGTTTGGTGGCGTGGGACTCGCGACAGATTTTACAAAGGTGAACAGTGAGGATGTCATCTATTCCTTGCTGGCAGCCGTGGGCTACAAGTTCTCTGACTCCTTCACCTTGCTCGCCGGAGGTTACTATTCCCAAGACTTTGGCGATGCCCAAATTTTCCCTGGCGTGGGTTTCATCTGGGATATCTCACAGCGCTGGACGATGTCGCTGCTGCCGCCCCGCGCGAGACTCTCCTATGCGCCTAATGATTCGTGGCGCTTTGCCATTGAAGGGTACCCGGACGGTGGCGGTTGGAGTGTCGAGGCCGCCAACGGCCAGCAAGCCAGCCTGGAACGCAAGGCTTGGCGCGCTGGCGCACGCATCGAGCACAAAATCGCGAACGATGGCTGGGCCTATGTAGGCGGCGGCTGGGCGTTTGGCAGGGAACTGCGTCTGGAGGAGGAGGGTAGCGGTCGGCTCCTCCTTGAATCCGACGTGGAGGGTGGAGCCTTCGTCGCCGTCGGAGTGAGCTTCGGATTCTGAAGTGGCTACCCCTTGAGCGACCATTCGAGGAGTGACTGCGAGTCCCGCCACACGGACTGGGAGGTATCAGAAAGCACCACCACGATACGGCGGTGGTTGTCTTTCTCCCCACTGGAGATGAGGCAATAACCGGCGGCTTGCGCATAGCCCGTCTTCATGCCGTCGCAATAGGCATAGTTTCGCAGCACCCGGTTGGTGTTTTCCAGATTGATCCAGCTCCCGTCGTTCTTTTTGAAGACAAAGGATTTGGTGCTGACCATCCGCCGGATGTCTGGCACGGCATCCACGGTCAGAGCCACTCGGGCCATGTCTCTCGCGGTGGAGTACTGGCCGTCCGCTGGCAAGCCGTGGGGATTGAGGAAGCGGCTGTCTTTCATCCCCAGTTCGGCGGCGCGGGCGTTCATCTTTTTGACGAACTCGTCCATGGTGCCTGCATTGTCCCGTGCCAGGGCCTGGGCAATGTCGTTGGAGCTTTTCACCATCAGAGCGGTCAGCAACTGACGGCGCGGATACTGTTCGCCAGCCTTGATGCCGAGGCGGACTGGGGCGCACTTGGTGTCGTCAGGCTCGACGGTAAGAATCTGGTCCAAATTTCCGTCTTCCGTCAGCAGCAGTGCAGTGAGCAGCTTTTGGGTGCTGGCCACAGGGGCTTTACGATCAGCGTTCTTTTCAAAAAGGACTTCACCCGTGCCGGCGTCCACGACGATGACGCGTTCAGCTTGCACTTTCGGAGCGGGGCCCCGGCGTTCCTTGCGCACGGCGGCGTCTTGCTGTTGCCGGGCCTTTGCGATTTCAGCATCCAGGCTCAGCCGGAGTTGATGAATCTCCTCACGCTGCTTCGCCAGATCCGCAGCGGTATCCGCGAGCTGGCGTTCTTTGTCCGCCAGGGTCCGATCGTGGGCGAGGCTCGCTTCTTCGCGGGCCTGGATCTGTTTCTCGCGGGATTTGAGTGCGTCAACGGCGGTGTCCAGGTGCCCGGCATCGTTGCAGGCTGGCAGGGAAAGCGCCAGCATCAGGGCAGTGAGCCGGGCCGCCCGCCAGGCCGTCCAGGAACGGTGGGGCGCACCTGCGGCATGCAAGTGGGCAGAGGTTGAAGGGGGCTGGCTCGCGGAGGCTGGGCGGGTCATCAATGACAGAAGGGGGAATTTTAGAGTTCCTGCAACAGTTCTTTCAATCTCCGGGCAGGCCACTGACCGGGGGCGTTCGAACTGCCCAGGTAACCGTAATTGAGCACGCTGCCACATTTCGCAAGCACAAGCCGCGATGTCCGACCCAGCGGCCCCATGCCCATGATGCTGATGGGCAGGCGTTTCTCCGTGGCCGCCAGTGTGACCAGCCGCCCCAGGTCAGCCGGACTTTGCAGCATGGTGGCGATCTTTACGGCATCGAACCGAAATTGCAGCGCTACATCGACCGCGCCGCGCAACACCTCATCCATCGGCGTGGACTGAAAATCGTGGAAGGAACCAATCACTCCCACTCCCTTGGACTGTGCCTTGCGAATGAGGGGCTGGAAATCCATCGCACTGCGGAGCTCCACATCCATCAACGTTGCCACATCCAAATGAGACTCGAGGAGCGCACATCTTGCATCCGCACTCAATTCTTGCTCACCCCCCTCAAATGGATGTCTCGCCGTAATGAGAAGGGGGAGTGTAAGGTGCGCGGCGTGACCGTGAAGCTCGTCCAGCGGTACCCGTATAGAATCCAGGCGGAGTTCCAACACATCACACTCTTCAGAAATGAGACTGATCTGCGAAATCCCTTCCAGCGTACTGGCAGAGCTGACGGCCCCCACGACAAGTGGGCGGGAGCTGGTGAACAGGTTTTTGCTGGATGCCAGTTGCGCCATTATGGAAATTATTTAAATTGCTATTAAATAGAATTTGGATAAAAGTGCTGTCTTAAACCTATGCTTGGTCGCCGTCAGGAAATCAATCTTCAGCTCCATGAAGTTCTGGACTGCCTCCTTCTGGCCTTCTGTCTCTGGCTGGGGCACTGGCTGCGGGGCACTGTGGCACTCCAGATTTGGCCGACCTTGGACAAGATTCCGCCGTTCTCGGAGTTTTTCTGGCTGATGGCGGTGATCGCCCCTTTTACGCCGCTCATTTTGGAGTCACGAGGCTTCTATGACAACGTCCTCAACAAATCGCTCGGCGCAAGCCTCCGGCAGCTGTTGGGGGCGGGGATCCGCATCGGTGTCATGGTGGGTTTCTGCGAAATCTTCCTGAAGTGGGAAGTGCGCAGCCGTGCGGTCGTGGTGCTGGGAGCCTTGCTGGGCGTGGCGGCTTTGCTCATTCGGGAGGCGATGGTACAACGCGCTCTGCGAAAGAGGCTTGCTGCCGGACATGCGGACAAGGAGCGCGTGCTGCTGGCTGGTTCGCCAGCCCAAGTGGAAGGGATTTTGAAGAGCCTGACCGATGATCAGCGGGCCGAGCTGGACGTGGTGGGGCACTATGAAGTGGCTTCAGAACCCGTCTCGAAGCTGGTGGAACTGCTGCATGCCAAGTCAGTCTCACGGGTGATCTTCAGCGTGGACCACGTGTATTTCAGCCAGCTGGAGGAGGCGGTACAGGCCTGCGAGACGGAGGGAGTGGAGGCATGGCTCAGTGCTGACTTCCTCCAAACAACGATCGCCCGCCCGACATTCGACATCCTTGGCGGCAAGCTGATGCTCGTCTTCCACACCACACCGAAGATTTCCTGGTCGCTCTGGATGAAAGATGTGATGGACAGGGTCTGCGCTTTTCTGCTTCTGGTGGCCACCTCGCCCTTGTGGTTGATCGCCATGGTGGGCATCAGGCTGGCTTCGCGTGGCCCCATCTTTTTCATGCAGGACCGCGCGGGGAGACACGGCCAGCCTTTCCAGATGATCAAGTTCCGCACCATGATGTCGAATGCGGAAGACGCTCAAGCTGAACTGGCCACGCAAAATGAGATGTCCGGACCGGTTTTTAAGCTCAAGGACGATCCTCGAGTGTTTCCATTTGGCCGCTGGCTGCGCCGGCTGAGCATTGATGAACTGCCGCAGCTCATCAACATTTTGAGAGGGGAGATGAGTTTGGTCGGACCCCGGCCGTTGCCGGTGTACGAGATCCAAAAGATCGAGAAACATGCCCAGCGTCGTCGGTTGAGCGTGAAGCCCGGGCTCACCTGCCTGTGGCAGGTGATGGGCAGGAACCGTATCACCAGCTTTGAAGACTGGGTGGATCTTGACCTGAAATACATCGACAACTGGTCGTTGTGGCTGGACTTGAAGATCATGTTCAAGACCATTCCGGCCGTGCTCCGCGGATCGGGCGCTCATTGAGGCGCGGGTGAAATTGGCGGGCAACCTGCCGGTGGACAGGGTTTGTCCCATCGATTTTGGGACTGATAAGGTCCCAAACGGCGAGCACCATGTGTTTTGCCCACATATCACTTGCAAGCGGGGGGATTTGTCCCCTTACTCGCGCCCAATTTCCGCGTAGCCAGACCTTTCTATGAGCAATAAGAAAACCGCCGTCGTCACCGGAGCCGCAGGCTTTTTGGGCTCCCATCTTTCGGATCGTCTCCTTGCCGAAGGTTACAAGGTGGTGGGTTTGGACAATCTGCTGACGGGGAACTTGCGAAACATCGCCCACTTGGGCAGCAATCCCGATTTCGACTTTGTCCAGCATGACGTGACGAAGTTCATCGATCTGCCCGGCCCGGTGGATCTGATCTTCCATTTTGCCTCCCCGGCCAGTCCGATCGATTACCTGCAACTTCCGATTCAGACGCTCAAAGTTGGCTCTTTGGGGACACACAATGCCCTGGGACTGGCCAAAGCGAAGCAGGCGACCTGCCTCCTGGCGTCAACCTCCGAGACCTACGGTGACCCGCTGGTCCACCCGCAAAAGGAAACCTACTGGGGCAACGTCAACCCAGTCGGCCCCCGTGGCGTGTATGACGAGGCCAAGCGTTTCGCTGAAGCGATGACGATGGGCTACCATCGTGCCCATGGTCTGGACACCAAGATCGTTCGCATCTTCAACACGTATGGCCCGCGCATGCGCCTGGAAGATGGCCGTGTGGTGCCGGCCTTCATTGGCCAGGCGTTGCAGGGACAGCCACTTACCGTGTTCGGAGATGGCTCCCAGACTCGCAGCTTCTGTTATGTGAGCGATCTGATCGACGGCATCTTCCGCCTCTCCCAGGGCAGCTACCATGAGCCCGTGAACATCGGCAATCCTGCCGAAATGACCGTGATTGAGTTCGCTGAAAAAATCCTTCGCATCACCGGCAGCGATTCGAAAATCGACTTCCGTCCGCTGCCTGTTGATGATCCGAAAGTCCGGCAGCCTGATATCACGCTTGCCCGGAAAATCCTTGGTTGGGAGCCCAAAGTGAGCTTCGAAGAAGGCATCGTAAATACCGTCGCCTATTTTAAGGACTTTCTTGCACTCAACGCTTGATGTCCTCAGCGGGAACCTGCTAGAAATGAGTAAATCTGCGATTAATCAGCCCTCCCTAACCAGCAGTTAACTGGCATGTGGAGGGAGATTCCGTGGACTCATTTCAAACCTTCCCGATCCTTCATGAGACTACTTTCCGGACTTTTGGCTCTCTCTGCCATTTTGGCAATTCAGGTGACTGGCGCACAGGCGCAGGATGCTCCCACGGTGAAGGTGGACGTGAAGGACATGAAGGTGCAGCAGCAGCAGTCTCCCCAGATTTCTGCCAGCAACGTGACCGACAAGCGGTGGCGCCCCAAGAACTGGTTGGAAGTGGATCTGGCGTTTGAAGCCAAGAAGGCCAACCTGCCGGGGGATCGCAATCCCTTCATCGAGAGCTTGGAAGTGAAGTTCTATGTGGCGCTTAACAAAACGGATGCCGCTGGCAAATACATCCTGCTGACTGCGACCACCACATTCCTCAATGTGATGTCCAAGGAAGTCAGCCACGGCATGGTGTTTGCCCCACCGCAGGCGCTGAGCCGCCTCCTCGAAAAGCCGGAGTTCGCCACCGCAGACGCCAAGGCTTGGGGCGTGGAAATCAACCACAACGGCCAACTCGTCGGCGGCTTCTCCTCGCAGGGGGGCAAGTTCTGGGAGACTGGTGCGGACAAATTTTCCGTAACAGACGGCGTGCTGCTTCCGAAGGCGAAAACCCCTTTCTCGGTTCTCTGGGGTGATTACGACCTCGAAAGCAAGCAGTAATCTTTTTCACAAGGTGCAGTGATCGATTGCCCCGGACCAAACATGGTGCCGGGCAATCTGAAGCGGCTCAACCCGGTCTAAATACAAAGCAATGGCGGATAGCAGTTTTGCAGTTCTCAATCTGGGCTCTCAACGCGTCGGAGGCGCAGTTTTTAGCAAGGCGCGAAACGGTGACTTGATTCTCAAGGCCTTCGATTTCGCGGAAATGCACGGTGATCCCAGCGTCGAGGCAACCCGCCTTCCGCAGCTGAGAGTCGCCGTTCTGGAAATTGCTGACAAACTCAAGCTGAAGGGCAAAACGGTGTGGTATGCCATCCCTGGGCATTCCGTTTTCACCCGGTTTGTGAAGCTTCCTCCGTTTGATACGGACAAGGCCGACCAAATCGTCGAGTTCGAAGCCCGTCAAAACGTGCCTTTCCCGATCAATGAAGTGATCTGGGACTACGAGTTCATCGGCGACGAAGGCGGCTCCGAGCGTGAAGTGGCGCTGGTGGCTATCAAGGCCGATGCGCTGAATGACGTGAATGACCAGGTTGAATCCGCCGGCATCAAAGTGGCAGGTGTGGATCTAGCCCCGTTGGCTGCTTTCAACGCCTTCCGCTTTGCTTATCCAGACGTTGAGGAATCTGCCTTGATCATCGATCTGGGGGCTCGCTCCACCAACTTGGTGTTTGTGGAAGGTTCCCGGGTTTTCACCCGCAATATTCTGGTCGGTGGCAGCACCTTGACGGGTAATATTGGCAAAGAGCTGGGAATGAACTTCGGTGAAGCCGAGGAGCAGAAGCGTTCCCGCGGCTACGTTGCTCCAGGTGGTGCCTATGAGCCCAACGAGGACGAAGTGGTGGATGCGATGGCGAAAATCATGCGCAACACCATGACCCGCCTGCATGGCGAGATCGTGCGTACGATCAATTATTACCGCGGTCAGCAGGGCGGTTCGCCACCCCGGCGCTTCTTCCTCTGCGGTGGCGGTGCGCAAGCGGCCTTGGCCGTGGAGTTCTTCCACGAGAAATTCAATCTCCCGGTTGAGATCTTTAATCCCCTGCGTGGCGTGCAGCTGGACTCCCGGGTGAACCGGGCGTTGGCTGAGGACAATGCTGCAGGCATGGCAGAACTGGTGGGCTTGGGTCTGCGTCAGGCCGGAGCCTGTCCCGTGGAAGTGGAACTGTTGCCGGACTCGGTGTCCAGCGCTCGCGATTCCGCCAGACGTGCGCCGTTCCTCCTCATGGCCACCGCGTGTCTGTTCGCTGCGCTCGGGGTTGGGGTGTTCTACTTCAACCGTGCCAAGCTGGCAGTGGATAACCACCTGACTGCTGCTGAGAAGGAGCACGGTGAGTTGGACAGGGATGACAAACTGATCAAGGATTACGACAAGCAGCTCAACCTCCTTCAGGGACAGAGCGGCCAGCTTGAGCAAGCGGTGAACGACCGCAGCTACTGGACCCACCTGCTCAACGTGCTGAACAGCAAGTTCGAAAATGACTTCATCTGGCTGACCCAGATTGAAGTGCTGAAGAACGGTGGCGCGATGACACCCTCTCTGGGTGGTGCGACGGCCGCTGCTGCGACGCCTCCGCCTTCGCTTACCGCCAATGCAGCAGCCCCGCTGCCAGGTGCGGAGCCCCAATACCAGCTGCGTCTCCAGGGCCTCTACCGGAAGAACGACAGTGGTCAAGAGGTGGTTTACAAGTACTACAACGACCTGAAAACCGCCACTGACCTGTTTTCAGCTCCCCCCGCGGAAGAGAAACCCGAGGTTGAGGCCGGTCTCGAAGAAGACCGTTATGCCTACACCTTCAAGTTTCGCCTGCCTCTCGTAAAAGGAATGAAATTCGACAAGTAAATGAATTGGATCAAAGAAAACAAATCACTGGCGGGCATTCTGGGCGTGATGATTGCTGGGGCTATTGCCCTGGCGGCGCTGCTCTTCATGTCCTACACGGCCTACAACGAATCCGTTGAAAAGTGGAAGACCACCAGCGAGAACGTCAAGCGCCTCAAGTCGGCCAAACTTTATCCGGACACCACCAATGTGGCTGCCAAGGAGAAGATGGTGTCTGAGTATGCGGACAAGGTGAACCTCTTGCGTGCTACTCTGCTGGATTCCAAAGTTCAGCAGGCAGTGAAGCCCATCTCCGAAACGGAGTTCCAGGCCAAGCTCAAGGACCGCGCCAATACCGTGAAGCGTCTGGCAGAAGGATCACAGGTGTTGTTGCCTGCTGACTTCGCGCTGGGATTCGATGAATACACCGGTTCTCTTCCTCGCACCCCGGAAGTGGCGGCAGATCTGAACATCCACCTGGATGTGATGGAGAAGCTGGTCACCGCCCTGATCCAATCGGGAGTGAAATCCGTGGACATGCTGGAGCGCACCAAGCTGCCGAATGAAAAGGCTGCTGTGGCAGCACCTGTCATCGCTCCCAAAGCCACCAAGGCTAAGAACGCCAACACGAAGGGCAAGAACAAGACCATCATCACTGCCGCCGCCGCCGCGGAACCAGTGCTGGACCGCTATCCGATCAAGCTCATGCTGACCACGGATCAGGGGCCCTTCCAGAACCTGATGAACACTCTGGCAAACCCCAGCAAGCTGCCCCATTTCCTGGTGGTTCGCCAGTTGCGGGTGGAGAATGAAAAGCTGGATGGTCCTCTGAAATCAGAGATTCGCATTTCGCGCGATGCAGTTTCCTCTGAGACCTCGGCAGCACCTGCCGCCGCTCCGAGCGGTGCTCCTGCCGGAACTCAGGTGATCGTGCCCCCCAAGGCTGCGCCCAAGGATGCCATCACCATCATGGGTGAGGAAAAACTGAAGCTGTATCTGGAAGTCGATTATATCCGCTTCCGTCCGGCCGCCGAGGTGGAGGAAACCGCCACCCCAGCTGCAACCGCCGCCGTCGCCAACTGATTGAAGTTATCCGGCTGCTACTGAATCATCTGCCAATTTTCCGTCATCATGCAAAAGGGAAAAAGCAACTACGAACGCGTCATCCTGATCCTCTCGGCCTTGGTTGCCGTGGGATTGAGCGCCTGGCTCATTTTTATGAGCCTCGGATTCTCCTCCTCTGTTGAAACGTCCACGCCAAAGAAAGGCGCGGAACTGGGGGCGGCCCCCATCAAGAGTGTGGAAGACGCGATTACTCGAGCCATCACCGATCCGAAGCCTTGGGTGGCTGTGGTCCGCGCCAACAAACCAGTGCCGCTGAACAAGTCAGTGCTGCTGGTTCTGAAGGATGAGCAGACCTACGACCTCTTCTTGGATGACCCCCAGCTTCGCCCGCCGATGTCGAACTCGTTCATCCGGAACAACGAACTGGAATTTCTCTCGCCGAATGTGGGGGATTTGGATCCTGACAACGACGGTTTCTCCAACGTGGAGGAATTCTCCGCGAAGCCGGCCTCCACCAACCCCAAGGATGCCCAGTCCCACCCGCCCATCACTGACAAACTGTTCATGGTGCAGCGGATCTCCAATGACTACCGGATCACGCTGCGTTCCCCCTCCACTCCTCACCAGGTGGCGACCCCAGACGACAAGCGCAAGAACTGGTTTGTTGACCCCAATGCCATGGATGCGAGTGGCCAGCCTGACGCGAAGGCTCGTAGCTTTGGCAAGGACGGAAGCCGGTTCAAGGCTGTGAAGTTCGAGCGCAAGGCAATCCCGGATCCGACTGTGGGTGAGCGCGACGTGTCCGAGCTGACGGTGGAAGACATTGTACGTGGCAACACACTCGTGCTGGTGATGGGCAAGGAACAGAATCTGGCGGACTACGAAGTGAAGTTCCAGTTCCGGCTCAAAGTGGTGGCGGACATCCCGCCAGTAAAGAAGGGGGGCACGTTCCGGATTCCCGGACACGAGAGCACCACCTACAAAGTAATAGACATCCTGGAAGACAGCGCTGTGATCTCACCGCTCAAAGCCGACGGCACCCCCGATGGCGAGCTGGTGGTCAAAAAGGGCTGATGCAACAGGGGTTCTCTTTCAACGATTTTTTAAAAATTGAACTCGCCAACGAACGCCCGATTTGAATAAACTCCGCCGAACACAATTATACGGCTCTCAACACTCCCTAATGACACGCATCAACCGATCACAGCCTATGAAGCAAACCGCGTATGTATGTATGACCCTTGCACTCTGCTCCGGCGCGGGATTTGCCGGCAGCCAGGGTGGCCCCAGTGGCTCCGCGTCTGGCATTGCCCAGCGTGAGCTGGCCCGTCGTGAGGCCCGGGTCCAAGAGGCGCAAGCGGCCATGGAGCGCGGGGACAAGTTGTTCGCAGAAGGCGACTACGAAGGCGCACTCAATGAGTACAAGGCCGCTCTCGACTTGTTGCCTGACGCGCCAATGACGGCCTCCTTGCGGGATGCCGCAACGGCCCGCTATTGCGATGCCGCTGTCGAACTCGCTCGCGAGCGGGCCGAAAACGGCCGCTACGCTGAAGCCAAGGCCCTTCTGAATGACGCGCTGGCCCGCAACCCCGATCATGCCAAAGCCAAGAAGCTGCTGGCGCAACTGGACGATCCAGTTCGCTATGAGCCCGCTCTGACGCCTGAGCACGTGAAGAACGTGGGTGAGGTGGAGCGCCATCTGCAGATGGGTTACAGCTACTACAACATCGGCGACTACGATGCGTCGATTCGCACGTTCCAAGATGCCCTCCGCATCGACAAGTACAACAGCGCCGCCCGTCGTGGTATGGAGCGCGCTGAACAGAAGCGTTCGGAGTACTTTGACACCGCACGCGATCACCAGCGCGCCAAGATGTTGAACGCGGTGAACGCAGGCTGGGAAGACCAGGTGCCTGTCGTGCTCACCCAGTCCGCTGTAGACCCCTTCATCGGTGGTGCGGATGGTTCCCGCTACTACACGGAAAAGATGCAGCGCATCATTTTCCCTGCGGTGCAGTTCCAGGGCGCGAGCATTGAGGAAGCCATCGAATTCATGCGCATCAAGAGCCGTGACTTTGACACGGTTGAGCGCGATCCGAGCCGCAAAGGTGTAAACCTGATCCTGAAGGCCGGTTCGACCCCTTCCACGGCTCAGATCAGCCTTGACCTCAAGGATGTGCCGATGGTGGAAGCCCTCCGTTACATCACGGAGCTGGCCGGGATGAAGTACAAGATCGAGCCCTTTGCCGTGGTGGTGGTACCGCTTTCGGACGTGGGTACCGAGCAGTACACCCGAAACTACAAAGTGCCCCCGTCGTTCCTGAGCCTCGGCCAGGAAGGTGCAGCCGGTGGCGCTGCTCCAGCTCCGGCTGATCCGTTCGCCGCAGGTGGTGGTGGTGCGGCTCCCGCGCTCAACCGCAAAGCAACGGCTCTTGAGATCCTCAAGGCTCAGGGTATTCAGTTCCCTGATGGTTCCTCCGCGGTGTTCGTGGCTGCCACGTCCCAGCTTATCGTCCGCAACACGCAGCCAAACCTGGACCAGGTGGAAGCTTTCGTGGAAGGCTTGGTGAAGCAGGTTCCTCAGCAGATCTACATCACGACGAAATTCGTCGAAGTCAGCCAGAAGAACACCGACGAACTGGGCTTCGACTGGCTCATCGGTGGCTTTGACATCGGTGGCCGTGCTTTCGGTTCCGGCGGCACGACGGGCAACTCCTCCAACGGCCCCGTGAGCTCCACGAACTATCCGTTCAGCCAGAGCGGCGTCCCCATCGGTCAGAACCCGGTGACTTCCGGCCTCCGCTCGGGTACCTCGGCCATCGCTGCTGACTCGATTGACGGCCTGATCTCCGGCCAGAGCTTGGTTTCCAGCGCTGCTCCTGGTGTCTTCGCCCTTGCCGGCGTGTTCACCGACCCGCAGTTCCAGGTGGTCATTCGCGCTCTTAGCCAGAAGAAGGGTGTGGACCTCATGAGCGCTCCCAGCGTGACGACCCGTTCCGGTCAGCGCGCCACCGTGGAAGTGATTCGTGAATTCATCTACCCAACGGAGTTCGATCCGCCGCAAATCCCGCAGAACTTCGGTGCCACCGGCATCACGGGCGGGCTTGGCGTGGGTTCCTCCGCAGCTTTCCCTGTGACTCCGACCACCCCGACCGCATTCGAAATGCGTCCAGTGGGTGTGCGTATGGAAGTTGATCCGGTGATCGGACCCGATGGCTACACCATTGATCTCAACCTCGCTCCAGAAGTGACCGAGTTCGAAGGGTTCATCAACTACGGCAGCCCGATCAACACGGCTTCCACCGATGCGCTTGGCAACCCTGCCACGGTGACGTTGACGGAAAACCGTATTGAGCAGCCGGTCTTCTCCACCCGCAAAGTCACGACAGCTGTGACTGTGTGGGACGGCCAGACCGTTGCCATGGGTGGTTTGATCCGCGAAGACGTCCAGGACGTGGAAGACAAAGTGCCGATTCTTGGTGATATCCCGATCCTCGGTCGCCTGTTCCAGAGCAAGGCTGAAGATCACTTCAAGCGTAACCTCATGATCTTCGTGACGGCCAAGCTGATCGATCCTTCGGGCGAACCGATCCGGAAACCCGCTCCCACTCCTGTTGCTCCCACGGCTCCGCCGCCCGTGAGCATGGACGGTGGTCCGGGATTGGTGCCGGCCATCAACCCTTAATTGGGTGAGGGTCAGTTAGACCGCAATATCTTTGCAGGGCGGACTGGGAAACCAGTCCGCCCTTGCTATTTTGTAGAATGAAGATCTGGATCGTAACGGGCGGCGCCGCCTCCGGGAAATCAACGTTCTGCCGCTTGCTGGCCGAGTTGTCGTCTCGGGTGGTGCTGTTTTCGAGTGATGAGGCAGTGCATCAGATCTACCAGACTCCGGAATTGGCGGCTGCGCTGGCAGGAGCACTGGACCCATCCGTCGTTGGACAAGATGGCCTGGTGTCGCGGGTGGCGCTGCGGGATTTGGCGTTCAAGGATCCCACAGTGCGACAAAAACTGGAGGAATTCCTTCATCCTCAGGTCTATAAGAAGCTTTCCGATCTGGTCCAGCAGACCCGTGAAGCCGGAAAGGCGCAACTTTTGATTGCGGAAGTGCCTTTGTTCTACGAGGCTGCCTCAGACTTTCCTGCTGATGCGGTCATCGTCGTCGCCTCTGAAGCCAGGGTGCAGCACGACCGAATGACGGGAGAACGTGGACTGAACGCTGACACCGCTCAACGCATTCTCGACATCCAGTGGCCGCTTCGGCGTAAACTGGAGCTCGCGGACAAAGTCGTCTGGAACGAGGGTTCGACTGAACTCCTGCGTTCCCAGGCCCAGCTACTCTTGCAACAACTCGTATAGCCAGATGCATAGTGAAGAAAACCCGGTCTCTGTCTCTGCGGACGCTCCAGAGGGGGCGCTCGTGAATGAGACGGTGATCGCTGAAGCCAGCGCACCCGAAACGGCAACCCCTCCGCCTGTCGGAGCAAGCCCTGCCCCTGACAATGCCGGGGCCCCCGTTGAGGAGAAAGTGCCAGGTCCTTTCCCAGAAGTCGTAACGATCAACGACTTGCAGACCAGTACCCTCGGGGCACTCCAGGCCCTGGCTGCAACGCTTGGATGGCGCGTCAATGGCAGCCGTACCAAGCACCAGCTCGTGGTGGAGCTGGTTAGCTGGATGCTGCAACACGGCACCCGGGCTGAGGTGGAAGGCTTCCTTGAGATGCAGCAGGAGAGCTTCGGTCTCATCCGCTATCCTCTGTACAATTTCGCCCCACTGCCGGAGGACATCTTTGTTCCTATTTTTGTGATCCGGAAGTTCAATCTCAGGCCCGGCCAGAAGATCAAGGCCAGCATCAAGGTGCCGCGGGAGAAGGAGAAGTATCTTGCCATGGACCGGATTCTTGAGGTTGAAGGCAGGAGTGTTGATGAGTGGCAACTGCCTGTGGATTTTGACAAGCTGACGGCGACGTTCCCGTCTCAGCGGATTATCCTGGAGACGCCCAAGAATCCGGCGGTGAGTGCCCGCATGGTGGACATCATCGCTCCGCTGGGCAAAGGCCAGCGCGCGCTGATTTGCGCCTCGCCCCGCTCGGGCAAGACGATGTTGTTGAAGGACATCGCCAGATCCATCACTGTGAACCACCCTGAGGTTACCCTTATCATCCTGTTGTTGGATGAGCGGCCGGAGGAGGTTACCGATTTCGAGGAGAGCGTACAGACGGAGATCTACAGCTCCACCTTTGACGAAAGTCCGAAGAGGCATTCCCAAGTCGCAGAACTGGTGCTCGAACGCGCCAAGCGGTTGGTGGAACTGGGCAAAGATGTTGTGATCCTGCTGGATAGCATCACCCGTCTGGCGAGAGGTTACAACGCCCTGCAAGGTGGCAAGGGGCGCACGATGTCTGGCGGTATTGACGCCAAGGCATTGATGAAGCCCAAGAAGTTCTTCGGCGCGGCAAGAAAGGTCGAAGAAGGCGGCAGCCTCACGATTGTGGCGACGGCCCTCGTCGAAACAGAGAGCCGGATGGACGAAGTGATCTTTGAGGAGTTCAAGGGCACAGGGAACATGGAGGTGAATCTTGATCGCGAGATCGCCGAACGTCGCATTTTCCCTGCGATCCATGTGCTCAAGTCAGGCACACGCCGCGATGAACTGCTGTATCACCCTGATGAGTTCAAGCGGATCTCCGTGATCCGCAAGCAACTCGCCAGTGTTCCTGCCTATGAGGCAGTTGAATTCCTCCTCAAAAACATCGAGCGAAGCAAGAGCAATGCTGAGCTGTTGTTGTCCGGATTGCGTTGAACATGATTTCTTCATCCGCTGAGCCATCCATTGGTCGGGACTACTATTGGATCGACACCGAAGAACAGTTGAGGGGGCTTGCTGCCGACCTCAATGCCCTGATCACCCGCGGTGAGCTGACTCGCATCTATCTTGATACGGAGGCAGACAGCCTGCACCACTTTCAGGAAAAGCTGTGTCTCATCCAGCTTGCTGCCAATGGCATTTTTGCCCTGATTGATCCTTTGGTTCTTTCCGACCTTAGTCCGTTGCTGGAAGTGGTGGACAATGCGGAGGTGTGGTTTCACAGCGCGGACTACGATCTGACGCTGCTGAAGCGCACCTGCAACTGGACCCCGACGCGTCTCAAGGACACCCAGGTGGCCGCCAGGCTGACCGGGCACCGTACTTTTGGACTGGCGGCCCTGGTCGAGCAGCACTGTGGAGTCACGCTTTGCAAGAGTTCTCAAAAGGAAGACTGGAGCCTCCGCCCCCTGCCCGCCAAAATGCAAGCTTATGCGGTCGATGATGTCCGTTATCTGGGGCGGCTTGTAGATATCTTCATGACGGATCTGGTGACGAAGAACCGGGTGAACTGGTTTGAGCAGAGTTGCGAGTCCCTGCGCCGTGACGTTCTTTCGCGTCAGGAAAAAGACCGCGACGAGGCCTGGCGCATTAGTGGCTCCGGGCGACTGCGGCCCGCAGGGCTGGCGATCTTGAGGGAGGTTTGGAACTGGCGTGATGGTATCGCGCGTGAAAAAGATGTGCCCCCGTTCCGGGTGTTGAACAATCAGCAGATGCTGACCATGGCGACGGAGTTCGAAACTTCGGGTACAGCCCACCATCCACCGCGATGGCGAGGCCGATGGAAGGAAACTTTCGAGGCGGCCGTGACCCGCGTTAAGAAGGCAGACCCTTCCAGCTGGCCGGACCGGCCCAAAAAGCATGCGCGCCGTATGACAGACCAAGACCGTGCAAAGATCGACCGGCTCTGTCAGGCTCGGGACCGCAAGGCAGAAGGTCTTGGCCTTGAGACGTCCTTGCTGGGTTCTCGAGGGCTTATGGAGGATCTGGTCCTGAATCCGGATGGAGATGTGAGAAACAAGCTCATGGCATGGCAGCGAGAGGTGCTGCAAGATGTGCTTTCCGCGGAAGAATTGGTATTCTGACACCTTGACC
>NZ_BATQ01000168.1 GCF_000739635.1 Verrucomicrobium sp. BvORR034 | reverse complement strand
TACTCCAACCCGGTTTGCGATGGCTGGTTGTTGCTTGGTTTTTCTTCGTGCCTTTGTGTGAGGAATATCAAATTTCCGCAGGCTGAAGCCTGTACTCCGTACAACTTCGGCTCCAACACCTTGACGCACTGACGCACTGTGTGCCGCATTTTTTACCCACAACTCACTCAAGCACAGTGGGATGCAACGATATAAGCAAAAACATCGTTTTTGGCAAAAAGTCCAAAAAGGGTGTCGATGGTGTCGCAGGTGGGGATAGGGAAGAGGGGAAGAGCCTGGGAGTTGCTGCTTTGGCCTGCGTTTTTTCACGTTCCTGCCCCCTGTCGCTACCAGAAAGCTTGAGACCTGCGCGGCGTACTGCTTTGCTCCTCTCTTTTTCGTCCGCATCCTTGCCCACTGACCCAGACTTTCATGAGCGCCCCTGCCTCCCCCACCTCCTCTACGACCAAGGCCCGCTACATCATGATCGGTGGATTCCTCGGCGCGGGGAAGACCACCGCGATCGGCAAGCTGGCGCGGACACTAACGGACCAGGGGCTGAAGGTGGGACTCATCACGAATGACCAGGCGGGCGGGCTGGTGGATACCAAGCTGCTGCGCACCCAGGGCTTCGCCACGGAGGAGATCGCAGGCGGGTGCTTCTGCTGCCGGTTCAACACGCTGGTGGATGCCGCGGCAAAGCTGAATGATGCGACCAAGCCGGACGTCTTCATTGCGGAGCCGGTGGGGAGCTGCACGGATCTGGTGGCCACGGTGACCTATCCCCTGCGCCGCATGTATGGTGAGGCCTACTCCATCGCCCCGCTGAGCGTGCTGGTGGACCCGGTGCGGGCCCGTCGTGTGCTGGGGCTGGATGCGGGGGGCAATTTCTCCTCCAAGGTGACCTACATCTACAAGAAGCAGCTTGAGGAGGCGGACATCATCGTGGTGAACAAGCGGGATCTCCTCACTCCGGAGCAGCTCGCGGAGCTCACGGAGGCTCTGCAGAAGGCGTTCCCCCAGGCAAAGATTGTGGACGCCTCAGCGCGTGAAGAAGACGGCCTCACGGGCTGGTTCGGCTCGCTCTCCAGCGAGGCCCAGCCGGGCAACCGCGCCGCCATGGAGCTGGACTACGAGGTGTATGCCGATGGCGAGGCGCTGCTGGGCTGGCTCAATGCCACCGTCACGCTGGTGGCGGAAGACGAGTTCGATGCCAACGGGTATCTCCGCTGCCTGGCCGGGAGCATCCAGGAGAAACTGGCGGTTCAGCAGGCAGAAGTGGCCCACCTGAAGATGACCTACAGCCCCGATGACGGCATCGGTGGCGAGATTGCCTCCGTGAACCTGGTGCGCAACGACAACGTGGCCGAGACGGGCATGACGCTGGATGAGCCCAGCACGGGCGGGCAGTTGATCCTGAACCTGCGGGCCGAGACCGACCCCGAAGCTCTGCTCAAGGCCGTGAAGGAAAGCCTGGTGATCGCGGGTGAGATCTACCCCGGCCTAAAGAGCACTCTGGACCATGAAGAACACTTCCGCCCCGGCAAACCCGAGCCCACCTATCGGGATGGGGAAGCGCCGAACTGAAAATTAGGAATTAGGAATTCTGAATTAGGAATGAAGCAGCCCGGATCTGCCTGCGACTTCGCAGCGGACCGGGCTTTCTCATTCATTCCTAATTCCTAATTCATCATTCCTAATTTTTCAGGCCGCCTGTCTCGCGAATTTCTCCTCGATCCGGCGGTCCAGTGACTCGATCAGCTCCTCGTGACCTAGGCGGCTGATGACGTCTTCCACGAACCCGATGGCGATGAGCTGGCGGGACTCTTGATCGGGAATGCCGCGGGCCTTGAGGTAGAAGAGCTCGTCAGCGCTGATGGGGGCGCTGGTGGCACCGTGGCTGCATTTCACCTGGTCGGCGTTGATCTCCAGGCCGGGCATGGAGACGGCTTCGCTGTCCGCGCTGTTGAGCAGGTTGCGGCACTTCTGGTAGGCGTCCGTGTAGTGGGCGCCATCGGCCACGTTGATGAGGCCGGAGAAGATGGTGCGTGTCTTGTCGTACAGCGCGTTCTTGTAAAGCAGGTCGCTGTAGGTACGGGGGGCCAGGTGGTTCTGCAGGGTGCGCATGTCCACGACCTGGCTGTTGAAGGGCAGGCTGACGCCGAGCATGTCACTGCGGGAACCTTCGCCAGCAAGGTCGCTCACGCTCTCACTGCGGGCGAACGAAGCCCCGAGCTGGAGCTGGAGGGCCTTCACCCGGGCATCCCGTGCCACGGTGGTGGAGGAGATGTGCAGGGCGCGGGCGGAGTCGGCCAGCTCTTGCGAGTTCACATAGGTGATGTGGCTGCCATTGCCCGCCACGAAGTCGGCCACGGCCACACTCTGGGCCACCTCATCACGCAGGGAGGCGTGGTGGTCCAGCACCGTCACCTGGGCATGATCGCCAGCGACAATGAGCGTGTGGGGGAAGACGAGACTGTTGACGCCTGAAACCCAATGGAAGATCTCGATGGGGGCCTTCAACACTGCGTTCTTCGGTGCGAGGATCACGGCCCCGGCCTGGACGTGGGCCAGGTGGAGGGCGGCGAATTTCTCCGAACCCAGATCCGCCTTGCGCTTCATGAGGTACTGCTGGAGCACGTCTCCGTGCGTGCGCAGGGCCTCGGCAAAGGGCAGCACCACCACGCCCTGCTCCAGGCCATCCGTCTGGCTGTGGATGAGGCGGTCGTTGAGGAAGATGAGGCGGGCGGCCACCTTGCTGAGGCCCTTGGAGCCTTCAATGGCAGCCTGTTTCTCGGCCTCGGTGGTTTCACCGGCCAGGTGCAGGCCGTCCAGGCTCAGGTTCTTGGACTGGGAATACCTCCAATGCTCATCCCTGAGACCAGGCATGGGCAGGGATTGAAACTCCTCCCAGGCAGCCCGGGCCCGCGTTTGGAACCACTCGGGCGCGTCCTCCAGCTTGGTGAAGTCGGGCGTCAGATTGGTCGGTGCGGATGACAGGGGAGGGGATAAAGGCTTCTCCATTTCTGGTTCGGCGATGGGCGCAGCAACGCTCATGGATTGTGGTTGATGGGGAAAAAGGTTTGGAATGGGTGGAGGGAGGGTGGACTGGATCAGCCTACGGAGCCTTCCATTTCGAGGTCGATCAGCCGCTTGAGCTCCACGCTGTATTCCATGGGGAACTCACGCACGAGGTCGTTGATGAAGCCGTTCACGGAGAGGCTCATGGCCTCTGCCTCGCTCAGGCCGCGCTGTTGCATGTAGAAGATCTGCTCCGCGCTCACCTGGCTGACGCTGGCCTCATGCTGTGTGGCGTGCTCGTTGCCGCGCACGTTGATCGCCGGGTAGGTGTCGGTGCGGCTGCTGGAGTTGATGAGCAGGGCATCGCATTCGGTGTTGTTTTTGCAACCCTTGAGGTGCTTCGGGATGTGGACCAGGCCACGGTAGGTGGCGCGGCCCTTGCCGATGCTGATGCTCTTGGAGATGACGTTGCTTGTCGTCTCGTCCGCGGCATGGATCATCTTGGCACCGGTGTCCTGGTGCTGCCCGGTGTTGGCCAGGGCGATGCTGATGACCTCACCGCGGGCGCGGCGGCCTTTCATGACCACTCCGGGGTATTTCATCGTGAGACGGCTGCCGATGTTGCAGTCGATCCAGCGCACCTCGGCGTCCTCATGCGCGATGCCGCGCTTGGTCACGAGGTTGAAGACGTTGCTGCTCCAGTTCTGCACGGTCACGTACTGGATCTTGGCGCCCTTCATGGCCACCAGCTCCACCACGGCGCTGTGCAGCGTTGCGGTCTCGAACTTGGGGGCGGTGCAGCCTTCCATGTACATCACCTCGGCGCCTTCATCCGCGATGATGAGGGTGCGCTCGAACTGGCCGAACTGCTCGCTGTTGATGCGGAAGTAGGCCTGAAGCGGGTGCTTCACCTTCACGCCCGGCGGGATGTAGATGAACGAGCCGCCGCTGAACACTGCGCTGTTGAGCGCGCTGAACTTGTTGTCCCCGGTGGGGATGACCTTGCCAAACCACTTGCGGAAGATCTCCGGATGCTGCTGGAGGGCCTCGGTGCTGTTCATGAAGATCACACCCTGCTCCTCCACCACCTTCTTCACGTTGGAGTAGGCGGCTTCGCTGTCATACTGCGCCTCCACACCGGCCAGGAACTTGCGCTCCTGCTCGGGGATGCCCAGGCGTTCGAAGGTCTTCTTCACCTCCTCGGGCACGTCGTCCCAGGAGCGCTTGGCCTTGCGGTCGCCAGCGAGGTAATAGCGAAATTCCTCGAACTTGATGTTGTTGAGGTCCGTGGTGGCCCAGTGGGTGGGCATGGGCTTTTCCTCAAAGACTTTCAGGGCCTTTTTGCGGAACTCGCGCACCCAGTCGGGGTCGTTCTTGACGTCGCAAATGTAGTCGATGGTCTTTTCGGAAAGACCGTAGCCCGCATCATAGACGTGGTTCTCGGGGAAGTAGAAGTCTCCCACGGAATCCGCCCGGATGTCGGCGATGTCTGGTGTTTCAACACTCATGTCGTACAGGATTTTGAGGTTTATCAGGCCGCGTGGGTGAGCTCGTAGCCCTTGGCTTCCAGCTCGAGGGCCAGCTCAGGGCCGCCGCTGCGGATGAGGCGGCCTTCCACCATGACGTGAACGATGTCTGGCTTGATGTAGTCCAGCAGGCGCTGGTAGTGGGTGATGACGAGGAAGCCACGCTCCGGGGAGCGCATGGCGTTCACGCCCTGGGAGACGACCTTGAGGGCGTCGATGTCCAGGCCGCTGTCAGTCTCGTCGAGAATGGAGTACTTGGGCTCCAGCATCATGAGCTGGAGGATCTCGTTGCGCTTCTTCTCCCCGCCGGAGAAGCCCTCGTTCACGGAGCGGGCGGTGAAGCTGCGGCTCATTTCCAGCTCATCCATGCGGCGGTAGAGCTTCTTGTAGTAGCCCACGGCGTCCAGTTCCTCGCCCTTCGGAAGCCGGGCCTGGAGGGCGGCGCGGATGAAGTTGGCGTTGCTCACGCCGGGGATCTCAAAGGGGTACTGGAAGGCCAGGAAGAGCCCGGCACGGGAGCGGGCATCCACATCCATCGCCAGGAGGTCTTCCCCATCCAGAGTCACACTGCCAGACGTCACTTCGTAGTCTTCGTGACCGCACAGCACCTTGCTCAGGGTGCTCTTGCCGGAACCGTTCGGGCCCATGATGGCATGGACTTCACCAGGTTTCACTTCGAGGGAGAACCCTTTGAGAATTTCACGGTCAGGGATGCAGGCGTGCAGGTCTTGGATCAGGAGGCTCATGGATGGATGAAAAAGGGGAACAGGAACAGGGAGGTCAGGAAGCAGTTGGCAGACTGGTCAAACTTGGGGTTTGGCGGTGGCATTTTTCTTCACGCACTCAGGGCAAATGCCGCGGAGGGCGATGTCGAGGCGCGTGACACGGCTGCCTTCCGGCAGTTTCCAGAGGGTGGAAATGGGCATTTCGCTGATCGGGTGGGCATCGGCCACGGCGCCGCATTGGTCGCAGTGGAAGTGCACGTGATCATTCATGTTGGCGCAGAAGCGGGAGGAGGCGCGGTCCAGATTGACCTGCTTGAGCAGCCCGTGTGCCACGAGCGTGTCCAGGCAGTTGTACACCGTGGCCAGCGAGATGGCTGGCACGTGCTCCTTGGCACGCATAAAGACTTCCGTCGCAGTGGGATGGTCGTAAGACGCTTTCACCACCTCATGCACCACGGCTCGCTGCGGGGTCATCCGAAGATCGGCCGGCAGCGCGGGTTCATCATGTCCTGGCAGGTTGGCTTTCATGGGCAAGCCCAGCTGCAAAGGATGCGATGCTGGGACCACACGTTATTCAGTTTTGGAATGAGATCAATAATCATTCTAAGAAAGCTACGCGTGCCCGCTGTGCCGGGATGATCTGATCTGTATCGGGATTTGCCCTGTTTTGGTTCACAGGGGTTGATGGTCAGGGGGGCTGGTGGGCCTGGGATGGACTGAAATGGACGGGATGGACGGGATGGACGTGAGTGTCAGGGGCGGTTCCGGCGCTGCTGCCGGGTGCGGTAGAGTCTCTCTGTGAAGCCGCCTTCTTTTTCAAAGGCGGCGGCCAGGGCGGCTACCTGCCGGTCCAGGAGGGAGCATGCCACCCCGATGAGGACGTGTACCGCATTCGCGGAGGGCTCGGCATAGGTCAGGCCCTTCGTATGGCCGGGAGGCTTCCCGCGTAGCGTCTGTCCATCAGGTCCATTTCCTCCATTTCGTCCATCCTGCTGCCTCCACACCTCCTTCACCCAGAGCGCCACTTCGTCTGCCGTGGCGCAACGGCGGGCCACCAGGGCCTTTCGGCGCGGGTCATCCTCCGGCCAGAGGGGCAGGCTGCGGTGCCTCAGGTAGTCCTCATAGTCCAGCTTCAGCTCTTCCAGGCTGGCCCGGGCCACTTGGGTGAGCTTGAGCTCCATTTTCTTGGACGTGGCGCTCGCTTCACTGCCCTCGGCGATGTTCTGCACACCGCTGCGGGCGGCCTGCACCATCTGATCGTGAGTGCGGCTACGCCTTTCAATATACCTGTCGCAGAAGCGCACGGTCACGTCGTAGCAGAGCTGCGCGACCTGGAAGCTCTTCAGCCTTCGGTAACCGCCGTGCTTCGGGATGAGGGGCTCGTCGCTCATCGCCTCCCCTCACGGTTCCGTCTTGATCTGATTCCCTGGGGCGCGCTTCTTGCGGATGGCGAGGGTGCGTTCGGCGAGTTCCTCGACGATGCGAAGCTTCTCGGCGATGGGGCGTCGGGCGAGCTGGCGGCGATAGGCAGCCTTGCTTTCGAGGATTTGCTGGAGGCGAGTCATTCGAGGAATTGACGTTGGAAAGTTTCCCAGCGACCCAACAGGCCGTGACGGTCGAGAATAGCTTCGAAGATCGGGGCATCAAGCGAGCCTTCCTCGATGAACTGGAGCAGACGGGCCTTGTCCTTGGCGCGGCCGACCTCCAAGGTAATGGCGGCGAGGTGTTCAGCGGTGAAGACCCGCACGGGAATGCCCTCAACTTCGTCCACTACGGCCTCACGTAGGGCTTCCTCCACGAGCGGTGTGCCCGCCACCAGAATTTGCACCGGAGTTTGCTCAAGGATGATGTACTCGCCCTCCATCGTGCCGCCCCGTGATTTCAACCAATCGAAGACCGGGGTCGGATCGATGAGAAGACCGGCGGAAGAAAAGGCTATGAATACGTCGACGTCGAGCGTGGCAACGGGCTCAAGATAGAATGTGGCCCCTACGGCGCCGCCGATGGCATAGCGCTCAACGACGCCAGCTTGTTGCATCTCGTTGATGATTTCGAAGACCCGTTGGAAATTCATGTTGTCCCAGTCTTACTCCGTGAGCCGCCTTCACTAAGGGGGCGAGCCTGACCGGCAGAGGCTACAAGAGATTCGAGCAAATTGCCAGCTGCAAGAAGCCTTCCGATGAGCATCACATTCTCGATCTCTTGCTGGCTGCCAGAGTCGAGGTTGACCATATTGTTGGCACCCACAATATGGTCTGAAACAGGATGTCCAAGAAGGCGTTGCCAATCGCAGGTCTGCCCCGATCCTCCCGCCTTTCTCGCTTGGCATTCCGCAGTTCTCTTCCAAGATGCCTGTCACAAATGAAAATCGGACTGATTGGTTGCGGGAAAATGGGTGGAGCCTTGCTGCGCGGGGCGCTGAAGGCTGGCTTGGCTACGGGGAGCGATGTCGTGCTCTACGACAAGGTCCCTGCCGCTGTGGCGGCCCTGCAAGAGACGGCTCCAGATGCCCAGGCGGCCAAGAGTCCGCTGGAGGTGGCGCAGGCGGCCGATGTCGTGATCCTCGCTGTGAAACCGCAAGACATGAAGCCGCTTCTGGAAGGGCTCTCCAAAAGCGCCGTTGTCCCGCTGTACCTCTCCATCGCCGCAGGTCTGACTCTGGCGCAACTCGAAGGCTGGCTTGGCGGAACGGCCCGGGTGGTGCGCTCCATGCCGAACACTCCCGCCCTGCTGCTTGCTGGTGCCTCCGCCTACTCCCGCGGGGCGCATGCTACTGATGAAGATCTGGCACTGGCCAAGGCCGTGCTCGGAGCGGTGGGCTCGGCGCAAGAAGTGCCGGAAAACCTGCTGGACGCCGTCACCGGCCTCAGTGGTAGTGGTCCGGCCTATGTTTACACGGTGATCGAGGCCCTGGCTGATGGAGGCGTTTTAATGGGGTTGCCCCGCGCCACCGCCCTGCAACTGGCCGCCCAGACGGTCGCCGGAGCTGCGCAGATGGTGCTTGAAACCGGCAAGCATCCCGGCGTGCTGCGTGACGAGGTGACCAGCCCCGGCGGCACCACCATCGCTGGTCTGGAACAGCTTGAGGCCCAGGGACTTCGCAATGCGTTGATCCAGGCTGTGCGCAAGGCGACTGAGCGCAGCAAAGAGCTGGCTGCCCGATAGACGCAAGGGTAGATCCTGATGCGGAATTCGCCATCTCCACAGGGTGATGGCGAATTCCGTTTAGCCGGGCTTAAAGCAGCCTGAAGGCGCTGGGGATCGAATCAGGGGAAACAAGAAAGACGGAACATCTGGATGAATAAACCTTCATCTGGCCCGTCGAACGGGAAGCAACCCAAACCCCTGAAGATCTATGAAAACTCTTTTAGCCTTCCTTGCCGTTGCCGTGACGCTGGGCTTTGCCGCACCGCAGTCCGCAGATGCTCGTGACCGCCGACATCGCCACCATCATCATCGGTCCTATCATCACGGGCACCATCATCATCACCACCACCACGGCTATCGGTACTACAGCCCGCGCTACTATAGCTCTGGCTACTACTACCGGCCCTATTCCTACGGATCCTACTACCGTCCGTACTACCGTGAATATCCCCGCGCCCGGGTGTACCTGCCCGGCATCGGGATTGTGATCAGGTAGTGGTGAAGTAAGTGAAAAGTTGAGAGTGAAAAGTAAAAAGTGTTGGAGGTGAGTTGGGCGAGGAGTCGCCCGGCTCACCTTTTTTGCTGGAGGGGTCGTGCCTAGGACTTCTTCGCGGGCGTAGTTCGGATGTGTCATCCGGCTCAGTCGCCGCGGGAATGCATGGTCTTAACACGGGCCAGCCATCTTCAGGTGTTGGATTTCATTGAATCAAGATGCTGGAGGCAACCGTTGATCGCGGTGATTTCGTCGGGCGTATGCGGGGCTTCTCCGCTCCGTTGCCTGAGCCGGTTGGCACAACCGGACTACGCCCGTTGCGATGCTGCAGGGAATGTGGTGCCGGACCGCTTAAAAGCGGAACTCCAACTCCTCTCCGGTCCAATGGCAGGGTTGGAGTTCCGTCCCGCATGCGGGACGGTCAGGACGGTACCTTCCACTGACGCACCGAACTACTGGCCCCAAGAGCGCAGCTTCACATGCACCTGCGCCACCTTGCCCATGTAGTGGTCCATCTTGTACTCGGTGGCGGCTTTCACCATGTGGGCCTTGGCTTTGTCCACATTGCCGAGCGCTTCTTCGTACAAGCCCAGGTACAGATGGGCGTAGCACAGTTGGTTGCGCAGTGCCTCGCTGCCTTTCTCACCTTTGGCGGCGGCCTTCAGCACCTCTTCTTCACTGCCTTTCCCGGCAAAGAGATCGTGCACCTGTTTCATGGGCACACGGGTGTCGCCCTCGATCGGGATCAGCACCTTGCGGGCGGCCTCGGCGCCGTCCTTCTTCGCCACGCAGATGAAGTGCCAGGCGGCGTTCTCCACGTCATTGGGGTTCACGGTCTGGTGCAGCTCGAATTGTTTCCTGCCACCCGCGTAGTCCTCTGCATAATACTGCGCCAGACCCCGCTGCCAGAGCTGCGGGGCGATCTTTGGCTGGAGCTTGATGGCCTGGTCAAAGGCCTCCACGCTCTCCTTCGCCTTCCCGGCAAAGAAGAGTGCCACCCCGTCTCCGAACCACGAATCAGCCATCGCCTCCGGACTGGAGTTGCTGGCCGGCGTCTGGGCCTCTGCCTGTGCGTGCACAAGAGGGGCGGCGGTAAGAGGAATCAACAGCAACAGCGCCCCGGCAAGGGCGGGACGCAGAGGCGGGCGGGAGGGGGACGGAAGACGCATGGATTGGCAAAGGAAGGTTACTCGGGCTTGTAGTAGCGGCCCATGAATTTGAGGATGGCGTCGCGCATTTCTTCACCATCCACCTCGCCGTTGTGCCGCCAGATGATGTCGCCATTCGGCGCCACCAGCACGGTGTGCGGCGTGGGGCCCTGCCACTCGGGATCCAGCGCCTTGATGAGGTCTTCGTGGCTGCCGGTGTAGATGTAGCTGTTGGTGGTGCGGCCCTCCGCCTTCACGCTGGGTTTGATCTTGTCCGGGATGGCCGCGCCCTGGGATTCGAGGAACTCCTTCACCTTGGCCTTGGATTCTGGCTGGTCCAGGCTCAGGGTGATAAACTCAAAGTCACGCAGGCCGAACTTGCGGGCCGTCTTGGCGAGTTCAGGAAACTCCTCCACACATGAGATGCACCACGTGGCCCACACGTTGATGAGGCGCACCTTCTTGGTGCCGTTCTTCCGGATCGCGGCCACGCCGGCGGCATCGATGTTCTCCACATCCACCGGGGCATGGGCCCATTTCTTGTCGTCCTCGGCCACGTTGGCCTTCTTGCCCAGCCACTTGGTGGAGCAGCCATGCACCTTGGAGGTCTCCGCCGGTACCGGCTTGCCTGCCAGCAGCGCTTCCACCGCATTGCGGGCGTCATGGGACTTCACTGTGGCGGGATCGGCGAAGCGGGAGTCGTCGAACGCGCCTTTGTAGCGGAGCTTGCGGTCCGCATCGAAGAGGAACACATGCGGCGTGGCCAGGCAGCCATAGGCCTTGGCTGCAGTTTGAGCCTCGCCGTCGTAGAGATACGGGAAGTTGAAGTTCTGCTCCTTGGCGTGGAGCTTCATCTCATCGAAGCTGTCGTTGTACTTGGAGTACCCCAGCTCATCCGGGCGCAGCGAGGCCGGGTTGTTGGGGTTGATCGCCACCAGGGCAAAGCTCGCGCCCTTCTCCTTCAGATCCGCCACCAGCTTCTTGATGCGCTCCTCTGAGGCCTGCGAATCCGGGCAGTGGTTCGAGATGAAAGCAACCATCAACAGCTTGGCGTCCTTGTAGTCTGCCAGCGTGTGCGTCTTGCCATCAATGCCCGGAAGCTTGAAATCCGGAGCCGGGCTGCCAATGGCCAGCTCCTGCGCATCTTCGGGCAGACCGTTGGACTTTTTTGCAGCCGAAAAGGCGGGGGAGGTGGCGAGTCCGACACCGAGGAAGAGGAGGGTGAGGAGCTTCATTACAATGATGAATTAGGAATTAGGAATTAGGAATGTGGCGGGCGCGACGAACGAGGGTGTCTGTTAGGATGTGATAGGAGACCATTCCTAATTCAGAATTCCTCATTCCTAATTTGTCGACCCTCAGACTTCAAACTCGTCTGCGGGGTCAAACGGCGGCATGGGCACGTTGATGATGCGAAGTTTCCCCACGGCGCGATGGACGCAGCCGGGCCGGATCATCACCGAGGTCATGGGCTTGAGGGGGACGATCTGGCCGTCGATCTCCAGGTGCCCTTCGCCTTCGAGCACGATGTAGATCTCCGTCATCTTCTTGTGGTAGTGCAGCTTGCTGTCCACGTGAATGTCCGTGAGGTGCACGCTGGCCAGGGTGTTCCACGGCTCCTTAAACGCCCGGCGAGCCTGACCACAGGGGCAGGGGGTCGGCGGGATCTCATCCAACTGGGCGACGGCAAAACGGGGCTCAGTGGCTGGGGCGGGGGCAGTGACAGGCTCGGCGACGGACATGATGAAGAAACGAAGCGAGTTTGGAGGTTTGGACAAGCTTTTCCAGTGCGTCAGTGGGCGGGAGCCAGTGCGTCAGTGGGCAGTGCGTCAGTGGTCAAGGTGTTGGATGGGGGGCGGGGTTCTTGGGGCTTTAGCTGGCTTTCATTGGCACGGCGTGGCTTGTCCTTTTGAGGGAATCAGGGGCGGAGTGCTGCGCTGGATCCTAGTGTCCTGACCGCATAAATGCGGAACTCCAACCCTGCTGGATGACCGGAGTGGGTTGGAGTTCCGCTTTTAAGCGGTGAAGCTCCTCGTCGCCCCGCCTCAGACCCTCTCTCTGCCGTCTGTCTCAGGTCTTGCGTCTGGAGTCTTCTAGTCTGGGGTCTCCCGCCGAAGGCGGGCTCAAGTCTTGAGTCTTGTGTCTTGAAGTCTTGAGTCTCCCGCCGACTGTTGGCGCGCCATGCCTGACGCCCCCGCTCTTGAGGTTCATAATGTTCACCGCCGCTACCGCCTTGCCGGGCATGAGGTGCATGCGCTCAAGGGCGTGTCCTTGACTGTAGGCCATGGGGAGAGGCTGTTCCTCTGCGGGGCCTCAGGTTCAGGAAAGACCACCTTGCTCTACATTCTGGGCGGGCTGGAGAAGCCCTCAGAGGGAGATGTCTCCGTCGGGGGCACCTCTCTGTACAAAGGATCCACCAACACCCGTGCCATGGTGAGGAACAAGGGTCTTGGCTTCGTCTTCCAGAACTACCACCTGCTGCCGGAGCTCACCGCGATGGAGAATGTGGTGCTGCCGTCCTTGATCAGCGGCACCCCAGCGGAATCCCGCGCCAAAGAACTGCTCTCCCGGGTCGGTCTCGGCGAGCGTCTCTACCACCTGCCTACAGAACTCTCCGGCGGCGAGCAGCAGCGCGTGGCGCTGGCCCGGGCGCTCATCAACGACCCGCCGATCATCCTTGCCGATGAGCCTACGGGCAACCTGGACGCTGCCACCGGCAAGCAGATCATGGACCTCCTCTTCGAGGTGGTGGCGGAGTCCAAAAAGACGCTCGTGGTCGTGACGCACGATGCGAATCTCGCCGAGCGCGGCGACCGCAAATTGGTGCTGAACAAGGGGGAGCTCGCCGCGTAGCGGCGGTTGAGATGTGCCGCAAGCGGCACGTTGAGACGCTGCGCTGGTTGAGGCTCCCGCAAGCGGGATGGTTGAGACGCTGCCCTCTGACGCACCGACGCACTGGGTCCCGCGGGTCCTGACCGCATAAATGCGGTCCTCCAACCCTGCTGGAGGACCGGAGAGGGTTGGAGTTCCGTCTTTAGACGGTCAGTAGACGGTCAGGGCGTCCCGTCCCACGAGGTTGCTTCGTCATGCAGCCCCCAGCGTCTTGACGCACTGACGCACCGCCTACTGACGCACCGGCATCTTCAGTCTGCCGCGCAGCGGTCGAAAAGCTTGCACTTCCTCCCATATCAGGCATGCTGCGGGCTCTCCATGTCCCAGGCTCCCCTCATCTATCTTGACGGCAAACTCCTTCCCGAGTCGGAAGCGAAGATCAGCGTGTTCGACCACGGTCTTCTGTATGGGGACGGCGTCTTTGAGGGCATTCGCTTTTACAACGGTCGTGTCTTCCGCCTTACCGAGCACTTGGTGCGGCTTTTCGAGTCCGCCCGCTCCATCTGTCTGAACATGCCGCTCACGTTTGAGGAGCTGGAGAAGGCCACGCTGGACACGGTGGCGGCCAACAATCTGCGCGATGGCTACATCCGCCTCGTGGTGACCCGCGGCGTGGGCTCCCTGGGCCTGAATCCCTACCAGTGCCCGAAGGCCAGCGTGTTCATCATCGCGGGTTCCATCAGCCTCTATCCCGCTGAGAAATACGAAAAAGGCCTCACCATGGTGACCTGCGCGACCCGTCGCCCGGCTCCCGCAGCGCTCAGCCCGCAGGTGAAATCCTTGAACTACCTCAACAACGTCATGGCCAAAATTGAGGCCATCCAGGGCGGCGGTGAGGAAGGCGTGATGCTCAACGAGCAGGGCTATGTGGCCGAGTGCACGGGGGACAATCTTTTCATCGTGAAAAAAGGGAAGGTGTACACCCCCCCGATCTCCGCGGGCGGCCTGGACGGCATCACGCGCGGCGTGGCCATCGAGCTGCTTACCGAGCTGGGTGTGCCCGTCATCGAATCCAACCTCACCCGTCACGACATTTTCGTGGCAGAGGAGTGCTTCCTCACCGGCACCGCCGCTGAAGTGATCGCCGCCGTGGTGCTGGACCGTCGCATCATCGGCGATGGCAAGCCTGGAGCCCTGACGCAGAAGCTGGTGGCCAAATTCAAGGCTCTGGCCAACTCCACCGGAACGCCAGTCGTCTATCCTGCGTAATGAATAGTTGAGGGAGCGCCCGCTTTCGGTCAAAAATCAAATCGCGGCGCTCCAACCTCTCCTGTTCCCCCCTCCGGCCATGAAGTGCGACATGTGCGATAACGAAGCGACCGTTTTCCTGACCCAGATTGTGGACGGGAAAATGACGCAGGTGAATTTGTGCGACAAGTGCTCCAAGGAGAAGGGGGTTACGGACCCGACCGGATTTCAACTGGCGGATTTCCTCCTGGGAAATGCCGCGCAGAAGAAGACCCGCCAGAGCACGGCGGAGGATGACACCCTGGCCTGTCCGGAGTGCGGCTTCACCCGTGCCCATCTCAAGAAGATCGGCCGCATGGGCTGCCCGGAGTGCTACCTGACGTTTGGTGACGACATGGACAACATGCTGCGCGCCATGCACAAGGGCACCCGCCATGTGGGCAAGGTGCCGGGACGTCAGGTCAGCCTGCCTGTCCCCAGTCCCAAGGCGGAACGCCCCGCCCCGGCAGCTGCGACCGCATCCGCTGCCCCGACGCCACCCCCTGCTCCGGCTCCTGTGAGCCCCAAGAAAAAACTCGCTGACCTCAAGGCTGCCATCGATCTGGCCGTGATGGAGGAGCGCTATGAAGATGCCGCCCGCCTCCGTGATGAGGTGAAGGCCATCGAAAGCAAGGCCTGATGCCTGACCTCAGAGCTGGATTGCCCCGGCTTGGAGTGATTTGACGCAAAGTTGCGTCAGGAGACATTTCGTTCTGGCGTCTTGGCGTTATGGCTGCTCTCCTGACTCTGAAAGGCATCTTTGCGAGCCTCGCAGTAGATTTCTTCTCATCGCTTTGCCATCGTGCGTAGTCTATATTTGCAGAGCAACGTTTCTTTCACCTGACATGCGATTTACCACCCTCCTGAAGAACCCCGCAGACTGGATGCAGGGCCGCGGACCGCATTCCGACATCGTCATGACGTCGCGGATCCGTCTGGCGCGCAATCTGCGCGGCTGGTCGTTCCCGGGCTGGTCTTCTGAGCGCCAGCGGGTGGACCTCATGAACGAGGTGCGTCCTGTCGTGGCCGGCCTGCCGGAGATGAAGGACGGCTTCAATGAGGAGTACCCCAATCTCACGAAGACCAAGAAGCAGGTGCTCGTGGAGCGTCACCTTGTGAGCCGTGAGCATGCGGCCCGGTCCACGGGCTGCGCCATCCTCATCGACCGCCGCCAGAGCCTGGCCATCATGGTCAACGAGGAAGACCATTTCCGCATGCAAGGGATCCGCGCCGGCCTGGATCTGCGCACCGCGTATGAGCTGGTGAACCGCGTGGACTCGGAGTTGGAGAACTTTCTCCCCTACGCCTACGATTCCCGTCTGGGCTACCTCACCGCCTGCCCCACCAACGTGGGCACCGGCATGCGTGCCTCTGCCATGCTGCACCTGCCCGCGCTCGTGCTCACGGAGCAGATCAAGCAGGTGATGAATGCCGTCAGCAAGATCGGCCTGGCCGTGCGGGGGCTCTATGGCGAGGGCACGGAGGCCCTGGGCAACCTTTTCCAAGTGTCCAACCAACACACTCTGGGAGAAACCGAGTCCGAACTCATCAGTCGCATCGAAGGGGTGGCGGAGCACATCGTGCAGGCGGAGAACAACGCCCGCGAGAAGCTCCTCCACGAGAGCCCCACCATGCTGCGGGATCAGGTGGGCCGTGCCTATGCCACGCTGCGTTTCGCCCATATCTTGAACTCCAAGGAGGCGCTCACCCAGCTCTCGCTGCTGCGTCTGGGGGCCGATCTGGACCTCGTCACAGAGTGTGACCGAGGCCTGCTGGATGCCCTGCTGCTGGAGATCCAGCCCGCGCACCTGCAGCTTGCCGCCCAGCGTGAGCTCTCCCCGGAAGAGCGGGACACGCGTCGAGCTGAAATTACCCGTCAGCTATTGAAATCCGTTCCTGAGCCTCTTAACGTATCCTTAGACAGCGCTGAAAATGCGCCACCCCCTGAATCCGATGATGAATAACTTTACCCCTCGCGCCCAGCAAGTGCTGGCGCTGGCCCGCAAAGAAGCGGACCGCTTCAACCACAATTATGTGGGGACGGAGCATCTCCTGCTCGGCCTGATCAAGCTAGGGCAGGGTGTCGCTGTCAACGTGCTTACCAAGCTGGGTGTGGACCTGGACACGGTCCGCATGCAGGTGGAGCAACAAGTAGGAAGCGGCCCTGACACCAAGATGGTGGGCAACATCCCCTACACCCCCCGCGTCAAGAAAGTGCTCGCCCTCGCTTCGAAAGAGGCCAAGGCGCTGAACCACTCCTACGTGGGCACGGAACACCTCCTCCTCGGCCTTCTGCGTGAAGGTGAGGGCGTGGCCGCGCAGGTGCTGCGCAGCCTCGACGTGAATCTCGAAAAAGCCCGCAACGAGATCCTCAAAGAGCTCGACCCCAACTTCGGCAACGAAGAGGAAGAAGAGGAGAGCGAAAACGCCCCCTCCGTCGGTGGCTCCAAGAAGGATAGCAAGACCCCGGCCCTCCGCGCCTTTGGTCGTGACCTGACCGAGCTCGCCCAGAAAGGCGAGCTGGATCCCGTCATCGGCCGTGCCGGTGAGATCGAGCGCGTCATCCAGATCCTGTGCCGCCGCACGAAGAACAACCCTGTGTTGATCGGTGAGGCGGGCGTGGGCAAGACCGCCATCGTGGAAGGTCTGGCCCAGGAAATCGCCCAGGGCAACGTGCCGGAAATTCTGCGCGACAAGAAGGTGATCGTGCTGGACCTCGCCCTCATGGTGGCGGGCACCAAGTACCGCGGTCAGTTCGAGGAGCGCATCAAGGCGGTCATGGACGAGATCCGCCGCACGAAGAACGTCATCCTCTTCCTGGACGAGCTGCACACCATCGTGGGTGCGGGCAGCGCGGAAGGCGCGATGGACGCCAGCAACATTTTGAAACCCTCCCTGAGCCGTGGTGAGCTGCAGTGCGTGGGCGCGACGACCCTCAATGAGTACCGCAAGTACATTGAGAAGGACGCCGCCCTCGAGCGCCGCTTCCAGCAGGTGAAGGTGGATGAGCCCAGCGTGGAAGACGCGATTCGCATTCTGGAAGGCCTGAAAGGCAAGTACGAAAGCCACCACAAGGCCAAGTACGGTCCCAAGGCCCTCTCGACAGCGGTGCATCTCAGCAGCCGCTACCTGCCCGCGCGCTTCCTGCCGGACAAGGCCATTGACATCATGGATGAGGCCGGTGCCAAGGCCCGTATCTCCGCCATGACCCGGCCACCAGAGTTGAAGGTCATCGAAGCCGAGATCGAAGAGATCCGCGGTGAGAAGGAAGTGGCCATCAAGGAGCAGGACTTCGAGAAAGCCGCGCACCTGCGCGACAAGGAGAAGGCCGCCAAGAAGCGTCACGATGACGTGCTCGAC
Organism: Verrucomicrobium sp. BvORR034; assembly: GCF_000739635.1. GTDB lineage: Bacteria > Verrucomicrobiota > Verrucomicrobiia > Verrucomicrobiales > Verrucomicrobiaceae > Verrucomicrobium. The sequence goes on along the minus strand of NZ_BATQ01000168.1, from coordinate 55,653 downwards.
AAATGGCGCACCAACAACACGGAGCGCATCGTGGACGTGACCGAAGAGGACATCATGGCCGTGGTGAGCAAGTGGACCGGCGTGCCGCTTCAACGCATGGAGCAGGCCGAGGCCGAGAAGCTTCTCCGCATGGAAGAAGAGCTCAAGAAGCGCATCATTGGCCAGGACGAAGCCGTCATCGCCATCAGCAAGGCGCTGCGCCGCAGCCGTGCGGACCTCAAGGATCCCAAGCGCCCCATCGGGTCGTTCATCTTCCTTGGGCCGACGGGCGTGGGCAAAACCTTCCTGGCGAAGAACCTCGCCGAGTTCATGTTCGGCTCCGCGGAGTCGCTCATCCAGCTCGACATGTCCGAGTACATGGAGAAACACACCGCGAGCCGCCTCATCGGAGCGCCTCCCGGATATGTGGGGTATGAAGAGGGCGGTCAGCTCTCCGAGGCGGTTCGTCGCCGCCCCTACAGCGTGGTGCTCTTTGACGAAGTGGAGAAAGCCCACCCGGATGTGATGCACCTGCTGCTTCAGATCCTGGAAGAAGGCCAGATCACGGACAACTTCGGTCGCAAGATCGACTTCCGGAACACGGTCATCATCCTCACGTCCAACATCGGTGCTGAGACCATCAAGCGCCAGACCAGCCTCGGCTTCGGTGCCATCCAGCAGGATGTGGCCGACCACGGCGGGATGAAGGACAAGGTGATGGAGGCCGCGAAGAAGTTCTTCAAGCCGGAGTTCATCAACCGTCTGGACGACATCGTGGTGTTCCACATGCTGGAGCGCACCGAACTCAGCCAGATCGTGGACCTGGAGATCTCCAAGGTGCTCGCCCGTCTGAAGAACAAGCGTATCACGCTGACCCTCGAGGAAAGCGCCCGCGAGTTCCTTATGAAGGAGGGCTACGATCCCCAGTACGGCGCGCGTCCGATGCGTCGTGCGGTGGAGAAGAACATCGAAGACCCGCTCGCCGAAGGCTTGCTGCGGGGTGAGGTGAAAGAAGGGGATACCGTCAAGGTCATCAATGAACCCGGGGCGAAGGTCCTGAAGTTCATCAGCCTGGGCGAGATCGACCCCGAAGAGCACGCCGCTGCTTCCTCGAACCCTGAGGGGAACGCGTAAGACACTGAGCTGGCGATAGCCATTTGACGAAAAGGGCACCGGTCACTCCGGTGCCCTTTTTGCGTCCCGCTGCGCGAGAGACAGAAGACTGCCAGACACCAGACGCCAGACATGAGGAGTGGATCGGGTGTCGGGGGCAGGGCGGGGTGATGGGACGTTTGGGGCGTGAGCCGTCTCAAGACGGTACTCCAACTTGCTTCGTTGACCTTTTGAGATGGGAGGGGCGCAGACAGGGGTGGAACCCCTCATCCAAAATCCCTCGAATCCTCGCCTTTCCAGCGTCTTCAAACCACCCACCCCTCAAAAACCCAATTCCGTAAATTCTGTTAATTCTGTCCAAACCCAACCCTCCCGCTCATCCCTTCCCCCGCCGCCTCACCCCAGTCCCCATCTTGTTAATCCTCCAAAAATCTTGTTAATCCTGTCTCAAAATTGGTGGCACCCCCTCGGCTCCCGCCCACGTTAGGGCATGCTTCCGTTTTCCCTCACTGGTCAGACTGCCATCGTCACGGGCGGCGGTACCGGGCTTGGTCTTGGCATTACCCGTTGTCTGGTCCAGGCCGGGGCGCGGGTGGTTATCACCGGGCGTCGTCCAGAGGTGCTCCAAGAGGGCGCAGCCCAGCTCGGCGATGCCGTAGTGCCGATGGTCGTGGATGTGACCGACACCAAGTTGCTGCCGGATTTTGTCCGTGAGGTGGAGACCCAGGTTGGCACCCCGTCCATCCTGGTGAACAACGCTGGCGTGCATGTGAAGAAACCCGCCCTGGAAATGACGGATGAAGACTTCGATTCCGTATTGCGCACGCACCTGACCGGCGCCTTTGCCCTTACTCGCGCTGTCGCTCCCGGCATGCTCGCGCAGCAGCGGGGCAGCTTGGTGTTTGTCAGCTCCATGACCGCTTACATGGGCATGCCCCTGGTCACTGGCTACGCCACCGCCAAAACAGGCGTCATCGGCATGGTGCGGACGCTGTCCGCGGAATTTGCCCCCAAAGGCGTACGGGTGAATGCCGTCGCCCCTGGCTGGATTGATACGCCCATGCTGCGCAAAGCCATCAGCGCCGATGCCGAACGGGAACGCAAGATCCGCGGGCGCATTCAAATTGAAGGATTTGGCGCTCCAGAAGATGTCGGCTGGGCCGTGGTGTACCTCTGTTCTGAGGCGGCCCGGTATGTCACCGGTGTCATTCTCCCCATTGATGGGGGTGGACATGCCAGTTTTTAGGCGAAGGTTTAGCCCCTTCCTTTCTGCATCGCTTTTTAGTCTTCATGAAGGCCCTTTCCCTTTCCGCCCCACGTAAATTTGACGTCATCGATCTCCCGGAGCCCGCCGAACTGGGCCCGTATGAAGCGCTGGTGAGGATTCACGCTGTCGGCGTGTGTGGCACGGACATCAGCGGCTATTTGGGGAAGATGCCCTTTATCCAGCATCCCCGCATCCTTGGTCACGAGCTCGGTGTGGAAGTGGTGGCCGTGGGGGATGAGGTCACGGATGTGAAGCCCGGTGACCGCTGCGCCGTGGAGCCCTATCTCAACTGTGGTGAGTGCCACGCCTGCGCCCGGGGGCACACCAACTGCTGCGAAAACCTCAAGGTGCTTGGCGTACACACCGATGGCGGCTTGCGCCCCCTTCTCGTGCTGCCTGCCGACAAGCTCCATCCGGCGGAAGGGCTGAGCTACGAGCAACTCGCCCTGGTGGAAACCCTTGGCATCGGCTGCCACGCCGTGAACCGCGTGTGCCCGCACTCTGACGAAAGCGTGCTGGTGCTGGGCGCTGGCCCCATAGGGCTGAGCGTCATGGAGTTCGTCCGGCTGGCGGGGGCAAAGATGCATGTCGTTGAGCCAGATGAAACCCGCCGGGCGTTTGTTTCAAAGAACCATCCCAAGGCCAAGGTTCATGCCCCCCTGGAACCGGAAGACTTTTTCAAGCAGAACGACGGCCGCGGTGCGGACATCGTCTTTGATGCCACCGGCAACGCCGATAGCATGGCCCGCAGTTTTGAATACGCCGCCTTCGCCGGTGCATTGGTCTGGGTCGGCATCACCGCCAAAACGGTGCCGTTCGATGACGCCCTGTTCCATCGACGTGAACTCACCCTCCTCGCCTCCCGCAACGCCATCCCCAGCGACTTCAACCGCATCCTGCGCCTGATGAAGGAAGGCCATCTCGACACCACGCCCTGGATCACCCACCGTGCAAGTTTCGAAGAAGCCCCGAAGAAATTCGCCTCCTGGAGCAAGCCCGGCAGCGGCGTGGTCAAGGCTGTGGTGCAGGTCCAGTGAGGAGCCAGTGCGTCAGTGGGCAGTGCGTCAGTGGTCAAGGTGTTGGATCCGAAATTGTACGGAGTACAGGCTTCAGCCTGCGGAAATTTGATATTCCTCACACGAAGGCACAAAGAAAAACCAAGCAACAACCAGCCATCGCCAGCCGGGTTGGAGTACCGACTTTAGTCGGCTCAAGAAGGCAGCTTCCTCATCGTCCAGTTCGCCGACGTCAAATCTTCAACCCCAGCGCTTGAACGAAGATGGACTAGAAGGTGCTGAACAGGCTGGGAGGGGATAAATTTGTCTGCATTTTCGCAGCTCATCTGTATCTTCTGTTGCGAGATGACAAGGTGCCAAATCATCACTAGATCGTGGGAGGAGAAGGGCGTTTTTCGGGTCCGCAAACACAAACGAGAATACCGTGTTACCTACACTGACGATTCTCCCGAGCGGGCTGATGCCGTAGCCTTTTTCGGTAGAGCGCTCATTCCCACGATGAATCTGCCGGATGCACTCGATCAGATGTCGGAGAGCGCCGCCCAAGTGTATTTGGATGCTCATCCAATCCAGGAGCAATGGTCAATGCTCATTCTGGACCAGCGGGTGGACTTCGTTGATGACGATCTGCGTCGTCTCAAGCACCTTCCTGAATTAAAGAGAATTCACTCGCACGCCGATCACCTGACTGATCGAGGTGTCAGTTTTGTTCCTCAGATTGCGGAGCTGCGACACTTGCTGATCTATTCGCCGCTTGTCACTGATAGATGCCTTGAAGACATTGCGCGGCTGCACCGATTGCAGACGATTGATCTCCAAGGATCTCATCGGATCAGCCGTAAGTCGTTCGACGCCCTCGTTGCCGACCTTCCTGATCTAGTGGATATCTACCCGCCCTTTGACCGCCCGTTATCGGAGTTGTACATAGAAGCGCAAAACAAGCGCATGGAGAGGAACGGCTGACCTGTTCCCGGCGTCCAATGATCTACCCCAAAACCAACCTTTCTACTGCATCAACGAGCGCTTGTCTGGTCAGACGACTCTCGTGCTCAATCGTCCGCTAAACAGTCATGAACTCCATCCCCTTGTCAGAACCTGACGGTTCAGGGCCTCTTGCGATATGTCGGGGTCACCGTACATGGCTGATCGACCGATACCAGATCGATGCGATGATTGCCCTGTGCTACTACTCGGATGAAGCGCCTGCATCAGATCGGGATCTGGAAGCAGACCAGAAGGCAAAACGGCACATCAGGACATGTCCGAAGTGTCGCACGTGGATTCACTCCGCGATTCCGGAGGCTGTAATGCGAAGGCAGTACCGTCTCTCCCGCTATTGTTGTGCCGGGATGTTTGTCGCGGTTGAGGAGTCTGGCGAAAAGAACAAGATCGATTTCGAGCTCTATAGGGGCGAAGATCCGTGCTGGAGAATAAACGGCAAGAGGTCGTTCATCTCCTTTTGCCCATGGTGCGGCAAGAAATTGCCAGACAAACCATTCATCAATGGATAAACTGCTGCCATGGCATGTAGAGGCGTCCACTTCGCGATCACTGACATCGATCTCAATGCCCTGCGAGGGGCTGAATCGGATGATGCGCTCATCGAAATCGTGCAGGAAGATATCGAGAGCCGATGGGAAAAGGAGGCGGGATTCGTGTGTGAAACCGACAAGGCATGGGATGCCATTCATCGCTGTTTGACGGACGGACGGCTGACCTTCGATAGCGGCACTGAACCGCTTCGTCTCTGCATCTTGGGCGGGGAACAACTCTACTCAGGCGAAGACTACATCGTGTCGCTCGTCACACACGAGAAGTTGCGTCCTCTGGCGGATGCATTGGCACAAGTCACCCCGGAACTTGTGGGTCTGCGCTACTCGCAACTGCCCGACGACTACGCCATGGAAAAGAGCCGGGAAGACTGCCAGTACACCTGGGACTGGTTTTCCGATCTGCCAGCGTTTTTTGACCGGGCTGAGAAGTCTGGTCGCCACGTGATCTTCACCGTTGACCAATGAAAACCAATAGCGAACAAGCGGATGTGGGTGATGGGCGTTGCTTCCCGCCCTTGCAGACCGCCCTCCTCATCCTTGCGCTCTGGGCCATCCTGCTGACGCACCCGAGCGGATGCTTTGGCGAGATTCCCGCAGGGAAGGCAGAAACCTTCGGCGACTACATCAAGAACTCCAAGCATGTCGTTCTGGTTTGCGAGGTGCAGAAGACGGCGAAGGCTGCTGAACGCCCGGGCACGTACCATGAGGTCCACGTAACCGCGACCGTGGTCCGCATCGTCAAGGGGCAGGGAGTGGTTGGCGATCGCCTCAGTTACTACATCCTTTGCGAGGACCGCATCCCTCCAGCAGCACTTGAGGTGGGTGGTTTGACCTTTCTCATGCTTGATGACTACCAGTTGGAAAAATTCCTCCTGGGAACCGGCGATGGCTGGCACTACACTCCCGAACTCGACGGACTTCTCACCAAGATCCTCAAAGCGGGGAAAGTGACACGACCATGAGTCCTGACCACCTGCCTGGCCCCTCGCCGTGCGCGCACCGCCTGGCATTGTGGACGACCGGCGGGACCGCAAAATGGTAAATGGACGAGGCAATCAATGTGCTGGCGGGCATCCCGCAAAACTAAACTCCAACTTTAACCACACACCTTACTGCTGACAATGGGCGCATGGGATGCAACAAGCTTCGGTAACGATACCGCGAATGACTGGGCCTACGACCTGGAGGAGTGCGATGATCTTTCTCACATCGAATCTGCCTTCCAGAAGGTAATCGACGTTGAAGGTGACTATCTCGATTCCAACGAGGCAGAGAAGGCGATTGCAGCTGCGGAGGTTCTGGCTTGGCTGCGTGGCCGTCCTTCGCCTGTTGACGCCTACACCGAAAAGATCGAAGCCTGGGTTGCGGCGCATCCTTTGCAGCCATCCTCAGCCCTGATTGCAGAGGCGTTGTCAGTCTTGGATCGCATCCAGCGGCCACCGTCTGAACTGCTCGAGCTTTGGGATGACAGTGCAGATTGGAAGGACGCCATGGCCGATCTGCGCCTACGATTGGCGAGCTAATGTCGCTGCTATCAGAGGTGTTGGACTCAACGCGTGCTCACTGCTTGTTCCGTTCATGACGCACAAAGGCATTCTTCGACGCTGGAAATTCACCGGGCTTGTTGCTCTCTGTGCTCTGCCGGTTTTTGTGGCACCGCTGGTGCACTTTCTTGCCGTCGCCCCTTTTGGCTCCACCGTCTTTCTCTGGCTGGAGTTGCCTCTTTTTTTGGCATTTTCCCTGGCATTGGGAGGTATGGTTGTCTCACTGGTGTTGCTTGTGAATCGTCGGTTTCGGCCTGTCGCGATTCGAACCTTGATTGCGGCGGTCATTCTCTCGGCGGCGGTCTTGATGGGTATTCAATGGGGCTGGCATATCCGGATGACCGCCTTTCACCGTCTTGCGGAGCGCAGCGCTCCACTGATTCAAGCCATTCGCGCTTATGAATCCCAGCACGGATCACCACCACGCGATCTCGCGGCGCTCGTACCTGGCTTTCTTCCCTCGATCCCCGGCACCGGTATGGCTGCCTATCCTGAGTACGGTTACTTTGTCTCCCAAGACCTCAGCGAAAAAGAAGGCAATCCTTGGGTCATCATCATCAACACCCCACGTGGCGGTATCAACTTCGATGAGTTCATGTACTTCCCTCTCCAGAACTATCCCACCAAAGGCTACGGCGGCAGCCTCCAGAGGATTCGAGACTGGGCGTATCTTCACGAGTAGGGTGGTAATCAGTACGTCAGTGGACAGTGCGTCAGTGATCAAGGTGTTGGGCTCGTAGTGGTAAGGGGTTCAGGCTTCGGCTTGCGGGGATCGGGTTCTATCCTCACACAAAGGCACAAAGGCACGAAGGTGTAACCATGCAGATCCAAGGCATCGCGAGCCGGGTTGGAGTACCGACTTTAGTCGGCTCAGGAAGCAAGTATCCAAGTCGTTCAGTTCGCGAACTGCTCATCTTCGACCTTGGCACTCGAACGAAGCGAGTTGGAGTTCAATTTTTGCTACAAGATCTCAACCACCATGTAAACTTGCCCCCAAAATATTCCCTCTATGAGCCTGCTTTCAATATTCTTCACTGCTGACGAGATGACCGCAGTGCGAATCGAACTGAATCATGACCTGCCACAGGAGGATGTTGCAGAGATGAGCGCGATGGAGCCCTTGAAGCTATCGATGCTCTGGGCCATCATCGATGGCAAAGAATGGGATGTTGCATCGATCGACGAGTTTACGGAAGTCTTTGCCCATGATGAAGAATGGCTCAACATTGTGCCTGAAGATCTTGTGCGAAAGATTGCTTCACTGGATGCCGCCAGAATGTGGGAGGCATCCAAGGCGTGGGCTGCGACCGAGGAAATGCAGTGCAGTGCCGAGGAAGCCGAAGATGTCATCAAGATGATTGCCGCAGTTGCCCAAAGGGCGATTGACCTAAAGCAATCCATGTATCTCTATTTCTGCCTGTGAGTTGGCGTGGATGGAGATTTATGCTTGTCTAGTCAAGTGGCTGACCGCGCCTGGCATAGGCTATACAAAATAACTCGCGAACTCAGCACATGGCATTCAACTTTTCAGGAGTCTTTTCGAATGGAGACGAGGGGGTCATGAATGATTTGCTCTCTCAAGTGCCAGGGGTGGGGCGGAAGGTGGAGCAGCCGTTTTGGGGCTTCGGCGTTAAATTCGGCACCGAGCGTGCTGGCAACCAGGCAGCACGGGATCTAGTCCTGGTCGACTGGAGTCACCGATTCCCATCAGCTACTTTCGTGTATTTGTATGTGGAGTGCTTTGGAGGTGTATGTGACCACGCTGGTTTTGCATTTCGTGACGGGCAGGTTCGGGAAGAGATCGAATTCACGGAGAGCGATGTTCCTCTCCGTCGTTTACTTTTACACCTGGGGGTCGAGCTAGGAGAACGGGCTTTCTTTGCGCCGCTTCGGAGGGGCTATTTTGGGGTTGAGGGGGAGACAGGGCGATGAAAGCTCACTGATTCTCATGCGGACAGGAGGGCGGTCCTGATCTGGCAAGTTCCTTGCCCTCAGATCTGCTTCACACTACCGTATGCAGAAATAGGGATTGATCCGCCGTGAAGAACGAAAGCCGGGACGCGAAAATTCACCTAGGAAAGATCGTCATCAGCACGGTGGTCATCTTGCCACTCTGTGTCGCGGTGGGAGGCATGTCACTCATGGCTCTGTTTCTGGGGATTGCGAGTATCCCGATGGGCATCCTGTTTATCGCCCTGGCGGCGCTCGGGATATTGTTCCTCTACAGCATGGCAACCAGCTTGTGGTTTGACCTTCGAGATGGGTTCACGATTTTCGGATTGCTTGCTGGGACCTTGATGTTGGGGACTGGTGCCTACAACATCGTGGATGATGCCATGAGGCGCTCATTCTCTGGGATTGAGTGGACGACCAAGAACTACGTGGAGACGTACGGCCTTGGGCCCTTGGCTGCCGCTGGCATCTTGCTGTCATTCATCTTGCTTCTCCGCCGCCTCCCACAAGATCTCGTGGCAGACAGGCCCAGGGCTCCCATCCTTGTTCGTCGTTTGCCTGCTACATCGGCCAATCACGCTCGAAATAGGGAGGCCCGTCCCGTGAAGAGGCCATATCTGCCGACGAAAAAGGCCTGAGAACCTATTTGGACAAGAAAGCCAGCGGTGTCAGGCGAGATCAGCCTGACTGACTTATCGGAAAAAGCTCCCGCTCGTTTACCTGTGGCGTGGTGATGTGGCCTCACACAATCAACAGCACCACATATAACACCAGCACCAGCACAAATCCAATCGCCAGGATTGCCATCGGCACGGCCAGCGCCGCGTTCTCCCGCATCTCATACACCCGCACCATCGCCTCGTGCAGCGAGCTCGCTGCCGCGTGTTTCTCCCCGGTCGCTGTTGACCGCGCTTCCCTCGCCAACGCAGTGCGATACGTCTCGCTGCCGCAGTAGCCGCAGACGCCGACCAGATCGCTTGGCTGCAAGTTCACGTCTCCACCGCAGTTCGGGCAGGGCACGTCTTCCTCCTTGCCGTTCGCAGCCTTCTGCACGGGCAGATCCGGCAGAGCCGCACGGACACTGGCCAGATAGATGGCATAGCCCGCCAGAGCAATCGCGATGGCGGACATGGCCAGCACCCCAAGGGCCCAGGCCATGGTGCCCTTGAACGTCATGAGATCATAGAGGGCATCCCGGACAAAGTGAGGAAACAACCCCTTTGACATGCGCCAGACAAACCAGCCCGCTGCCAGCCAGAGCACCCAGCGGATCGGCGCGATGGAAAGCAGCCGCACCCGTTTCCACATCCTTTCCGCTTTCTTCAGCAGCTTGAAGGTGCGCTCCCTCAGCTTCAGCGTCTCCACATAGTCCTCCGGGACCGGCACGGGCTCGTGACAGTGTGAGCACGTCGCCTTTCCCGGCCGTAAAGACGCACTGCCGCCGCAAGCGTTGCACTTGAGCGGCTGCAGGTTGGGCAGGCTGTCACCGCCGCCAGGGGCCTCAGAGGGCTTCGGCAACGCCTTAAAACGCTGGTGCATCAAACCCGCCAGTACGAAGCTGCCCACCAGAATCACCGGAAACCAGCCGCCTGCCCGGCGGGCAAACTGATAGTTGGCCAGGTGCTGCTGTTGCGCCTCATCCAGCGGAGCCCCGGCAGCCACCAGCTTACGGGCGATAGTGCGACGGCGGTAACTCACGGCGCGATCCAGCGCCGTCCAGCCGTTCTCATTGGCATGGCTCAAGTCCGCCCCGCGCTCCAGGAGGAGGTTCAGGGTGGTCACATCGTCCTTCTCCGCCGCCGCGATCAACGGCGTGTTGCCATCCGCGTCCACCGCGTTCACGTCCGCCCCTTTGGTAAGCAGCGTCTGGATGAGCTCCGGGTATCCCGCCTTGGGCTTGAGCTCATACGAGTCAAACCCCCGGTAAATCGAGACCTGCAACGCCGTGCTGCGATGCCGGGGCGTGAGATTGACATTCGCGCCCTGGGCGATAAGAAGCTGAGCCATCGCGGGCTGCTCTTTGTCACAGGCGAAGTAGAGCGCGTTCACCCCCTTGGCATCTGTGACGTCCGGGGAGATGCCTGCATCAAGCTGACGCTTCACTGCGGCGGTATCCCCATCCTCAATAGCTTCAAAGAAAGTCGCCACCTCCGCAGGGGAGAAGGTTCGTTCAACGGCAAATCTGCGATCTGGGGAAACTCCTGGGGCCTGCGCCGGGGCTGGAGTCACGAAGCACAGTGCGACCAAACAGGGGATGAGCAGGACTGAAGTGGACGTGAGATGGGGCCACCAACGCATGCGCGATGGTGGCGTTTTTTCTCCGAAAGGCAACTGTGAGGCGCAAGTCAGTTCGCCGGGAGCAAAGGATGTCCTGGGAGGGTTGTTTCCTGAGCCGCCTAAAGGCGGTACTCCAACCCTCTCCGTTCCACCTTTAAAGGAGGAGTTTCACATCCAGTCGGCTCAGGCAGTCCACTGAACTACTGAATTACCGAATCACTGAATTACCGAACTACCGTTCCTCAGCTTTCCTTCATCAGATACGCAAAGAAGTCCCGCAGATCGGCGTCGCTCATGCCTCCGAATAATCCTTCCGGCATCATGGACATCGGAGAGGCTTCCAGGCTTTCCAATTCCTCAGCCCTTGCGGTGTGGCGTTGACCGGCCATGTCCTTGAGCGTGACTCCGCCGGCGTCCTGCTTTTCCATGATGCCCATCATGACCTGGCCGTTCTTGAGCTTGGCGATGTACGCGCCGAACCCTTCGCGAATCTCGATGCTCGGTGCGAGCACGCCAGTGAGCCAGAACTCGACATTGCCGCGCTCATAGCCGGTAAGGTCAGGGCCAATCTTGCCGCCTTCGTTGAAGAGGGTGTGGCAGACGGCGCAGCGTTGGGCGTAGTGCACCTTGCCTTTCTCGACATCCCCGGCACCACCTGCCAGCGCGGTCTTGATACGCTGCAGGTCCGCCTGTTTCTGGCTGTCCGTCAGTGCCGCGCTCTTGGGCGGCCAGTGTTTCTTGATGGGGGCGTCAAACTCCGGTGCCGAATACGCCGCCAACTGGCTCACCACATCGGGAGCCACGTCCGCGCTCTTGATGCGCCACTCATCCACTTCCTTGAGGAAGAGTCCCGCCCATTCACGACGGCTGATGAGCATGCGATGAGCCGCGTCGCGCAGGGTCTTGTCACCGGCATACTTGGACTCATAGCCCTTGATCACCGCCTGGGGCAGCCGACGTTCATCAAACTTCGCTGCCAGGGGGAGCACGGCCTTCTTCAGTCCGGTGCTGCTCGCATCACTCAGAATGCTCAGCATCGCGGGTACCACGGCGGCATTGCCAGTATCGGCCAGCGCCTGGATCAGCGCGGCACGCTTCTCTGTGGGAGCGGTCTTGTCTTGCACAATCTTCAGCGCCTTGGCGGCTGCCTCGGCATTCCCGCCCTTCACCGCCAGACTTAGATCCGTGTCCAGCCGGCTCTTCAAGAAGGCCTGCATGGGTTCTTGAATGGCGGGGGGAAGCTCTGGCATCTTGCCGCCTTCAAACGCGGCGGCTATGCCCTCTACCACGAGCGAGCGATTCTTCTCCCCCTTGGCCAGGGTCAGCAGTTTGGCGCAGGCATCGTAGTTCTCCGGGCCACCGGCCATCGCCCAGCGCTGGGCGAGGTGGGAGATCACTTGTTTCTGAGTCACCGGAAGACTCCAGAGCTGGTTGTCCTTGAGCAGCGCCAGTACCGCCTCACGATCCGACTCCGCCTTGCTCTCCACCGCCCACCAGATCATGAGGGGCAGGCGCGCATCCTCCGCGGCATCGGCCCGCAGCAGGCTCGCATGGGTGATGGCCAGGCAGGCTTCCGCCGGCAGGCGCTTGGCACTGCTGAGAAGCTGGGTGCGCACCTCGGGGTGCGGATCGGTCGCGGCGAGTTGTTTCATCGCTGCCACCGTCTGCGTGCTCAAATTTCCCCGGTCTCCCAGGCTGTGTATCGTCCAGCGGCGGACGTAAGGATCGGGATGGCGCAGCAGATCCAGCGCCGTTTCCTCATCCAGCCCGCCGAGCATCAGCAGGGCGGAGAGCGCGTCAAAGGCATGCGCGTTCTTTGGATCGAGCGCCTTCGTCTTCACTGCGGCCACCACGCTGCCCTCCTTTCTCCAGCCCAACTCCAGCGCGGCCTGCTGGCGGAACCAACGGTTCGGGTGGTCGAGCTTCGCCACCAGATCAGAAGCCGGGAGTGTGTGCAAATCGAACGGCTTCAGCGCTGGCTTCTTGTTCTCCGGGCGGATGCGGTAGATGCGCCCGCTGGTCTTGTGCCAGTCATCCACCGGTCGCACGTGGCTCAGGCGGGTGTCATACCAGTCGGCCAGGTAGATGCCGCCGTCGGGGCCCACCTTGCAATCCACGGGGCGGAACCAGCGGTCCGTGCTGGTGAGCAGGGCTGGTTCATCCTCGGCGCGATAGGTGGAGGTTGTAGGAATCAACTGGCTCACATAGATCATGTTCTGGAGCGAGTTGGCCGCGATGTAGCGCCCGCCCAGCGTGTCGGCCATGAGGTCGCCGTCGTACACACAGATCGCCTGGGAGAAGCGCTTCCCATCACCCTTGGTCTCCATGTGGGGGAACCAGCCAAAGGCGTATGAGTTCGTGAGCGGCCCGTGTTTGCCGAAGTTCTTCTCCCCGTACATGCCCTGGTCATAGTGCATGCCGCGCTGGCTGCCGTTGGTGCTGGCAAAGTAGCGCCCCTTGGCATCGATCTCCAGGCTGAAAGGGTTGCCTGAGCCTTCACCGTAGATCTCAAAGACATGCGTGCCGGGGTGGTAGCGCCACAGGCACTGGCCCTCCCACTTCACGTTCTTGCTCACCTTGCTGCTGACATTGCCCGTGGTGGTGCTGCCATTGGCTCCATACAGCCAGCCGTCCGGACCAAAGCGCAGGCTGTTGGCCACCGCGTGCGTGTCCTCCAGGCCGAAGCCGCTCAGGTGCACCTCGGGATCGCCATCGGGGACGTCGTCCCGGTTCGCATCCGGGTAGAAGAGCAGGTAGGGCGGATTCATCACCCAGATGCCGCCATTCCCCGCCAGGGCCGAGGTGGCGATGTTCAGGCCCTCGATCACGGTCTTTTGGGAGTCCAGCTCCCCATCGCCGTTGGTATCCTCCAGCACCACCACCTTGTCGGCCCCCTTGGGCCCCTTCGGCGGCGGTTCCGGCACGCGGTCAAAGACAGCCCGGAGGTGCTGGTCATACTTCACGATCTTCAGCCCGGCGGGGAACTGGTACTGGCGGTAAAGCGTCACCCAGAGGCGGCCGCGGGAGTCCCAGGTCATGCAGAGCGGTTGCTCCACACCCGGCTCGGCGGCCATCAGATCGATCGTCAGCCCCTTGCGAAGCTGGAACTTGCTCAGGGCCTCCTTGGACGGCGTCGGGGGCGTGCCGTCCTTGAGCGTGCCCCTGCCAGTGAAGGTCTCCATGATCTTCCGCACTTCGTCATTGCCTGCGGGGGGCTGGCCGTCGGCATCAGCGGCGGAGGCTTGCGCCAGAAGCGCGGCGCTCAAAATGGGGGTGCAAAGGAGAAACGGAACTAGTCTCGGCATGGCAGGGATACGCCAAGCTTCGAGCATTCTTGTATCAGAATGCGGAATATGAGAATTTCATCAGGGCCCGGCATTTTGGCACCGTCAGGAAAGGAATCTGGTCCGCAATTCTGGCGTCGGCATAAGGCAAGAGTCCTTTTTACCGAACCACCGGTAGCGGTTGCGGGCAATGAACCGATACAGGGGATCCCGCACAAAGTGCGGCAGAATAATACAAATATGACAGATCGGCCAGGGGCCAGACAGGTGGCGGCTCACCTTCAGCGCTGCCGTGCTCTCCGTGTAGGCCCGGCCGTCTTCTACCAGGACAAAGCTGTCGAGTTGCCCAGGGTTCAGGCCATGCTCCTCCATGAGGCGGCGTCCCGTGTCGGACTGGAGCGAGGCAAAGCGGAACTTGCCAGCGGGATCGCGGCTGATGATGAACTGCACGGCCCAGGCGCAGAGATTGCAAACGCCATCGAAGAGGACCACCGGGCTGGCAGATTGCCCGGCGGGATCGGGAGGGGGGGAGTCACTCACGGGAACCCAAGATCGTCCGCTTTTATCGATTCTGCAAATCAATCTGCTGGGGGAAGGGGCTGTAAACGATTCTGCGTCAACGCTTGAACAACTGGAAGGGTTCTCTCGTCCAACATGCCGAAGAGATCTGGCATACCCCATGCTTGAGAACTTCGTGTCTAACCAATTCCATCCATATGATGAGGTTTCCTCGAACTGGTTGTTGGTATCGTTTCACCCCGGCGGACTGGGAGTTCATCGGACGTTGTCTGGCCCTCACTGAAGGCAGCCGCAACAGTCTCGCCTCCCTGGCTGACGATCCGGACGCGGTACGTTTCGTTGTGGATCAACCCCGGCTTTTTGAGGCGTTGCTCATGGGACGACAGGCGGCCATGGTCTCCCCGGAGCTCTTCTTCCTGGTGACGGTGCGACACACGTTGAAGCGCATCGGGGTGGATGACATTGAGGTGGCCGACTACATGGCGGTGGTCTGTTCCGACTTCGGTCTTTCGGGATCGCGAGGCTGCGCGGAGAAAGCAGAGGCCGAGGGCCTCTACAGTGTGGACTATGTGCAGGCGCTGGAGAACGCCCGCAGCCGCGAGAAGTTCTTCATCCACATCCAGTGTGCCAACCAGTTCCTGGTACTCACGTGCCTGTTCCCCTCGTTCCTGCACCGGCGTGCCGAGCGTCGCGGCGCTCCGGATGTGAATTACTACGAGCAAGTCGTGGTGAGCCACCTGGATGCTGCGGGACGACATGTGCTGTCGCAGGAGTTCGCCCTGCATGATGTGCTCCTGCGTCTGGCCGGGAACTTCCCGCCCGTGCGGAGGGCGATGAACTACACGTTGAGCGAGTATTTGAATCTTGGAAATTGAGGAGAAAAGAAGCGAGAGAGATTTTCAGACAGGATTAACAAGATTTAGATCAGATTTACAAGATGGGGAGGGGCGGAGGTTTCTCCCTGTCTTGGTCGTCCAACCACAATTGCGTTGACCGGTGCTGCGGCTTTGGAGATGATTTTTCTGTGTCCCGTGAAATTGAAGACGCAATCAAGCAAGACGACTGGAAGCGGGCACGCCGACTGGCTCGTGCTGCACTTCGTAGAGAGCCTGAGTCACATTGGTTGCTCACACGTCTGGCGCTCACTTACTATGAGGAGTTCGACTACGAGCGAGCGCTTGTCATCGGCCAGCAGGCATATGAGCTAGCGCCTCACTGTCCGTTGGTTCTTTGGGGATTGGGAGGTACGCTCGACACGCTTGGTCGTCACAGTGATGCCGCGGCCATTTTTCAGGGACTGATCAGACGCGGTGTAGAGACCGTTGCCTATGGCGACTGCGGTGAGGGCCTAGCGTGGTCACGTGGCCTCATCGCCGACTGCTGGTATCGTCTCGCTCATTGTGAGCGAAAGCTCGGCAATCAGGCGCGAACCATGCGTTGCTACCAGCAGCACCTCGCAATGCGCGGACCAGGTTGCCGTTCGATTTATCCACTCAGGGATGTTCGGAGAGAGTTTCGAGACCTTTCCGCCTGATCATCTCCGTGCAGGAAGACGAATCAGGGGGGCGGTGAAAGGGCTGCAGCCGCTTAAAAGCGGTACTCCAACCCTGTTTGCGGATCTCACAGGGTGAGAAGACTGTCCTGTGCGCAGAACAGTCATTTCTCCCACTGTCCACTGCCTCTACAAGCCGTCGTGACGCTCTGTCATCACAGAGCGTCCAACACCTTGACCACTGCCTACTGCCCACTGCCCACTGAACTACTGAATCCCCAGTTCCTTCGCCAGGAACGCCCAGGCATCTGCGGTCTCGTCCATCACCTTCGTGAGCGCAGTGCCGGCCCCGTGGCCGGCGCTGGTTTCGATGCGGATGAGGACGGGCGGGCCGTCTTTGGCCTGGCACTCTTGGAGTCGGGCGGCGAACTTGAAGCTGTGGGCGGGCACGACACGGTCATCGTGATCCGCGGTGGTCACCAGCGTGGCGGGATAGCGGGTGCCGGGCTTCAGGTTGTGGAGCGGGGAGTAGGCGTACAACGCCTTGAACTCGGCCGGGTCCTCGCTGCTGCCGTAGTCGGATTTCCAGGCCCAACCGATGGTGAACTCGTGGAAGCGGAGCATGTCCATGACGCCCACCGCCGGTAGCGCGGCTCCGAAGAGATCCGGACGCTGCGCCATGCAGGCACCTACGAGCAGGCCGCCGTTGCTGCCGCCCTGGATGGCCAGTTTGGCCGGGCGGGTGTAGCCTTCTTTCACCAGCCACTCGGCGGCACTGATGAAGTCATCGAACACATTCTGCTTCTTCAGCTTGATGCCGGCGTCATGCCACGCCGAGCCGTATTCGCCACCGCCGCGCAGGTTGGCCAGGGCAAAGACGCCGCCCATCTCCAGCCACACAGCGCGGCTCACGGAGAAGCCGGGGCTGAGGCTGATGTCGAAGCCGCCGTAGCCATAGAGCAGGGTGGGGTTGGAGCCATCCAGCTTGATCCCCTTCTTGTGCACCAGGAACATCGGCACCCGCGTGCCGTCCTTGCTGGTGAAGAAGACCTGCTTCGTCTCATACGGGCTGCCGTCGAAGTCCAGCTTGGGCACGCGATACGGCGTGCTGGTGCCCGTGGCCACGTCATAGCGGTAGATCGTGGAAGGGGAGGTGAAGCTGGAGTAGGCGTAGAAGGTCTCCCTGTCCTCCTTGCGGCCGCCGAAGCCGCCCACGCTGCCCAGTCCCGGCAGGGCCACATCACGCAGCCACTTGCCTTCGAGGTCGTACGCCTTCACCACGGAGCGGGCATCCTGAAGGTATTCGCAGATGAGCTGGTCACCCACCACGGAGGCACCTTCCAGCTTGTTCTCGGTTTGAGGAATTACCTCGCGCCAGCCAGTCTTCCCGGGCTTGGTGGTATCGATCGCGATCACGCGGTAGCGCGGTGCATCCAGATCCGTGTGGAAGTAGAAGACTGGACCGACGTTCTCCACAAAGCCGTAGGCGGCGTCGAAGTCATTGAGCAGCTCCACCACCGGACCGTCTGTCTGGAGGTCCTTGTAGTACACCCGCGACTTGGGATCCGTACCCAGGGAGATGTGGAAGATGAGATAGCGTCCGTCATCCGTGACCCCGGCGTTGAGCCCCCAGTCCGGCTGGTCCGGGCGGGCATACACCAGCTTGTCCTCAGACTGCGGGGTGTTCAGTTTGTGGAAATAAACCGTCTTGTTCTTGTTCGCCTGCGTCAGCGCGGCACCGGTCTTGGGTTCAGGGTAACGACTGTAGTAGAAGCCGCTGCCGTCTTTTGCCCAGGAAGCCCCGCTGAACTTGATCCACTTCAGTGTCTCGGGCAGGTCCTCGCCGGTGTCGATGTTCTTGATGCGAAACTCCTGCCAGTCGCTGCCGCCGCCGGAGGTTCCCCAGACGAGCAGTTTGCCATCCTCGCTGGGTTCGCTTTCTGTGAGAGAGACGGTGCCGTCCTTCGAGAGAGTGTTGGGATCCAGCAGGACTTTGGGCTCGGCGGTGAGGGAGTCTGCCACGTACAGCACGCTCTGGTTCTGCAGACCGCTGTTGCGGGAGAAGAAATACCGGTCTCCCCTTTTGTAGGGCACGCCGAAGCGCTCGAAGTTCCACAGCTTCTGCAGGCGTTCGCGCAGGGCGGCCCGCCGGGGCAGCTTGTTCAGGTAACCAAACGTCACCTCATTCTGCGCCTTCACCCAGGCCTTGGTCTCCTCGCTGTTGTCATCCTCCAACCAGCGGAAAGGATCCGGCACCTTCACCCCGTGATAGGTGTCTACCACCTCGGCGTGGCGGGTCTTTGGGTAGGTCAGCGGAGCCTCGTCAGCTGCGCCGTGGAGAACGGAAAAGGGGAGGGTCATGGACATGACGAGAGGGAGCAGGGCGAAAGGCGCGATGGCACGCATGAGGCCTAATCACCGGGACGCCAGACATCCGTCAAGCACTTCCAAGGGGGGAATGGCGCAGGGGCATTCGCAGATGGCGACAGGAAGTCGGCTCCACCAGGGGGATTGCGCAGAGAAAAATATAAGGAAAAACGCTAATGGATGTGTTAAATATTCCTGATGGTGGCGCGTAATGCTGAAAGAGAACCCTCATCCTGCTTTTTGCCCATGAAAACTCCGATCACCCTTCTTGCTGTCTGTGCCCTGAGCGCCCTCTGCGCGACCCCGGCCTCCGCCCAGGCAACTGGAGGTGGACTGGCCCCGCCCAAGCTGCCCTCGCTCAAGGTCCAGCCCAAGGTGGCTACGAAGCGCGACCAGCAGGCCAATTCCTCCTACATGCAGACGATGACCATCTCACCCGAGGTCGTCATCGAGGGCGCCAGTACCCAGCCACTCCCGGCTCTGGAAGCCACCATGCTCATCGTCACCATGGACACCGCGGCCAAGTACACGCAACGGCGTGAAAAATACGACGTGCACGCCCGGGAGACCGTCACCATCCCCGCCGTGGACAAGGGCGCGCGGCGCACCATTGAGTTCAAGGAATCCAGAACTTCCTTCGACGCCTGGCGGGACAAGACCAACGTCGGCGGAGCCGTGTACAAGTATTTCGTCTTTGGCCTACGGGACCCCGCCAGCAAGATGATCGTGCACTTTGAGACCAACAACCCTCAGCTGGATCGCATGGTGAAATTGAAGCCGGAAAAGCGTGAGGAGATCCTCAAGCTGGCGGCAGGGACAGAGTTCCCAAAAGACTTCAACTGAGCGAGGGGAGGGCCGGTGGGCAGTGCGTCGGCGGGCAGTGGTCAAGGTGTTGGGCGCGCTGGAGTGGCTTGAGGGGGTGGGAGAAGAGCCGCATCGTTTGAAAGCGGACTTCACCCCTTTGTTCAGGTCTTTTGTCTGGCGTCTTCTAGTCTGGTGTCTCCCCGCGAAGCGGGGCCGAGTTTTAAAAATTATATCCTTCCCGGGCTTGCCAAAGGGCATCTTTTAAAGAAAATAGTGTTCATGTGAACACTTTGCTTTTGCCTGCCAATGTCATTGCCTTCCGGGAGCTCTTGCAGAGCAAGTTCCCCGGGGCGCATCCCTCGCGGAAGGAGGAAGGGGAGGCGCTGATCACGGGGGTGGCCTGTGTGGATGCGGTACGGCTGTCCAAGGGGGCGGTGATGGAGATTGTCGGGGAGAGGGCGTCCTCGGGCGTGGGACTGCTGCTGGCGGCGCTCTTGCAACGGGAGTCTGCGGTGGCGGAGTACACGGCCATGGTGGATGGCTGTGATGCATTTGACCCCTGGAGCGTGCCCGCCCTGAGCCTGGAGCGGCTGCTCTGGGTGCGGTGCCAGCAGGTCACTCAGGCCATCAAGGCGGCGGATCTGCTGCTGCGGGACGGCAACATCCCTCTGGTGTTGCTGGATCTGCAGCTCTACGCCGCCAGGGATCTGCTGCGACTGCCCAGTAGTGTGTGGCATCGCCTTCGCATGCTGGGAGAGCAGAGCGGTGTCACCACCTGCATCTTCACGCCGGGGCCTCTCATTTCTTGTGCGGCGTCCCGGCTGGTCCTGGAGCCGTCGCTCGCCGCTGAGGATCAGTACCGGGACAGGGCGGATCTGGTGCTCGCCCTGCGGACGAGTACGGAAGGGGCCCGGTACCATGGCCGGAGGGCGGGGTGAAACTTCAAATCCCAAATCTCAAAAATCAAAATTCAACCGCCAGCAATGTCACCGCCATGTTTGCCGCCATCCATCTTCCGTGTTTCCAGTTTCAGGCCATCACCCTTGGGGGGACGACCGGGCCGGCGGCACTGCTGGATGAGGTGGTCACCGGCACCCCTCTGGCGCGGGAGCAGGCCTGTGTGCTGCAGGTGAATGCCGGGGCGGAGCGCCTGCTGGTGCACCCGGGCATGACTGCCAGCATGGCGCGGGCCCGGTGCGCGACCCTCCAGTTTCTGTATCGCGATGCCGAGGCGGAGGTGGCCGCCCAGGAGGTGCTGGTGCAATGTTCCTCGAACCGCACCCCCTTTTATGAATCCACCTCTCCCGGGCTCTGTGTGCTGGATCTCTCCAGCCTGCCGGGGGTGAAGGGCGGTGAGCTGGCTTATGGGAAAACCATCTGTGAGGAACTGGCTCAGTCAAAACTGACGGCCCGCGTTGGCTTTGCCAGGCAGGCGGATCTCGCCATCCTGGCGGCCCACACGGCTGCGCCCGTCCGGGTCATGCGGGGGGAGGAGGATGACCGTGCGTGTCTGGGGGCGCTGCCTCTGGCGGTCCTACAGCCCACCTGGCAGACGGCAGAGGTGTTTGCCCTGTGGGGGGTGAAGACGGTGGGGGATCTTTGCAAGCTGCCCCGCGCCGGGGTGACGGAGCGGCTGGGCAGGGAGGGCATGCTGCTCTGGGATCTGGCCACTGGGGGGCGGGACCGTCTGCTCAAGCTGGTGCGGCCAGCCCCGGGCTATCGGGTGGAGGAGGACTTTGAGCATTCGATTGAATGCCTGGAGCCGCTGCTTTTCATTTTGCGGCGTCATTTGCAGAGCCTGTGCGACCGTCTGGGGGCCACGTGGCGGGTGGCGGCCGCCGCCGTGGTGGAGCTGTGTTTTGAAGATGGCTCCCAGCACCGCAGGGAGTTGCGGATCGCGGAGCCAACTAGGGATGTGGAGATGCTCTTCCGCGTCATCCATACCGCGCTGGAAGGGGTCACGGCGGCGGCCCCTATCCGGGGGCTGGGTCTGGAGTTCCGGGCCGTGACGCCGGCGGGCAGCCAGAGCCTGCTGTTTGAGCGGACGCTCAAGGACCCCAACCGGTTCGCGGAAACACTGGCCCACCTGGAGGCCGTGGTGGGGGCGGGCAATGTCGGCAGGGTCAGGCTGCTGCCCAGCCGCCGTCTTGATGCCTTTGCGGTGACGGGTTTTTTTGAGAATGAGAAGTCCGCCGTGCCGCCCCGGGCGCTGGAGGAGTCCACCTGTGCAGGCCTGCCTCTGCGCCGTCTGCGGCCAGCCCCCGTGACCCAGGTGTTTCTGGTGGATCAGAAACCGGCCGCCTTTCGCAATGCCCGGTACAGTCAGGCGGTGACAGCCTGCGACGGTCCGTGGCTGGTGTCGGGAGACTGGTGGGACGTCACCCAGGCATGGCGGCGGGAGATCTGGATCGTGACTGGGGAGGATGGCGGGCTCTATCAACTGGCCCGGCACCGGAATGGCGAATGGGTGATGGAGGGCCTGCTGGGCTGACCCTCATGTCGTTTGTGGAACTCCATGCGCGCACGGCCTTCAGCTTTTTGCGCGGAGCCTCCTCGCCGGAGGAGATGATGACCCGGGCCGCGGATCTAGGCATGGATTGCGTGGCCATCACCGACCGCGACGGCTACTACGGCTCGGCACGAGCCCACTACAAGGCGAAGGAACTGGGGCTGCGGGCCATCACGGGCATGGAAATAACCATGGAGGACGAGACGGTGCTGCCTCTGCTCGTGGCCACGCAGCAGGGGTATCAAAACCTGGCCCGTCTCATGACCCGGGCCAAGCTGCGCACCACCAAGGGGCAGAGCCGCGTGCTCTGGAGCGAGCTGCCGGAGTATGCAGAGGGCGTGGTGGTCTTGAGCGGGGACGAGGAGGGGCCTGTGCACCGGGCGCTGCAACAACAAGCCGCGGAGGCCCCAGCCGTGGTGGAAAAGCTCTGCCGCATCTTCGGCCGCAACCGGGTGTGGATGGAGTTGCAGCGCCATCGGATGCGGGGCGAGACCCTGCGCAACCGTCAGGTCAGGGATCTGGCGGAGCTGTGCAAACTGCCCCTGCTGGCCAGCAACGGCCCCGGTCACGCCCGGCAGGAGGGGCGCATGCTCATGGATGCCTTCACCTGCCTGCGGCATCACACGCATCTGGATGCGGCGGGCCTGCTGCTGGCCCCCAACTCACAACGTCATCTCAAAAACCACGGCGACATGAAGGCGCTCTTTGCCGATCTGCCGGAGGCGGTGGAAAATACTCGACGGCTCTCAGACCAGCTTGAGTTTGGCCTGGAGAACCTGGGCTATGAATTCCCGTGTTACGATGTGCCGTCCGGCCATGACCAGGATTCCTACCTGCGGGAGCTGACCTATGAAGGTGCCCGCGAGCGGTTCCCTGACGGTGTAAATGCGAAGGTCAGGGAACAGCTTGAGAAGGAGCTTGGCCTCATCTCCAGGTTGAAATTTTCAGGTTATTTCCTCATCGTGTGGAGCCTGGTCAGGTATGCCTGTGACAGCGACATTCTCATTCAGGGCCGGGGCAGCGCCGCCAACAGTGCTGTCTGCTACAGCCTGGGCATCACTCATGCCGATCCCATCGCGGGCAAGCTGCTCTTTGAGCGGTTCCTGAGCGAAGGCCGCAACTCCTGGCCGGACATTGATCTGGACCTGCCCAGCGGTGACCGCCGCGAGCAGGTCATCCAGGAACTGTACCGCCGCTATGCCCCCTATGGGGCGGCCATGACGGCCAACGTCATCACGTACCGCGGCCGCAGTGCCATGCGGGAGATGGGCAAGGTGCTGAACCTGCCTGAAGATGTGATGGGCCGCTTCAGTGATCTCTATGCCAACGGGGACTTTCCCCACACACTGCAACTCAAGGACCAGATCCGCCAGGCGGGGTTGCCCATGGATCATCCCCGGCTTGCCGCCATGGTGCGTCTGTATCACCAGGTGTATGGGCTCCCTCGCCATCTGGGCCAGCACAGTGGGGGTATGGTGCTGTGCACGAAGGGGCTCGACAGCATTGTCCCTCTGGAGCCCGCCACCATGCCGGGGCGCGTGGTGGTGCAGTGGGACAAGGACGACTGTGAAGACCTCGGCATCATCAAGGTGGACCTGCTCGGCCTGGGCATGATGGCCGTGCTGCAGGACTCGCTCACCCTTTGCAAAGCCCGCGGCCGGCAGGGGCCTTATGGTCTGCATGAGATTCCCAAGGATGATCCTGCCACGTATGAGATGATGCAGAAGGCGGACACCATCGGCGTGTTTCAGATCGA
The DNA here is from genome assembly GCF_000739635.1 of Verrucomicrobium sp. BvORR034. Lineage (GTDB taxonomy): Bacteria > Verrucomicrobiota > Verrucomicrobiia > Verrucomicrobiales > Verrucomicrobiaceae > Verrucomicrobium. The sequence goes on along the minus strand of NZ_BATQ01000168.1, from coordinate 32,220 downwards.
GAGCCGGGCCCAGATGGCCACCCTGCCACGGCTGAAGCCTGAGTGCTTCTACGATTTGGTCATCGAAGTCGCCATCATCCGCCCGGGACCCATCGTCGGGAACATGGTGCATCCCTACATCCGACGACGTCAGGGCAAGGAGGCACCCGACTGCATTCATCCAGAGTTTCAGGAAATTCTCGAGCGTACGTTGGGAGTGCCGCTGTTTCAGGAGCAACTGCTGCGCATGGCCATGATCATTGCCGGGTTCTCGGGCAGCGAGGCGGAGGAGCTGCGCCGGGCCATGAGCTTCCATCGCTCTGAGGAGCGCATGAACAAGGTCATGGACAAGCTGCAGGCTGCGATGGAAGAGCGTGGGGTGGCGCAGGGGGTTCAGGAAAAAATCACCGCCTGCATCTCCTCGTTTGCCCTCTATGGCTTTCCGGAATCGCATGCCATCAGTTTTGCCATTCTGGCCAATGCCAGTGTGTGGCTGAAGGCCCACCGTGCAGTGGAGTTCTATGCTGCTCTGCTCAACAACCAGCCCATGGGCTTCTACTCCACGTCCACCCTGGTGCGGGATGCAAAACAGCATGGCCTCCGCATTCGCCCCGCGTGTGTGGTGGTTTCAGATGTCCTCTGCACGGTGGAGGATGACCAGACTCTGCGACTCGGGTTGAACCAGTTTCGCGGGCTCAGCAGGGGCAGTCAGGAGCGCATCATCGCCGAGCGGACTGTGAGACCCTGGCGGGATCTTGATGACTTCCTGCGTCGCAGTGGTCTGGACAAGAAGGAGCGTCGTGTGCTGGCGCAGGCGGGTGCTCTCAACCAGCTTGGTCTGCATCGTCGCAGCGCCTTGTGGCAGGTGGAGCTGGCCCGTCTGGAGGAAGATCTTTTCACCTCCAAAGAGGTGCAACAGGAGATGCCGCTTTTTCCCATGAACGCGATGGAGCGGCTGAATGCCGACTATCAGACCCAGAGGCTGACCACCGGGCCGCATCCCATGGCCCACCACCGGGTCCAGTTGCCGCATCTCTGGCCTGCCTGCGAACTGGCAAACGGCAGGCATGGGCAGCGGATTTTCGTTGGGGGTCTGGTGATCTGCCGTCAGCGTCCCGGCACGGCCAAGGGGCACATGTTCATCAGCCTGGAAGACGAGACCGGCATCGCCAATGCCTTTGTACCCTCCGCCACCTTTGAGGCCAACCGGCTCGTGATTACCCAGGAGCCTTTCCTGCAAATTCACGGCCGCCTTCAGATCGTGGACAATGTCATTTCCATTTATGCGCTGAAGATCGAGGCCCTGCATTTCGATGTCATGCTCCACGCTGAGTCGCATGACTTCCATTGAAGGCGGGCAAGTGCGTCCGGCCCCTTTTCCTTTAAACCGCAAAATCAGTCGTCCCGCGAATCATCATCAAATGGATATAGCCCAGAAACTCTCGATCCTGGCGGATGCTGCCAAGTATGACGCCTCGTGCGCCAGCAGCGGCACCAGTAAGCGCAACTCCCGCGAGGGGGGGCTGGGCTCCACCACAGGCGCTGGGATCTGCCACAGCTACACGCCGGACGGGCGCTGTGTCTCGCTGCTCAAGATACTCCTGACAAACTATTGCATCTACGACTGCCAGTACTGCATCAACCGCGTCTCCAGCGATGTGCGGCGGGCCCGGTTCACCGCAGAGGAGGTGGTGAAGCTCACGATGGACTTCTATCGGCGGAACTACATCGAAGGGCTCTTCCTCAGTTCCGGCATCATTCGCAATGCCGACTACACCATGGAACAGGTGGTGAGGGTGGCGCGGATGTTGCGTGAGGAGCAGGGGTTCAAGGGCTACCTGCATCTCAAGACCATTCCAGAGGCCTCACCGGAGCTGATCGCCCAGGCGGGCAGGTGGGCGGACCGCATCAGCATCAATGTCGAGCTGCCCACCCCGGCGGACCTGGAGCGTCTGGCTCCGGAAAAGAACCTGGGGCGCATTCGTGGCGCGATGACGACCATTCAGAGACGCATCGACCAGGCCAAGGCGGAGGTTAAGGAAACTACCAAAGCGCCGCCCTTTGCTCCGGCCGGGCAGAGCACCCAGATGATCATTGGTGCCACGGCGGCGCAGGATCGGGAGATCCTAGACCAGTCCTCATCGCTGTACCGGCACCACAAGCTGCGGCGGGTGTATTACTCAGCCTTCAGCCCCATTCCGGATGCCTCACAGCGTCTCCCGCTCATGGCCCCGCCCCTGGTGCGGGAGCATCGTCTATACCAGGCAGACTGGCTCATGCGCTTCTACGGCTTTCAGGCACAGGAGTTGACCACTCCGGAGGCTCCGCAGTTGTCGCTGGAGATGGATCCGAAGATGGCTTGGGCCATGCGTCATCCCCAGAGTTTTCCCGTGGATGTCAACACCGCTTCCCGGGAGATGCTCTGGCGCATCCCCGGCCTGGGCGTGCGCAATGTGGATCGGATCCTGCAGATTCGCCGCTGGCACCGTGTGACGCTCGCGGACCTGCAGCGCCTGCGTGTGTCTTTAAAAAAAGTGCTCCCCTTTGTGCAGACTGCTGATCACCATCCGCGCGAAATCGGCTCCGCCCAATGGCAGCAAACGCTGAAGCCGGCGCAGCAGCTGGAACTCTTTGCCCCGGCCATAGGCGTGGTGACTGGCGAACTCTGAATGAACACGGTAGTTGGCTGAACCCTCCAACCCTTATGCACCTGCTCACGCTCGAGCCCAGTTTTGCCGCCTGGCATCGGGTGGCGCGACGGGCGCTGCAGGCGGAGTGGGCCTGGGACACGGTGCTCTGGGAGGATGCCTCTGACAGCCAGCCGGCGCTGGGGCTGCTGGATGAAACGCCCGCGCGTGTCGCGCAGGCAGCCGTCTCCGCCCCCACCTACAACGTGCCCAAGGCCTTCATGGAAATGGCGCGCACCGTGGCCTGTCATCACTCTGCGCATCGCTGGAGCCTCCTGTACCGCGTGCTCTGGCGGATCACCCATGGCGAGCACCACCTGCTCAAGGTGAGGGTGGACCCGGATGTGCATGAGCTGTACACGATGGAGAAGTCCGTGCAGCGGGATGTGCACAAGATGCGGGCCTTTGTCCGCTTTCGTGAGGTGGTGCATGAGGGGCAGGTGCTGTACGTTGCGTGGTTCGAACCTCAACACCACATCCTGGAGCTCAATGCCCCCTTCTTCATTGACCGCTTCGCCGGCATGCAGTGGTCCATCCTCACGCCAGAGCGCTGCCTCCACTGGGATGGCGTGAAGGCCACCTACACACCGGGGGTGAGCCGCCATGAGGCCCCAACCGGAGATGCCATGGAGTCTCTCTGGCTCCAGTACTATGCGCACATTTTCAATCCCGCCCGCGTCAAGACCCACGCCATGCTGGCGGAGATGCCGATGAAATACTGGCGAAACCTGCCGGAGGCCGCCATCATCCCGACCCTGCTCCAGCAGGCCTCACCCCGAGTGGAGACCATGATGGCTCGAAGTCATGCCCTGCAATCGCGACTGCAACAGGCTCATCCTGCCGATGTGCCGGATACGGATGACCTGGAGGTGCTTCGTGATGCGGCGGCCACCTGCAAAGCCTGCCCGCTGTACAGGAACGCCACGCAGACCGTGTTTGGCGAAGGCAGCGTGTCGGCAGAGATCGTCTTCATCGGTGAGCAGCCCGGGGATCAGGAGGACCTGGCGGGCAGGCCGTTTGTCGGTCCTGCCGGGAAGCTGCTGGACAAGGCACTTGCAGAAGCGGGGATTGACCGCAAGTCCTGCTATGTGACCAATGCCGTGAAGCACTTCAAATGGAAACGGCAGGGCAAACGGCGCCTCCACCAGACGCCGGTGCAGGCGGAGATTCACGCGTGCAAACCCTGGTGGAAGGCGGAGCTGGTCATCATCAAACCGCGCATCCTCGTCTGCCTGGGGGCCACGGCCGCCAAAACCGTGCTGGAGCATCCGGTGAAAATAGGCGACATCCGCGGGGAGTTCATGGAAACCACGTGGTGTGCAAAGACCCTGGTGACGGTGCACCCCTCCTCCCTCCTGCGCCAGCCGGACCCGGAGACCCGCGAGCGCGAAATGGCGCGCTTCGTGGCGGATCTGGCGCAGGTTGCGAAGGCGCTGCTTTGATGTGACTGATATCCGCGCGTCCCTCTTCCCGGCATTACCATGGCACTTCTCCCGGATTCCCACGCATTATCATTCAGGATGGCGGCGCTGCTGACGCTGGTCACCTCCTCGGCGTTCTCGCAGGCGGAGTGGCACCAGTGGCGTGGCGCAGAGCGCAATGGCATCAGCGACGACCGGACCCCATTGGTTCGATCCATTCCTGACGCAGGTCTGCCCGTCCTCTGGCAGAGCGATGTCATTCCCAGTGATCACGATGGCGGTCACGGCAGCCCCGTGGTGGCCAAGGGGCGCGTGTACCTGAGCCTGGTGTGGCATGTCCATGTGCCATCCGCCCGGCGCGTCATTGAGGACGAGCACCTCGTTTCACTGGGCTATCGCGATACCGGGCTCCTGGGGCCGGCGCTCACGGCGGAGCTGGAGCAGGTGCGCAAGACGCTGCCAGCGGGTCTTCGGGGGGAAGCATTGAACACCAAGGTCCGGGAGTGGGTGCAGGAGCACTTCAATGACGAACAGCGGCTCATCCTCGGCTCCTGGGCCGAGTGGCGGCTGGGGCAGAAGTCCGCGGCGGTGGATCTGGAGGTCTTGGGCAGGATCCGGCCCAAGGTGGAGCAACCCTTTGCTTCTCACGAAGAGATGGTGCAATGGCTGACGGATGCCGGGATCAAACCGGAGGTTCAGGAAAAACTCTTGAAGCTCGTTCCGGCCACCGTCAAGGAGGCGCAGGATGTGATCCTTTGTCTGGATCTGGCCACCGGCAGCGCGCTATGGAAATACCAGGCTCCCGGCAAGCTGGTGGACCGGGCTGCATCCTCCACCTGCACGGTCGTTGATGGCACGGTGTACGCCCTGGGCAGCACCCATCTGCATGCGGTGGATGCGCAGACCGGGGTCGTGCGCTGGAGGCGCGAGGTGGGGAAGAGCCAGGGCAGTTCGCCTCTGGTGGAGGGGGACAAGCTGTGGTATGTCGCGGAGGGGCTTTACTGTCTTTCCACGCGGGATGGTGCCGTGCTCTGGCAGAAGCCCAAGCTTAAGGGCGGTCACTCCAGCCCCGTGCTGTGGAAGGTTGGATCTCAAGGGAGCGTGCTGCTGTGCGCCTCCGGAGACAAACTAAGCGGAGTGGATCCTGCCTCCGGGGAAGTGCGCTGGGAGTTGCCCGGCGGCGGACCGTCCACGCCGGTGGTTCAGAGGGAGTGGCTGGTGTTCCTAAGTGATGATAAAGAGGCTGGATTGCAGGCCTTCCGTGCGCAACCTGAAGGTCCTCCCAGTCGGCAGTGGAGTCACTTCTGGCTTGCTTCGCGCTATTCCTCGTCCCCCGTGATCTATGGCGGACACATCTATCTCATGGAGGGCGGCCGCCACTTCTGCGCCAGCCTGGAAAACGGGGCGTTGAGTTGGGACGAGAAGGTGGAAAGCACCATCTCCTCACCCGTGTTGGCAGACGGCCGCCTCTGGAGTCTCGAACAAAATGGGATGTTCCTTCGCGGCATCGCAGCAGACCCCGCTGCCTACCATCTCTCCGGGCGCACCAAGGTGGAAGCCCTCTGGTGTCCCACTCCCTTGATCGCGGAAGGCAGGCTCATTCTGCGCCGGAAAGACCGCGTTGTCTGTCTGGACCTGCGTCAGAAGTGATCGCTTCTTGGGGCTGGGGCGGGTACTCACAATGGACCAAAAGGAGGAGGGGGAAATGGCGTCCCAACTGGGATTTGCTGGCAATTTGTTCCGGCATACCATTTAATTGCGGAAGGGGTGGCTCCCGGTGGGACAACGGATGTCGTTGTCGCGCTGGAGGCCGTCCGCTCATTGTCATGAAAGCCAATCCAAGTGCCGCAGAACCTGCCAAGAAACCCAGCCACCCGGGAAACAGTCTCACGCCCCGCTCTTTTCAAGCGCGCTTTTTCAAGCGCATGGGCACCAACCAGCAGTTCCGCGCCATGCTGGAATTTCTGCCTGAAGTGGAGTACTTTGCCAAGGATGCGGATGGCCGTTTTGTCGCCATCAGTGCCGGGATGCTGAAGCGGTTTGGCGGGGAGAAGGAGGAGGACTATCTGGGGGTGCTGGACTCCACCATCCACCCGCCCTACATCGCCCAGGCGATCCGCGAAGATGACCTCCACGTCATGCGCACGGGCAAACCGATCGTGGACCGCGTGGAGGCGCTCTTTGCCCGGACACGGGCCAAGGATTGGTTCCTCACCACCAAGCTTCCGGTCTATGACGAACATGGTCACATCATCGGCGTGATGGGCTTCGTGCGGCCCTATCGCGGCGGTGCCCGCCGTGGGGTGGAGGATCAGCAGCTTCAGCGCGTGGTGGAGCACATCCACGAGAACTACCGCGAGCGCCTGCCCGTCTCCACCCTGGCCCGGATCGCCCACCTCTCCGACCGCCAGCTCAACCGGAGGTTTCAGGAAACTTTCCGGATGAGCGTGCAGGAGTTCGTCATGCGCACCCGCATCCAGGCGGCCAGTGATGAGCTGGTGGTGTCAGACAAGTCCGTGGCCCAGATCGCCGGGGAATACGGGTTCTGCGACCAGAGCGCCTTCACCCGCCAGTTCCGCCAGCACACCGGGGAGACGCCCCTGGCGTTTCGGCGGCGGCGACGAATCACGGGGTAGGGGGGACCTGTGTTGGGAGGGGAGAGGAAGAGCGGTTTGAAACCTGGAGATTCATGCGCAGGGATGTGCCTTGCAGACGCAGCAGTTAGTGCCTCCTCACGTCGACAACTACAGGGGCGCTGCGTGGTTGATGATCAAAAACCAGTGGGTGAGAGTTGAGGGGTGAGCCGTCGGGCGGTGTGCGGATGCAGAGGCTGTTTGTGATGACTTCTGCCAAATCGTGAAAATCAGCGGTCGTAGTTGTCGACGTGAGGAGGCACTGGCTAAAGCTTCTTCAGGCCCGCTCCCGCCTTTCAGTCGCAATTTCCTCCCCTCCACAATGTGTCCGACTTTGCCAACGGCTTGTCGGAATTCACCAAGAAACGGAGGCGCTTCCCCTTCAAGGTGGTGTCGTGCCCGGTCCGCTCGTCCAGCCGGTCCGGGGCAAAGTGCCCCAAGATGAAGAGACTGCCTGATGAAATAGTTGTAGGAAGGAACCCCCGCCGCGTTTCTCAGGAGGAGGACGGGCTCGCGTTCCAGTCCCGCTTTTTCAAGCGGCTGGGCAACTCCCGGCAGCTTCTCGATCTTCTCGAGTACCTGCCTGATGTGGAGTACTTTGCCAAGGATCTCGAGGGGCGCTTTGTCGCCATCAGCCGGGGCATGCTGAGGCGCATCGGGGCCTCGGCGGAGGAGGAGTATCTGGGGATTGCGGACTCCGTCATTCATCCGCCCTCGGTGGCCCGGAGCATCCGGGAGGATGACCTCCACGTCATGCGCACGGGCAAGCCCATTGTGGACCGCGTGGAGGCCCTCTTTGCCCGAACGCGGGCCAAGGACTGGTTCCTCACCACCAAGCTCCCAGTCTATGACGCCGCCGGGGAGGTTATCGGCGTGATGGGTTTTGTGCGACCGTATCGCCCCGGGTCCAGCAGCGGGGTGCAGGATGTGCAGGTGCAGCGGGTCGTGTCCCACATCCATGAGCACTACCGCGAGCGCATCCCCGTGTCCGAGTATGCCCGCATTGCCCATCTCTCAGAGCGGCAGCTCAACAGGAGGTTTCAGGAAACTTTCCGGATGAGCCTGCAGGAGTTCATCATGCGCACCCGCATCCAGGCGGCCAGTGACGATCTGCTGGTGACGGACAAGGCGGTGGCGGAGATCGCGCATGAGCACGGTTTCTACGACCAGAGCTCCTTTACCAAGCACTTCCGCAACCACACAGGGGAGACCCCGCTGGCCTTCCGGCAGTACCGCCGGCTCTCCCGGGAGCTGAAGCCCGGGCGGGTGGTGGAGGCGGTGGCTACCGGTGGCCCAGATACTTGATGACGGCCTCCGTGCGGGTCTGCACATGGAGCTTCCCGTAGATGACGTGCAGGTGCCCGCGCACTGTGCTGGTGCTGATCCCAAGCTGGTCGGCTATTTCCTTGTACTGGAGCCCCTTGGCCAGCTGGGTGAGGATCTCAAACTCCCGCGGTGTGAGCCCGGAGAACTCAGGGCGGTCCCGCACGTCGCGGCGGCTCTCGTTGTGAAAGTGGGAGACCACCTTGCGGGCGATGGGGACGGACATCGGCGCGCCACCGTTGTGGATCTCGACCACGGCCTCCACGATGCCAGCCGCGGGCGTGCGCTTCAGGATGTAGCCGCTGGCTCCGGCGCGCAGGGCTTCGAAGATCATCTTCGTGTCATCATAAGTGGTCACCATCAGCACCTGGAGCTTGGGCAGGGTGGACTTGAGCACGGCGGTGCATTCGATCCCTGAGCGCCCGCCCAGATTGATGTCCACCAACAGCACGTCAGGAGGGGCTCCTGGGACCTCGCGGATGGCTTCCTCCGCAGAGCTGTAAGCCCGCGTGCACACGAGCCCCTCACCGCGATTGATGATGGACATCAAGTGCTCCCGGGTGGTTTTGTCGTCCTCAACGATGGATACTTGGATGGGCATGACGGTGACAGGTTGGGGATGGCTCATGTGAGAGGTGGTCGTTGCGGCCAGGGAAGTTCGAGGTGAATAGCAGTGCCGCCTTCCGTGCTACTGGCGACCTTCAAACTGCCGCCCAGAGTTGCTGCGCGGGCGTTCATGTTCTTGAGCCCGTTGCCCGGTGCGGCCGGTAGTTGAGAGGTTATGCCCCGCCCGTCGTCCGTGATGGAAAGGGAGAGTGACTGCCCGCCCAGGCTGGCCTGGATCCGCACCTCCGTGGCTTGGGCATGCTTGATGGCATTGTTCACGGCCTCACGCACGATGAGCAGGGTGTGATGACGAAAGTCCGCCGTGAGAGCCCTGTTGGGGGAGGCTTCTGGAATGTCCAGCCGGCAGCGCAGTCCGGCAGGGCCCGTCTGATCCAGCGCCTGCTGTGCGATGTAGTCCAGCAGACTGGCCAGATCATCGTGCTCCGGATTCACCGCCCAGACGATCTCATCCATGTCCGCGACTGCCTTGCGAGCGGTGCGGGCCAGGCGGTCCAGGTGGGCGGGATTGTTCCGGTCCTCCTGAGCCAGATCAGACAGCATGCAGAGCTCCGTGAGACTGGCGCCCACCTGGTCATGCATGTCGCGCGCGATGCGGGCTCTTTCCTCCCGCAGCCCGACCTCGTGTCTGAGGATTTCATTCTGCCGGCGAATGCGCCAGGTGCTGATCGCGTTGACCACGAGCGCCAGCATCCCTGCCGCCAGGGTCCCGGCCAGAACCTGGATCCACGTCCGCTCCCACAGCGCGGGCGCGATGATGACGCCCATGACGGCATTCTTCCGGCTCCAGACACCGTCGTTGTTCATCGCCCGGGCTTCAAAGGTGTAGTTTCCAGGACCCAGCCTGTGATACACGGCAACCCGGTCGCGCGGGGTGCTGACCCAATCCTCGTCCACCCCGGAGAGGCGGTGCTGGAGCAGCACATTGTCCGGCGCCGTGAAGCTCTTCGCGCTCACCTGCACCCGCAGGCTCTGGATGCTCGGGCCGATTTGCACGGTCTGGCCCGCCGCGGGGGTGTTCTCCCATGCCAGGGTGCCGTTGGCTGCTATTTCCTCGATACCAACCGGTGGCGGGGCTGTGTTGCCACCCGGGACGGAGGGATCGGCAATGACCACCCCGCTGCGGGACGCGAACCAGATGCGTCCGTCGGCGTCCGTCAGGGTGTTGGGGTGGTAGCCGCTGTTGGCCTGCATGCTGGGGATGCCATCGTCCGTGCCGAATGCCAGACAGCGTACCGTGGGTTTCACGCCGTCGGCAACCGCATTGAGGTCCTCCATGGCGAGGAGGAAGATGCCCCGGTCTCCGGCCGCCCAGAGACGGTTCCTGCCATCCAGCACCATCTGGGAGACAACCTCATGACGCAACCCCTGTGCGGGTCCGATCACGGAGAGCCTGCCGTCCTTCCATCGGCAGATGCCACTGCCATCTGTCCCCATCCACAGCGCACCGTCCTGTGCGCTCAACAACGTGCGCAGGGAGTTGCTCGCCAGACCGGGAGGCGTGAGATCTGCCACCCCTGTGGGTGTGAGCTTGAGCAGCCGGCCTTTGTTCGTGCCGCCCCAGAGTGTCTCTTCTCCCGCTTCGACCAGCGAGGTGACGTCTCCGCATCCACCGGGTGTGAGGAGCTGCTGCCAGCGTCCGGGCCAGCCCGTGACCACGGCATCGCTGCGGAAGAGCCAGAGACGTCCGGTGGTGGAGGCGTGAATGGCGCGAATGCGTGATTTCCCCGGGGATGCTGGTGGCAGTGGCTCCACGTGAAACTGGTTGTCATTCCATCGAACCAGTCTGTCCTGGCTGGAGGCGATCCAGACATTGCCCGAGGGATCGGTCGTGACACAGGTGGCCAGGGGGCCGGGCCAGTCCCGGGGGGCGGTCAGATGCTTCCACTGGCCCGCCTGCCGGGTGTAGAGCTCTCCTGTCTGCATCGCCATCCAGATGTTGCCCTGGCGGTCCAGGCACATGCTGCGCGCGGTCTGAGAGACGGGCGACTCCGGTTCATGCAGCAGTTCCAGCAGCCGCCGGTGCACCAGACACACGCCCCCTCCGCCCGTGCCCACCCAGATGTTCCCTTCGTGGTCCTCCTTCATCGACCACACGTCTGAGTTGGAGATGGGCACCGTCTGGAGTTTGCCGTCCTCCCAGCAGTAGAGGCCTCCCACGTAGCTGCCAATCCACACCCGGTGCCGCGCATCTTCCAGCAGGGCAAACGGACGGTAACCGGGGGGCTGGGGCGTCAACCGGGCCACAGGGGTGATGCCTTGTTTTTCCGTGAACCGCAGCAGTTCCCCCTGGTTGACGATCCACACGCCGCCGTCTCTCGCCCCCGCCACGATGTTGGGCCCGGTGGGGAGAGACGCGACATTCACGAACCGGTCCCTGTCCCACTTCGACAGTGTCTGCGGGCCCGTGGCCCAGATGGTGCCGTCTGGGGCCTCGGCCACCATGGTCACGGGCGGTTGCTGATGAGGCTGGCTGTAGCCGATCGCGACCGCAGCCACGTGCAGTTGCCCACTCTCCACCCGGAAGATCCAGCCATTCTCGTAGCTGATCCAGATCGTGCCGTCCACGGCTTCGAAGAAAGCGTTCGGGCCCCGGGCGGAGCCGACGTCCTGCTTGTCGATGACGGTGGTGATCCCATCCTTGTGACGGCTCAAGTCCTTCCGGATGACCCACAAGGCCCCGTCCCGGGCGGAGAGCAGGCCTTTGACCCCGGATCTGGGGATGCCCTCCAGCAGGCTGGTCTTATCCTGCATGCGCCAGCCATCGTAGCGGGCCAGACCGTTGGGTGTGGCAAAGAGCATGGCCCCGTCCGCCGCCTGGGCCACGGCCGTCACATCGTTGTTCGGCAGGCCGTCATCCACCTTCCACACGCGGGAAAGCCACGGGGAATCTCCAGTCATGGGAAGCTGCCCCCGGCAGACCCCGGTCAGCGCCGCCAGAATCCATGCCGCTCCCAGCATCATCAACAGGGAAGGGCGGCGGGGGTGGTTGTCTGGCATGGCGGGAGGGGGAATATGAAACGTCGATTCTGCATCATACCAGACTTCGAAAAAACAGAACATTCGTTCTGTAGAGACCCACGGCGGGTCAGCTTACGCTGGTGATCGAACCTGTCGGGCGCGGGTTGGAGGAAGGGACCGAAAGCACGCAGTCGCCCCTCACCCAGCAGTCGCATGAGCATCAGCCTGCCTTCTCCTCCCTTCCGCAGCCATGAATCCTACGCTACCTCAGGCAGTGCTGCCAAGGTGTCGCCCCGCGACTTCCAGGCGCGCTTCCTGGCTCAGCCCGGTGTGGCCCGGCAACTGGGCACGTTGTTTGAGTACCTGCCGGACACAGACTTCTTTGCCAAAGACCGCGAGAGCCGGTTCATCGCCGTAAGCCGGGGCACGCTGGACAGGATCGGGGTGAGAGATGAGGAGGAGCTCCTGGGGGCCAGCGATGAGAGCATCCATCCCGTCACTGTGGCCCGCGTCATTCGTGAGGATGATCTTCGGGTGATGAGCACCGGGCAGCCCATCATCAACAAGGTGGAGGCCCTGTACGCCCGCACCCGGGCCAAGGACTGGTTCCTGACCACGAAGCTGCCCATTTACGACGCATCCGGAGCGGCGGTGGGGGTGATGGGGATCGTTCGGCCTTATTTTGGTGCGCCGGGAAGTGCTGCGTCTGACCTGCAGGTCCAGCGGGTGGTGGCCTATGTCCATGCCCACTACCGGGATCGCATTCCTGTGGAGGACATGGCCCGTCTGGCCAGCATCTCCGAGCGGCAGTTGAACCGGAGATTCCAAGAGATCTTCCGCATGAGTGTCCAGGAGTTCATCATCCGCACCCGCATCCAGGCGGCCAGTGATGAACTGCTGGGCTCTGACAAGACGGTGGCGGAGGTGGCCCAGGACAACGGCTTCTATGACCAGAGTGCCTTCACGCGGCAGTTTCGCATCCATACGGGTGAGACGCCGCTGGCCTTCCGCAAGCGCCGCCGTCAGGCTTCATAGATCTGTGCGGAGCATGGGTTATATGAAATAGAAAACGAAGGGCGGGGAGGATGGTTCGTCCGGGGAAGGCGGATCCATACCAAAAGTGGACTGACGGGTCCAAGCCATTTCGACACGGGGCCGCGATGATCGTGTCATGCAGGCATTCACATCTTTACAGGGCGTTCGCCATCTGTGTGCGGTGTGGCGCCTGCCGCTCCCGAGCCCGGTAGAACATATGTTCTAGAGACGGACCGGGCCTGGGTTCCCTATGATCCAGGTTACTTCACTGAATCCTCAAGGAACGACTCCAACCTGCCCTTCAATGCTCTTCCGCAGTTGCCAATGTAATGATGATGCCATGACGAGCCTGACAACGGTCGGGAATCGCGATTGGCGAAATGATACCACGCGGCGTCCCCTGCGCGCTGTGGTGGCCATCCTTCTCGCGGCGGCGTTGGGTGCAGCAGGGCTCGCCCAGGCTGCGACAGGCGTGTGGGACGGCAGCCAGGACAACACCTGGGCAGGTGCTGCCAACTGGGATATCAATGCCGTTCCAGGAGCAGGAGATGCCGCCACCTTCAATGGTGCAGGCAGTGGTAACACGGTCATCAATCTCGGTGCCGGGGTGACGATCCAGTCGGTGATCTTCGACACCAATCAGGCTTCCGCCTATGTGCTGGGGTCAGACGCGGTGGGCAGTCAAACGCTTACGCTGGGCAACGGAGGCAGCATCACGATGAATGCCGCCCTCATCAACAACCAGCTCATCAATGCCGCCCTCCTGCTGGGCACAGATGCCACCACCCAGAGTTACACCTTCACCAACAACAACACGACGGCCCTGCTCAATTTTGCAGGGGCCATCAGCGGCGGCGCTGGCGGCACGGCCGGGGTGAAGGCCCTGACGCTGACAGGCGCAGGCGGAGGCACTTTAAGCGGAGTTATTTCCAATAGCGGCGCGACCTCTGTGGGCGTTACGAAGACCGGCGCAGGCACCTGGGTGCTGGCCGGGGCCAATACTCACACGGGTGCCACCACCGTCACGGCTGGCGTGCTCCGGCTCGCGAATGCCAATGCCGTGCAGAACAGCACCCTGACCAACAACGTGGCCAACGGTGTGGCCTTCGGCGGGGGTGTGCTGAACTTCAACGTGGGTGGTCTCGCAGGCAGCGGAGCTCTCGCGCTGACGGATGTGAACACCGCCAACGTGAACCTGATCGTCGGGGCCAACAATGCCTCCACGACTTTCACCGGAGTGATCAGTGGAGCGGGAAATCTGATCAAGACAGGGACAGGCACTTTGACGCTCAACGCTCTCAGTACGTTCACAGGCAACATTGTGGTGGATGGCGGTACCCTCACCACGGCGCTGAATCGCAACGCGGCAAATCCCACGACAACAGCCCTGGGCAACACCCAGACTGCGGGACGCGTCTTGACCGTCAACAGTGGTGGAACCTTGCTCCTGGCCAATGGCAACACCATGGGCAATGCCACATCGACTCCACAATTGCGGATTGTAATCAATCAGGGCGGCGTGGTTCGGACGGCCGTGACCACCGTCAGCGGCGGAGTGAGTGGAGGGGATGCAAATGCCCTCGGGCCTATCACCATGAACGGCGGCACGCTGACCACCGGCAATGGCTTCAGCAACCTCTATCAGGGCATCATCTTGTCCAACACCGTCACTGTGGGTGGCACCAGCGTATCCACGATCAACACGGACGTGGCGGATACGGTGGCCAACGGGGTCATGCTGAACGGGACCATCACCTTTCAGGTGGCAGATGCCACTGCGAGCGCAAGCACAGACCTGCTGGTGTCTGCCAGGCTGGTTTGGGCCCAAGGTGTCACCACAGGGGGAGCATTGACCAAGGCAGGCGCTGGCACCATGCAGCTTACAGGAGCCAACACGTACACCGGCCTCACGACCGTTCGCGGCGGTCTCTTGAAGGTGGGCAACGGTACTACGGGATCCCTGAATGGCATCACAGGTACGGCTCTGACCTTTGCAGGAACCGGTGGCATCGAGTTCAACGAAGCGGCTGGCAGCAGCCAGGGCATGGGGGCTTTGATCTTCTCAGTGGGCGAGGGGACGGTGACCTCCACTTATGGAGGCAGTGGCAATACCACGCTCACGTTTGCCTCCTTCGTCCGCACCGCCGGGGCCGCGGCCAATTTTGTGATCTCTGGAGGTGCCAACGGCACAACCAACAAGATTGTCCTTGCCAGTGGCGTCCCCGCCGGGTCGTTCATCGATCAAGGCACGTTCTACGGCGGGAGCGCCTACGCTTTCTATGATGCCACCGGCTATGTTCGTGATCTCCAGTACGGGTTTGATTCCGGGGCCTTTACTTTTGCGGGAGGCACCACGCTGACTGGAACGCATGTGCAGACGACTGGAGCCGTCACCGCTCAGGACACGGCCACCTTCACCACCTTGAACCTCAGCGGGAACACAGGCTTCACCCTCAACACTGGTGCGACCCTGACGGTCAATGGCATCCTGAAATCAGGCAATGTCGCTGGTGGGGCCACCCTCTCGGGCGGCACGGGCATCCAGGCTGCCAGCGGTGCAGAGCTCGTGATCCGCGCGGATCAGCTTAATGACAGCCTCGCCATCACCACGAACATTCTGGCCAACGGAGCCAGCTCGCTGACGAAAAGCGGGCTGGGCACGGTGACGCTTTCAGGAGTCAACACCTACTCCGGGGCGACCACGGTGAACGCCGGGGTGTTGCGCGCTACCACCAGCGCCTCGGCGCTCGGGGCAGGCGCTCTGACGCTGGCAGGCGGGGAGCTGCAGCTTGCCAATGACACCGCCTTGAACTTTGGGCGCAACACCACGGTGACCGGCGATGCCAGAGTCACCTCGGACCGCCTCACGGCCGGGGCGGGCGTGACTCACACGCTGGGAACGCTTTCCATCGGGGCGCAGCGCCTCGTGGTGGCAGGTGGTGCGAATGTTAGCAGCGGCACGGCAGGCATCACCTTTGGAGCCACCACCTTCACGGCGGCCCCCACGTTCCATATCGTGAACCCCACCATCGGCGGCACCACATTGCTGACCCTCGGGGCCGTGACCAATGGAGGATTCGGAGTGACCTTCACGGGCAACGGGAATGTCGCCCAGACCGGAGTCATCAGCGGCACGGGCGGCGTGACGTTTGGCGTGATCGGCGGGGATGTCTTCAGCGGAGTGGCCACCTTCAACCAGATCAACACCTACACTGGCAACACGGTGGTGAACTCCGGCACGCTGGTGCTGTCGGCCGGTGGCGGAGCGGGTGCGGTTCGAGGAACCGTCACCGTGAACTCCGGCGCTCAGCTCAATCTGTCCTTTGCCGACTCGCTTGGGTTCAACAACGATGCCACCCGGGTTTCCACGGTCAACGTGGTGGGCGGAACGGTGAACAACACGGTGGTGGGCAATCAGGGGTACCGGACAAACTTCAACCTCACCGGGGCCACCATGTCCTCCACCGGTGGCGGAGCGTACAATTTCACCACGGGCTTCGGCATCGCCACCCTGGCCAGCACCGTCACCTCGACGGTGAGCGGGAACGTGGTATCGCGCGATACGGGACCCATGACCTTCACCACCGCCCAGGGCGCAACCGCCTCCGGCGTAGATCTGCTGGTCTCCGGTGTTCTGAGCGGGGCCGGCATCACCAAGGCCGGAGCGGGCACGATGCATCTCAGCAACGCCAACACCTTCACGGGCGTGATCAATCTCAACGGCGGCATCCTGCGTGCCGCCACGGCGGGGATCAACGGCGGGAACACCACCAACGGCATCGTCTTCAACGGCGGCACCCTGCAGGCCGCCACGGGAGGCATCACCACGGCCAAGGCGGTCACCCTCACGGGGGCGGGTACCTTTGACACGAATGGCAACGCCTCCACGCTCTCAGGAAACATCACTGGAGCAGGGCTCTTCACCAAGACCGGGGCGGGCACGCTCACCCTCAGTGGCGCAGCCAACACCTACAGCGGCGGCCTGGCCATCACCGGCGGCACGCTGCTGGTGAACAACGCGAACTCTGGAGTGCTGGGAACTGGAACCGTGACCATGGGGGCGGGTACGACTCTGGACCTCAATGGCAACAGCCAGACCACCGGTCTGCTGAAGACCTATGACGACGCATCAGCCATCACCATCACCTCCAACGCCGCTGGCGGCAATCCGGTGTTGACGCTCTCCGGCACTGGCAGCGAGACCTTTGGCGGGGTGATCAGCAACGGGCTGGCGACCTCCCTCGGCATCATCAAGGCAGGCACGGGCACCCAGACCTTCTCAGGAAACAACACGTACACCGGTGCCACCCAGATCAACGGCGGCCTGCTGCGCATCACCGGTCGTCTCGGCAACACGGCCGTCACTGTGGCCACCACCGGGGCGCTGGGGGGCAACGGAACCATTGGAGGCCTCGTTTCTTTGACGGGTGCCGGATCCGCCATCAATCTCCAGGACGGCCAGTCGGGGACGCTCACCCTCTCCGCCGGGCTGACCCTCACCGGTGGGAATGTACTTTCCTTTGACCTTGGCACCACAGGCGACCAGGTCGCGCTCACCGGCGGGACCTACACCTTCACCAGCGGCGTCGCCACCATCAACCTGGTGAACATTGCCGGTTACGGGGCGGGCTCCTACCAGCTCATCACCGGGGCCACGGGCATCAGTGCGTCCAACTTCGAACTCGCGGCCGCCTCCCTGGCGGGATTCAACCTCTCCCTCAGCGTGACCGGCGGGAATACGCTGACTCTGAATGTCTTCACAAGCACCTCTCCTGAGGTGGCCTACTGGAAGGGAGACGTGAGCGGCGTATGGAGTGCCCTCAGCGGCGGTAACTCCAACTTCACCAGTGACGCGGCCGGGACCACGGATCCAGGCCAGGCGCTCGACGGCACTTCAGCGGTGATCTTTTCCGCGACCGGCGCGGCCAATGAAAGCAGCACCACCCTCGGGGCAGACATCTCCATCAAGTCGCTCACCATCAATACCCCGAACGCGGTGGGCATCGGTGGGGCCAATGTGCTCACGATCGTTGACCCTGCGGGCATCACGATCAACTCCGGGGCGGGCGCACTCACTCTTTCTGTCCAGAGCATCGCGCTGGGGGCGAATCAGACGTGGACCAACAACTCCGCCAATGCCGCGGTGATTTCCTCGATCATCAGCGGGGCCCGTACCCTCACCCTGGCCGGCACGGGTGCCTTCACCCTGTCTGGCAACAGCACCTTCTCCGGCGGGCTCAACCTGTCTTCCGGCACCACCTTGAACATCAACCAGGGAGGTACAGGCGGAGGCAACTCTGCTCTGGGTACCGGCACCTTCACCATCAACGGAGGCACGATCAACAACACCAGCGGTGGTGCGGTGACGGTGGGCACGAACAACGCGATGGTGTGGAACGCCAACTTCGTCTATGGCGGCGCCCATGACCTGAATTTGGGCACGGGCGGTGTCACGCTGTCCGCCACCCGCACGATCACCACCAACGGCTCCGGCACCCTGACCGTGGGCGGGGCAATCAGTGGCACCGGCTTTGGCCTGGTGAAGAACGGGACGGGCACGCTCAGCCTCACCGGGCAAAGCACCTTCACCGGCACCCTCAATGTCACCGAGGGGACGCTCCGCCTGCTGGGGGCGGTCAATGCCCTCAATACAGCCAACATCGGCCAGGTCACGATTGGTGATACCGCGAACCTCAACGCGATCCTCTCTGTTGAAGGCGGCACACTGAACGCCACGAAGAACACCAGCCCCAGCTTTGCGGTGGGCTCCGTGGCCAGTAGCCGTGGCTTTGTGAGGATGTCCTCGGGGAGCATCACCACCACCAGTGAGTTTCACCTGGGGCGGGGTGCCGGAGCCTTCGCTGCCCTGTCCATGAGCGGCGGTACGGTCACCTCGGGCAGCTGGTTCGTGGTAGCCTTCAACAACGACCGCGCCATCTTCAACCAGACCGCTGGTGATGTCTTTGTGAATTCCAACCGCATGACGGTCGGAGCAGGGGGCGCGGGATCCATCGGGGTGTACAACCTCAGCGGCTCCGCCACCTTCTCCGCGCTGAGTGGTAGCGGTGGGATGTTCGTGGGTGAGAATGGAGTTGGCGTCTTGAACCTCTCCGGCTCCGCTGCCGTCAACCTGGCGACCAACGGCCTTGCGCTCGGCCAGACCGGGGCGGCCTCCAACGGCACGGTCAACCTCCTGGGCGGCATCCTCACGACCAACCGGGTGACCAAGGGGGCGGGCACCGGCCTGTTCAACTTCAATGGCGGCACCTTGAAGGCCAATGCGACCAACACCACCTTCATGACCGGGCTCACCAACGCCTTTGTCTATTCGGGCGGAGCAAAGATCGACACCGCGGGCTTTGACATCACGATTGGCCAGGCGCTGCTCGCGCCCAACGGCAGCGGCGTCAGCAGCATCGCTGTGGCGGGTGGCGGTACCGGCTATGTGGACACCCCGGTGGTGGTGATCAGCGGTGGCTCGGGCACGGGAGCCACGGCGGTGGCTACAGTGGTGAACGGTGTGGTCACAGGTTTCACCATCACCAATCCCGGCACCGGCTATGTGGATGGGGATGTGCTCACGGTCACGCTGCACGGGGGTGGGGCCACCACGGCCGCCAGCGCGGGCACCGTGGCTCTCAGCAGCAACTCCAGTGGCGGGCTGATCAAAAGTGGGGCGGGTGTGTTGACGCTGTCAGGAGGCAACACCTACACAGGCGGCACCACCATTCTGGATGGTACGCTGGCGCTGGGGGCGGCCGGAGTGCTCGCCGATACCGGAGCCGTGACGGTGAACGGAGCCAGCGCGATCTTCAGTCTGGGCACCAACAATGAGACCGTCGCCGCAGTGACGCTGACGAATGGAACCATCGAAGGTTCCACCGGAGTGCTCACAGCCAGCTCCTATGATCTGCGCAACGGGACCGTGACCGCCATCCTGGATGGCAGTGCTGCGGTGACGAAAAGCACCGCAGGCACGGTGACGGTCTCCTCCGCCAACACCTACACAGGCGGAACGACCGTCACGGGCGGGACTTACCTGGTACAGAACACTGCCGGAAGCGGCACGGGCACGGGGCATGTCACGGTGCAGTCGGGCGCGAGGTTCGGCGGCACAGGCTCGGTCGTGACCGCCGCCGACCGCAACATCTCCATCAACAGCGGGGCCACCCTCCAGGTGGGCAAGCTGGGTGAATTTGGGGACAGCACCGGCCAGTCTTTCACCCTGCAGAACAGCGGAACCGGGATCATCACCCTTCAGGGGACGCTGGAGTTCGACATCGTGGAGAACTTTGGCGGAGACTCGAACCTGAGCTCCCCGCTGGCCACCAATGACGTGCTCGTGCTGAAGAGTGACAGCGCCATCGTGCTGGGAGGTACGCTGAAGGTGACGGATATCAACGAAACCTCCGAGTTCTGGATGGAGCTGGACAAGTGGCAGCTCATCGACTGGAGCAACGTGGTTGTGGGTGGGAACCCGAACAATGCCAAGTTCACCGGCTCTCTCGGTCTGCTGGACATGCCGGATCTCGGCGAGGACTTGAAGTGGCAGCTCTCCACCGACCTCAACGGCCTCTACATCCAGGTGGTGGTGGTGCCAGAGCCTGGTCGCGCCGCCCTCCTCATGATGGCTCTCGCTGGCGTGGTGCTGCGCCGCCGCCGCCGTCTCTGATCCTTCTGCCTTCGCCCAATCATCGATCCTATGAACAACCGAATCTTCATTCACTGGAAACGCCGGCAGACCGGGATGGCGCTGGTGATGGTGCTCGCCATCGTGGCCCTTCTCATGGGCTTGGTGCTGGCTCTGTTGTCCATGGGCTCCTCTGAAGCGCGATCCTCCTCCGCCTTCAGCCAGACCTCACAGGTGCGCAGCCTTACTGACATGCCAGTGAGCATAGTCATGGGTCAGGTTCGCGAGGCCACCTCCGGCTTGGGGCTGAGCAAGACCTGGGCCTCCCAGCCGGGCATGATTCGCGTGTACGGCACCACGGCGGGCACGGTGGCAGGGCGGGCCAAGCTGGAGACCGCCTGGAGGCTCTACTCCTCAGACAAGATGTCCGAGGCAGGGGCCGACTTCAATGCCAGCAACGAAGTCGGCACGCTGACGGACTGGAAACAAAACACCGCCCAGTTCACCGACTTGAACGAGCCCGTCGCCAGACTGGATGCGAATGGGAATGTCCGTCGCGTGTATCCCGTGCTGGACTCCAGTGCTTTGCCCACCTCTGGCGGCATCACGGCAGGCAAGGTGGCGGGGTTCGGCCTTTCCTCCACCGTCGCTGCCCCCGGAGCGACGGCTGAGCAGCCCATGCCCATGCCACTGCGCTGGCTTTACGTGCTGCAGGACGGGACGGTGGTGGCGCCGGATGGCGGTGAAGGCGGGCGTGCCACCTTCAAGAAGGACGTGGTCACAGGAAACAATCCGATCGTGGGACGCATCGCCTTCTGGACGGATGACGAGAGCTGCAAGGTCAACATCAACACCGCGGGTGAAGGCACGGGCTGGGATGTGCCGAAGGCCGTGGGCTGGTCCGACCGGAACTTCGCCTACTACGTTCCGGGCCAGAACGAGTTTCAGCGCTTTCCTGGTCATCCGGCCATGACCTGCTTGAGCACCGTGCTCCAGGGGTTTGATGCCCAATACGCCTACCAGTTCCCGCAGGTCCAGAGCGACGGCACGGTGACCAACAAGACATCCTACCAGACCTGGCTGCGTAACATCTATGACCTGCTGCCCCGCGTCCAGTTGGGCGCGACCGGGGAGAGCACCATGGGCGGTACGGAGGCCGTCACCGGTGCCACCGGCATCCCGCTCAAGAGGGACCGTCTCTTCACCTCGGTGGATGAGTTCTTCTATGGCTCTTCTTTTGATGCCGCCACCGGGCATCGCCTTCCCAATGGAGCCGGCGGATCGGTAGATGCATCGGATCTGGAAGCGGGGCGGTTCTTCCTCACCGCGCACAGTCGCGCTCCGGAGGTGAACCTCTTTAACCGTCCCCGCATCTCCCTTTGGCCCATCCAGGCGGAGACCACCAAGCGTACGGCCAAGGACAAGTTGCTGGCCTTCTGTGCCACCTCCGGCGGGCAGGTGGGTGCCTTCCAGCGCGCCTCGACGTGGGAGAATGACTCTAGCAAGCAGGGTTCTTCCCAGAGCCCCACGGCGGATTTTCAGCTCGCGGGCAACCAGACCCTGTTCACCTACCTGCAGAAGCTGACCAAGGCGGGCATCCCCGGATTTGGCACCGCCACCTTTGATGACAAGTACGGTTCGATGAATCGCAACCAGGTGCTGCTGGAGATGTTCGATCTCGTTCGCTGGGGGGTGAACGCCAGCAACCCCTATGAAACGCCCAAGTACCACTACATCCCGCCGCGGGCCTACACTGGGCTGAACAATGAGTACCTCGCGGAGGCCGCCGCCGTGCCGGTCGTGTCGCAGGGGACTTCCGCAGAATCCTTTGGATCCAAGCTCAAGGCGTTTGGCCGCTTTCCCACGGTGGTCGAGGCTTCGCTCATCTTCATGGCCACGGAGGTGGACAGCAACCCGGACGGCAGCCCCAAAGATGTGGCCCCGGCCGACAGCAAGGCCGACAAGACGAAACGCATGCGCGCCTATCTCGTGCTCCAGCCTTTCACCCCGGTGGTGGGCATGCCGCCTTATTCTCCCAACGTGCGCTATCGCATCAAGGGCATGGAGAATTGGAAGGTGAACAGCCAGCCTCTGGGCTTTCCCGCGGCAGGTGTCAATCGTGTCTGGGTGCCCGCGGGTTCGGCCAAGGATGGTGGTCACTCCACCGCCTACACCTCCTTTCATGCTCAGTTCTACCGGGCGCGGGGCGGATTGATGAAATCCATCGCCATCGGCGGTGTCGGCGCGGATGAGACCAACTCGTTCCCGTTTGTGAGTGTCGACGTGGATGTCTCCACGCAGAACACTTTCCAGTTCACGGGCGGTCCCATCACCATCGAGACCCATGTGGGCAGCGGCGCCGCCGGGCAGCTGGATGACACCACTTTGATCCAATCGGCGACCTTGAACTTCTCCACCCCCACTGGGGCCTGGCCGGTTCCGACCGTGCGGGTGAATTCGAGCATGCCCTCCAACGCGAACTGGACCGTGGCCAAGGAGTGCATGGACCTCCAAACACGCTTCAACAAGAATGATCCGCAGAACTATCTCATCGTCCTGGGTGACACCGTACGGTCGGTCATCACCAATGCGCAAAACACCAGCATGAAGGGCGACTTCCGCCTCATGTGCGGTCTGCGGGACATTCCGGCGGACTACTACAGGCTTCACCCGGACTACCAGAGCACCACGAAGGAGGAGGCTCAGACGTTGCGTCATGCCGGTACGACCTTCACCGGTCACTACGGCCGCATTCACGGGAATGCCAACGTTTACAACACGGTCGGCAAGCAGCACATCTGGCAGCTCGCGGGTTACACCATCGGCAACGACAAGAAGGTGACCAAGCCCTACGGCTTGCTCAAGGACATTCCCTACTGGCAGGACTGCCAGCCAGCCGCGCCGTATCAGCTGGATGGGGCCTACAATGCCACCAACCGCCCTGGTGATTGGGACAGCGGCATGGGCCGTATCGAAGACGGGCCGTACATCAACAAGCCGGACGACACGGGTGCCACCGGTGACGTGGTGGGGGTGAGGGTCGGGTACTTTGCCCGTGACGGGTTCAACCAGGAAACCAATGGGAGGACGTACTCGCCCAATCGACAGATTTGTTCGGCCGTGGCCTTTGGCTCGCTGCCCACCGGCATTCATCCCACCCCGGCGAACAGCAATCGCGTGGGGCCCTGGCAGACGCTGCTCTTCTGTCCCAACCCTCCTTCGCGCGTACGTGCGGCCAATCTGGAGCCCATTCAGACGGACCACTGGGGCTTCCGCCCGCCGCGGGATCACCTGCTCCTGGACATGTTCTGGATGCCCGTGGTGGAGCCCTATGCCATCAGCGAACCCTTCTCCACCGCAGGCAAGATCAATCTCAACACCCAGATCATGCCCTTCTCCTACATTCAACGGGACACCGGGCTCTACGCCGCCCTCCGCAGTGTGAAAATCACGGCGCTGCCCGCGGAATCCGCCTGGCCCAAGGACACCACGACCAATGCCGTGACGGCCGACCAGATGGAGCAGTGCTACAAGAGCTGGGAGCACTGGTATCGCTACGAGAACACCTACGACGTCAACGTTGACGAGACCATGAAGGGCTTCCGCCAGCGGTTCGACCAGGGCGACATCTTCCGAAGCGCCTCGGAGATCTGTGATATTTTCCTCGTACCCAAGCCGATGTCGGGCCGCACCTACTACCCGCGTGCCGACGGGCTGCCAAGCTCATCGCCCACCTATGAGAGTATGGTCACCTGGTGGAACGGCAGCCTCACCAGCCAGAAGGACGGGTTTGAGCTGACCGGCGACAACGTGCGCGAGTCCCCCTACAACCAGCTCTACCCCCGCCTCACCACCAAGTCGAACATCTTCACCGTGCACTACCGGGTGCAGGTGCTCAAGAAGGCCCGTTCCACCGCCGCGAACGAGTGGGATGAGAGCAAGGATGCCGTCACCGCAGAACAGCGCGGCTCCTCCATCATCGAGCGCTACATCGATCCTAACGATCCGGAGCTTCCCAACTACTTCGCCAACCCCACCCAGAGCGGAGCCCTGGACGACTACTACCGCTTCCGCGTCATCACCCGCAAAACGTTCATGCCATGAAACTGACCCTGCCACCTTCAAAGAAATTCACTCACTGTCGCGGCTTCTCCCTGGTGGAGACCACCATCGCCGTCGGCATCGCCGCCACCGTGCTGGTGGCCCTGGTGGGGCTGATCCCCGTGTCTTTGGACACGCTGCGCGAGGCCTCCAACACTACCGCCTCTGCCAGGATCGTGCAGTCTATTTCCTCAGACTACCGCATGCGGGAATGGAGTGATGTGCTCCAGCAGCAGCAGCAGGGGAGCCAGCAGGACTACGCCTTCGATGCCCAGGGCACGCGGGTGAAGACGGGCGACACCAGCGCCATCTTTACGGCACGCGTGTCAGTGACGGACGCGAAGCCGCTGCCGGGCATGTCTTCCTCGAACCCAAGGTTGAAGGCGGTGCAGATCCTGGTCACCAGCAGCCCCAATCCTGACCTTGCCTTTCAAAAACCCGCCACCTGCAAGCGTGCGCAGACCCTCCTGGCGCAGACGGGCAAGACGGCCAGCGCGGCCGCTGTGGCCTCCAACTAATCCGCCCTATGTCCGGCCACTGCCCATCCCGCAAGACGGCGGCATTCACCTTGATTGAGCTCCTGGTATCCGTGGCAGTGCTCTCGGTGCTCATGATGGTGTTGTCCCAGGTGTTGTCAGACACCCAGATCACCTGGGGCCGTGCCAAGGCCCGGACGGAGGAGTTCCGGGAGGCACGGGCTGCCTTTGAAGCGATTGCTGCCCGGCTTTCTCAAGCCACGCTCAATTCGTACTGGGGCTACAAGCTGGATGCGAACGGCAACCCGTTGCTCTACCAGCGCCAGTCCGAGCTGCACTACGTGAACGGGCCCGTCACAACCCTGCTGGGCAATACAGTGCCGGCCGCAGGACACGCCGTCTTCTTCCAGGCTCCGCTGGGGGAGAATCTGGATCCCGGAAGTCCCAACCCTGCTTCCACAGAGCCTTATGGACTGGAGTCCATGCTCAACGCCTGGGGGTGGTATGTGACTTATGATAGCGACCTGCCTCGGCGTCCGGCGTTCTTGGAAGACACCCTTGCCCACCCGCAGAGGAAGCGGTTTCGCCTGATGGAATTCCGCCAGCCCACAGAGAAGCTCTCCCTCTACCGTCTGGTCACTCCGCCCAACGGCGGTGCCACCTCTACGAAGATCCCGTGGGTGGAGGCGCAGAACACCCAAAATGGTCTCTATGACTGGTTCCGTTCTGATCTGGCGGCAGACTCCCAGCCGGTCGCGGAGAACATCCTTGCCATCTTCGTGCAGCCCGTGTGGCCCATGCCTGGCAAGGACACAGGGGCGGACACCACGGCCGCGCCCAACTACATCTATGACACCCGCCGTCATCAGTGGCCAGACACCACCACCATGGCGGAACGCAGCCGTCATCAACTCCCTCCGATGATCCGCCTCACGCTGGTGGCCCTGGATGAGCGCGACTGGTCCAAGCTGGACAGTTCGGGCACGGATGCGCTTGCCACCCAGTTGCGCACGGTGGCCAATACGAAGGTCTTCATCACGGCGGCGGAGTACGAGAGCGACGTGAAGAAGCTGGAGACCGAACTGGTCAATCTCAAACTCGGCTTCCGCGTCTTCTCCACTGCAGTGCAGATCCCGGCCGCCAAACTGATGTCATCCCGTGAGAACTAAGCATCCCTCCTCCCCGGCCTCGCGTGGTGAAGCCTTCACCTTGATCGAGATGATGGTCGTCATCGCCATGGTGGCGATGCTGGTGGCCCTCTCATCCTCTTCCATTGGATCTGCGCTCTCTGCGCAACAGCTCACCTCGTCTTCCGCGCGGTTCACCAACGAGCTCGCTTATGCAGCGCAGCTGGCGGCACGGGAGAACCGTCTGGTAGGCGTCCGCTTCCTCCGTCGGGAGCAGGAGGGCGGGGGTGCAGGGCAGAGTTATTTCCAAGGCTGGCAACTCATGGTGCCGGACCGCATCACCGGAAAGTGGAGGCCTTTTGGTGAAGTTAACCTGCTGGAGAAATCCACCATCATGCTCGAACAGGAGGCCTGGTCCACCCTGCTGGCCCGCTCTCCCCTGGTGAACGCCTCCGCCGTGGAGGATGTGGACACCACCCCGCCCCTGTTTGCCTTCAAACCAGACGGCGGCACGACGCTGCCCCGCGGTGCTTCGGCCCCGAAGTGGTGTGTGACCCTCGCCCTCACCACCGACTGGGAGCGCACGCCTGACGCGCTCCCGTCGAACTATCGCACGCTCGTGCTGAATGCCAGCACGGGGGCGGTGGTGCTCTATTGACTCACTCGGCCGCCCACTTGCGTTCCACCCGGTTCACGATGTCGATCACTGCGTCGCGGGCCTGTTCCTTTTTGTAGCCTCTTTCGAAGAGCTTGTCGTACGGCGTCTCGGTGTGGCGGATATGGGCTCGAACCGCGAGCTTCAGGGACTCATCGTCCAGTTCCTCGCGGGCGGTTTCACGCCGGCCCACACGGCCTGAGTGTTTCTCACAAGCGTGCATCGCGATCTCTGATTCCAACCCCTCGGGACAGGAGGGGTAGAGCTGACGAATGCGCATCGCAAACACCGCGATGTACTCCTGGTCCATCTTCTCCCGTCGCACGGCGTCCTTGGCGCGTTTCACTTCACGGTCCGCCGCATCGGCTTCGCATTCCGCCTCCGCGAGCTGGAGAGCGTGCGCTTCCACGAGCGTGCCGCGCCGCTCGTACCGATTGCGCCGCTTCTCGGGTGAATAGACCGGATGCGCGACGTTGGAGTGTTTCGTGGCCCGGCGGGTCAGGGCCACATCACCCGCGGGCAGCAGCAGGTGGTCCCCCAGTCTCTCGCAACCGGTGCAAGTCAGTTTGTGGTCCCGGTACACGCAGAGCAGGGCGCCCTGCATGATGGGGCGGCTGCAGCGGGAGCATTTTTCGTTTTGTTTGCTGAAGAAGACAATGAAGGGGCTTTCTGACTCGGTATCGGGCATGGAAAGAGGGCGTTGGCGTCAGCTTAGACAGCCAAGCCCGCCTGACAAATGGCGGCTGGAAGGAATTCGCATGACCCCCGTTGCCTATGGAGGCTTGAGGGCGCCAAAGAAGCCGATGATCTTCTGCAACCTCCCATCAATCCCTATGATGCCGAAATCCATCCCTTCATCGACAGTCTTCCCATCTCTGTCGATGAACTTCCAGGTGAAGCGAAGCATGCCATGATGGAAGTCCGCATGGCTTGAAGGCACGATCTGGCCTCCTGGAAACTTCTTTAAGAAGACTCCAATGAGTTCAACAAGTGCCTCGCGACCCTCGACGTGCGAGAAAGGATCGGTATAAGTGCCTTCGGGAGTCCATACAGTTTCAAGTAGTTTCCTCCTTTGCTCGATATCGGATTCCCTCCAGGCTGCGCAATATATCTTCACAGTTTCGTCCGCAGCTGCTTGGGAAGGTTGCTTTCCCGATTCCTGAACTTGTTTTTCTGGAGTTTCCGCTGGCGATGTGCTAAGCGCACAAATAAGGATGAGTAGAGATGCGCAGAGGTGGATTGGACGCTTGGATTTCATGTATGCTGGCCGGTTGGCAAAAGAAGGCACTGAGGGCGCTTGCAGGAAGTGCCGATTGCGTAAAAACGCATGAATGATTGCGCATTTCGGGATGGACCTGACCTTCCACCTGACAGGAGTGAGTTCAGGTCATTGCGAGTTGTTGTCGGATGGGTCTGCTCCGGTGCAATCCGATAAGTCGCTCTTCCCAATCGTTGCCTTGTGCGTCTCCCGAAACAGGGCTGTGCTACTTTTTAGCGCACTTGTTGATCCGTCTCAGACGGAGCTTGACCTCCGAATTCCGACAATCAACGATAGTTCTCTTATGAATGTGGCCGATCCCAAGTTCGTTTGGATCCTCGCTTCGCAGGAGGATATCAACGCGGTGCAATCACTCATGCAGAGCTTCTACGCCGAAGAAAAATTGCCCTACGACGGCGTGACCGCCTCCACGGCACTCGACTTGCTTCTTGCTGGTCCCAACCTTGGAGCCATTTTCTTGCTCCAGGATCCCAGTGGAAGCTCACACGGCTATTTCGTCCTGACGATAGGATTCAGCCTGGAGTTCGGGGGGCGCTTTGCATTGTTGGATGAACTTTTTGTACAACCTTCCGCACGCGGCGTGGGAGCAGGCAAGAGCGCACTCGTCGCTGCTGAAGCGTGGGTCGCATTGCGCAACATCCCCATCCTTCGACTTGAAGTGAATCACCACAATGAAAAGGCGCGTTCCATCTACCTGAATTGGGGTTTTCAGGACGATCACAGAAATATCCTCAGCAAGCGGATAGCTTCCGGCAATGAATAAGATCCCAATCGGTCCCCGACGAGCAGGGTAAGTGCGGGATCAGCGCGGAGGTCATCCGTGATTCCGCTTTGTTTCTGATGATGGCGATCGCCCCGTCAGCGTGGCGCGAGCGGCCGCTTGAACCCGGGCGGGGGGAACCTAATCTTCGGCTTCTTTCGAGCCAGCGGAAGGAGCTGTCACGGTAATGCCCTTGCTCGTTTTTTTCAGGTCCGGATCCAGGGCAAACTCGAATGAGGCGCCATCAAACTGGTTCACGATCCAGTCTTCAACCCGCTTTTCATCATCGGACACCACTGCTTCGAGCCATGACCGCCCCACGGGATCATCAAACCGGCTAAAGGGTATCTGCACTCCAGGGCGCTCATGGGGCTTCGAACCAGGGTTCGAGAGGTCGATGCCCTTCGTGCCCATCAGGCTTGTCATTGCCTTCTCAAGGCGGGGGTTTTCAGCAACGGCATCCAGCAATTCGGAAAATCGATCCATGAGTGTGGTCAGCTCCGGATCATGCATTTTCTCTTCGTCAGGCAAATCCTTGAGACGATGGACCAGCGCATCCACCTTGAGGCGCACGTCTTCAGAAACAGGTTCGGGACGGTAACGCTTCGCTTCGCCCGGCTCCAAAGAAGGGGCATCTGATTTCTGTGACGCCACAGGGGCGAACTCGGTCGAGGGCCGTGGCTTGGAAGGAGTGCTGGAACCAGCCAGATGGTCAGACGCCCTCTGCCGATCCCTTATCAGGAAAGCCATCCCGACCAATGCAGAGGCGGCAGCGATCGCAAGAGAGACCTTGGCGGTTTTCATGGTGATGGGGGGTGAGTTTGCCAAGATGCGGAAACGCGCTCGCTTTCGAAGGATCGGCTACAGCCATTTACCCCGAAATCATACCGCGCGTCATTCAGCCCAACACAAATTTGGCGAAAAACCCCGCTGCGACGTGCAATCCTCTGCAAGTTGGCTCATGTTGCAATCCACTGGTTTGCTAATGCTTGTAGCAACTGCTAGTGCCAGGTAGTTCATCCTGAGTGGACTGAAAAATCGCTGCCCTGTGACCAACGCCTTTGATATCCTCGCTCTTCCTGCCCGTCTGTCCCTGGACGAAGGAACCTTGCAACAGGCCTATCTGAGCCGAAGCAGACAGGCGCATCCGGATCACGGTGGCAGTGATCGCGAAGCCTCAGAGGTCAATGCGGCTTATGAAGTGCTGAAGGCCCCGGACAAGCGGGTGAAGCATCTCCTGGAAGTCGCCGCCCCGGAGGCCGCCCGGAGTTGGCGCACCGTGCCGCTTGATGAGCGGATGATGAGCCTGTTCTCCAGCATCGGGCAGACGCTGGATGCCTCGGCCAAGTTTGTGGAGAAGAAGAGCCGCGCCCAGAGCGCGCTCGCGAAGGCCCTTCTGGCCAATGAGGAAATGCAACAGCGCGAACGGCTGGAGGAGCTGGGCGCCGCCATCGCTTCCCGTCTGGAAGAGATGGAAACGGCGCTGCCTGTGCTGGACACCCGACTGGAGTCGGATCCCGCCAGTCTGGAGACCTGGAAGGAAATCGCCGCCCTGCAGGCCCGCATGGCCTACCTGACCAAGTGGCAGGCGCAGATCCGCGAACGGCTGCTGCAACTGATGATGTAGAGGCATTCAGTGCATTGGTGCTGGATGCGACTGCGCCCCGCGCTAACGTGCCCGTGCTATGGCCTCAGACTACATCCTCGGCATCGATCTCGGCACCACCAATTCCCTTGTGGGGGTGGTGGACAGCGGGTTTCCCATCCTCCTGGCGGATGGCGAGGGCTCCCGGATGACACCGTCTGCGGTCCACTATGGACCAGACGGAGAGGTGGTGGTGGGCAGTGCGGCCGTGCGCCAGCGGGCGGTGGATGTGCAACACACGGTCACCTCGGTGAAGCGCCTCATGGGGCGGCGGGCAGGGGAGTCGGCGTGGCAGCCGCCTTATGATCTCGCTGGCCTGGGCAAGACAGCGGTGCAGGTGAGCGCGGACATCCTCAAGCACCTCAAAGCGGTGGCGGAACGTGCGCTGGAGGCGCCCGTCACGCGGGCGGTCATCACGGTGCCGGCGTTCTTCAATGATGCTCAGCGCAATGCCACCAAGCTGGCGGGCGAGCAGGCGGGGCTGACGGTGGAGCGGATTCTTGCGGAGCCCACCGCAGCCGCGCTGGCCTATGGGCTGGACAAGCTGGAGGAGCACCGTCGCATTGCCGTGTATGACTTGGGTGGAGGTACCTTCGACGTCTCTGTGCTGGAGATGCGGGACGGTGTGTTCCAGGTGCTTTCCACCGCCGGGGATACCCAACTGGGCGGCGATGACATCGACCGCACCCTGGCCGCGTGGATCTGGGACAATTGCGGGCTCGATCCGGCGAGGGCCTACGATGACCTTCAGTCCCTCCAGCGCATGCGATTGATCGCCGCTGCGGAGGAGGCAAAGAAGCATCTCTCCTCCGTCTCTTCGACGGAGGTGTTGCTGCCATTTTTCCTCGAACAGCAAAGCGTGCAGGTCACGGTGACGCGCAGCGACCTGGAGGGGCTCACCCAACCTCTGATGGAGCGCACCCGCAAACATTGCCTGAGAGCCCTGGCGGATGCCCGCTGCGAGGTGTCCGATTTGCATGATGTGATTCTGGTGGGAGGCAGCACCCGCATGCCTCTCGTGCGGGCGACCGTGCGGGCCATCTTCCAGCGGGAGCCGGATGTTTCCCAGAACCCTGATGAGGCCATTGGGATGGGGGCCGTCATCCAGGCCGGCATTCTGGCAGGGTCACTGCGTCAGGTGGTGCTGCTGGATGTGACGCCGCTCTCACTCGGCATCGAGACCTTTGGCGGTCTCATGAATGTGATCATCCCGCGCAACTCGACCATCCCCTGCAAGGCCGGGGAAATGTTCACCAATGCCGTGGCCAACCAGTCTGAAATGCTCATCCGCGTGCTGCAGGGGGAGCGGGAGCTGGCCAAGGACAACTGGGAACTCGGACGCGTGGCTGTTCCCTTCCCAGCAGGACCAAAAGGCAGTGCTCGAGTGGGGGTGCAGTTTGCCATTGATGCCAACGGCATCCTTCAGGTGCTGGCCCGCGATACCGCCACCCAGGCGGATACCGTGCTGGAAATTCAAAACTCAGCAGTCGATGTCGATGACTCCCGTGTGGAGCAGATGATCGCGGAGAGCGTGGACTTCGCCTTCGAGGACATGAACGAGCGCATTTGGACGGAGGCCCGTCTCAAGAGTGAGGAGCTAACAACCGCGGTGGACGAGGCCCTGATCCAGTGTGAAGGCCTGCTTGAGCCGGCGGAAACCGTGAAGATCCGCGAGTGCAATGCGGAGGTAAGGCGCCTGCTGGGCGTGGAGCCCCACGATGCGCGGGCCCTGAAGGCTGCGAATCAGGCCCTGGACGAGGCCACCCAGACCCTGGCGGTGCTCCTGGTGGAGCGGGCCATGGAGGCGGCGCTGGAGCGGAAGCTCGGGCTGTAAAACGTAAAACGCCCCGCCCTATGAGGTGGCGTGCTCAGGGTTGCCGTGTT